>NZ_VJNV01000009.1 GCF_008633915.1 Campylobacter sp. LR291e | reverse complement strand
TAATTCTTGCTTTAAATGTAAAGCATACTCTCTACTTAAAGATAAATAAAGTTCTTTAATAATTTGTAAATTACCATTATCATAAGCCATTTTAGCATATTGAAAAGCCTTTAATAAATCTTTTTTAAAAGCATAAATTTTAGAAGCTATAAAACAAATTAAAGGTCTATTAGCATTAGCTGCTTTTAAATAAATATCAAAACTTTCACTAAAAATTATTCCTGCAAAGGTTTTTAAAAATAAGCTTTTGCTGAATTTATCTAAGTCTTGTTTTTGCAAACATTGTTCTATTTCATCAAATTTTTCATTTAAACCAAGCATTATTATAAGATGATGAGTTATAGTTACATTTGTGTGTTTATAGGCATTTGCCTTTGTAATCAAGTCTAGTAAAAATTCTTTATCAAAATTTTGCTTTTTGGCTAACATATAAGCTACAAACAAAGAACTTGCTCTTAACTCTTCATCTGTTTTAAAATAATTATGATTTTTTAATATTATATTTATTGTTTCTTTTTTATCAGCATAAATATCTACGCTTTTAGCTTTTCCTATCATGGTAGCAAATCTAGAAAAAAGCGAGCTTCCCCCTCTATAAATTGTCCTAGCCTTTGATAAAAAATATACTTCATATAAATCATACTTCGTTCTTTTGGTTTTATAAGCTTTTAAAATTTCACTTGCAAGTTGAATTTTAATGCCTTTTTTTGCAAAGTCATCACAAACTATCCTAGCATTTTCATCCATATCAGAAAATAAGATTATATTTTTATCCTTTTCATTTTCTATAATCTCTTTTACTATCTCAATAGGCATTAATTTATAAAACATAGAAGCTAAGCAATAAATGTTAACGTCTTCTTGATAGATTATATCCTTTCCTCTAAAATGAATAGCCACAAAGTCTTTTAAGTCTTTTGCCTTATTATCAATCTTTTTTAAATTTTCTTTTATTTCATCGCAAAAATCTATTTCTTTAAAAAATTTCTCAAATAAATTTTTATATTCTTTCTCGCTTATATCGCTTAATTGATTATTTAAATTAAGCAAGGGTGCGTAATATCCAAATTCTTTGTCCCAAGGCTTTTTTATTAATGCTTCTATGTTTTTTTTGCCATTTTGAAAAAATAAGGGAGAAGCAGGGGCTATGCTTTTAGTAAAAGAATATTTTTGCACAAAGTCCTTAGAAAAAAAATCCTCTTCTTTTACTATATTTTCATAAGCCTTGATAGCATTTTTATAATAATCATGCCAACAAAAACCCCATTGACAATTGCTTTTATAAGCTAAAATCATAGCATTTACTATAGTATAAAGACGACCTCCAAGCCCGTCAATCCTAGCTGCTATAAATTTTAAATCATTCATTATCTATAAATCTTTCCAAATTCTTCAAAGCCCTTTCATTATAGGCTTGATAGTTAAATTCCACCTGTTTAACCTCTCCTTTCAAAAAGGCTTCAAGACCATCTTCTAAGGCTTGTTGATTATTTTGGGTAATAAGTCCATATTTGCCATTTTCAAGTACTTCTGTCGCCCCAAATTCATAATCCACACTTACTATTGGAATATTTAAAAGCATAGCTTCATGAAGGACAAGGGGTTGTCCTTCATGAAGGGAAGACATCACAAAACAAGATGATTTTTTTAAGTAAGGATAAGGATTTGCAATGTAACCTAGTAAAAATACACTATTTTTAAGTCTAAGTTCTTTTATAAGTCTAGTTAAATCAGGCTTTAAAGGACCATCGCCTAAGATTAAAAGCCTAGTTTTTGGGTATTTTTTATGAATGTTACAAAATGCCCTTATAAGCTTTGCTTGGTCCTTTTCTATGCTTAAACGGGCTATATTTATAAAGATTTGAAAGCCTTGTTTAAAGTACTTTAAACCCTTTTTGTCTAAATCTAGCTTTGATTTTGCTAAAATCTCATCTGCATTTATGAAATTTGGAGCTGGTTTGAATTTATCTTTTTGTATATTATAAATCTCACTTAAATCCTTTAAATTTAACTCATTTGTATCCTTACTTACAGAAAGTAAAAAATCATACTTATCATAGATATTAAAAGTCATTTCAAGGTAAGGAAAACGTTTTTGACACTCTCCTAACATGTTATTATGCAGATAAATTATCTTTTTAAAATCCCCTTTTGCATAGGCAAATAAGAGATTTAAAAGCCTAGTATAGCCATCATACTGGATTAACACGTTAAAATTAGCATCGCCAAAATTTCTTTTAAATTCCCTTTCATATGCCTTTTTAAAGGCTTGTTCTTGTAGTTCATTTGTCCTTTTTATGCTAAATTCAACATGCGTTAGTAAAAATTCCTCTTCAACACTTAAATTTAAAGCCCCCGTCTTGCAAAGCACGTTACATTTATCTTTAATCTCGTTAAATATAGCCTTTCTTTCAGCAAATGCGTCAATTACGCCTGGTTCTATAAGTACATTTATAGAGTATTTTTCTTTGTCAATGATATTTACAAGGCTTTTAAAGGCACTTGTAATGCCATTTGGTATAAAGGGACCTTCAAAAAATAAAAGATTTATTTTGTTATGTTCTTTTTTATATAATCTACTTTCATCAAATTCATCAAAAAAGAAAAAATCAATCACCCTTTTTGTAGCGTTTTTATCATCTAGTGGAAAAAATTTTTCTTTTAAATGGGCATATTTTCCCTTTTTATTTAAAAAGCCTTCATCGCTTAAAAGAACTTTTACTTCTTCGATACTTTTGCAATAAGAAAGCCCCAAGTCCTTTAAATCAAAATACACTCCCCTTTCTTTTTTATACTCTTCATAATCATAACAATAATAAATTATACTTTTATCCATACACATAAAATCAAAGGCTATACTAGAATAATCAGTGATTAAAATATCAACTATGCTTAAAAGCTCGTTCGTGTCAATATCTCTATCATTTGCATCATAAATTCTACTGCCTATTTTTTCTATATATTTAAGAGTTTCGTAATGCCCTTTAAAAAGAATTTTAAAGGGCATTACGGCTAACTCTTTGAGAAGTTTCGTGATGACCTCGTACTCAAAATTTGCCTCGCCAAAATGTCCTCTAAAAGTTGGGGCATATAAAAGCACTCTTTCGCTTTCTTTTATATTAAACCTTTGCTTTAATTTTTGTTTTGCAACTTCATCATAATTTAAATCATTTCTAGCATAGCCACTTACTAAGGACTTGCCACTATAAATATCAGCTATATCATAGTCTTTTAAGATAACATTTTGAGTAAATTCATTTGGGTTAACTATATGCGTTGTTTGTAAAAAATTTCTTTGACTGTTTGCATGTTCCATAAAAGAAGTTTTTATATGCTTTCCAAGGCATTTTAAGGGTGTTCCATGCCAGGTATTTAGATAAAATTGCCCCTGCTTGCGTATAAAATACTCCCCAAAGGTAGCATTATTTATAAGATATTTAGCACTTGCAAGGTATCTTAGGTAATTATCACTGCCCCTTTTAACTACTATTAAATTCTTAAGCCTCTTATACTCATCTTGCAAAAATTTACTATCTTCTAAGACCCAAATATGAGTAAAATCCTTAAATCTTTCATCCTTTAATAATGCTTTAAAAATAGCATAGGGATTGCAACTCATAAGGCGTCCATGAAAGACCTCATAAAGTATAGTTTTTTCCCTTATGGGTTCGTTTTCATAAAAATGATTGTAACGAGCCTTAAAATTAAAATTGCGATTCTTCAATGCTTTGGTCATAATTCATCTCCCCCCCCCTACAAGTGTAGTAACGCTTACAATTTGCATTTGTAAAAAGACCTCATTTGCCCTTTTTTCTTGCCCTAACTTAGCTAAGCAAAGTCCAAGCCTATATAAATATTCAGTTCTTTTTACATTTGTCCTATTTGCTGCTTCTTCAAAGTGAAGTACTGCTTTTTGAAAATTTTCTTTTCTTTCATAAATTCTTGCTAGATTAAAATGCGTTAAAGCCCTTTGATAGTTTAATTCTAAACATTTTTCATAATAAATTAGTGCGTTTTCAAAATCATACAAAATCTCATAACTAAGCCCTATTTTATCGTATAATTCATCTGAAATTTTAATTTCAAGCTGTTTTAAATAAGCCTTATTTGCCAAGGACCACCTGCCATTTATCTCATGGAAAATTCCAACTCCAATTAATTTTGCATTTTTACTTTCACTAGCTAAACTATCTTGCTTTATAGCATTTTCATAGGCTTTTTTTGCCTTTTCATTTTCATTAAGCATTTGTAGGCAATAACCCATTTCATAGTATAAAGTACTTAGTTTTTCCTTGTTTTCACAAAGCTTAATGCATTCTTCATAAACACTAGCTGCCCTTTGAAAATACTTCATTTTTTGCAAGGCAGTAGCTAGGTCAAGTAGTAAAATGTATTTTTTGCCCTTTTTATTAATTAAATGTTCTAAGTCTAAAATTTCTTTCCACCATAATTTTTCAGCCTTAAAAATGCTTGTGTTTGCGTCTTCAGCTTGATTTAATTGTTGTTTCCAGTTTTCATTATTTGGGTTAAGTTCTAAGGCGTGATTAAAGGCATCAATCGCCATTGAATAATCTTGTACCTTAAAAAAGCACATGCCTATTTTAAAATAATTTTTTGCGTGTTCTGGCATATATTTACTAGCTTTTTCATAGTACATTCTTGCTTTTTCATAATCCTTATCCCTATGATAAATTTTCATAGCAATCAAATAAAATAGATAAAATAAGGCTTTATTCATTTTCATCCTTTAAGCATTCTTTTATAAATTCATCTTCTTTATAAAATTTAAGTTTTTCTAAAATTCTTTTCTTATTATTTTTAGCAAAATCACTCATTAACAAATAATAAAGGCAAATTATCATTTGTTTTTCGTTTGTTACTTCTAAATTTGGAGTATCTAAAAAGCTATTAAATTCTAAGCTATTTTTTGGTACTTGCCAATTAGGACCGTAATTTTCTTCTAAATATAAGTTATGATTTAAAGGGGCTTTTGCCTTTAAGCCTAAAAATTCATAATCAGTAAGGGTAAAAAAGGAATTTTTCCACCTTAAAAAATCCCCATTATGATAAATTTTATCTCCTTCTTTATAATGTATAAAAATATCTATATAAATGCCATTTAAGTGATAAAACTGCACAAAATGTTCATGGTATAAACTAGCTAAGATAAAATTGCTATCTTTTATAATCATACTTTGCAAGTCTTTAAGCTTTATATCAAAAACGCCTAAATCTATATCATAATCTGTGCTTATAAAATTTTTATCCCTAATAAGACCTAAGAAAGTACCACTTATTAAAAAATATTCTTTATTGTGTTTTTTAAAAAGCTTGTCTAAATCTTGCAAGGCTTGTAGGGCGTTTTTTAAAGACATTGCTTTTTTGATTGATTGTTGATTTTTGCCACTTAAAAGCACAACTTTTACTAAATTTTTTTGAAATTTAAAAACTTCTTCGCTATTTATGGGAATTTGAATACAACTTAAATGCCTTGCTATCTCGTGTTTATGACTTTTAAATTTGGTAAAATTATTTAAATTTTGCTTATAAATTTTTTCTACTCTTAAAAAATCTTTATCATCTTGTATTAATTTTGCTAAGATATCCCAAGACTTTATCCTATCACTTGTTTTAATTAAATTTTCTATTAAGATAAAGGCTTCTTCTTTTTTTCCTAAAAATTTTAAAATTTCACATTTAAAATAACTTGCATCTATGCTTTTTGTTTTGCTTAAAAAGGCATTTATGTAAGTTAAGGCTTTTTCAAAATCACCCTTTGTAAAATATAATCTTGCCTTGTAAAGCTTTGCTAAATTTATATTAAAAAAATCTAAAAAATTGATTAATTTGTCTGCTCGTTTTAATCTTGCATTTTGTAAAAGACTTTCTAAAATATAAGCAAAAACCAAAAAAAGCTTAGTTCTGCTTTGTCTATAAGCAAAAATCAACCTAGCCTTGAAAGTCATTTTTAATTCTTTGTAAAAGCTCACTAGTTGATATATTTTGTGTCCTTGGCAAGTAAATAACCTCACAAATATCCTTAAATTCGTCAAACTTACCAGCCCAGTCATCGCCCATTATCAAAATATCAGCATTATATCTTTTTAAATACTCTCTTTTTAACTCCAAACTTTCTTCTAAAAATACGCTATTTACAAATTTTAAACCAGCTACTATATGAGCCCTTTCTATCTCATTCATTATAGGATAACGATTTTTCTTGCTAAAATTTAGTTTATCTGAACTAATACCTACAAAAAGTTCATCTCCATAAGTAGCAGCCCTTTCTAAAAGCTTTAGGTGCCCAAAATGAAACAAATCAAAGGTCCCAAAGGTTAAAACCCTTTTACGATTTAAATGCAAAATAATCCTTAAAACTTAAAATAACTTTAAAAGTTTGAAAACTACTATTTTCAAAACAAAAAAGCTTAAAAAATCACGCAAAAATTTTTGATTTTTTAGTCTTTAAAAAGTGAATTGTACTTTATTTTCTCTATAATCAAACTTAAATTTTCTGTTTTTTTTTTTTTTTCAAATTTAAGTTTAAATTTATCTAACAATTCTTTTTTTTCACAAAATCTTTAAAATTTAAATTTAGCTTAAAATCCTTAAGTTTAGGCATTTAATTCCTTAAAAATTTCTTAATAAAAGTTTGAAAATAGTAGTTTTCAAACTTTTAAAGTTATTTTAAGTTTTAAGGATTAAACCATGATACGTTTAAGAAAAAAATTACTTAAACTTAGACAAAATCCTAAAGCTTTTTTTGTGGATGCTATCTTAAAAAAGAACTTTTTGATAAAAGGAATTATAAATTCTGTGAAGGCAAAAAAGAAAAAAAGCGAATATAAATTTATAGTAATTACTGCTTGTTATAATAGTGCTAAATATTTAAACGATTATTTTAAAAGCTTTATTAATCAAAGGCTTGATTTTAAAAATAATATTTTGCTTATTATGATTGATGATGGAAGTATTGATAATAGTGCTAATATAATTAAAAAATATCAAAATAAATTTAGTAAGAATATCTTTTATATACATAAAAAAAATGATGGTCCTGCAAGTGCTAGAAATACGGGCTTAGAATTTATTAAAGATTTAAAATTAAATAAAGAAAAAACTTATATTAGTTTTAAGGATAGTGATGATTTTATAGATTTTGAGTATTTTTATGAAGTGGATAAATTTTTAAATGAGCATGAGAATTTAGCCTTAATTGCTACAAATTTGATTTTTTACAAAGAACAATATACGATGCTTGATGATACTCATCCATTAAGATATAAATTTAAAGAAGATATTATTATAAATACTAATACTACAAATGATTTTATACAATTATGCACACATGCAACAGAAATAAGGCTAGGTTTAATAAATAATTTAAAATTTAATGAAAAAATAAAACCAAATTTTGAAGATGCTTTTTTTATAAATATATTTTTACTAAATAATTATGGGTGTAAAATCGCCTTTTTAAAAGATGCAAGGTATTATTATAGAAAAAGAAGTGATAAGAGTTCTTTGCTTGATAATTCTCTTAGCAAAGATTATTTTTTAACTACTATTAAAGAAGGATGCTTTAAGCTTTTAAAAGAGTATAAAGAAAAATTAAATTTTATACCCTTTAATACCCAGCTTGTTTGTCTTTATCATATATCTTATCAAATAAAGCCTATAATTAATAACGAAAACAATCTTTCTTTATTAAATGATAGCGAAAAAAAAGAATATTTAAGCCTGCTTGATGAGTGTTTTAAATTGATTGATAAAGATAGCATTTTAAATTATAGGCTTTCTAATCTAGCTTTTTGGCATAAAATAGGTATCTTAAACTGCTTTAAAAATGAAAAACCACATATTCAAACTATGTTTATAAAAGAATTTGATAAAGCTAAAAATATGGTTTTGTTTTCTTATTATACAAACGATATTAATGAAAATATTGATATATTGTGCGATGAAGTAAGGCAAGATATAAGATATAAAAAAATAGTTTTAAATGACTTTTTAGGACGAGTTTTTATATGTGAAATAAGACTTTGGATAAAGCTAAATCTAAAAGCACAAATTTTAACAGCCATTATAAATAATAAAAAAGCCTTTATTAATTTTAGCAATAAAGATTATCTAAGATTTGATATAAGTTTAATTACTAAAAAATTAAGCTTCTTAGCTGCTCAGGGTAAGGCTTGGATTTTTATGGATAGACATAATCAAGCTGATGATAACGCTGAACACCTATATAAATATGTGCAAAAACACTACCCTAAACAAGAAATTTATTTTGTACTTTCTAAGAAAAGTGAAGATTGGGGTAGGCTTAAAAAAGATGATTTTAAGCTAATAGATTATCAAAGCAAGGCTTATTATAAGACTATTTTGAAAGCTGGTAAGTTTTTAAGCTCACAAGCAGATTATGTGATATTAAAGGATTTTAATAATAAAGAATTTATTTTTTTACAACATGGGGTCATTTTAAATGATTTACATGAATGGCTTAATTCAAAAAATATATCCTTATTTATAACTTCTTCAAAAAATGAGTACAAGGCTATTGCAAGCGATTTTTCTAAGTATAAATTTGGTAAAAAAGAAGTTTTACTAAGTGGCTTAGCAAGGCATGATAGTTTAACAAATACCATACTTATAACGCCTAGTTGGAGAAGGTATTTAGGTGATTTTTCGGATATTAATTTTTATAAAAATAATAATTTTTATAAAAGTGAGTTTTTTATAATGATAAATAATCTTTTACAAAGTGATTTTTTAAAAGAATTAGCCCAAAAACACGGCTATGAAATCATCTTTCGCCCACACCCAATCATGCTTAATTTTTTTAAAAAATTTCCAATTCATATAAAAGTATCAAATGAATCCTATCAAGCCTTATTGAAAAGGGCTAAGCTTATGATTACTGATTATTCTTCCATATCCTTTGAAATGGCTTATTTAAACAAACCAGTAATTTATTATCAATTTGACAAAAAAGAAAATTTTAATAATCATACATACCAGCAAGGTTATTTTAACTATGAAAAAAATGGCTTTGGACCTGTGGTGTATGATTTGCAAAGCCTATTAAAAGAACTTGAACTTTTATCTAAAAATGATTTTAAGCCGGACAAAAAATACTTAGAAAATATGCAAGTTTTTGCCTATAAAGATGGCAAGGCTTGTAAAAGAATTATAGATGCGATTTTAGAACTAGATAGGGTAGAAAGTTGATTTTTAAAGAAATAGATTGTGATATTTTAGATAATGATATTATAAAAAAAGATACTTGCATAATATATGATTTAGGTAAAGATATAGACATTGATATAATAAGATTTAATGATAAAAATGTCGTAGTTAGCATTGCAAAAGATGATGAAAAATTTGTAGTTTGTGATAAAACTTTGTTTAAATTTTATGAAGAATATACAGAAGTACAACTTTATGCTACAAAAGAACTAAGATTTATAAAATTTGAAAATTTAAGCCATGAATTAGATATAAAAATTTTTAAAAGAAAGATAAATTTAATCATTATGCCTATTCATAATTCTGGTTTAGGCGATAGAATCATAGCTATTTTAAATGCTATTTATTTAGCAAGGCATACGAATTTAAAATTTGGTTTTTTATGGAGTGAGTTAAAAGTTGATGATTTTATAGATATTGCTAAAAAAGAAGATCTTTTTGAAAAAGAGTTTTTATTTAATCATTGTTATGATGAAAAAGAATTTAAATGGAGTTGGAGTAATCTATCCTTGCCTAGGCTAACATTAAAAGAGTATGAAAAAAAAGAAAATTTTACTCAAACCTTTGGTTATTTTATGGGACATGGTTTTTTAAATGTTGCAAATTTACCAGATAATTATTTAACAGAATATAAAATTTTATTTTATGAATTGCCTTTTAAAAAAGAATTAAAAAGCTTAATGCAAGATATGAATGAAAAAGCAAAAAAACTTGGAGATTTTGTGGTAATTCACATAAGAAGTGGAGATATTGTTTATGGCAAAAGAATGTGGTTGGCACATGAAAATTTTATCTTATTCAAAGCAATGCCAACTGAAATAGCCCTAGAACTTATAATTTTAAATTTTGATAAAAAGGTTTTTTTAGCCTATGAAGATGAAGAACAAGCATTAAATTTAAAAACTTATATAAAAGAAAAATATAACAAAGAAATTTATTTTATAAGAACTTTTATAGATACTAAGCTTGATAAATTTAAACAAACCTTTTCTGAGCTAATATTTATGTCTAATGCAAAAGAAATTTATAGTGGTGGAAGTGGCTTTTCAAGATTAGCTAGTGCCATAGGAAGCACTAAATATCCTACTCATTATAATACTATTTTTAAACAAGAAAAAATTTTTGATATTATAAATAAAAACTTTGCCACTATTAAAATCCATTATTTGCAAAATGTGTATTCTACTATAGTATTATATATTTTTGCAAGAAAATTAAATAAAGATGAAAAAGCTATACAAGAATTTTTACTTAGAGGACTTGACTTTGATAAACACCCTGTTTTGTTATGTTTAGTGATTGATTCTTGTTTGAAAGTGTATGATTTTGAAAAAGCTAGTTTTTATTTAAAACAAATAAAATTAGATATTTTTAAAAAATATTATTTTATGCTTAATTATGATATTTTTTTAAAATATTGTGAAACTAGGTTTGTAAATGCCTTAAAAACTACAATACAAAAACCCATTAATAATGACTTATGCAAGACATTTTTTTGTATTTATGGCATGTCTGTTGTAATAGTAAAAAATCATCTTTCTTATAAATTTGGCAAAATTCTTATAGAAAATTCTCATTCTTTTATATCTTGCTTAAAAATACCTTATTTATTATTTGCAACTGCTATCAACCATAAAAATTTAGATTATTTAGACGCTTCTATACCACTTAAATATTATAGTGATTATCAAGAAGCTTTAAAAATACAAAAATATTTTACTTATAAACTTGGTTCTGCTTGGATTAAAGCTTATAAAAATAAATGGCGTTTAGGTTTATTAAAATTTATTTTTAAAGATATAAAGGAATTAAAGAAAAGATATAAGAAAAATTAAAAAATTGTTTAATACTTGAAATTTATGAATTTAAAGCATTAATATTTATGAAAATTTATCATTTAAATCTCAAAAAATATTAATTATATAAAACATTTTTACCCCAAAAAAGTTTAAAAAATATATTTTTCAAACTTTTTTTGAAAGAGATGAAAAATGATTAAAAAATTTAAAAACTTAGCTAAAACGATTAAAATTGCTATATTAATATTTTTAAGATAAAATATTATATTTTTAGATTTTAAGGGTTTGAAAAAAAAGATGAATTTGCCAAATACTCTTGCTTTGCTTAGGATGATTTTAGCTCCATTATTATTTTTTTTAATGACGCATTATTTTGAGAATATTCATCAAAGCTGGATTGATTATTTTGCAACCCTTGTTTTTGGCATAGCTGCGTTGAGTGATTTTTTTGATGGCTTTGTGGCAAGGACTTGGAAACAAGCAACTAAACTTGGGGCTATTTTAGATCCATTAGCTGATAAAATGCTTATCTTAGCAGCATTTTTGGGGCTTTTGATTTTGGGCAGGGCAAATGAGTGGATTATTTATTTGATACTTGTAAGGGAATTTTTTATCACAGGTTTTAGGGTGGTTATGGCAAGTGAAAATTTAAATGTAAGTGCATCCTTTGCTGGTAAGCTTAAAACTGGCTTTCAAATGACAGCTATCATTTTTTTAACTATGCAATGGCAATTTGGCGATATTATCCTTTATGTAGCCTTTTTCTTAACCCTTTATTCTGGTTTAGAATACATTTATAAATATGTGAAATTTATTAAGTTAGGTATACGATGAAATCTTTAATTTTTCTTATTTTGGTTATTGCTTTGGGGGTGCATTATTATTCTTTTGAATTTTTAATCACGCTTTTAGTGATTTCTTTTTTGATATTTTTTCATGAATTAGGGCATTTTTTAGCTGCGAAATCCTTAAAGGTTAAGGTTGAAGTTTTTAGTATAGGCTTTGGAAAAGCCCTTTTAGAAAAAGAGATTAATAATACAAAATATAGGCTTAGTGCCTTGCCCTTTGGAGGGTATGTAAAGCTTAAAGGACAAGATGATTTAAGTCCTAGCAAAGAGGTCTTTGAAGAAGGAAGTTATAGCCTATTAAGTCCTTTGAAGAAAATTTATATACTCTTTGCAGGTCCTTTTTTTAATATATTTTTAGCCTTTTTGCTTTATTTGATGATTGCAAATTTAGGGGTTGAAAAAAGGGTAGCTCAAATCGGTGGATTTAGTGAAAATTCTGCTGCAAAAATGGCTGGTTTTAAAGAAGGGGATATTATTTTAGCTATTAATGGGGTTAGTATTAAAAGTTTTGATGAAATTTCGCCCTTGCTAAGTGGTGGAAATTTAAATATACTGATAAAAAGAGAAAATGAAAACTTGAATTTATCAGTTACGCCTACACTAGGTACCTCTTACAATGAATTTATGCAAATGATACAAAAACCCTTACTTGGCATTTATCCAGCACAAAATTTAACTACTATTTATTATAAGGGGCTTGATGGCTTAAAATATGCTTATGAAGAAAGCATAAACGCGTCCTTACTTATAGTAAAAGGCATTGCAAAATTAATAAACGGTGAGATAGAAGCAAAAAATTTAGGTGGCATTATAACCATGGTTGATGTTACTTCAAAGGCTGCTGGTATTAGTTTATCGGTGCTTTTACTTATTACTGCATTAATTTCTATAAATCTTGGAATCTTAAATTTATTGCCTATTCCTATGCTTGACGGGGGTCATATTTTGTTTAATTTATATGAAATGTTTTTTGGAAAAAAAGTGCCTTTAAAGGTCTTTGAATACTTAAGTTATGGTGGAATGGCTTTGCTTTTAAGCTTAATGATTTTTGCAACCTTTAATGATATTTTAAGGTTTATGCACTAAATTTTATTTATAACAAATTAAGTTTTTTTAGCTAAAATTCAACTCTTGCTTTATGCAAAATCCTTGCCTGTTTTTTTAAAAAAATGGGCTTAATATCCACAAGGAGAAAATATGAAACACTACGAGGTTTTATTTATTTTAAAGCCTACTTTGACAGAAGAAGAGCTTAATGCTAAGGTGGAATTTGTTAAAGAAATTCTTAACTCAAATGGTGGTACCATTGAAAGCGTTGTTCCTATGGGCACTAGAAAGCTTGCTTATAAGATTAAAAAATACGAAAGAGGAACATATTTTGTAATTTATTTTAAGGCACCTACTACCTTAATCGCCGAACTTGAAAGGGTGCTTAGAATTACAGAAGAAGTGATTAGATTTTTGATTGTTAAGTATGAAAACAAAAAAGAAATTGCTGCTTGGGAAAAGCTAAGTCATGGTATTAAACAATCTAAAAAAGAAATCAAACCTATAGATGCACCTGAAATTCAATAGGAAAAGATATGTTTAACAAAGTTGTTTTGGTTGGGAATTTAACAAGAGACATTGAAGTACGATACATTGCAAGTGGTACGGCGATTGGTTCATCGGCTATTGCTGTAACTAGAAAATATACAGCTAATACAGGTGAAAAAAGAGATGAAACTTGCTTTATTGATATTAGCTTTTTTGGTCGTACAGCAGAAATAGCAAATCAATATTTGCGTAAGGGCAGTAAAATTTTGATTGATGGACGTTTGCGTTTTGAACAATGGGTTGATCAAAATGGTCAAAATCGCTCAAAACATAGCGTTTATGTCGAAACTATGGAAATGCTAGGGGGAGGTCAAGGAGGGGGAAATAATTATAGTCCAAATTCTAGTGGCTATAACAATAACTACATGTCTCAGGGCAATAGTTATGACCCATATGGCGAAGATAGAAATTTTAGACAAAACAATTACAATGCAAATTTTCCAAAAGGTCCATCTCCACAGCAAAATTTACAAAACCAAAACCAAGAAAAACTCAAAGAAATCGACGTTGACGCTTATGATGACGAAGATAAAGAGTTACCATTTTAAAAGGATACATTATGGCAGAAAAAAGAAAATATTCACGCAAATATTGCAAATACACCGAGGCTAAGGTTGAGTTCATAGATTACAAAGATACAGCTATGTTAAAACATGCTTTGTCTGAACGTTTTAAGATTATGCCTCGTCGCTTAACAGGGACTAGCAAGAAATATCAAGAAATGGTAGAAGTTGCTATTAAAAGGGCTAGACATGTGGCACTAATCCCTTACATAGTTGATAGAAAAAATGTTATAAGTAATCCATTTGAAGGCTTATAATATATTTAGTTTCTAAATTTTTTAAATTTAGAAACTAATTAAAAAAGGCTTCTTTAGCTACAAAACTATATTTTTTATTTATAAAAATTTCTTCATTAACACCTTTATTTGCATTTATAGAAACGCTTATATTTGCTGTTATTACCCCTTCTTTTGATAAATTTACGTCACTATTTATATTTTTAAAAACAAAATTTTCACACTCACCAAAGGCATAAAAATAATCAATCCTTATAGTATCATTTATACTTGGATAATTAAAACTTATGGAATTTAGGCATTCTTTATTATCATTTTTTGCTATATATAAAAAGTATTTTGCTAAATTTTTTCCATTTGAGGCTAAAATTTTGCCTTGTAAATATTTATGCGTATCGCTTACTATTCTTGGTGTATAGCTTGTTATATTAAGGCTTAGGCTAATGATTAATGCTATAAAAGATATAATAAAAACAGCACTAAATAAGGCATAGGCATTTTTCATAATGCCAACTTTTCTAAGCAAAAATCCTTAACACAAAGCTTTAAGCTATAAAAATTTGTATTATAACTAAGCTTAAATTCGCTTATATTTTTTGCTAAAATAGCACTTTGTTTAAGACTTTCATCTGTAATATTTGGATAGATATTATAAATTAAATCATCATTTTCTAAACTAAAATTAATCTTAGCAAGTATGGGCGTAAAAAAGCCATTAAAATCACTACTTACGCTAACATTATTATCATTAATAACTTGTAAGGTGATTAATTTATCGTCATTAAGGGCAAAAATTCTTTGATTGCTATCATTAAAAAGTTTTTTTCTATTTTCTAAAATTTGACTTAATTTAGCATTTGGTATATAAAAATGAGAATTTATTTTTAAAAGCAAGGATGAATTTAACAAAGAAAGTTTTTTATTTTCTAAATTTAATAAATTTTCACTATCTTTTAATAAGCAATTAAAACCATTATTTTCAATGTTTATATCAATGCAGTTTGAAAGTATTTTATCCATAAATAAAAGGGCTAAATTTATGTCAATTGTCAAGCTATCTTCTTTTAAATGCGTGAAATTTAAGCGATAACTTTCTTGCAAGGGCTTAAAAATAACGGCAAAGATTATGCCTAAAAGTACTATTACAAGTATGTTTTCAACCAAACTAAAAGCTTGTTTCATTTAAAATACACGCTTAAATTATTTTCATTTGCTACTAATGAATTTAAGCTAAAATTTGAATTACTTGCTTTATTTTGGTTTAATTTTACTTCGCCAAAAGAACTTATTTGAAGACTTATAAGACTAGTTTGTGGATTTTGATAAAGTTCTTTTTCTAAATCATATAATTTTTGTAAATAATTTATATAAGAACTAAAAATATAGCTTTGTTCGTGAAATTTAAAAAAGCCTGAAAAAACTATGCCCAAGATGATTATGACAGCTACAAGTTCTATTAATGAAAAGGCTTTCATTTATTTGAACTAGCACTAATTGCTTCAAAAAATGCCGTTCTTATGCCATTTTTTTCAAGTGCCCTAACGCCCTTTATGCTAACTCCTGCTGGTGAGCAAACATTTTCTTTAATAATGGCAGGGTGTTCGTGCTTTAAAAGCTCACTCGTGCTTTTAAAAAGTGCCTTTGTTAAATCATAGCTTAAATTTTTATTAAGCCCTTCTAAAACGCCACCTCCTGCTATGCTTTCAGCAACCATTGCTAAAAAAGCAGGACCACAGCCACAAATAGCAGTTGCTACTGGCATTTGTTCTTCATTATCTAACTCATAAGCATAACCAAAACTTTGCAAAATGGCTAAAATTTCATCCTTAAATTTTTCATTTTTCAAAACAAAAGGGGTAGCTGATACCTTATATTTTGCAGCAATATTTGGCATAATTCTAACTATATTTTGTGCTTTTATAGAAGAAAGTTTATTTAAATTTGTATTTGCCAAAACTGAGATAAGAATTTTTGCCTCGCCTCGAAGTAATGTAGAAACTTCATCAAAGGCATAAGGCTTAAAGGCAAGAATGGCATTTTTATCATCTAGGTTAAAATTTTCATAAAGCAAGGTTTTAAAGCCTTGCTCTTTTAAAGAAGATAATTTTGAAAGGTTGCGACCCACAAAAATGACTTCATAATTATCTTTCAAACCATGGGCTAAGGCCTGTGCCATAACTCCATTTGCAAGTATATAAATACTTGGCATTATTGCTTTATATACTTTGAAATTTTATCAGCTTGAAAATAATTAGGATAGTACCCAATATCCAAAATAACTTGCACGATTGTATTATTATCTTTATTTATAACAAAGGGTGCTAAGAAATTCACTGTTGATTCACCAACTGTTTTAGCAAGTCCAACTGTGTTATAAATTTCTACGTGCTTTGAATCATTAGTTATTCCAAGTAAGGCTTGGTAATTTGCAGGAATATCAAATTCATACTCTGGTCTAATCGCATAAGGATTGATAAGAACGATTGTAAAATCATCTCCGTCAAGGCTTTTAATTTGAACGAATAAATCATCGATTTTGCTGAGTTCAACCTTGCTAGTTTTTTCAAATCCCACAATAGGATATTTGACATCTAATGTCATTTTTTCTCCTTCTTTTTAAAATCGTTGATTAGATATTTTAACATAAAAAACAAATAAAAAGGGCAAAAATTTAAAAAATATTTAACTTTTTTCAAATTCTTAAATTATATATTAAAGCGTTATATTTAAATGATTTTTACTTAAAACAAGCTGTTTTAAACCCTTTTTAGCTATATTTTGCAAATAATTTTCAATACTTTCAAGCCATTCTTCATTAAGATTAAATTCACTATGCCTTATAAAATGAAAGGTACTTAACCTTTCCAAGCCTTCAATATGCCTTTTTTGCAAAAAGGTAAAAAATTGCTTTAAAATAGGCACTCCAAAAAAGCTTTTCCATTTGAAAACTGCATTTTCAATATCCCTTAACTGATTTTCTTTAAGTAAGTTAAATAAAGAAAAACCATTATCAAAAAGAGGTGCTGGTCTTAAAAGTTCATTTGTATTATTATTGATTATAAAGCCAAAATTTGTATAGTTTCTTGCAAGATTAGCTATTAAGCCATCAAATATCATTATATCTTGCCAGGTATTTTTATCAAAATACATTTTAAGCCTTTTGTCTATGATAAAATTACTCATTGCCACAAAGCCCTCATTTTCATTAGTAAAGCTTTCACAAACACAAACTAGATTATTATAAAATGTTTTTAAATCGTATTCAACGCAAGGAAAATTCATAATCTTAGCAATTTGTGCCATATAAAATTCACCAAAGGCCTCTTTTGTGCCATAAACTATGATTTTATTTTTATCAAGCCTATTATCTATAATCTTTCGCCCATTGCCCTTATAAAGATAAAATTTATCATTTTTTTTATTCCAAGCCTTATTAAGAGAACCGCCCGTTGTAAATTCAGGCGATAAAATAAGTCCTTTGTCAATGTATTTTTCTTTGCCCAAAAAGGCGACTTTCATTAGACTTTTATCAATATCATTTTTGTATAAATTTACTTTTTCCCAATCGTAATTTTTATACAAAGGGCTTATAAAATAACTATCATTTATAGACAAAGCAAGGGTTTTATTTAAATACTCATCTATATTAAGCCTTGCTTTTTTAGTAAGGGTTGAAAAAATTTGCCTTTGATTGATTCTATATCTTGGAATTTGCCTTATACTAAGCCATTTTTGCATTTCTTGATTAATGGTATTTGCTTTTTTACTAAAATAAAGTGGTAAAAATTTCTCATTTATTATCCTAGCGTTTTGTACCCTAAAAATATTAGCAAAATTATGTTTGTAATCTTGCTTAGTATTAAAATCTAAAATATCATTTTGTACTTCAAATTCTAAAACTTCCTTATTTTGGTGTTTTAAAAGGTATTTTTTACTCATTTTAAATCATATTTTTCAAGCAATTTTTCATAACTGCCATCTTGCTTAAATTCTTGCAAGGTTCTATTAAATTTTAAAATTATTTCTTTATGTTTATCCTTTTCAAAGGCAAAGCTAAGTCCGCTACTTCCATCATTTTCTTCAAAAAATACTTCTAATTCAGCATTTTCTTTTAAATAGCCTCTAGCCACGTCTTTATCAGCAACCACTGCATCAATTTTTTTATTTTTTAAGGCTAAAATGGCTATATTTAAGTCTTCATTTGTTTGAACATCTGCATTTTTAATATTTTTTGCGGCCACTTCTTGCAAGGTGCCAAGTTGAACACCTATTTTAAGGTTAGTTAAATCATCTTTATTTTTAAGCTTTGTGTTATCTTTATGCTTTATGTAAAGATTTTTAGTTAGATAATAAGTATCGCTAAAATCAACATTTTTTGCCCTTTCTTCTGTCTTACTCATAGCAGAGGCTATCATGTTAATTTTACTTGTTTTTAAGGCTGGAATAAGCCCATCAAAGCTAAGTTCTTGCCAAGTTATTTTTATACCTTCTTTCTTAGCTATCATTTCTACTAAATCAACATCAAAGCCGGTTAATTTTCCATCTTGTTTATAATCAAAGGGCTTATAATTGGGGGCTATGCCTATTTTAAGACCTTCATCATTATTTGCACAACTTATAATAAAAAGTGCTACAATCATTAAACTAAGTATTTTACGCATATCTTTCCTTATTAAAAAAATGCCTTATTATATAAAAAATTTAGTGAATTCTTTCTAAAAAATTATAGCGATTGACCTCTTCAAAGCTATTATATTTTTTCTTAAATTGCTGAGAAATTCGCTCATTTAACTTTAAATTAAAGCCAAATTGAATAATAGTATCACTTTTTGTAAGCTCATCATCATAATCTCTGTATAAAATACTTATATCAAAGATATAAAAAGGCGTGTAAGAAATTTGATAATTTGATTTTTCACTATCCTTGCTAATATCAAAAACAAACATTTTAAAATTTGGTATTATGCAACTTAGCCCGTATTGCAAACTTTCCTTTTCTTCATCTGGCATATAATAATTTGTATAAGCCTTAACAAAGTGTGTATAAGCAAATTCAGCTCCCACGCTAGTATCGTTTTTATAATTTTTTTGCTTATCTATAAAGCCATTAAACCCTAAAAAATAACCATCCATTTCAAAGCGATTTACTAGACCCCCTGAATATATATAATCTTCTTGTGCTAAAACTAAATCCCTTTGAAAAAATAAAGAATTATATACCCCATCATACAAAGAATATAAATTTGTAATCTCAACAATCCTATTTTCTATATCTATACTGCCCTTTGCCTTATCAGTCCTATTTGTACTTTCAAGGGCATTTTGTAAAAGTTGATTAAAACCATCTTGATAACTTATGCTTTCTGTGCTTACTTGTTTTGGAGAATCTTTGCTTTTATTAAAATCAAAATGAGTAATCTTTCTACTAAAATTCATATCAGCAAGGCTAAAACTTATCATAAATAAAACACACAAGTTTTTAATCATTATCATAATCTCCTTACTAAGTATTATAAAATATAAATTTAAACAAAGATAAATTTTAATATAAAATTAATTTTATAGTTACTTTTTAAATAAGTTTTTATAATATTTTAATATTATATGTTAGTTTTTTATTTAAAAAATGTTTATTTTTAAAAATAAGTAATGTTACTAAATTACTCATAAAATTAACTTATCTTAATTTTTGCCTAAGTTTAATTCAATGTGTAGTATAATAAAATTTTATATTTCAAAAAAGGATTTAAAGTGAAAAAAGATAGTCTTTTAGCTATCGGAGTATTTATTCTAAGCGTTGTAGCCTTTATTATATGGGGTTATAATTACATACCTAATCACTACTTAGTTTTATTTATCCTAGCAAGTATTTTTGGTATATTTATGGCATTTAACATAGGTGGAAATGACGTTGCAAATTCATTTGGGACAAGTGTTGGGGCAAAAACCCTTACTGTTAAACAAGCCTTGGTAATTGCAGCTGTTTTTGAGTTAAGTGGGGCTGTGTTTGCTGGTTCTGAGGTTACAAAAACCATTAGAAGTAGCATAGTTGTTTTACCTGATGACTTAAATCCTATGATTTTTGTTATTATCATGCTTTCAGCCTTGTTAAGTTCGGGTGCTTGGATTTTCATAGCTACAAAAAGAGGATTGCCAGTTTCAACCACTCATAGCATTATAGGTGGTATAGTCGGGGCAAGTGTAACTATGGGTCTTTATAGCTTTAGTGGGACCGAAACCTTATCCATGGTAAACTGGGGCAAGATAGGAGAAATAGCCATATCTTGGGTTATATCACCTGTTTTAGGGGGCATTGCTGCTTATATTATCTTTTCTTTTATACACAAGAAAATTCTAAGACCATCACAAGAATCAAGCGTTTTAACAAAGCAAATAAAACAAGAAAGAAAGAAATTTAAAGAAGAATACTTTAAAACCTTAAAGGCTAAGGTACAAAGCGAACAAATCATAGAACTTAGCCAAATTGTACTTGATGAAAATGACGATGATGAAGAAGATGAAAATGTAAAAACTTCTTATAAAAAGAAATTAAAAGAATTTAAGAAAAAAGAAAAAGAAATTGATGCCTTTTCACATTTAAGAATTTATGTACCGATTGTCGCTTGCGTCGGGGCTGCTGTAATTGCTTCAATGTTTTTCTTTAAGGCACTAAGTAATGTAAATACACTTGATATTGTACAAAATGTGTGGATAGTATTTATAATCGCTTTGGTAGCCTATGTTATAACACTAGCTGTGGTAAAAATCGTTAAAAAAACCGAATTAAGCAAGACAATCGATAGAATCTTTTCTTGGTTTCAAATTTTTACCGCATCAAGCTTTGCATTTTCACATGGGGCAAACGACATTGCAAACGCACTTGGGCCGTTTTCTGCTATACTAGACGTACTTAGAACTCAAACCATAAACCCAACCGCTCCCGTTCCTTTTGCTATAATCTTAATGTTTGGGGTAGCCTTAGTTATAGGACTTTGGTTCTTAGGAAAAGAAGTTATTTCAACCGTTGGTTCAAAACTAGCTGATATTAAGCCAACAACTGGTTTTAGTGCTGAATTAGGAGCTAGTATAGTTATCTTACTTGCTACTCAATTTGGTATCCCTGTTTCTTCAACTCATATCTTAATAGGGGCAGTTTTAGGCGTAGGATTTTATAGTAAAAATGCAAAATGGGGCATGATGAAACCTATAGGTCTAGCTTGGATTATAACCCTACCTGCTGCTGCTATTATGGGAGCTGTTGTATTTGTAGTATTTAAGCTTGCATTGGGCATTTAAAAAAAGGCGGAAAATTCTGCCTTTTAATCCCTTATTTCTCTTAGTAACAAGCCTTTTTTAGAAAAAAAAATGTGTTTTTTCTACACATTTTTACAAATAAAATTTTAATATTTTGTCACTTCGCATTAGATATCTATTTATAATTTTGTATAATTTTTATATCAATTTAATAAAGGAAAAATTATGAAAAATAAAGGACTTAGTTTTAAAATAACTCTATCAGTTGGCATTATGATTATTTGTATTTTGATTATCTCAAATACTTTAAGCTATTTAGATTTTAAATCAAATGCTTATGATATGTTAAGGACAAATCAATATCAATTGATGGAAAATGTGGTAGATAGCTTTGATGAATATGGCAAAAATCGCTTAAATGCTATAAAATCATTAGCAAACGAACTTAGCAAAAATCCAAATTTAAGCAATGAAGAAGTAAGACTTTTAACGCAATTAACAAAGGATTCTTATGGCTTTGACTTAGTGTTTGTTGGCTATGAAAAGACAAATAAAAACCACTACAATGATGGTAGAATTTTAGATTTAAGCACAGGCTATGATATGCAAAATAGACCCTGGTATAAGGATGCTAAAATCGCAAAAGATACTATAATAGTAAAGCCTTATAAGGCACATAGTACAGGTAAAATTTCTATAGGTTATTCAACCCCATTTTATGATAAAACGGGAAATTTAATAGGTGTTGCAAGTAGTACTTATAATATGGTAACCTTTTCAAATGACGTCTTAGCAAAATCTCATTCTAGCATATCTTATGCAGCAGTTTATAGCCCAGAGGGTGAAATTTTATTTCACGAAAATAGTGAAAAAATTCTTAGCAAAAATAAACTGAGTGAAAATATAGCAAATGCTATCAAAGCAAATCCTAACCTGCTTAAAAAAAGTGAAGAAGCCCTATTTTACGCAAAAGATGATAACAATATAAACTACGCCATAATGTGTACAAATGCAAGTGATTCACCTTACATGGTGTGTTCTATAACAAAGGAAAGTTTTTACACTGATGCGATAAATAGGGCCTTTATTAAGCAGATTATAGTTAGTGCCTGTGCTATTATAATAGTACTTATCTTAATTAGTGTGCTTGTAAGTAAAAGTCTAAGTCAAATTCACATTATACAAAAGGGCATTAACTCCTTTTTTGATTTTTTAAATCATAAAATAAAACATACAAGCACTATTAATGTTAAAAGCAATGATGAGTTAGGCATAATAGCAAGTGCCATTAATAAAAATATAGAACAAATTCAACAAAGTATGAAGCTTGATTCAAATTTGGTTAATGAGGTTGTAAATATAGTTAAGGAAACAAAAGATGGCAAATTTGGAAGAAAGATAAAAACAAAAAGCCTAAATCCACAAATGAATCAATTAAGAGATTCTTTAAATGAAATGTCCTTAACCTTGCAAGAATTAGTAGGCGATGACTTAAATTCCATTAGTAAGCTTTTAAAATCCTTTGATGAAAATGACTTTACAGCTAGGATTGAAAAGCCAAAAGGACTTGAAGTAAATATCAATAAAATAGGCATAGCCATTTCAAGAATGCTTAATGAGTCTTCAAACATAGCACAAAATTTAAAGGAAAAATCTCACTTATTAAAAGAAGATGTCTCAGCCCTAGAAGAAAGCACAAATTTACAAATGCAGTCCCTAGAACAAACCTCACAAGCTACCCAAGATACAAATGCGTCAATGCAAAGTATAAATAGCAAGATTTTAGATGTGATTAGACAAAGTGATGATATTAAGGGCATTGTTAACATTATAAAGGATATTGCTGAACAAACAAATTTACTTGCACTAAATGCAGCCATTGAAGCAGCAAGGGCTGGAGAATACGGACGTGGCTTTGCCGTAGTGGCCGATGAAGTTAGAAAACTAGCAGAAAGAACTCAAAAATCCCTTGGCGAAATAGAAGTTAATACAAATGTATTGGTACAATCAATAAACGATATGGCAGATAGCATAAATACCCAAACTCAAAGTATAAAACACATTGATGAAGCCATTATAGAACTTGAAAACATAACCCAGCAAAACGCTCAAATTGCAAGTCGTTCAAAACAAATAAGCGACACAGTTGATAATATGGCTAATGAGATTATAGAAGATGCAAGGCATAAGAAATTTTAAAGGGAGTTTGACTCCCTTTTTTGCGTGAGTTAAAATTTTTTATATTCTTAGCCACAATTTATTTTACTTATTGTAAAGT
>NZ_VJNV01000008.1 GCF_008633915.1 Campylobacter sp. LR291e | reverse complement strand
ATTTATTGAAATTAAATTTAAAAAATATTACAATAACTAAATTTTTATAAAGGACAAAAAATGAGAATTCTTTTATCTTTGCTTAGCTTTTTAAGTGTTTTGTTTGCAAATGATTTAAATAAAAATTATTTTACGCAAATGCAAGGGGCTAGTGTGTATGTGATATCCTTGCAAGAAAGTAAGCTTGATACTACAAAATTAGTATCAAATAACAACGAAGAAAAAAATTTCATTTCTACTTTTTCAAATTTAAAGCCAAATCAATTAAATATAATCTTTATTAAAACTAAAAATTTTAATATATTAATAGACACAGGCTTTCCACACAATCAAGCAAAATTAAAGCTTGAATTAAACAATATTGGCATTGATTTTAGCGATATTACTCATCTTATTTTAACTCATGCACACCCCGACCACGTAGGTGGAATTTTAGATAAAGAAGGCCAAAATAACTTTGTAAACGCCCAGCTTTTCATAGATGAAAATGAGTTAAATTTTTGGTTAAATTCCACAAATGAAAACACAAAAAAGGCCTTAAATGCTTTTAGTAAGGTGCATTTTTTTAAAGAAAGATTTCCTATGCTTGATGATGATATAAAGCTTTTCGCTATAAAAGCTTATGGGCATACCCCGGGGCACAATTTAATATCCATTAAAAGCGAATCAGGCGAGGAGTTAGTTTTTATGGGTGATTTAGTGCATTTTTATGATATACAAAGTAAAAGTCCAAATATAAATGTGGTTTATGATAATAATAAAACCCAGGCAGCTAAGAATAGGGCGTATTTTTTAGACTATTTTAAAAAAAATAAAATACCTGTAGTTGGTGCACACATGCCAATTTCTAAGCCTCTTTTTTTAGATGAAAATTTGAGTAAATAAAGGATAATTATGTTTAATGGTAAAAACATTTTAATCACGGGTGGGACCGGTTCTTTTGGTAAGACTTATACAAAAATTTTACTTCAAAATTATAAGCCAAATAAGATTATTATTTATTCAAGAGACGAGTTAAAGCAGTTTGAAATGGCGTCAGTGTTTAATGCCCATTGTATGCGTTATTTTATAGGTGATGTTAGGGATAAAGATAGGTTAATAACTGCTATGAGAGATGTGGATTTTGTGATACATGCAGCAGCCATTAAACATGTACCAATTGCTGAGTATAATCCTATGGAGTGCATTAAGACAAATATTAACGGGGCTCAAAATGTAATCGATGCTTGTTTAGCAAATAATGTCTTAAAATGCATAGCTCTATCTACTGATAAGGCTTGCAATCCTGTGAATTTATATGGGGCTACAAAATTAGCCAGTGATAAGCTTTTTGTCGCAGCAAATAATATAGCAGGTAGCAAAAAAACAAGATTTAGCGTTACAAGATATGGAAATGTGGTAGGTTCAAGGGGTTCTGTTGTACCCTTTTTTAAAAAATTAATAGCTAAGGGTGAAAAATCCTTGCCAATTACTGATGAAAGAATGACTAGATTTTGGATATCCTTAGAAGAAGGCGTAAAATTTGTTTTAAGCAATTTTGAAAGAATGCATGGGGGTGAAATTTTTATCCCAAAAATTCCTTCAATGAAAATAACAGATTTAGCTAAAGCCCTTGATTCAAATTTAGATATAAGGATTATAGGCATAAGACCTGGTGAAAAATTACACGAGATAATGATTTCGAGCGATGATAGTCATTTAACATATGAATTTGAAAAATATTATATTATAAGTCCTAGTATAAGTTTTACAAATATTGATGTAGATTTTAGTAAAAATGCAAAGGGCGAGATTGGAAAAAAGGTTAGGGATGGCTTTTCTTATAGTTCTGATAATAACCCATCCTGGGCCAGTAAAGAAGAACTTTTAGACATAATAGAACACACAGGGGCTTTTTAATGCTTAGCTATTCTCACCAAAACATAGATGAAAACGACATTCAAATCGTAATTGATAGCTTGAAAAGTGATATTTTAACGGGTGGAAAAAAGGTAGATGAATTTGAAGAAGCCTTGGCAAGTTATGTTGGGGTTAAGTATGCTTGTGTGGTAAATTCGGCCACCTCAGCACTTCACTTAGCATTTTTAGCCTTAAATGTTAAGGATAAAATAGTGCTTAGTACTCCTATTAGCTTTGTAGCTACTGCAAATGCTACTTTAATGGCAGGGGCAAGTGTAGAATTTATAGACATAAAAAGCGATGGAAACATAGATGAAAAAAAGCTTGAAGAAAGGCTTAGGATAAGTTCTCAAAATATAGGGGCGATTTGCGTTGTAGATTATGCTGGAAATAGCGTTGAGATAGATAAAATTTCAAAGCTTAGTAAGGATTATAAAATCCCTTTGCTTGATGATGCTAGTCATGCCTTAGGGGCTATGTTTAAGGATGAAAAGGTGGGAAAAATGGCGAATTTAAGCGTTTTTTCTTTTCATCCTGTTAAGCCTATTACTACCTTTGAAGGTGGGGCAGTTTTAAGCGATGATGAAGAATTAATTAAAAAAGTAAGGCTTTTAAGAAGTCATGGCATAGTTAAAAAAAAGCTTTATGATAGCGATATGATAGAACTTGGCTATAATTATAGGTTAAGTGATGTAGCTTGTGCATTGGGTATAAACCAACTTAAAAAGCTAGATAAAAATTTAGAAAAAAGAGAAGAAATAGCTAAATTTTACGATAAGGAATTTGAGAAAAATCCTTATTTTTCCACAATTAAGATTAAAGAATATAAAAAAAGTTCTAGGCATTTGTATCCTATCTTACTTTTTCCTGAGTTTTATTGCTTAAAAGAAACGCTTTTTGCTAAGCTACTTGACTTAAACATAGGCGTACAAGTCCATTATAAGCCAACCTATGAATTTGGCTTTTATAAAAAGAAAATGGGCGAAATTTTCCTTGAAAATGCAGATAATTTTTATAAGGCAGAACTTAGCATTCCTTGCCACCAAGAAATGAGTTTGCAAGATGCTATTTATGTTAGGGATAATCTTTTTAAGCTTTTAAAAGAGTGCAAAAAGGATTATTGCTAACTATAAAAAGCCACCCTACTATATGTAGGGGGACTAGTATTTTTAAGCAGGGGAGCTTCTTTCATAGTTGCGATGAAATTATATACAAAAAAAAACGCAAGGCGAAAATTTTCAAAAAATCACTTTAAAGTTTAAATCTTCTATCATTAATCACGTTTTTAAAAATTTAAATTTTTTATCATAAACAGCAAAAATCACTAACTTAAATTTTTATTAAATTCAATCTTGCGTTTTTTTTTTTTTTTTTTTCTATACAATTTTTTTCGCAAAAAGACTACTTTTAGCAATTTTAAATCATAAGGTTTTAGGTGTTTGAATTAGCAAAAAAGCTTTTTCCAATTTGTCGTTCTATCACTGGTGATGGCTTTTTACAAAGCCTGAAAATCATTGATGAGTTTATGGGAGAAAGTAGCTTAAAAATTCACTCTGTAAAAAGTGGTACTAAGGTGTTTGATTGGGTCGTGCCACCTGAATGGAATATAAAAGATGCTTATATTTTAAGTCCTGATAATAAAAAAATTTGTGATTTTAAAGAGAATAATTTACATATTTTAAACTATTCTTGCCCTGTGAATTTAAGCCTTAGCCTTGATGAGCTTCAAAATTATTTATATTCTTTGCCAAATATGCCAGATGCCATTCCTTATGTAACAAGCTATTATAAAAGACGTTTTGGCTTTTGCCTTACTCATAATCAAAGATTAAAATTAAAAAAAGGAATTTATAAGCTTTTTATTGACTCAAATTTTAATGAAAAAGGGAATTTGCATTTTGCAGATAGTCTTATAAAATCAACTACTAAAAATAAAAATGAAATTTTAATATCTACCTATTTATGTCATCCTTCAATGGCAAATAACGAGTTAAGTGGTCCTTGTGTCTCGGCAGGTCTTTTTAAATGGCTTAAAAGCTTGAAAAAAAGAAAATATAATTATCGTTTTGTTTTTATACCTGAAACCATAGGTTCAATTTGCTATTTAAGTAAGAATTTAAATCACTTACAAAGATATGTTAAGGCCGGTTTTGTGCTATCTTGCGTTGGAGATAATTTAGCTTATTCTTTGATTAATACTCCAAATTCTAACTCATTAAGTGATAAGGTAGCCTTGCATATTTTAAAAGATAAGCCAAATTTTAAGCAGTATAGCTTTTTATATAGAGGAAGTGATGAAAGACAATATAATAATCCTTTAGTAAATCTAAATGTAGTTGGAATTTGTCGTTCTAAGTACGCAGAATACAAAGAATATCACACAAGCTTAGATAATCTTGATTTTATAAGTGTTGATGGTCTAAATGGATCCTTAAAGGCTATGCAAGAAATAATTTTAAGCTTAGAATTAAATGAAACCTACAAGGCCACAACCATTTGCGAACCAAATTTAGGAAAAAGAGGACTCTATCATACCATAAATGTTAAAAATATCCCTCCACCAATTGCAAGTTTTTTAGCCTTTTGTGATGGTAAAAAGGACATAATCGATATAGCCAATATCCTTGATATCAAGGCTTTCGAGCTAAAAGACATAATAGAAAATTTATTAAAATTTAAACTTATAAAAAGGGTAAAAAATGATAACTAATGTTAATGACTTTTTAGAAAAATCAGTTAAGAAATTTCCAAATAAAATAGCCTTTGAAGAACTAGATAAAAGCATAAGTTATAAGGACTTTAATGAGACAAGCAAAAAAGTAGCTAGTAAGATTATAGATATAATAAATTGTGATTTTCAAAGAGGGGTATTGATAATCTTACCAAAGGGCATTGATTGTTTGCTTAGCTTTTTTGGCGTTGTAAAGAGTGGAAATTTTTATACGCTTTTAGATAAAAAGACCCCTAAACAAAGGATAGAACAAGTTATTGAAATTTTAAAACCTAAGCTTTTAATAACCTTTAAAGACTTTCCTTATAGCTTTGATTTACCAACTATCTTTACGCAAGATTTTAAAGACTATGATATAAACGAAGAGGGCTTAAAACTAGCAAAACAAAGGCATATTGATACAAATTTATTATATGTCTTTTTTACAAGTGGAAGCACAGGCATTCCAAAGGGCGTTAGTATAGCTCATAAAAGCGTTATAGACTATACCTTTTGGGTGTGCGAAACCTTTAAGATTAGCAAAAAAGATAGCTTTTTAAATCAATCCCCTTTTTATTTTGATAACTCTATACTAGATATTTTTTCAAGCATTAAAATGGGAGCTTGCCTTCATATAGTGCCAACTTCTTTATTTGCCTTTCCTAATAAAATTTTACAATACATAGAAGATAAAAGGATAAGTACTATTTTTTGGGTGCCTTCCGTGCTTATTTATTTTGCAAATACAAATGCCCTAAATTATTTTAAGTTAAAATCATTAAAAAGAGTATTATTTGCTGCTGAAATTATGCCTAATAAACAGCTTAATATTTGGCGAAAATTCTTACCAAGAACCCTTTTTGCAAATTTATACGGACCTACCGAGTTAACTGATATTTGCTGTTACTATGTAGTAGATAGAGAATTTAAGGATGATGAGCTTTTACCTATAGGTAAGGCTTGTAAAAATGTAGGGCTTTTAGTTTTTGATGAAGATTATAAGCTAATTACAAAGCCTTTTGTTAAGGGCGAGTTACTTGTAAGGGGGACTAGTTTATCGCTTGGTTATTATAATGATGAAAAAAGGAGTAAAGAAGCCTTTATACAAAATCCACTGCATAATAATTTTTTAGACCTTTGCTATAAGACAGGCGATATAGTAGCTTACAATGAAAGGGGAGAGCTTTTATGCTATGGTAGAAAGGATTTTCAAATTAAATTTATGGGCCATAGAATAGAACTTGGAGAAATAGAAATAATGCTAAGTTCTCACCATGATATAAAAAATAGTGCTTGTATCTTTAAAAATGATTGCATTTATGGCTTTTATGAAAGTAGTAAAGAGCTAAATTTAAAATACTTTTTAAGGGATAAATTGCCAATTTATATGATACCAAGGCAATTTATAAGGGTAGAAAAATTTAGCTTAAATGCAAATTCAAAGATTGATAAAAAGGCGTTAAATGAGCTTGTTTGATGAGCTTTTAAGCACCTTTGAAAAGGGCTTTTTACTTAGTAATTTTTATGAAAGTTTGGCAAGTTTAAAATCTCAAAATTTTAGCATTCAAAAAGAAGGTAATAATTTTTTTATCTATGAAAAAAATTTAAATTTAATGTACTTTTTTATAAATGAAAATAAAAAATTCAAGCTCAAAAACACGCACTTAAAGCTTTTAGCTAAAAATAAGGCCTTTGATAAATTTAAGGAATTTTTACAAATTAATAATTTTTCAAATTTTAGAAATTTTACGCAAATGATTTTAAAAAATGAAAAAATAACCATACCAAATTTTAACATGACAAGCTTTGCAGAGCTTAATCAAGTAGCAGAAATAAAGGCTTTTTTAGGGGAATTTTTTAGCCTTGAGTATCTTTTTTATTTTAGTGAAGAAGAGTTGAAAGAAAAGATTTTGCAAAATGAGATTTTAATTTACACAGAAGATAAGCTTATAAAAGGAGCTTTAATTTTTAGCAAACATTTAAATAGCGTTTTCTTAGACTTTATAGCTGTTAGCAAAAATTTAAAGAATAAAAAGGCAAGTTTTGCCCTGCTTTGTGATTTTATAAATCTTAATAAAGAAGTGCTAAATTTTAAGCTTTTTGTGGATGATACAAATGAAAAAGCCATTAATTTTTATAAAAGAAGTAATTTTATAAATACCAATATAAATTTAGCATTTTATAGGAATTTTAATGAATTTTGAAAAAATTATAATATTAGGTCAAGGAAGAGTTGCCAAAAAATGTCAAGAAATAGCCAGTGAGTTTTTTAAAACAAAGATAGATTATATAGAAAGCAAAAAAGAAAATTTCAAGGATTTTAATAAGTTTTTTAATGGTCTTAAAAACTGCTTTATAGTTTCAGCAAATAGCTTTTATATCTTTAAAAAAGAATGCGTTTTAAATAATTCTATTATAAATTATCATAACTCACTTTTACCAAAACACAAGGGGGTAAACGCCCATGTTTTTTGTATCTTTGATAATGATGAAAAAAGTGGCATTACTTGGCATAAGGTAGATTGCAATATAGACACAGGCGATATTTTAGTACAAGGCGAAATTATTTTAGATAAGCAAATAACAAGCTTAAAGCTTTTAAATTTACAACATAACCTAGCTATAAACACCTTTTCAAAGGCCTTAACAAATTTTAAAAATAACTCGTGCTTTAAACAAGAAATGGGGGGGGGTTGGCACAAATTTAAAGATATACCAAATGATGGCTTTTTAAAACTTTCTTGGAGTAAGGAAAAAATTTCATCATTTTTAAGGGCTATGAATATGGGTTTTCAAAGAAGTCTGCCTTATGCAAAGATAAAACTTTTTGAAAAAGAATACGAGGTGCTTTTTTACGAACTAAACGAAAAAAGCTTGATTTTACATTTAAGTGATGATATGAAAATTTCAATTACAAAGGAGAAAACATGCAATTAATTAAAGAATTTTTCAAAGAAATTCAAAGAGATGATATAGATGAAAATGCTACTAACCTGCTTAGCGAAGGCATTATTGACTCACTTGATATTATGGGCCTTGTAAATGCCATTGAAAAGCATTTTAAAAAGCCATTAAAGGCTGAATTTATCGAGGCAAATAATTTTGAGAGTTTTCAAAGCATTAAAGCAATGATTGAAAAGGCTATGAGTGATTAATGAGGCTTTGATTAAGTATAAAGAAAAGATACTTTATAGCAAGGATTTATTATTAAGCTTAGAAGAAATAGGGCTTAGTAAAGGTGATATGCTTTGCGTTCATACTGAAATTTTTTCCTTTGGTATGCCCTTGCTTAAAAAAGAGGATTTTTTAAATAAGATTATTGAAATTTTTAAAGATATCTTAGGCAAAAATGGCACCCTTATCATGCCAACCTTTACCTATAGTTTTTGTAAAAATTTAGACTTTGACAAACTTAATTCAAGAAGTACTATGGGAATTTTAACCGAACATTACAGAAAACAAAATGGCGTTTATAGGACAAATGACCCTATATTTTCTTTTGCTATAAGTGGGGCTAAGGCTGAACTTTTAAAAAAGGATTGTAAAAGCTGCTTTGAAAAGGGTAGCGTTTATGATGTTTTAAAGGATGAAAAAGGTAAGCTTTTAATCTTTGGTAATCAAAAATTAGGTTATACCTTTACGCATTTTATAGAAGAAGAGGCCCTCGTATCTTACAGATATTTTAAAGAATTTAACGGAAATTTCATAGATGAAATGGGTAATAAAAGGCAAAAAAGCATAAAGTATTATGTAAGAAAATTAAATGAAAAATCAGAACTTGATATAGATAAGGTATTAAAACTATTAAAACAAAGTAATAATTTTAATACTAAAAATGTAGCAAATGCAAATATCACTTTAATAGATACTAAAAAATATTACGATACTTTTTATGAGATGATGAAAAGGGATGAAAATTTTTTATTGAAGGAATGAAATGAAAGTAAATAACCATAAGATAAAAATTATAGCAAATGTACTTGGACAAGATTGTATTGGCTTTGAAGACGAGTTAAAAGGTGAATTTAACGAACTTAAAATAAAACTTGCAAAATAAAATTTAGGCATTAATAAGCATTATAAGTAAAAATTTGCTAGTGATTTAGCCACGAAAGCCCTTTAAAAAATACTTCAAAGTGGGGTTAAAGAAGACTTAGACCTTATTTATTTTATAGGACATACCCCTGATTTTTTAGCACCCGGGGTATCTTGCATAGTACATAACAATTTAAATTTAAGTAAAAAACCCTATGTTTTGATATAAATATGTATTGCTGGGGCTTTAATGCTAGTTTATTTCAAGTCTTTTTAGCACTTGAAAATAAAGATATTAATAATATATACTTAATCTTATATAACACAAAATCCAAAAAATTAAAGTATAAAATCATCTATGCAAGCACTAGCGATAGTGCAAGTGCTATTTTAATTACTAAGGATAAGGATAAAAAACCATGTTTTTTTAAACAAGAACTTTTTTCTAAACTAGCCCTTAAAGAAACCCTGCCACTAAGTGCTTATAAAAAGGGCGATGATTGTTTGATAGTGGATAATAATTTAATCTTTAATTTTTTACAAGATAACTTAAAAGAATTTTTTTATAGCTTTTTTGATGAAGTAAATATAAAGAATATTGACACTTTTTTAATAAGCTGTGCGAATAATTTTGTTTATACAAAGATATTAGAACTTTTAAATTTAGATAAAAACAAATGCTTTAACGAGGTCTTTAAGCATTATGGCAATAACGATATAAACAATATACCCTTAAATTTAAGTCTTTATAATGGCGGTGGAATTGTCAAATTTGCCTAGTAGGTTTTGGCACAGGCATAGTGCTTAATATGCTTAACTTAAATATAAATTTTAAAGATTGCATATTTTTATAAAATTTGTTTTTAAACTTATTTTTGTAAAATCAAGGCTATGAAAAAAATAGCTAATTTAAAGTATATATTTTTATTATTAATCATTGATTTTATCTTTTTAAGCTATGGTATAAGCACACTTAGCATAAGTAAATACGAAGCAAGTATTTATTATGGTGATTTTTCCTTGCTTAAAATCTTAGCCCATTTTGGTACCTTTTTATTTGGTCAAAATGATTTTGGATTAAGATTTACCTCTTTATTTTTTCATTTTTTAAGCTGTATTTTACTTTATATCTTAGCCTTAAAATACACAAAAACTAAAACTGACGCCCTTTTTTCTTTACTGCTTTTCATACTTTTACCAGGTACCATTGCAAGTGCCTTGTTAGTAAATGAGGCCTCTTTTGTACTTTTTTTATCCTTAGTTATACTTTGTGCTTATGAATATGGCAAAAAATACCTATTTTATGTATGTTTGATACTTTCTTTATTTGTGGATAGTTCCTTTAATATCTTATTTTTAACCTTTTTCTTTTTTGCACTTTATAAAAAAAATTCTTTTCTAACCCTTGTTAGCATAGTGCTTTTTGCCTTTAATCTTGCCTTTTATGGCTTTGAAACAGGAGGTAAGCCAAGTGGGCATTTTTTAGATACCTTAGGTATTTTTGCTGCTTGTTTTTCCCCCCTTGTTTTTATATATTTTTTTTATGTTATTTATCGCTTAGCCTTTAAAAAGGATAAAAATTTATTATGGTTTTTAATGAGCGTGACTTTTATATTTTGCCTTGTACTTTCACTTAGACAAAGACTTTTTTTAGAAGATTTTTTACCCTTTTGCGTGATTTGTACCCCATTGCTTATAAAAACTTTAATGGCCTCGTATCGCGTAAGACTTCCTAAATTTAGACTAAAATATAAAATTTTTATAGAATGTGCTGTGATTTTTTTAACCATTTGTTATCTAGCAATAGTAGCAAATAAAGCACTTTATGCCTTTATATCAAACCCACAAAGGCATTTTGCTTATAATTACCACCTTGCAAAAGAACTAAGCATTGAACTTAAAAAGCAAGGAGTAAATGCTGTTAGGGTAGCCCCAACCTTGCAAGAAAGGCTTAAATTTTATGGCATTGATGATAGCGTTAATTTTTATCTAAGAAGAATCAATGATAAAACTTTATTGCAAAATGATAAAAAAACTATAAAAATAAGCCTTGGAAAGCATGAAATTCTTTATCAAGTGTTAAGCTATGAAAAAAAGCTTTAGCTTACTTGAACTTTGTTTAAGTCTTTGTATTTTAGGAATTTTACTATCTTTTTCAAAGATATTTTTTGAAAAAGATAGGCTTTATGAAGGGGCATTTCAAATAGTAAATGATTTAAGATATACAAGAAGTTTAGCCCTTTTTCAAAGTGCTTTTAGACCAGAAAATTTAAGCGTTGCTAGTGATGAATGGTATAAAAGCAGGTGGCAACTTTATTTTAATAAATCAAATTTCACTAATCAAAATTTAAGTTATTCTATTTTTTTAGATAAAAATGGAGACGGCAACGCAAATTTAGGAAAAATAAATGTAAATGTAGATAGGGAAATGGCAGTGGATATTTTAAATCCTAATAAGCTTATGAATTATGGACAAAGCGGAGTTTTAGACGCAAGAATTGAAAGCGATAGAATGAAAATGACTTCAAGATTTAACATAGAAAAAAATTTTGGCATTATAAAGGCTGAATTAAGGGCAGCTTGTTCGGGGACTTCAACTAAGATTATCTTTGATGAGTTTAATCACCTTTACTCGCCCTTAAAAAACGCAACCTCGGCCTTTGATAAGAATTTAAGCTTAAATGATAAATGTGTAATAAGGCTTAGCAACAAAAATAAAAGCATTTGCATAGTAGTTCAAACCCTAAGTGGCCTTGCTTATATACCTGAATTTAATTCGCATAATGTGCAATTAATCGAGTATAAAAATAAAATTACACCCTGCGAAAAAATTTAGAAAAATTTGCTAAACAATACTTTTTATTATTTATGTAATGGTATAATGTCGCTTAAAAATTATCTTTATATGGAGTTTAAAATGAAATTAGGAATTAGTGCTAGACTTTATTTAAGCTTTCTACTTATAATAGTGTTTATGCTAATAATAGCTTTTTATGCGATACTCAAGGTAGGATTCTTAGATGATAGTTTGACAACAGCAACTGGTATAAATGCTATGATACAAAGGCAGGCTGTTAATTACAGAGGTAGTGTGCATGACCGCTCTATTTTAGTAAGAGATGCTATTTTGATTCGCGATAAAAGCGATTTATCAAAGACTCTTGAAGAAATTAAAAAGCTTGAGGGTGACTATGAAAGAGCACATGAAGTATTAATGCAAATGGTAAAGGAGGGCGAGATTAATCAAGAAATCGTAGCCATGCTTAATGATATCGATAAAACCGATAAAAGAACTAGAGAAATTTATAATGAAATTCTTAGTGATATTACCAAGGATATGGATAGAAATCGTGCAACTGGCTTGCTTTTAGACAAGGCAAGGAGTGAGTTTATCTTATGGCTTGCACAGATTAATAAGATTATTGACTATGAAGAATTAGCCAATCAAAAAATAACTGATAATGCCTTACAGCAAACCAAGTCTTTTAAATTTGTAATGCTTTTTATAGTGTTAATATCTTTAATTGTTGCAATTATAACTATATTCTTAATAGTTCGCTTTATCAAAAATTCAGTGGGTGGTGAACCAAGCGTGGTAAATGCGATTATAAAAGAAGTAGCCAATGGAAATTTAACTCAAAAAATTCACACAGATTATAAAGAAAGCATACTTTATGCTGTGCTTAAAATGCAAGAACAATTAAAAAGTATTGTTAAAAAGATGATAGTTATCTCAAATGAGCTTAATCAAAAGGCGGATTCTGGCGTAGAAAGGATTAATCATATAGAAAAATCCGTTATCCAACAAGCACAGACCTCAAAGGAATCAGTGGCTAAAATTTATGAAATTTCTCAAGCTACTCAGTTTATCTCAAAGGGTGCTATTGAAACAGAACAAAATTCTAAAAGCACAAGCGATGTTTGTCAAGATAATAAAAAATCTGCAGAAGATACAGCAGCTCAAATGGAGTTAATCGCTGAAAATTCATCTCGCATAGCCCAGCAAATTTCTTCACTTAACGAACATGCTAAAAACATTGGTACAAGTACTGATTTAATTAGCGAGATAACAGACCAGACAAATTTACTAGCCCTTAATGCAGCAATTGAAGCAGCTAGGGCAGGTGAGGTTGGTCGTGGCTTTGCAGTTGTGGCTGATGAGATTAGAAAACTAGCTGAAAAAACAGGTAGTGCGACTGACCAAATAGCTATTATAAATAAGCAAATTCAAGAAGAAACGAACGCAACAGTTAGCATTATAGAAGAGTCAATTCCTCTTGTAACCCAAGGTAAAATGCTAAGCGAGGGCGTTAGGGATAGTGTTGAGGTGATTTTTGACCAAGCAAGCGATAGTTTATTGCAAGCACAAGAAGTTAGCAAGGCAGTTGTTAATCAGGTACAACTTACAAAGGATATTGAAGAAAAGATAAATGTTATAGCCGATATTGCTCAAAAAACTCAAAAAGATGTTGGCGAAAATAAGGCCGCCATGCAAGAATTAAAACAAATTAGCGATAACTTGCAAAAAGAGATTAAAATCTTTAAATTATAAAATCAAGACCCTAGGGTCTTGATTAAATT
>NZ_VJNV01000007.1 GCF_008633915.1 Campylobacter sp. LR291e | reverse complement strand
ATAAGTGAAAAATATGGGCTTTATAATTTTTAATAACAGGCTTTTTTAAAGGTTTTAAAAATTCAATACTATTTTTTTTAATTTATAAAATTTATCTAAATGTAAATTTAAAATAAAATTTAAGCAAAATTTAGGCATAATTATACTTTTGGAATGGGGCATTAGCTCAGCTGGGAGAGCACAACGCTGGCAGCGTTGGGGTCAGCGGTTCGAACCCGCTATGCTCCACCATTTTATATTGCTTATATATTATCATAGGGCTTTTTTAATAGAATTTCAAAGATTAGGTTTTAAAAATTTAGTAGCTTTTATAAAAAAGCTGCAAGTTATTGCAGCTTTTTTATACATAGCCTTGGTCTATCATCGCATCAGCTACCTTTCTAAAGCCTGCGATATTTGAACCTAGCACTAAATTTCCTTTGTCGTTAAATTCAACAGAGGTATCATAACTTTCATTAAAGATATTTATCATAATTTTATGAAGTTTATTGTCTACTTCTTCAAAGGTCCAAGATTGCATACTGGCATTTTGAGACATTTCAAGTCCACTAGTAGCAACGCCACCTGCGTTTGCAGCCTTAGCAGGACCAAATAAAAAGTCTTTTTTAGCCAACATAAAATCAATGGCTTCAAGTGTACTTGGCATATTTGCACCCTCACAAACTAAGCGACAGCCATTGTTATAAAGGGTTTTAATGTCTTCAAGGTTAAGTTCATTTTGTGTAGCACTAGGAAAGGCTGCATCACAAGGTATGGACCAAACGCCATTAGTACCACTTTTATACTTGCTAATTGAGGTAAATTCAACGCCTTTTTTTGCATTAGCATAAGCACTAAGTTCTAGTCTTTTAACTTCTTTAATCTCTTTTAATAAAGCTACATCAATGCCATCTTTATCATAAACAAAGCCTGTAGAATCACTCACCGTAATAGGCAAAGCCCCAAATTGATAAAGTTTTTCAGCTGTATAAATGGCTACATTTCCAGCCCCACTAACTGAGCATTTTTTACCTTCTAAGCTTGAATTTGCTTTTTTTAGCATTTCATTAGCAAAATAAACTGAACCATAACCAGTGGCCTCAGTTCTTGCTAGGCTACCACCCCAGCTTAAACCCTTACCTGTTAATGCCCCATCAAAGCGATGAGTTAATTTTTTATATTGACCAAACATATAGCCTATTTCTCGCCCTCCAACGCCTATATCACCGGCTGGAACATCTTTTACATCACCTATCATTTTAAATAATTCATTCATAAAGGCTTGACAAAATCTCATAATCTCGCCATCGCTCTTACCCTTAGGGTCAAAATTTGCCCCTCCTTTTCCACCACCAATATTAACACCAGTAAGTGAGTTTTTAAAGATTTGTTCAAAGCCTAAAAATTTGATAATATCAAGGCATACTGATGGGTGAAATCTTAATCCTCCCTTGTATGGTCCAAGGGCTGAGTTAAATTCTACCCTGTAACCAAAGTGCGTACAAGGTTCGTTTTTATCATTCATGTAAGTAACTCTAAAAATATTTGTTCTTTCAGGCATTACGATACGTTCTATGATTCTGTGTTTTAAATATTTTTCCTGTGCTTCTAATAGGGGCTCTAAGCTATGTAAAACCTCTGTTGCAGCTTGTAAAAAGGTATTTTGACCAGGACTACTTTGTTTAATGCGTTCAAGCGTGTAGTTAATGTATTCTTTAACATTCATTTTAAACCTCCGAAAATAATTTGATTTAAATTATATTAAAATTTTTTTTAAAGCTTTATTTAATTTTGAGATTTTTTAAAAATTTTAAGCAAATGCTAGTATAATACCTTAAAATGCGAAAAGGGGGTATAAAATGCTTTATATTTATATTAAAACTCAAGATGCTCTTGTAAAAAGGATAGAATTTAAGCCAGAAGGAAGTTTGCCACCTGATATTTTATGGATCGATTTACTTCACCCTAGTACAGATGAGATTATTTATATTTCATCTAAATTTAAATTGAAATTTCCAAATAAAGAAGAAAGAGAAGAGATTGAACAAAGTTCTAAGTATTGGGAAGATAATATAAATATCACCATTAATGCAAATTTTTTGGTTAGGGATTTTAGCTCAGATGAAGATAATTTTAGATTAAAAAGCGAGGTTATTACCTTTGCAACTGCTAAAAAGGTACTTTTTACCATTAGATATAATGAATTTAGCACCTTTGAAGAAATTCAAGCAAGGATTCTTGCAAGTCCTAAGAATTTTGAAGATGGTTATGATATTATCGATAAAATGTTTGAGGTACGCGTTGAAAAGGATGCGGATTTGCTTGAGTGGATAGATAAAGAGGCAAGACGTCTTAGGGCAAATGTTTTAAAGAAAAAAGATGAGTATAGTTATGATGAAATGCTAAAAGATATCTCTTCTTTGCAAGAATTAAATATGAGAATAAGGGATTCTTTATTTGATAAAAGACGGGCTATGACCTCCTTGCTTAAAAGTGACAAGATAGACAAGGATATTAAGCAAAATTTAACTATAGTTTTAAAGGACTTAAATTCCTTGGTTGAATTTGGTATTTCTCAGTTAAATGTGCTAGATAACATACAAACTATTTTAGCAAATCAGATTAATATAGAACAAAATAAGACTATAAAATTATTCACGGTTGCCACTGTGGCTATGATGCCACCTACCTTAATAGGCACGGTTTATGGAATGAACTTTGAATTTATGCCTGAACTTGATATGCCTTATGCTTATCCTATAGTGCTTAGCATAATGATAATATCTATTATAGCACCTGTGATATTTTTCAAAAAGAAAGGTTGGTTGTAATGGATATTATAAATATAGGAATTCTTACCCTGAGCGATAGGGCTAGTAGTGGAGTTTATGAAGATAAGGCTACACCTGTTATAGAAATGCTTTTAAAATCTTATATAAAAAATGATATTGTTTTTCATAAAATTTTAATTGCTGATGAGTATAAAAAAATCATTAAAACATTAAAATTTTTAAGCGATAAAAAGCATTGTGATTTGATTATCACAAGTGGTGGTACAGGACCTGCATTAAGGGATGTAACGCCAGAAGCTACAAAGGCTGTTTGTAAGAAAATTTTGCCAGGTTTTGGCGAACTTATGAGAAAGGAAAGTTTAAAATATGTTCCAACTGCTATTTTGTCACGTCAAGTAGCTGGAATTCGTAAAAAAAGCCTTATTTTAAATTTGCCCGGTAATCCAAAGGCTATAAAGGAGTGTTTAGAACCTGTCTTTCCTGCGATTGCTTACTGCATAGATTTAATTGGTGGGGCTTTTATACAGGCAAATGAAGAAGTGATTAAGGTTTTTAGGCCTAAAAAATAGTTTATAAATTTTGCTTAAAAGCACTCAGTAATTTTTCGTATAATTTATCAAAATCAACCCCACAAACTCTAGTTTTTGCTATTGTGGTAATGAAATTTGTATCGCCATTATATCTTGGTACTAAGTGATAATGACAATGTGGGGCTATTCCTGCCCCTGCCATATTGCCTAAATTCATACCTATATTTACGCCCTTTGCCTTTATGCTATCTTTTAAAATTTTAACGCCTATTCTTACAAAAAAGCTCATTTCTTGCCAGGTTTTTTCATCTAAATTTTCTATATTTTCTTCGTGTTTATAAGGAATTATCATAAAATGACCTGGTGAGTAAGGATATTTATTCATAACGCCAAAACAAAACTTAGCACGAAATAAAATACCAAATTCATGGTCTTTTTCTTCGTTTTCAACGCATTTACAAAAAGGACAACCTTCTTCTTTCTTTGTAAAATAAATCTCTCTCCAAGGTGCGTATAAGTGTTGCATTTATTCTCCTATAAATTCTTTTAATGCAAGTCCTTCATCTTTTTGTCTCATAAAATATTCACCAACTAAAAAGGCATCAACCCCACATTTTTGAAGGTGTTTAATAAAGTTTTTATCATTACTTAGTCCACTTTCTGCTACTATTATCTTAGAATTTGGAATATGTGGAATTAATTTATCGCACAAATCAAGATGCATTGAAAAATCATTTAAATCTCTATGATTAATGCCTATTATATCAGCACCTGCAAAAATAGCCTTTGTTAAGTCATTTAAATCATGAATTTCAACTAAGACCTCTAAGCCTAAGTGTCTTGCAAATTCAAGCAGTTTTTTAAGTTCTTTTTTACTAAGCATTTTTGCTATTAAAAGTGCAAAATCAGCCCCATAGACTAGGGCTTGTAAAAGTTGATACTCATCAAAGATAAAGTCTTTTCTAAGTAGTGGAATTTTTGTGTACCTTCTAATCATGCTTAAATATTCAAGCTCACCCTTAAAAAAGAAAGGTTCAGTTAAAACAGAAATTGCACTAGCATTGTTTTTTTCATAGTTTAAGGCTATGTTTAATGGTTCAAAATCTTCTCTTATTATGCCCTTGCTAGGACTTGCTTTTTTTACTTCTGCTATAACTCTTATCTCTTCACCTTGCCTTTTTAAAGCACTCTTAACATCTTTTGGAAAAAAAGGATTTGACGCAAGGGACCTACCCAGCATATCATAAGGCAATTCTTTTTTTTGTTTTTCTAAGGCCTGTTTAGTTGTTTCAAAAATTTCGTCTAAAATCATTTCATACAAGCCTTAATTGCCCTAATGTGTGCTTTACTTTCATTAGAGTTTTTAAATTCAAGGTCTTTAAAGGTTTGACTTATAATCTCGTAAGCCTTATTGCAATCTCCAAGTTTATAATATCCCCAAGCTAAGGAATCAATATAATATAAATTCCCCGGGTCCTTTTGAAGTGCTAATTCAACTAATTTCATGCCCTTTTCAATCTCTAAATCATTATCTATTAGCAAATAACCATAATAATTTAAATATAAATCATCGCTATTTTCATTAATCATTTTTTCAAATTTTTCTATCACGGGTTTAATAGTGTTTTTATTAACTTGTTTTTTAAGGCTTAATTCTTCAAATTCAAACATGGCGGCTTGTAAAATAAACTCATCATCCTTTTTTTCTTCGTAAAGTTGTAAACAAAGTTCCTTTGCTTTGTCATAAAATTTTAAGGATTGATACAAATATAATTTAATTTCATCGTTTAAATCATATTTTAAAGCTAAATCAAGGGCCTCTTTTTTTTCTTCTTTAAAATCAAACATTCTAACCAAGCTTAAAATAAAGTCTTGATTTGAAGTAATATCATAAAGTTCTATGTAAAGTTCTTTTAAGGCTCTTAAATTTTGTTCTTCGCTGTAAATTTTGCCTAAGATTAAGCAAGTTTTTATGGTACAACCATTGCTTTGTCTAAAATTTTCAAGCATAATTTTTGCATTGTTTTTATCATTTAATAGGGCATAAACACTCACTATTTTTAACAATAAATCCTCATTTACATTCCCTGCGTAAGCTAAACGATAATAAATTAAGGCCTCTTTTAATTTATTTTTTCTTATTAAAACATCTGCGTAAAGTTCGAAATTTCTAGGGTCATTATCCTTTTTAGCAAGTAGTTCAAGGCATAATTTTTGAGCGTAATCAAGATTTAGAGTTTGTAAGGCGTAAAGTACGCTTAATCTTTTTAAATTATCACTTCTATATAAATTTTGCTTAACTAAATTTTCTAACTCATCTGTTTTATCTAAATTATGTGAAAGGGTGATTAAATAGGCATTTTCTAAAAAGATTGTGCTATTGTAATCATTAAAAAGTTCTAAAAATTTAGTTCTAGCTTCTTTTGATTTTCCTACTTTTTCATAGTTAAAAGCTTGCATAATGCGTTTATTTATGCTAGTTTCATTGCTTTCATATTCTTTATAAACAACTATGTTTTTAGTGGTACAAGCACCTAAAAATAGGGCGACAATTAAGATAAAAAACAAATTCCTATACATTCTTTTTTTACTTCCTCAATATGTGTTTTATAATATTCCCAAAAGGGAAAACTTTTGCACTGGCTGGGTCTTAGTGCGTAAATTGAACAACAAAGCCTTTTTGTATCAAAGAAAATACAAGCAAAGCCGTTTTTAAATTCAACCTCTTTAAAACTAAGTCTAAAACCAACTTTTTTTAAAAATTTATCTTTAAATTCGTCTTTTTCTAGACTCAAATGCTTTCTTATAAGTTCTAATTCTTCTTTACTTGCAAATATATTTCCACTCTCTCCCGTGCAGCATTTGCCACCACATTTTTTACAAGCATTTTCATTAAAACTATAAGGAAAATTTTTTTCAAAAATCATAGCTTAAAATCTTAAACTTTAAGCAAATTTCTTTCATTTTCTTGCTTAAATTTTTATTTTTAAAAATATAAAAGGGTTCTAAAATTTCACAAGGGCTTTTAACACCCTTTCTAGCTTGTATTAACACAAATTTAGCAGCTTGTTTTGGTTTAGAATGAACGCATTGTAATTTTGTAAGCTTAAATTTTTTATCTTCTAAAAGAAAACAAATTTTATCAATTGCTAGGGCCTCGTAGCAAAAATATAAAATCCCTCTAGGTTTTAATAAAGAGTTGGCCTTGCTTATTAAGGTAGATAGTGGCAAAAATTGAGCAGTTTTGCTTATATTTTTATGATTATTTTCACTTTGTAAGACACCTTGTCTGTAAAATGGAGGATTGCAAATTATAATATCAAATTTTTTATCACTTTCAAAGTCCTTAAAATCACAGCAAAAAAGCCTTGCGTTAATATTATTTTCTTTTAAATTTTTTTCTATAAGTTTTATATTTTCAGCTTGAATTTCAAGTAGGTTTAAATTTAAATTTTTACACTCATTTTTAAGAAGTATGCCTATAATTCCACAGCCACACCCCACATCTAAAAGTTCGTTTTTAATCCCAAGTTTTAGGGCAAAATTTGTTAATATTAAAGAAATGCTATTGTATCTATAAGCATCTTTAAATTGTGCAAATTTTAGTGTTTTTTTCAAGACTCATTCTCGTTTTTTAATTGTTGTGGTGAAAATTTAGAACAAAAAGCAAACAAGCTTTCTTTTTGCAAATTTGTAAAATATATAGTTAAAAGTACTTTTTTTTCGTTAAATTCCTTTTCAAATTCGATTTTTTTATCTTTTAAAAAATATTCCATTTTGCTTAAAAGACCTATATCAAGGCAAAGTTGAAGTTTTTCTTTAAATTCAAAGTCTAATAATTTTGCATTTGCTATGGCTAAGTTTGTAGCATCTGAGTACGCCCTTACAAGCCCACCAACGCCAAGCTTTATGCCACCAAAATAACGAACCACTATAACCCCACATTCTACTAAATTTATGCCCCTTAACGCGTTTAAGCAAGGCATAGCCGAACTTCCCTTTGGTTCTTTATCATCGTTTTTATTTTCTATTAATTGCTTATTTTCGTTAAATTTTCTATATGCCCATACAAAATGAAGAGCCTTTGGGTGTTCATTTTTAAGCCTTTCAAGCATATTTTTAAAGTCCTTAAAAGGACATAAAAAGGCTAAAAATATAGATTTTTTAATTTCTAATCTGCTGGTAAAACACTCATTTATGATTTTCATTTACAATTATTTTCACACAAGGTAATAAAGGCATTTTTGCAATTATTTACATTAATGCTATCAAGTCCTTTATTTTCATAAAGTGTTCTTAAAATTTTATTGCGTTCATCTTTATGAAGTAAGTCTTTATGTAGTTCTTTATCAGCCTTTTTAAAGCACCATTTTACCTTAGTTAAGGCCTCTTCTTTATTTGAGTAAGTTTTTAGCTTATCATCGTGCAAGGTATCGTTTTGACAGGCAAACAAAAGGTAAGAAAATAAGCATAAAACAAGACATAAAAACAACTTTTTCATTTTTTCTCCTTAAATTTTAAAAATCACTCACTCAAAAATTCAGTTTGTGTAAAACTGCCTTCATAATTATCAAAGTTATCAATTGCTTCTACAAAATGAGAATTTTCTTTTCTAAATGTAGCCTTTATCATACCTATTGGTCCATTGCGATTTTTTCCTATTATAATCTCAGCTTCTTCTTGGATTTGATTTATTTTAAGTTGGTCTAATTCCTTTTTTAATTTATTCATTACTTCTATTTTGTTATTTGTAGCCTTTAATTTTTCCCTTAAATCATTTTCCCTATAAACACAATCTCTATAAACAAATAAAATAGTATCTGCATCTTGTTCTATAGCCCCACTTTCCCTTAAATCACTAAGCATAGGACGTTTATTTGAACGACTTTCTAAGGAGCGGTTTAGTTGAGAAAGTGCTATTATAGGAATATCAAGTTCCCTTGCTAAAAGCTTTAAACTGCGAGAAATTTCAGCCACCTGTAAGTGCCTATCGCTAAAATTTGAATTACTCATCATAAGCCCTATATAATCAATCACGCAAAGTCCTAAATTTTTATATTGATTTTTAAGTTTTCTAGTAATAGCCCTAACATCATTAACCGTTACATAACCACTATCATAAATAAAAAAACTGCATTTTTCATACTCATTACAAGCATCTTGAATTTGCATGTATTCTTCATCATTTAAATCACCAGCTAAAATTTTTTGCAAGGCAAGAGAGGTTTTAGCAGCCAACATTCTTTGTAAAATTTGCAAAGCAGGCATTTCTAAGGAAAAAAACACCACGCCCTTATCTTGCTTTAAAACACTATCGATAAAATTTAAACAAAGCGTGGTTTTACCCATTGAAGGTCTTGCAGCTATGATAATTAATTCTCCACCCTTAAAGCCCTTTGTCATGGAATTTAATTTAGAAAAACCTGTATTAAGCCCTATAATATCTTTGTCTTTATTTTCTTTTTGTCTTTTAAATTCTTCTAATAACTCCCCAACTACTATAGAAACATTCTTAATATCCTTTGCATGGGCAGAATTTGTAATCTCAAAAAGCTTTTGTGCAAACTCATCGGCTATATCATTTACATTGCGATTTTCATTTATCTTGCTTGGCAAAAGGTGTGCTAATGCTAAGAGTTGCTTTTTTATAGATTTTTCTTTAAGTTCTTTAGCATAAAATGCTATATCATCAATTGCGGTTATGTTTTTAATCTTGAAAAGTTCTTCTTCATCAATCTTTGCATGTTTTTTTAAAAAGGTATCTTCTAATGGCTCGCCAGCATTAATACAAGCACCAATAGCCTCAAAAATGATTTTATTAGCTTGCAAGCTAAAATCATTTGAATTTATCTCATCACAAATTGTAGAATATACATACTCGCCACCATTTATACATGAGCTTAAAATAGTTCGTTCTAGTGTTAAATCGCTGTGTTCCATTTATACTCTTTAAAAATTTTGTGAATTGTAATTGTATCTAAAAAAACTTAAAGTTGTTAATAAATGTTAATAAAAAGTAAGTAAGATTACACGAAATTTTTTAAAGGATAAAATGTGAAAAAAATATTTTTTATTTTTAGTTTATTTGCTTTTTTAAGTGTTGCTTATGCTAAGGTAGAGGATGGGTTTAACGCAAATTTAAGTGCAGGGGTTGGTTTGCGTGATATAAAAAGCAATATTTCTCCACTTGCAAATAGTGATTATTTAAATTCTTATAGTAGCGATAATGATGATTTATCCTTTACTGGCTTTGTAGGCATTGAACTTAGTTATGGTGGCTTATTTGGCAATGATATGATTTATTTAAAAAATCACAATGGCAGAAATTTTAGTGGTCTAGCACTTGGTTATGAAATGGGTCAAAATCAATTTTCAACTAGTATTGATTTTGTAACTTCCCTTAGAGAGAGTGCTTATGCAAATCCTTATTTAATAGGCAATAGAGAAGAAATTGATGTTAAAAAATATGGGGTTAAATTTACTCAAAATTATTATAGTGATATTGGTGATTTTTCGGGTTCTTATTTGTTTTCTATACAAGATTATGAAAAAGATAGTGTTCCTTATAGTTCTTTAAAAAGGGAAGGTTATTATCATGGCTTTGAACTTGCTTACAAAAATAAGCTTTTTAATGTAGGTGTTCATTATGATTATAACGATGCTGATGGCAAGGCTTCAAGTTATACAAGATATGGCTTTAACGCTGGTATAAACTTAGCCATACAAGAATATATTTTAAGTCCAAATTTTGCTTATGCTATACAAGATGCAAGTGGAACAGACCCAGTTTTTGCAGCAAAACAAGATGCAAACATTTATAAAATAGGCGTTAGGGTGCTTAAAAATAGATTATTAAATTATGATAAATTATATGGTTTTGTAAATTATGGTATAGAAAAACGCAATAACGATATAAATTTTTATGATGAAACCTTTCAAATTTTCCTTGTAGGACTTGGTTATAAATTTTAATTTTTTAACACAGCACTTATCCTTTGAATTTTATCAAATTTGCTAAGGGATAATCTTACAATGCTATTATTTAGGGCTAATAAAGAATGCGTGATATTTGGGGCTAGGCTTATTAAATCTAGTTCCTTTAAAATCATTGTTTCATTATTTAAGGTAAATTTAATCTCTCCTTTTAAGACTTGAATTCTTACTGCAAAGGGTGCTTTATGTTCTTTCATAAATGCGTTTTTTCCAAAGATTATTTGAATTTCTTTGCCAAATTCATCATCTACTAAGCAATTAATATTAACTTTATTTTCTATAAATTCAGCTTTCAAAAAGGGTACTATCATCTTTTATCCTTTATAAAATTTGAAAAATTATATAAAAAAAATTTTTTATAAATTTTAACCTTTGTTAAATTAATTTAGCAAAATATCTAAAAAAAACGAAAAAATTTTTATTAAAGTTTACTAATTTTTTAATTTTTTTTGATAAAATAGCGATTTTAAGCTTAAATTTATGTTTTATCCAAAAGGATTTATAGTTATGAGTAAAAGAATTTTAATAGTTGATGATAATAAAATGCTTAGCAAACTTTTAGCAAAAAAAATTGAGTTTACCTTTAAATATGAAGTGGATATTGCCTTTGATTATGCCCAAACTGCCGAGTTAATCGCACAGAATAATTATTTTTTAAGCTTTGTTGATTTATGTCTGCCTGATGCCTTAAATGGTGAAACTATTGATTTTCTTATAGGAAAAAATATACCAGTTGTCGTTTTAACTGCAAATAATGATAAAAAATCTAGGGATGAATTTATGGAAAATAAGGAAATTTTAGACTATATTTTTAAAGAAGATGATGATTGTATAGAACAAATTTTAAATTCCATTAAAAGATTAAAGCATTGTGATAAAACAAAAATTATAGTAGCAATGCCAAAACTAAATGAACGCAATCAAATCAAAAAATATCTTTCAAGAAAGCTTTTTAATGTCTTACTTGCAGCCCATGGCGAAGAAGCCTTAAGTTATTTACAGGATAATGATGATGTTAAAATGGTGATTTGTGATGTTAATATGCCTGTGATTAATGGTATAAATTTCTTAAAAGAAGTTAGAAAGCAGTATGATAAAAACAATATTTCAGTTGTGATTTTAGGCGAAAAAGATGATAGCTTGGAAGCTCAGACTATTAAGGAAAAGGCAAATGATTTTATAATAAAGCCCTTTAATAAAGACTTGTTTTATCGCCGTTTAGATAGGGTTATGGATCATGCTGAGAATACAAATTTTTTAAGGGTTTATAAGGATATTGACCATATTTCAGGACTTAAAAATTATAATAGCTTGGTTGCTGATATAAGTGATTATTTAAGCAACATTTCAAAACATGATGAAAATTTCGCCTTTGCCTTTTTAAATATAGATGAATTATCTGTTATAAATGATGAATATGGCTACAATATAGGCGATGATGTGGTTAAAATTTGTGCAAATGAGATTAAAAATGAAACTAAGGGATGCGATATAATAGGTCGTTATGATAAGGAAAGATTTTGCATAGTTTTAAAGAATTTAACAGAAGAAAAGGCTATAAAAATATTCTTAAAAATACTTGCAAATATTAGAAAAAAAGGCATTTTGATAAATTTGGATGAAATTTATTTTACAGCTAGTATAGGTTATGTTTTTGCAAATTCAAGTACTGGTTTAAAAGAACTTACAACAAAGGCAAATGAGGCCTTGATTAGTGCTAAAACAAATGGTAAGGATAGAGTAGAAGTATGTTCTTAAATTTAGAGTTTAATAATAATGAAAAAATAATCGACACGCATTGTCATTTAGATAGTGAAAGCTTTTATGATGATTTAGATGAAATGCTTTTTCATGCTTTTAATAATGGCATAGAAAAAATTATAATTCCTGGTGCTGATATTAAGGACTTAGCAAGGGCTAGGGAATTAGCTATGAAATATAAGCAAATTTATTACGCAGCAGGTGTTCATCCTTACGAAGTTGATGGCTTTGATGAAGAAATTTTAAGAGAGCATTTAAGTAATGAAAAATGCGTAGCTGTTGGGGAATGTGGGCTTGATTATTATCGTTTAAAAGCTGGTGATGAGTTAGAAAAAAATTTACAAAAAAAGATTTTTAAAGCCCAGCTAGAATTAGCTTGTGAATTTGAAAAACCTGTGATTATACATTGTAGGGAGGCAAATGAGGATATTTATGGAATGTTAATTGCTTATGTGTCTAGGTTAAAGGGTGGAGTGTTACATTGTTTTAATGCAAGTAAGCATTTATTGCAGTTAGCAAATAATGGTTTTTATTTTGGAATAGGCGGGGTTTTAACTTTTAAAAATGCTAAAAATTTATTGGAAATTTTGCCCTTAATTCCAAGGGATAAATTATTAATCGAAACAGATGCACCTTATCTTAGCCCAGAACCTTTTCGTGGTAAGAGAAATGAACCTATTTTAACGCATTTTGTAGCACAAAAAATGAGTGAAATTTTAAAACTTTCAAAAGAGGAAGTTTTAAAACTTTGCTTTGCAAATTCAAATAATTTATTTTTTAAAGGCTATGTATGAAAAAATTAATATGTGCATTATTACTTAGCGTAAGCTGTGCTTTTTCACAAATTTACGCCCCAGAACATTATGAAAATCAATTAAATGTGTTAAGAAATTTAGATATACACCCTAGTTTTATAAGTGATGTTATCTTTGTCGAGGCCAGGACTGATATAGAGTCAAAACATTCTAAAACCTTGATTAATTCTGTGCAAAATTTCACAAAATTAACCCCTATGATAAGAAAAATTTTAGCATCAGAAGAAGTACCTGAAGAAATTTTATATCTAGCTATGGTAGAATCAGGACTTAAATCAAAAAGCGTTTCTCGTGCTAAGGCCGTTGGGGTATGGCAATTTATGCAACCAACTGCTAAAATGTTAGGACTTAGAATAGATTCTTATGTTGATGAAAGAAGGGATTTAGTAAAGTCAACCCATGCAGCTGCACAATATTTAAAAGATTTAAAAACTGAATTTGGAAAATGGTATTTAGCAATTTTAGCTTATAATTGTGGCAGTGGTAAGCTAAGAAAGGCTATAGCACAGGCTGGTACGGATGAGCTTAAAGTATTAATCGACCATGATAAAAAATATTTAGCCTTAGAAACTAGAAATTACATAAGAAAAATTTTAACCCTTGCTTTCTTGTCACAAGATAGGGAATTTTTACTTGATAAAGATGAATCAGTTATGAACTATGCTGTTTATAATGAATTTATTAAGGTTGATATACCTTCATCAGTAGCCTTAAAAGATATTGCAAAAAGTGCAAAATTGGACCTAGATACGCTTAAAAAATATAATCCTCAATTTAAACATAGCTTTACACCCCCTGGAAATGGTTATTATATGTATATTCCACTTGATAAGGTGGCAAATTTTAATAAATATTTTGAAGGAGAGAGTTTAAGTAAGGTTGATACAAGATTACCAGTGCCTACAAGGGTAACTAAAAATAAAATTTATATAGTAAAATCAGGCGATACCCTTTCAAGCATATCTAAAAAATATGGCGTTAAGGTTAAGGATATTCAAAATTTAAATAATTTAAAAGGAACTAAATTAAGCCTTAAGCAAAAATTGATTTTACCAACAAAGGAAAGTAAAAATGCAAATTATCAAAAATCAAAAAATACCTATTCTCAAGTTTTCAATCGCTAGTTTAAGCTTAGTTTTTTTTACAGCTTGTTCTGATTTATTTACTAATTCATCAAGTGTTGATGTTTATTATGCAGGAACAAGTAATGATTTTAAAAGTAGTCCAAGTAGTTCAGGTACTAGTGGGACAATGAAACCTTATACTATAAATGGAAAAACTTATTATCCTACTGCTGTTGCTGTTGGTGAAACAGCTGATGGGATTGCTTCTTGGTATGGTCCTGGTTTTCATGGTAAAAAGACAAGCAATGGCGAAACATATGATCAAAACGGCTTAACAGCAGCTCATAAAACTCTGCCTATGAATACGGTGGTTAAGGTTACAAATTTAAATAACAACAAACAAACAACGGTTAGAATCAATGATAGAGGTCCCTTTGTAACAAATCGTATTATAGATTTATCAAAGGGTGCTGCTAGTCAAATTGATATGATTAGTGCAGGAACTGCCCCTGTTAGACTTGAAGTTGTAGGTTTTGGAAGTACTACTTCTACAAGTTCTAGTACTAGTTCTTCAAGTGGCAACATAGTAAATAATGGCACTATTTACGAGGGTGGAAATTTCATGGTTCAAATCGGAGCATTTAGAAATTTAGAAGGGGCTAAAAGCATAGCTGCAAAATACAAAACCTATAGAACTTATACCTCTACCATAAGGACAAGTTCAGTTGATGGCTTAAATCGTGTCTTTTTAACAGGCTTTAGGAGTATAGAAGAGGCTAGAGATTTTGCTTTAAGTGGTGCATTTAGTGGGGCCTTTGTAGTTAGGGATTAAAAGCGATGATAGAACTTATTTTTTTAGATATTGATGGTTGCTTAACTGATGGAAAGATTATTTATACGCAAGATTCAAAAGAGATAAAAGAATTTGATGTTAAGGATGGAGCTGCAATAGAAGCTTGGTTAAAGCTTGGTAAAAAAATAGTTATTATCACGGGAAGGACCAGTCCTTGCGTTAGCCAAAGGGCTAGCGATTTAAAAATAGACCTTGTTTATCAAGGAATTAAAGATAAATTAAGTTGTGCTAAAAATATTTTAGAAAGCTTGAATTTAAATTTTTCTCAAAGTGCAGCAATAGGGGATTATTTAAATGATTCAAAATTGCTTGAAAATGTTGGACTTAGTTTTAAGCCAAAGGATGGGCATAAAAAATTAAAGGTTGATATTAAGCTTAGTAAAAAAGGTGGTCGTGGGGCTGTTTCTTCTATGATTGAGTATATCGTTAAAAAAAATGGAATGCAAAAAGAATGGGATAAGCTTTGGCTATAAGAATTTTTTCAATTTTAATCGCCCTTTTTACTATAAGTTTTACTATAATCAGCTTACAAGACCCTTATTCTTTGAATATTCAAAATTACAATCTTGATTATAAGCAAATACAAGCTTATAATATAAATGCTTATGAGTTAAATTCTAGTAATACAAAATCATATTACAAAGCAAATTCTTGGACTAGATATAAAGAAAAAGATGAATTTAAGGATTTTTACACAAGGCATTTAGATTTTAATATAAGTGCCAATAGTTTAGAAATTTTAAATGATAATAGCAATAAAATCATATTTAAAGACAAGGTAACTTATATAGGGGATGATAAAAAAATAACAAGCGATGAAGTAATTTATGAACAAGATAAAAGATTTATTACTTCAAATTCGGGCTTTAAGGCATATATCGGTAAAAATATCATTAATGGAAATGTGCTAAAGTATGATTTAAATAATAAAATTTTAGAAGTTCAAGGGGCAAAGGCGTGGTTAAACAACTAGTTTTACTTATATTTTTTAGCATTTTTGCCTTTGGTGATCAAATTGAAATTCAAGCAGATAATTTTTACGCCGATGAAAACACGGGAAAAAGTACACTTAGTGGCAATGTTACCATAAAGCAAGGAAGCGATATATTGAGTTCTGATAAGGTTATAATCTATATGGATAAAAACCGAAAACCTCTTCGATATGAGGCTATTAATAATGCTAACTTTAGTCTTAATCTAAAGGGTAAGCTTTATAAGGGAAGTGGGGATAAATTTGTTTATAATGTAAATCAGGATACCTATGAGATTAATGGAAATGCCTTTATACACGAAATTAACACAGATAAAAAGCTTTATGGAGAAAAGATTGTAGTTGATAGAAAAAATAATGTTTATAGCGTTCAAAGCAAGGATAAAAAGCCGGCACGTTTAGTTTTTGATGTGGAGCAACAATGATTGTGGGGGCAAAATTTATTACTTCTTTTGAAAAATTTTATGAAAATTTTAATTCTAATATAAGCGAGATAGCCTTTTTAGGTCGTTCAAATGTAGGAAAAAGTTCTTTAATAAATGCCCTTTGTAAACAAAAAAATTTAGCAAAATCTTCTTCAACTCCTGGAAAAACAAGGCTTATTAATATTTTTGAAGTAAGGTGTAAAAAAGATGAGGATAGCTTTAATATAAATTTTATTGATTTACCTGGCTTTGGTTATGCTAGGGTTAGTAAAAGTATGAGAGAAAATTGGGATAAAAATTTGGATTTATTTTTGAAAAAAAGAAGTTCTATAAAACTTTTTGTCCATTTAATCGACTCAAGGCATACAAATTTAGAACTTGACTTAGATATACAAAATTACTTAAATTCTTTATTAAAGCCAGACCAAACACTCTTAAAAATTTTTACAAAATGCGATAAATTAAATCAAAGTCAAAAAAGCAAACTTAAACAAAATTTTAAAGATGCTTACCTTGTTTCAAATCAGGGTCAAAATTTAGACAATATTGAAAATTTATTAATTAATAAGGCTTTGGGATTATGAGAAAAACTCAAGTTTATGATAGCGTTAATTTAAATTTTGGCTATATAATCGCCGGGCTTTTTTTAATATTTTATGAGATAATAAGTTCTGTTTTTGTGTATTTTCCTATACTTTATGGGGTGTTTTTTTACTATATGTTTAAGCTTTTAGAAGAAAGAGAATACAATGTCTCAAGCCTTGATTTTCGCTGGTATTTTTCTTTATTTTTCCTTGCATTTTGCGATATAACACATAGTTTTTTTATCTTTTCATCTTGGTTAGCCTTTTTGATATTTTATATAGCTTGTGCAGAATGGGTACAAACAAATTTAAAGGTAGGTAAACTAACTGCTCCCATACTTGTACTTATAAGTTACGCACTTATATTTTTAATTGATTATATTTTTTCTTATGTTATAGACCAACATTTTAAAATATTAAGCTATGAAACACCTATAACAATACTTATAGAAGCCTTGATTGCTTTTATATTTTTTAAGGATAAATTTTGAAAGTTCGAATAGTTATAGCCTTTGTATTGATTTTTTTTATTTTTTTATTAAGTAGAGTTTATTATTTAAGCATTAAATCAAATATTTATTATGAAGAACTTGCAAAGCAAAATGCTATTAAGACAAAATTTCTAGCCCCAGCCCGTGGTCAAATCATAGATAGAAACGGCACTCACTTAGCCATTAATGATTTAAGTTTTAGTATATCAATAAAGCCTTATTTACATATAAGAAAGAAAAATCGTCCTATCTTAGAAAGAGAAATTAATAACATAGTCCATTTTTTCCCTGATTTAAATGCAAGTACTCTAATGAGAAATTATATGGCTGGTGATTCTTATTATAATCAAGAATTTATAAAGGTTGTTGACTTAGTAACCTATGATGCGATAACTCCTTATTTTTCAATTTTAAGCTTAAATGATAATATAAAAATTGAGCCAATTATTACTCGCAAATATCCATTTAATAGCCTAGCATCTCATATTATAGGTTATGTTGGCAAGTCAAATTTGCAAGATATAAGCGAAAATGAGATTGCAAAACTAGCAAATTATACGGGCAAAAGTGGGATTGAACGTTATTATAATACCATTTTGCAAGGTACAAAGGGAATTCAAACCTATAAGGTTAATGCCTTAAATAAGATTCTTGAAGAAGTAACTTATAATATACCTGAAAGTGATAATATACACTTAACTATTGATTTTGAGCTACAAAAATACTTAAGTGAGTTATTTAATGAAAATGCCGGTGCTGTTGTTGTAATGGACGTTAAGAATGGAGAAATTTTAGCAGCAGGGTCCTTTCCTGAGTATGATTTAAATCCCTTTGTTACAGGAATTTCGACTAAAGATTGGAATGAACTTACTAATAACTTAGACCACCCTTTTTCAAATAAGTTAATAAATGGACTTTATCCTCCGGGTTCAGTTGTAAAAATGGGTGTTGCCTTGTCTTTTTTAAATACAAATTCTATTAATCGTTTTACCTCTTTTTATTGTTCGGGTGGGGTAGAACTTAGAGACCGCGTTTTTCGTTGCTGGAATAGAACAGGACATGGTAGGGTTGATTTAAAACATGGAATTCAACATAGTTGCGATGTGTATTTTTATGAAGGAAGTATTAGAGCAGGTATTACTCAAATAAGTTCTACACTTGGTAGAATTGGCTTTGGAGTTAAAACAGGTATAGATTTACCTAATGAATTTGTAGGGACCGTTCCTAGTAGGGAGTGGAAACAACAAAAATTTAAACAACCTTGGGTGCAAGGCGATACATTAAATACTAGCATAGGGCAAGGTAATTTTTTGGTAACCCCTATGCAAATAGCAAGATATACAGCCCAGATTGCAAGTGGTAAAGAGGTGATTCCTCATTTAAATAAAGAATTAAAATATGATAAAAAAGATGTTTATACCCTTGTTGAACAATCAAATTTGCCTTATATTAGAGAGGCAATGTATGCAGTAGCAAACGAACCAGGTGGCACGGCCTTTCGTTATTTAAATAATCTACCCGTAAAAATTGCTGCAAAAACAGGTACTGCACAAGTTGTAGGCTTTTCTCAAAAGGATAAAAATAGGGTTATTGAGTCAATGCTTGAATATTATACCCGTTCTCATAGTTGGCTTACAGCTTATGCCCCTTATGATAATCCAAAATACAGCATAACGGTCCTTGTAGAACATGGAGGGCGTACTATTACTTCTGGCGTAGCAATGGCAAGTATTGTTAGAAAAATGAATGAAATGGGATATTTTAAATAAATGTAACAAAAAATACAAAATATTTACAAATTTACAAGCAAAATTACGCAAAATAAAGAATTCAAGCTCTTTAAAAATAAATAAAGTTTATAAAATGTATAATGATTCGAACTTAGAAATTTAAGGATTATTTATTAGGAGAAAATATGTTTAAAAGCATAGGATTTAAAGTTTCAGTAGCTATATTACTTGTTTTATTACTTAGTTTTATCATTGTTCAAATTATCATAAATTTAGATTTCAAAAATTCAGCTAACAAAATGAGTAGGGAAAATCTTGACACGGTGAGTACTTCTGTTTTTCAAACCCTACGTATGTCTATGAATTTAGGAGATCCTCAGGTCATACACGATGCCATTGAAAATGCAAAGAAAATAGAGGGCATTAGTGATGTTATTATCTACCCTTCAAAAGAAATTATCGAACTTTTTGAAATTCAAAATCCAAATACCACAAATGAGACATTAATCATAGAACAATTTAGCAAACCAGAGCTTAAAAGTTTGCAAACCGAGATTAATGGTATAAATTACATAAGGCTTATTAGACCCTTAATAGCCGATGATGAAACCTGCCTTACTTGCCATGCTACTACAAAATTAAATGATGTTATGGGCGTTATGGATATTTATCATTCTTTAGAACATGTAGAAAACGATATAGCAAGGGCAAGTAGAAATTATATTATTATTTTTAGCTTAGCCTTGATAATCACCGTTGCAGTGGTACTTTTTATGTTAAAGATTGTAGTTGGAAATCCTATTGTAGAACTTTTAAATCATGCAAAAGAACTTGCACAAGGTGATGGAAATTTAAGAGCTAGAATTAAGATAAAAGGAAAAGATGAAATAGCCGGGGCTTGTTCTTATATCAATCAATTTATAGAAAAAACGCAAAAAACGGTTAGTTCAGTACATAATAGCTCAAAAAAGGTTGAAACACAGGCTAAAACGCTAAATTCAAATGCTATAGCCCTTGATGAAGTAACAGAAAAAAGCCATAAAAAAATAGATGAGGGCTTTCATTTAAGTGAAAATGTAGGTACAGAACTTGGAGAATTAGCCACTCTTTCAAGCGAGGCAAGTAAGGCAAATGATAAATCTTATGAGGTCTTAACCCAAATGCTAAATTCGCTTTCAAATGTTGCAAATAAAGTAACTAGTGCAGTTGATAATGAAAATTTATTAGCTGTAAAGGTTAAAAACATGATGGAACAAGCTAGTAATATACAAAAAACGGCACAGATGATGGATGAAATAGCTGATAAGACAAATTTACTTTCATTAAATGCTGGTATTGAAGCAGCTAGAGCGGGTGAGCATGGACGTGGTTTTTCTATTATTGCAGAAGACGTTCGCATTTTAGCACAAAATAGCGAGGAATTTGTGGGTTCTGTTACTCAAATAACCAAAGAGCTTTTAGCAAGTATGAAAGAAGTAAGTGATGAATTAACTAAGAATGCTGAAAATATAAATTCCTTAAATGATGATACTTCGCTTTTAGTAAATGATGCAAACGAGGTTCAAATTTCAAATAAAAGCACTAGAGACCTTGTTTTGCAATGTACTGACAAGATAAAATCTGCACAAGAAAATATGCAAAATTTACTTTCTTGTATGCAAGAAAATGTCGAGGCTAGTGAGCAAAATGAAGGAATTGCAAAATTATTGCTTGGCGTTGTTGATGAGTTAAAAATAGTATGTAATAATTTAGAAAAAGAATTAAAACAATTCGAAGTTTAAGGAACACTATGAAAAAACTCTTAATTTTATTTATAGTTTTATTTTTTATAAGTTGTGCTACTAAAAATTCAGCTATTACAACCCAAAACACTACTATAAAAGACGAGATAAATATACAAAATCAACTTTTTGAACTTGAAAAATTTAGTTATTCTTATAAAATTTATAGTAGTGAGAATTTTGAAGAAAAACCAAATTTGCGTTTTGAAAATGGGCGATTTTATGGGGATACTGCTTGTAATCGCTTTTTTGGAACTTATATAATTGATGGAGATATTTTAGAGATAAGAGATGGTATGGGTGTTACAAAAATGCTTTGTGCGTCCGGTGAGTTAATGGAATTTGAAGATAGTTTTTTGAAAAATTTTAAGGGCAGTTTTGAAATTTCAAAAGAAGAAAATTATATAGTGCTAGTTAATGATAATATGAAGCTTTATTTAAAATTTTAATTAAATAAAATGCTACCAAGCCTAATCATATTAGAACCACACTTAATGGCTAGTTCAAAGTCATTACTCATGCCCATAGAACAAATTTTAGCCCCTTCTTTTTGCAATTTTTCATAAATTTTAAAGGTATTTTCAAAGCTTTTGATAATATCTTTTTCATCATCGCTTAAAGCCCCTATACTCATAACTCCACAAAGATTTAAATTTTTACATTCTTCTTTGATTTGTAAATATTCTTCAATTGCTTTCTCGCTTTCAATGCCATTTTTTGAAAACTCATTAGCTGAGTTTATTTCAAGCAAACAATCAAGCTTATAATCAAGCCTTGAATTTACAGCCCTTGCAATCTTTATACCATTGCAAGATTGCCACAAAGTAGGTCTTTGTTTTAATAAAAGATTTATTTTATTGCTTTGTAAATTTCCTATAAAATGCCAAATGATATCTTCATTTTTTAAGCTTTCTTTTTTACTAGTTAGGGCTTGTACTTGATTTTCCCCAAATTCTTTAACTCCTTTTTCAAAAAGTACTTTTATAGCTACAAAATCTACATACTTACTAGCTGCAACCAAGCGAACATTCTTTGTTTTTTCTAAAAGTTCTTCTAAATTCATTGAAAATTCCTAAGTAGATTAAGAAAGTGGCGCGCTCTAGGGGATTCGAACCTCTGGCCTTTTGAACCGCAATCAAATGCTCTATCCAGCTGAGCTAAGAGCGCGTAAATAAAAAGGGTAATTATAAAAAAAATTTTCTTAAAAAGCCCTTTTTAAGTAGAATTCTTTTTTAAATTTCGCAAATGAATTTAACCTTATAGCTTCTTGCATTTGCTTAACTAAGCTTAAATAATAATGTAAATTATGCAAACTAGCAAGGCGAAAAAAGGTTAACTCCTTAGCCTTAAATAAATGATTTAAATAAGCCCTTGAAAAATGAGTACAAGTATAACAACTACAACCCACTTCAATAGGCTCATTGTCATTTATAAACTCACTTCTTTTTATATTTAACTTGCCAAAATTTGTAAATAAGGTCCCATTTCTAGCATTTCTTGTAGGCATAACGCAATCAAACATATCAATCCCTCTTTCAACATTTTCAACTAAGTCCTCAGGGGTTCCTACACCCATTAAATAGCGAGGCTTATCGTGTGGTATTAGCGTGGTTAAATTATCAACCACCTCATACATTTTAGCATTTTCTTCCCCAACGCTTAAACCTCCAATTGCAAAGCCATCAAAATCAAGTTCGCAAATGTTTAAAGCACATTCTTTTCTAAGCTCTAAGTCAGTTCCACCTTGCAAGATAGCAAAAATATTTTGTTTTGTGCCTATGCCTTGATTTTGCTTTATTTTATGATAAGTTATAGCTTCTTTTGCCCATTTTATAGTCCTTTCAATTGAAAGCTTAAGTCTTTTTTTACTAGCTGGTAAGGCTACTAAATCATCTAAAATCATCATAATATCAGAATTTAAAGCATACTGAGTATCTAGTACGCTACTTGGGGTAAAAAGGTGCTTAGACCCATCAATATGGCTTTTAAATAAAATTCCTTCTTCGCTTTGTTTTGAATTTTTACTTAAAGAAAAGGCTTGAAAACCTCCGCTATCAGTTAAAAAACTTCCATTAAAGCCGGTAAATTTATGCAAACCTCCACAATTTTTAACCACACCTGCTCCCGGTCTTAAATATAAATGATAGGTATTTGCTAAAATAATCTTTACATTAAGTAACTTTTGCAAGTCTATAAAATCAAGACTTTTAACACAAGCACTTGTTCCAACAGGCATAAAAATAGGGGTTAAAAAAGAAGAATGAGCTGTTTTTATCTCACAAACTCTAGCATTTTCATTTTGATACCTTACTTTAAATTCCATTTGCTATAATTCCTTTTTTTTGGAGTTAAAAATGAATAATGTCTTAATAATAATTGATGGTATTTTAGCAAAGCATTTCTTAGAAAGGCTTTGTTTTGAAAATGGTTTAGGGTATTTTTTTACTATAATTAGTCCTAATGCTTTAAGTATAGAGTCATCAAATACGCCTTTTGAAATTCATCATTTTGACCCTACTAGTAGACCTCGCCTTGAACTTATTATGAAAGATTATAAACTTGCCTTTATTTATATGAGAGATAAGTTTAACACTCAAAAAAGTTATGAAGCCTTGCGTTCTTTGGATTTAAATTTAGAAATAGATATTATGGATTTTTGGGGTCTTAGCTTTGAGGATAAAAATTGTCATATCATAGATGGACGCACTACCTTAACTAAACGTTTGGTTGATTATCTACCAGATATTGCTAAAACAGCACAATATATAGGACTTGGCACAGGTGAGATAATGGATGTTAAAATTCCCATAGGTTCAATTTTTGCATATAGACATATTAGTTCTATTCAGCAAAAAAGGTGGAGAATAGTATTAATTTATAGGGATTCAAAGATAAATTTCGTTCGCCCTAGCTTTGTTTTGCAACCAAATGATAGAATTTTAATAGTAGGCGACCCCATTGTTTTACAAAATGTTTTTAGGATAATTAAGGCAAATGAAGGTCAGTTTCCAGTACCCTTTGGTAGTAATATATTTACCTTAATTGATATGGTTAATATGAATGAAAAAACTCAAATTTTACTCATTAAAACAAGTCTTTATTTAAGGCAAAAAACAAATGCTAAAAAGGCATTTATAAGGGTAATTAATCCAACTTTAAATGAAAATTATAGCTTGATTAAAAAATTAATTGATGAAAATGAAAATATCATTATTGATTATAAAAATACCAAATTTAACATAGACAAAGAAAGGATTAAAAACCATGATATAGGACTTTTTCTTACTGATACAAATCATTTTGAAAAATTTAAAAAAAGCTTTTTTGAACTTAAAATTCCTATTTTAAAAGTAGGGGAGATTGATTTTGAAGAAGTAAGGCAGAGTGTTATTTTAAGTGCTAATGAAAGTGAGCTAGAAAATCAAGCAAATGTGATAATTGATTTAAGTAAGCAGTTAAATTTAAGTGTAAATTTGCACTATTATAACCCAAATATAAAGGATACTAGTGGCATAAAAGAGTATTTTGCAAGTTTATCTAAGCTTTATGAAAAGCATATAAATATTAATGATAAAAACGATATCAATCCACTTTTAACCTTGTGTGATGAGAATAATTTACTGCATTTTGTATTTTTTGAAAAAAAGCTTTTAAAAAGCAAAATACATAGAAATTTAAGTGTGAACTTAAATAAACATTATTATAAAATGTCTAAAAATTATCAGCTTTTTATTCCTGCTGATTAATAAAAAATTGTATAATTTATTTTAAAAAACGAGGTTAGCATGCAAATAGAAGTAAAATTAAGTCAAAATCCTTATAAAGTTTATGTTGATGAGTTAGAAAATTTAAGCTTTGATTGCAAGGTAGCAATCTTAACAAATCCCAAAATTTCAGGGCTTCATTTAAAAAATTTATTAAATAAAATAAAATGCAAAGAACTTTTTATAATAAGCGTAAAGGATGGGGAAGAATATAAAAATTTAAGCACTATTGAAGAAATTTTAAATCAAATGTTTAATTCAAAGCTTGATAGAAAAAGCCTTTTGATAAGCTTTGGAGGTGGGGTTATCTCTGATATGGGTGGCTTTGTGGCAAGTATTTATCAAAGAGGCATTGATTTTATAAATATACCTACTACCTTACTTGCTTGTGTTGATGCTGCAGTTGGTGGAAAAACAGGGGTTAATAATGCTTTTGGAAAGAATTTGATAGGTTCTTTTTATCAACCAAAGGCAGTTTATTGTCAAAGTGAGTTTTTAAGGACCTTGCCACAAATAGAACTTAGTGCTGGGATGGCTGAGTTTATAAAAATGGCTATGGTTTTTGATAAAAGTTTGCTTGAATTTATTGAAAGTATTGATGCTGATGCTTTTTTAAATGCTAAAATAGATGATGAAATTTTAAGAAAAATCATAGCAAAAAGCGTTGAATTAAAGGCAAAAATCGTTGAAAAAGATGAAAAAGAAGCAGGACTTAGAATGCTTTTAAATTATGGTCACACTTTTGCACACATTATAGAAAATCAAACAGCTTACAAGCAGTACTTGCACGGAGAAGCTGTAGCAATTGGTATGAATATGGCAAATATTTTAGCCTTAAATTTAGGATTTTTACAAAAAAGTGATTGCCAAAGACTAGAAAAAATTTTGCTTAAATTTAAGCTACCTACTACTTACAAAATACAAGATATAAACGAATTTTATAACGCCTTTTATTTGGATAAAAAAAGTTTAAATGCAAAATTAAATTTTATAATTTTAAAGAACTTAGGAAAGGGCATTATAAAAGATGATATAGATAAAAGCATTATTTTGAAATGCTTAGAGGTCTTTACATGAGAAAGATTATCTTTTTTTTAGTGTTTTTTGTTTTTACTTATGCTGAGCTTAATCAAAGCAAGTTAGATGATTTTGAAGATAAGATTAATAAGCTTGATGCCATTATTAATTCAAGTATTTATAATATTAGATATGAAAATTTTATAACCTATCAAAAAATAAATGATGAGTTGATTTTATTAAATTTAGAACTAAAAAAGCCAAATTTAAAACAAAGTGATTTAGATGAATTAAAAAGGCATATTAGCACTTTAGAAGAACAATTAAATTTATTAAGTGAGTATAAGGACTTAAATTTTGCTCAAAGTTTGAGTGCCCCTGAAAATGTAGAAATTTTACCAAAATTAACAAACCCTCTTGCTATAATTAGTGGCTTTTCTCATATTAAAAAATTAAAGGGTGGAAAAGAAGAGGTTAATCAAAAATTAAATGATTTTACAAGCTTGGTTGAAAAAATTAAAGAAAAAAATACCCAACTTAAAGAAGAAAGTCACAAAAAGCCCCATATTATAGATAGTGCAAGGATTAAAAATTCAGATAAAAAGCTAGATGAATTTAATCAAGCCTTGCAATTTGCTAAGGTTTCTTATTCTATTTATGAGAAAAAAATCGATGATGAGATAGCTAGGATTAATTTGGAAATTAAAATTCAAACCCTAAGGGCCATAAATATCCTAATTGCCATTGTTTTAAGCATAATCATATCTTTTTCTTTAAAATTTGTAGCAAAAAAGTATATAAAGGATATAGAGCGTTACTACATGGCTACAAAGATTATAAATTTTATAAATATAAATGTGATTTTTTTAATCTTGCTTTTTGCTTATATAGAAAATATTACCTATCTTGTTACCATACTTGGTTTTGCATCGGCTGGCCTTGCAATTGCTATGAAAGATATGTTTATGTCAATGCTTGGGTGGTGTGTTATAGTCTTTGGTGGCAGTTTAAGAACAGGTGATAGAATCAAAGTTATACAAAACAACCTTACTTATGTGGGCGATATCATAGATATTTCTTTTTTAAGGATTACCATTTATGAAGATATAACCCTTGAATCTTACGTGAAAAATCGCAGAAGTGGACGCATTATTTTTATACCAAATAATTATGTTTTTACGCATTTAATCTCAAATTACACTCACCATGGAATGAGAACAGTGCTTGATGGAATCGATATAACAATTACCTTTGATTCAAATTTAGAAAAAGCACAGCAAATTGTTGAAAATATAGTTAAATTTCACGCAAAGGGCTATACTGAACTTGCTAGAAAGACTATGCAAAAATTACAAAATGAATATAGTATTAAGGATATAAAGGTAGCTCCTAGATTTTTTATATTTTTTGAACATTGGGGCATGAGAATTTCAGCTTGGTATATGACAAATTCTTACGCAGCCCTAGCCCTTAGAAGCGTTATTTGTAAGGATATTATAATTGAGTTTAACAAGCATAAGGATATTAAAATAGCATATCCTTCACAAAATCTTTATATGTCAAAGAATTTACCTCCTGATGAGTTTAAAGAACTTGCAAAGGACAGCTTTTGAAAGTTTTTTTTAAAACATTCGGGTGTCGCACAAATATCTATGATACTGAGCTTTTAAAGTCTTATGTTAAGGATTTTGAATTAACAAATGATGAAAATTTAGCCTCCATAGTTGTTATAAATTCTTGCACGGTTACAAATGGGGCAGATAGTGGTTTGCAAAATTATGTAAATTCCTTGCAAAAAAAGGGCATTAAGGTCTTAATTACTGGTTGTGGGGCATTTTCAAAAGGACAAAACCTTTTGAAAAGGGGTGAAATTTTTGGAGTTTTTGGAGCATCTAAAAAGGAAAAAATAAATGAGTTTTTAAAGGCAAAAACAAGCTTTTTAGAACTTGGAAATTTGGAATTTATAGATAAAAATATAGTTACAACTTACAAAAATCACAGCAAGGCCTTTGTTAAAATTCAAGAAGGTTGTAATTTTTCATGTTCGTATTGTATTATTCCAGCAGTTCGTGGAAAATCAAGAAGTGTAGATGAAAAAACTTTACTTGATCAAATTAAAATTTTAACTCAAAATGGCTTTAATGAAATCATTCTAACAGGCACAAATATAGGCTCATACGGACAAAAAATGGGTACAAATTTAGGTCTTTTACTTCAAAAAATAGGAAAGATTAACGGCGTTAAAAGGGTAAGGCTTGGGAGTTTAGAACCTAGTCAGCTAAATGAGGATTTTTTTGAAATTTTAAATGAACCTTGGATAGAAAGGCATTTACACATAGCACTTCAACATACAAGTAATCAAATGCTTAAAATTATGAGAAGAAAAAATCGCTTTGAAAGTGATTTAAAACTCTTCGAATTTCTAGCTAGTAAAAATTATGCCTTAGGAACTGATTTTATCGTAGCACATCCCGGAGAAAGTGATGAAATTTGGAAAGAAGGCTTAGATAATTTTAAAAAACTCCCACTTACTCACTTACATGCCTTTATTTTTAGCCCTAGAAATAATACTTATTCAGCTATTTTAAAAGAGCGTATAAATGGTAAAATAGCAAAGCAAAGGCTAAATTTATTAAAAGAAATAGTAGCAAAAAATAATTTTGAATTTAGAAAAAAGCAAAAAGGCTTAAATGTCTTGGTTGAAAGCCTTAAAAATGATTATTATGAGGGCTTTGATGAATTTTATAATAAAATGAAAATTAAAAGTAAAAATGATATTAGCAAAACTTGGGTAAATATTGAAAACTACATAGTCCAAAGTGAATTTAATCTAGCAAAGGAAAGCTATGAAAAATAAAAAAATTATAATAAGTTCTTTTTTAATTCTTTGTATTTTACTTGGAATTTTATATTTTAAAAATGATGCAAAGTACATAGACAAAGACCTTTATACGAGTTTATTAGAACAAAATTTAATACAAAAAGCAGTATTAATTGATAATGAGGTTTTACTTCATACAAGGGGTGAAAAATACATTATCATAAAAGATGGCATTGACTTAAACGAACTTTTAAAACGCGTTCCCATAGAAGTTAACAAAGACAATAGTAGCTGGGTTTTGTTTATCTTACTTTTTTTCTTATTAATTTTATTTTTATCTACAAATTATTTTTTAAGAAAAAAAGAACTCGCAAAATATCCTATTTCTAAGAATTTAAACAATCAAAACTTAAATACAAATTTAGAAAGCCTTAATATAAAGCCTGTGATTTCAAATATTACTTTTGAGGATGTGGCAGGGGTTGATGAAGTTAAAATGGAGTTAAGTGAGTTAGTTGATTTTTTAAAAAATCCTCAAAAATATAAAGAATTTGGTGTTAAAATGCCTAAAGGTGTTTTAATGATAGGACCTCCAGGGGTTGGTAAAACCTTAATCGCAAAGGCTGTTGCAGGAGAAGCCAATGTGCCTTTTTTTTATCAAAGTGGTTCAAGCTTTGTTGAAATTTATGTAGGAATAGGAGCTAAACGCGTTAGAGAGTTATTTTCTAGGGCAAAAATGACAGCTCCAAGCATTATTTTTATAGATGAGATTGACGCAGTTGGTAAGGTAAGAGGCGAAATGTCAAATGGCGAAAGGGATAGTACCTTAAATCAGCTTTTAACGCAAATGGATGGCTTTGAGGATAATAGTGGCGTTATAGTAATAGCAGCTACAAATAAGATAGAATTAATCGACTCAGCATTACTTCGCTCAGGTCGTTTTGATAGGCGAATTTTCCTTTCTTTACCCGATTACAAAGATAGGCTTAAAATTTTAGAAATTTACATGAAAGATAAAAAAAATAATGTAAATTTAAATAATATTGCAAAGGCAAGTGTAGGTTTTAGTGGGGCAGGGCTTGAAACTTTGGTAAATGAAGCAGCCATAAATGCGTTAAGAAGAAATTCAAATTTGGTAGAAGAAAGTGATTTTTACGCAGTTTTAAATAAGGTTTTATTAGGTAAAAAGAAAATTTTAAGCTTTAATGATGATGAGAAAAAAATTCAAGCTACCTATCAAAGTGCAAAGGCTTTGAGTGCTTATTATTTTGATATAGCCTTTGAAAAAATCACTCTTATTGAGGATAGATTTGATGAATTTGAACATAGTATTAAGTCAAAATCTGAGTTAATCAATAAAATAAAGGTGCATTTAGCAGGGTCTGTGGCTATGAAGTTAATATTTAATGAAAGCTATACAAATTCGCAAAATGACTTTGCAAAAATCAAAGAAATGCTTGAGTTTATGATGAGTTTTGGTATGCTTGATGATGTTAAGCTTGATGTTTTAAAAGAAGAGATTGAAGAATTATTATTTCCTATGAAAAATAAAATTTTAAGCCTAAGCGAGCTTTTACTTGAAAAAGAAAAACTAGAATACTTAGACATTAAAAAACTTATGCAGGTGTGAGCATGATTGTTTATAAGCTTGATTTTATGGATTTTGTAGGCTTATTTAAGTAAAGAAGTTTGTTTTGATTAAGTTTTTAAGATTAAAATACTTCATAAAAAAAGGCTTTATCGTGTTTAATAAAATTCCAACTTATATTTCTTTATTTTCTTCTGCTGGCGTAGGTTGTTATGGTTTTAAAGAACTTGGATTTGAATGTATTGTAACAAATGAATTTATAAACAAAAGACTTGAAATTCAAAAAATAAATAAAAAATGTAAATATGAAAATGGTTATATTTGTGGCGATATAAAAGATGAATATGCAAAGAATAAAATTTTAGAACAAATTAAATTTTATAAAAATTTGGGTAATGATAGAGTTAATGTGCTAATAGTTACTTCACCATGTCAAAGGTATGAGTGTAGCAAATCATAAAAAAAGTACTAATGAGATTAATCGTAATTCTTTGGTTGTAGAAAGTATTGAATTAATAAGTTTAATTAATCCAAGATTTTTATATTAGAAAATGTATCTAGTTTTTATAAAACAGCTTGTATTGATAAAAATAATAATGTGATTAGTATAGGCTCTATGATAGAACGTGATTTATCAAAAAATTATTCTATTTATGATGAAATTATTAATTTTAAAAATTATGGAGCAAATTCAAGTAGGACAAGAACGCTTGTAATTGGTGTTTGTAAGAATTAAAAAATTTTATTTCTGCTATTGAACTTTTTCCAAATTTTACGAAGAAAAAACTTTGAAAAAAGTTATAGGAAATAAAAAATCTTTAGAATGGGGAGAAATCGACAAAGATGACTTTTACCATGGTTTTAGAATTTATTCATCACATATGAGGGAATGGATAAGTGATTTAAAAGAAGGGCAAAGTGCTTTTGATAATAAAGAAGATACAAAAAAACCACATAAAATAGAAAATGGTAAAATTATTATTAATACTTCAAAAAAAAGACAAAAATGGAATAATGTAGCACCTTGTATTCATACAAGAAATGACCAAATGGCATCGCAAAATACAGTTCATCCAAGTGATGATAGAGTATTTTCCATTAGAGAATTAATGCTTATGATGAATATTCCACAAAATTTTAAATGGTTGCCTTTTGATTTAAAACATTTAAATTCTTTAAGTATTAATGAAAAACAAAGACTTTTAAAACAAAATGAAATGAATATTAGACAAAGCATAGGAGAAGCCGTACCGACAATTATATTTCAACAAATTGCTAAAAATATTTCAAAATTTATGTGTTTAAAACATTTAAACAATAAAGAAATAATAGTTTTAATAGAAAAATTTAATTTGTCAAATTTAAGCAATTTAATATCCTTTTTAAAAGATAATTTAGATAAGTATAATATGGCAAGTTTATCAAATTTAGTTGAAATTGCAAATACAAGAAGAAAACAAAATTCAGCTTATTTTACAAATAAGTTTATTATTGGTGAAATAGTAAAAACCTTGCCAAATTTTACAAAAGATACCATTACTATCTTAGAACCAAGCGTTGGAAGTGGAAATTTTTTACCTATTTTATTTAAAAAGTATGCACATATCAAACAAGTAATTTTAAAATTAATTGATATT
>NZ_VJNV01000006.1 GCF_008633915.1 Campylobacter sp. LR291e | reverse complement strand
CATCTTTATCTACCCCATAACCTAAACTTTGACTTACAGCTTGTGATTTATGGGTTACTAAATTTAAATTTTTAGTATTTTCTGAGTTTGAATTTGTATTTTCATTTAAATTTTTAAAAGCTACATATTGGTTATTAAGATAAGAATTTACACTATTTATCATTTTATGCACCCTTAAAGTATTTCTATTTATATCGACAAATTAAAAATTAAAACTTTATAGATTAAAAATAAAAATTTTAAAAATGTAATAAATTTATACAAAATGAAAATATATTTAATAAAAAAAGTTAAATTTTTTAAAATAAAAACGATTATTTTCTTAATAAATTTAAATTTTTTTAAGGAAAAAATGCTAAGTTCTGTTAATTTAGGCTATCAAAGCTATAATATAAATATTAAAAATTCCACTTCGCAAAATACAAGCTTAAATTCACAAAATGCTAGAAATTCAAATTTAGTAACCCATAAATCACAAGCTGTAAGTGAGAGTTTAGGCTATGGTGTGATAAGGATGAATATTTTACAAGTTATTTTAACGAGGTTGCAGAGATTGCTAGTGATTATAAAATTTATGCAAAGGGGACAGAAAATTTAGCTGATTATATTACTAATTCTGATTTTACATTTTTTACTAGCTTAGATATGGCAAAAAGTGTAGGTAATGCTTATAAGGTATTTTCACAGCTTATTAATGAATCACAATTAAATTTTTAGTATAAATAACATTGTTTTAGGTTTTGAATATGATAAAAAAAGCTTAGAAGTTATAAATATTTATTAACACTTAAACAAAATCAAAAAAACTTAAACATACTTTCACTTATTTTAAAGTCCAATTTTAATTTAAATAAAGGCATAGACATAAAAATTTAAGCACTTGTGTAAAATTTATATTATGCAAAAATTAAATATTAAAATTTTGTTTTAAATTTGTTTAATATTATTTATTTTATGCTAAGATTAGCCTTAAATTAATAAAAGGGCTTTTATAATGAGAGATAATTTGCTTAAAAAGACTTGCAAGGAGTTAAATATCACACAAAGCGAACTTGCTAAACTTCTTGGCTATCATTTTACAAGCTTTTCAAAATGGAGTAATAAAATTCTAAAAAATGCAGAAATTACCCTAAATTTACTTATAGAAAATCATCGTTTAAAAAAGCAAATAGCAGAATTTAAAAACGCTTTAAGGGTGCTTAGAGACTTAGAAAACTCATAATTACATTATCTCAAATCTAGCTAGTAAAAATAAGGCTTTGTTACAGTTTTCTTTGTTAATCTCATCTATATTTTTTGCTTCTGTAAATTTTATAATAACTGATTCGCCAATTTTTGCTACACTTTTTTTAAAGCTTATGTATTGATTTCTTTCGTTTTGTTTCATATCTAGCAAGGAACCTATTTTATTGTTTTTATAGCTATCTTGATTATTTAAAATTTCTTCTGTTTGATTGTAAATTTTATTTAATTTTTCAAGTAATTCATTTTCATTAATCTTTTTTAAGCACCATTTAGCCTTTTCAAAGGCCTCTTTTTTATCAGTATAATTTTTAATCTCTTTATCTACACTTTCATCACTACAAGCCATTATAAACAAAGCAAAACAAAGACTTATAAGAATTTTTCGCATACTTTCCCTTTAAAGTTTTATAAGTAATTATATTTGCTTTTTTTTAAATTTGCTTAAATTTGTTAGTTTTTTTTTAATATTTAGATTCTTTTGATAAAACGGCGACAAAAATATACTTTGAAAGGATAAAAATGAGAAAAAATCTCCTATTAGCTAGTGCTTTAGCATTATTTTTTAGTAGGTTGTGGTAGCGATATACCTGGTCAGCCAAGTGGTACGGTTAGAGTTGTTGAAAGTACTTATCAAGGTAGTAGTTCTTTAGGTTCTATCATTCCTTATAATGAAGACTATCAAATTTATGGCATTAAAAGGGAATTTTATCCAAATGGGTCTTTAAAATCAGAACTTAGCTACAAAACAGGAAGACCTGATGGAATAAGTAGGGAATTTTATGAAAATGGACATGTTTACGAAGAAAGTCGTTATAAAAATGGCTTAGAAACAGAAAAATTTGTAACATTTTACCCAGTTGATAGTATTCAAATTGAAGGTGAAAAACTTAATGGAAATTTTGTAGGCTCCTTCAAAGAATACTACGAAAATAAACAGCTTGAAAACGAAGCAAATTTTAATAAAAATGGTAAAAAAAGAAGGTAAATTGAAAAAATACCTTGACAATGGTCAGTTGGTTATGGATGGGGCTTATAAAAATGACAAGCAAGATGGTTTATGGGTAATGTATTATGATAATGGTAAAAAGCATTCAGAAATTCATTTTAAAGAAGATAAGAAAAATGGCTTATTTAAGTATTATGATATAGAGAAGAAAGGTTGGTTAGCGAGGGTTCTTATTTAAACGATAACCCTGATGGTTTAATTAATGCCTATGTAAATGGGGTTAAACGCAGAGAATTCCAAAGACGTGGCGATAGAAATGTAGGTATTGCTAAGGTTTATGATGAATTTGGGAATTTAAATTTAGAACTAGATTATGATAATGTTACAAATAATTTTGTTAATTATAAAAAATTTAGCCCAGAGGGTAATATTACAAGTCAAGGTAGAGTATCTGTATTAGGTTATCTAAGAGATGATATTAACTCAATCACACCAAAGGATAGACAATTTTTACCAAATCAAAGATCAAATCGTCGTTAAATTTTTAATCTCAAATTTTAATCTCAAATTTAATTGGGGTTAAAAAAATTGGGGTTAAAAAACTTAAAAATTTTTAAAAACTCATTTAAATTTAAGCCAACATTAGCTAAAATCCAAAATTTATTACATTTTAAAGAAAGGAATTAATGTGCCAACCATAAATCAATTGGTTAGAAAAGAGCGTAAAAAGGTGCTAGAAAAGTCTAAATCACCAGCGCTTAAGAATTGTCCGCAAAGAAGAGGGGTTTGTACTAGGGTTTATACAACAACACCTAAAAAACCAAACTCAGCTTTGAGAAAAGTTGCCAAAGTAAGGCTTACAAGTGGTTTTGAAGTAATTAGTTATATTGGGGGCGAAGGCCATAATCTACAAGAACACAGCATTGTTTTAGTGCGTGGGGGTAGGGTTAAGGACTTACCTGGTGTTAAATATCACATAGTTCGTGGGGCATTAGATACTGCAGGTGTTGCAAAAAGAACTGTTTCTCGTTCAAAATATGGTGCAAAAAGACCTAAAGCTGGTGCGTCTAAATAGAGTTTAAGACAGGCAAATCCTAGATTTGATTTTGTTTGAGTAAAATATAAATTTTTAAGCTTAAGGCTTTTAAAATTGATTTAATTTGAAGGAAAAATTATGAGAAGAAGAAAGGCTCCTGTAAGGGAGATTTTACCCGATGCGATTTATGGCAGTAAGGTTATCACAAAATTCATCAATTCTTTAATGTACGATGGCAAAAAAAGCACTGCTACTACTATTATGTATAGTGCTTTAAAGGCCATTGAGAAAAAAAATCAAGAAAAAAAGGGTATTGAAATTTTTAATGAGGCCATTGAAAATATCAAACCTATTTTAGAGGTTAAATCTCGCCGTGTGGGTGGTGCTACTTATCAAGTACCTGTTGAAGTAAGACCTGCTAGACAACAAGCACTGGCTATTCGCTGGATTATTTCTTTTGCTAGAAAAAGAAGTGAAAGAACTATGATAGAAAAGCTTGCTGGTGAGTTATTAGATGCTGCAAATTCAAAGGGTGCTTCTTTTAAAAAGAAAGAAGATACCTATAAGATGGCAGAAGCAAATAAAGCATTTGCACACTATCGTTGGTAAGGAGAGAATATGTCAAGAAGTACTCCCTTAAAAAAGGTTAGAAATATAGGAATCGCCGCTCACATTGATGCAGGTAAAACTACTACTAGTGAAAGAATTTTATTTTTTACAGGAATGAGCCATAAGATAGGCGAGGTACATGATGGTGCTGCTACTATGGACTGGATGGAACAAGAAAAAGAAAGAGGCATCACAATAACCTCCGCTGCTACTACTTGTTTTTGGAATGGTTTTCAAATAAACTTAATTGATACTCCAGGACACGTTGATTTTACTATAGAAGTTGAAAGGTCAATGCGTGTGCTGGATGGGGCAGTAGCTGTTTTTTGTTCAGTAGGTGGGGTTCAACCTCAAAGTGAAACCGTTTGGAGACAAGCAAATAAATATGGTGTTCCTAGGATTATTTTTGTTAATAAAATGGACAGAATAGGGGCAAATTTCTACAATGTAGAAAAGCAAGTTAAAGAAAGATTAAAGGCTAATCCTGTTCCTATTCAAATTCCTATAGGGGCAGAAGATGATTTTAAAGGCGTTGTAGATTTAGTTAAAATGAAAGCTTTGGTTTGGGAAGATGATACTAAGCCAACTGATTATGTAGAACATGAAATTCCTGCTGAACTTAAAGAGAAGGCAGAAGAATATCGTACAAAGATGATTGAAGCCATTAGTGAAACAAGTGATGAGTTAATGGAAAAATATCTAGGTGGAGAAGAGTTAAGCGATGAAGAAATCGTAACTGGGATCAAAGCCGGTTGTTTAAGTCTTTCAATGGTGCCTATGCTTTGTGGTACTGCTTTTAAAAACAAAGGTGTTCAACCCTTGCTTGATGCTGTCGTTTCTTATTTACCTGCACCTGATGAAGTTGCAAATATTAAGGGCGAGTATGAAGATGGCACTGAAACTTCTGTAAATTCAAGCGATGATGGCGAATTTGCTGGACTTGCCTTTAAGATTATGACTGATCCTTTTGTAGGACAACTTACCTTTGTACGTGTTTATCGTGGAAGTTTAGAGAGTGGTTCTTATGCTTATAATTCTACTAAGGATAAAAAAGAAAGAATCGGTCGTTTATTAAAAATGCATTCTAATAAAAGAGAAGAGATAAAGGTTCTTTATGCTGGTGAAATCGGTGCTGTGGTAGGACTTAAAGAAACATTAACAGGGGATACACTTTCAAGCGAAAAAGATAAGGTTATACTTGAAAGAATGGATTTTCCAGACCCTGTTATTAGTGTAGCTGTTGAACCAAAGACTAAGGCTGATCAAGAAAAAATGTCTATAGCCCTTGGAAAACTTGCACAAGAAGACCCTAGCTTTAGAGTGAATACTGATGAAGAAAGTGGGCAGACTATTATCTCTGGTATGGGTGAGCTACACCTTGAAATTATTGTAGATAGAATGCTTAGAGAATTCAAAGTAGAAGCAGAGGTTGGACAACCTCAAGTTGCTTATAGAGAAACTATAAGAAAGGCTGTTGAACAAGAATACAAATACGCTAAGCAATCAGGAGGTCGTGGTCAATATGGACATGTATTTTTACGACTTGAACCACTTGAACCAGGTAGTGGCTATGAATTTGTAAATGATATCAAGGGTGGCGTAATTCCTAAGGAATATATCCCTGCTGTTGATAAGGGCATACAAGAAGCCTTACAAAGTGGGGTTTTGGCAGGTTATCCTGTCGAGGATGTAAAAGTAACTGTTTATGATGGAAGTTATCATGAGGTGGATTCTTCTGAAATGGCGTTTAAATTAGCTGCTTCAATGGGCTTTAAAGAAGGTGCTAGAAAGGCTAAGGCTGTTATACTTGAACCTATGATGAAAGTCGAAGTTGAAACTCCGGAAGAATACATGGGCGATGTAATCGGTGATTTAAATAAAAGACGTGGACAAGTAAATTCAATGGATGAAAGAGGTGGTAATAAAATAATAACAGCCTTTTGTCCTTTGGCTGAAATGTTTGGTTATTCTACTGATTTGCGTTCTCAAACTCAGGGTAGGGCTACCTATTCTATGGAATTTGACCATTATGATGAAGTACCAAAGAATGTTTCAGAAGAAATTATCAAAAAACGCAATGGCTAAACGCCTTTAAGCCTTAAATTTATTTAAGGCTTATGTCCTCGTAGCTCAGCAGGATAGAGCGCAAAATTCCTAATTTTGAGGCCACAAGTTCGAATCTTGTCGGGGACACCACTAAGGATTATCTTATGCCTTAGAAACAAAACTAAAACCAAATAAATTTTATTCTATCTTAGGTATAGAGATAAGCTTGCCAGAAGAAGTAGGTATATAGCAATCAAGGAAATTTTGAAATAAGAATAAAAAATATAAATTTAAGTAAAACAACAAAACAAAGCAATAATATTATAATAAAAAATTTCTTTATATTTGTTTGTGTTGAAGAAAGCAAACAAAACTATATAGCAAAATTACAAGATAATTATCTTTAAAATAAATTTAGACAAAAATATACAAAAAAATAAATATGGACAATTAGTTTTACAAGATACTAAAATATATTTTTATCCTTTATTCCCTTTAAAGATAATTATGAGGCAAATAACTTAATAGCTCAAAAATTACAAATTACTACTAGGGATATAAAAAAAGGTTACATTGAAGTTGATTTTAGAGTTTTTATTATATTTTTAAGTGAGAATAAAATGTTTAGGGAATAGGAAAGAGATAAGGAAAAGAAAGAGAAAAATAAAAATATACAATTTACCTTGCAAATGTTAAGACAAGTATTTAATGGGGTAAGTGATGAAGAAATAGATAAGATTAAAATTTTACAAGAAATGGTTGATGAGTTAAATAGAATTCATGATTATGGACAAGCTATGTATATTCACATTATAAGCTTGATACTAGAAATAGAATAAAACATTTTTTGCACAAGCAATGATAGAATGTGGAAATACTTTAGAACTTAAAGAAGATTTGCGTTACACTAGAGAATCTAATAAATATGGATATATAAAAAATATTCAAATGGCTAATAAGATTCAAATTGCCAATATTAAATATAATGGTAGATATGGCAATATTAAAAATAGTAATAATGGTTGGAATTTTAGAGATAGGGGTTTAATACAACTTACAGGTAGGTATAATTACCAAGATTTTACAATAAAAGCTAGAGAATTAATGTGGATAGACAATACAATAAATTTTGAAAAAAATCCAAATTTAATTTGTGAAAATGGAAAATATGCCATTATGAGTGCAGTATATTTTTGGGTAAATAAAAAATGTTTTGAAAAAGCAAAAAATACGAATAATGAAAGTATAGATGCTATAACAAATATTATTAATAAACATACTGATAGTTATAAAATAAGGCAAGAACAATACCAAAGGATAAAAAATGCCAATATTTTTAAAAATTTTATTTAGTTGTATATTTTTCATTACTTATCCAAACTTAGATATAAGTTATTATGCAATCTTAAATGAAAAATACTATCTTGTGGTAGTAGACAACTATATTAATGATGATTTTGGAAACAGAGGTTTATCTTATAATTGCATAAAAATCTTTAAAGATATAACACTAACTCAACAATTTTGTTTTAATGTAAATGCTATAATTAAAATAGTAGATAAAATGCCATTTTTTACCATAGAAACATTACAACAAAACAGAATAGGTGAAACTACAAACACTTATTTAACCTTTCAACTTATTAATGATAAATTTTATTTATACCAATATAGTAAAAAAGAGTGGCATATGTATAAGGATAAAGAAGCTATAGATAATATTTTTATTTATTATAGGCAACCTAGGGATTTACAAAATAAAAAGCTTATTCTTTTAGATAATGTCAATGATGAATTGTTGCAAAATCTAGAAGAAAGTAAGTGAAAAATAAAATAAAGGTATTTTTCTTTATAATATATTTTAGTTTCTTTTTTATGGCATTGTATGAAATAAAAATTTTTCATGCTTTATATGATTACATTAAGATATAAAAGAAGTACAAAGAAAGTTTAACTTATATAAGGAATAAAATTGATTATAATGCAGGTCTTATAGTGATTGATTCTTTTATTGTGTATATTTTGTCTTATATTTTTTATTTTAAAGGCTGATATTTGTTTTTATTTTTGTATTTAAATTAAAATTTTTTTGCTCTTGTTTTATAATGTTTTTATGATTTACTTTTTATTTCTACATTTTTATACGCATTTATATTTTTTCCAGTTATAAAGAAAGAAATGTATTTTGCAGATGATAGTTTTATTATAATTTTTGAAATGACTAGATTATTGTTTTCTATTTTTTTATTATGCTTAGCCTATAAATTTGAAAATTTAACAATTGCTATTCTTATTTTTTACAATATGCAATTTATTATCACCTTTTAATTTATTAGAAAGATTTTTCTTTGGTATATGATATAATGAACTATGAAATATTTTATATTAATTGTATTGTGTGTATTTGGTTTTGCAAGAGATGATACTCTTATGCATAAAAACATAGAATTTTATTAAAATAAAAATATAGATTTTACACAAGAAATAAATAATATTTTAGAAAAGTATTGTATAAAAGATAGTGGATGGATAGAAACTTATAATAATATTGAAGTTTTATATTTACATGCTTTGAATTATGATTGCAATTTTCAAACAAATTTGTTAAGTATTATTACACAATATATAAAAAGTATATACACTGATATAGATACAATTACAGCTTTTGAACCTATCAATAAAGATTATACGAGTATTTAGATGGATTTTTATATTAAAAGGCATTTAAATTTTCATAAAAATATAAGTTATAGTATACAATTTTATATAACTCATGATTCATTGTGGAAAAATAGTGATGGAGAAAATGGATTTTTAACAACTTATATTAGAGAAAATTCTGCCTTTTAGGCATAAATCAATATTCTATAATAAAAAATTTATTTTCAAATGTAAAAGAACAATTAAATAAAAAATCATTTATTATTATTCCTATAACAATTCGTTTTAAAAATTTATTAGCAATTAATACTTTAAAAGATTTTAAAATGTTTTGTTCTTACAAGATATCAAAAAACCAAATAAAGAAGATGAAAAAAAGATTTTATTGCATATATCAAAAATATCTTAATAATTCTTCTTTACCTTACTGTGAGTAAGATAATAAATTTATAAAAAAAGATAAAATTGAAAATATAGTTAAAAAATATTGCAATAATTCAGAATTTAAAAAAGCCCTAAAAAAGGGCTTTGCCTTAGGCTAGAAATTCAATATAAGCCATCTGGGCTGCATCGCCACGACGCAATCTAGTTTTGATAATCCTAGTATAACCACCATTTCTTTCTTTGTAATTTGGTGCGATTTCACTGACTAGTTTATTAGTAGCATTTTTATCTTGCAAATGTGCAAAAACAGCCCTATGTGCGTTAAAATCGCCCACTCTAGCCCTAGTTATAAGTCTTTCTACATAACCTCTAAGCTCTTTAGCTTTTGGCAGAGTTGTTTCAATCTTACCACTATTTACAAGGGCTATCGTTAAATTTTTAAACAAAGCACCTCGGTGAGCTGATGTTCTGCCAAGTTTTCTATATCCGTGTTTATGTCTCATTTTTTATCCTTCATTTTGTGCTTTTAATTCGACGATTTTTTTCTTTAAAATTTCCCTACTATCGCCAAGTTTAGAAGTACCTACAGGAAAACCTATGCTTTCCATAATGCTTTTAATTTCATCTAAAGATTTTTTACCTAAATTTTTAAGTCCTGCTAAATCATGCGTACTCATTAAGGCTAACTCACCTATATAAGTGATTCCAGCCTTTTCAAGGCAGTTAAAACTTCTGGCACTTAAATTTAAGTCAGTGATATTTTGTAAAAGCTTGGTATTTTCTAACTCATTATTTGTAGCTTGATTTTTAATCACACTTCTTACATTTGTAATCTTATCAAAAACAGAAAGCTGTCTATACATAGCTTCTAAGGCATTTTGAAAGGCTTCATTTGGCGTAATTTGTCCATCAGTAGTTATGGTTAAAATAACCTTTTCATAATCAGGATTATCTTCAAACAATACCTTTTCAATATCATAAGTTACTTCTCTAATAGGAGTAAAAAAGGCATCAAGTGCGATAAATTTGGCATCACTTAACTTTTCTTTTATCTCCTCGCTTGGAACATAACCTATACCCTTTTCTATGATTAAAGTAAAATTTAACTCAGCATCCTCGTTAATAGTGGCTAAATATGCATCCTCGTTAACTACTTCAACCTTATCATTGCTTAAATCTTTGCCATGAATTTCTTTTGGTCCCTTAAAGCTAAATTCAACTATTTCTTTCTCGCTCTCGCCCTTTACTTTAAAGCGAAATTTTTTAAGATTAATAATAAAAAGTGCTACATCTTCAAGCATACCACGCATACTATCAAATTCATGGCTAACGCCTTCAATATAAACAGCAGTAGGTGCAAAGCCAACAGTACTAGCATATAATAAACGGCGCAAAGGGTGGGCTAGGGTGATTGCATAACCTATCTCAAAAGGCCAAGCACTTATCTTAGCCTCATTTTCGCCGGTATTTTCAATAGTAAATTCAGTCGGAGTATAAGCATTTGTTGTAATATGTCTCATAGTTCGCCCTTATTATTTTGAATAAAGCTCAACAATAAATCTTTCCTCAACAGGAATGACAACTTCTTCTCTTTCTGGATTTCTAGTAAAAATTCCAAATCTTTTCTCTTTTTCAACATCAACCCAAGCAACAATACCTGTTTGTGCAGTAAGTTCTATAGCCCTGGTAATTTGTGGATTATTTTTACTTTTTTCTATGATCTCAATCTTAGAACCAGCCTCCACCCTGTAGCTAGGGATATCTACTCTTTTTCCATTTACTAAAACATGCCCATGTGTTACAAGTTGTCTTGCAAAACGGCGAGTAGTAGCAAAGCCCATCCTATAAACTACATTATCAAGTCTTTGTTCTAAAAGTTGAACAAGTAAAACTCCTGTATTGCCTTCTCTACGAGCAGCCTCAGCAAAAAGTCTTCTAAATTGTTTTTCGCTAATGCCATACATAAATTTAGCCTTTTGCTTTTCTCTTAATTGAAGTCCATATTCGCTTATCTTGCCTTTTTTAGCCCCGTGTTGTCCAGGTGCATAAGGTCTTTTATCTAGTGCACTTTTTCCAGCTAATCTTCTTTCGCCCTTTAAGGCTAAGCTTACACCAAAGCGTCTTTCTAATTTTTCTACTGGTCCTCTATATCTTGCCATAATATTCTCCTTTTAAATCTTAGACACGACGACGTTTAGGTGGTCTACAACCATTATGAGAAAGTGGGGTAATATCTTTTAAAAATGTTACCTTAATACCTTCCATAGCACCTACACTTTTTACAGCAGTTTCTCTACCACTTCCTGGACCTTGAACCTTAATGCCTACTTCTTTGATTCCATGTTCTTTAGCCTTATTTAAGGCATCTTCAACAGCTTGTTGTGCAGCATAAGGGGTTGATTTTTTAGAACCCTTAAAGCCTAAGCCTCCAGCACTACTCCAAGCTATAGCATTTCCCATTTCATCAGTAACTGTTACCATAGTATTATTAAAAGTTGCACTAATATAAACAATGCCCTTGGCTATATTTTTTTTGACAACTTTTTTCTTAACGATTTTTCTTTTTGCCATTTTAAGTCCTTATGATTTTGCACCAACGGTTTTTCTTTTACCCTTGCGAGTTCTAGCGTTTGTCTTTGTTTTTTGACCACGTACAGGTAAGCCTTTTCTATGTCTTAAACCCCTATAACTTCCTAAATCCATTAAGGCTTTAATATCCATAGCAACTTGTTTTCTTAAATCACCTTCCACCATGTAATGTTCTTGAATTTCTTTACGAATAGCAGCGGCCTCGTCCTCGCTAAGCTCACTAACTCTTTTATCATAAGAAATTCCTGTCTTATCAAGAATCTTTCTTGAAGTAAAAAGTCCTATACCAAAAATATAGGTAAGTCCATACTCAATTCTCTTTTTCTTTGGTAAATCCACACCTGCAATACGAGCCATATTTATCCTTGTCTTTGTTTATGTTTTGGATTTTCGCAAATAATGCGAACTACGCCTTTTCGGCGAACTATTTTACACTTGTCGCACATCTTTTTAACCGATGCTCTAACTTTCATGCCCTTCTCCTAGAATAAAATTCCACTTAAATTTGCGACTACATATAGGTTTGTGAATAACCAACTATTTTTAAAACAAGCGGTAAATTTTAAAAATACTTCTTTTTTGGATATTTTTGTCGCAAAAAAGGTTAATTGTATCTAAATTTAGCTTTTAAAAAACTTATATTACTTGTATCTAAAAGTAATACGACCCTTATCTAAACTATAAGGCGTAAGTTCGACCTTGACCCTGTCCCCTGGCATTATTTTAATATAATGCATACGCATTTTACCAGCTATATGACAATGTATAATATGCTTATTATCAAGTTCTACTTTAAAATTTGCATTTGGTAAGGCTTCTATAACATTACCATCAATCTCTATGACATCATCTTTTGCCAACTTTTTCCTCCTTTTTTTAAAATTTAAACAAGGCTGTATTTTATCAAAAATTTGATTAAAAATTTTACTTTTTTAAAAAAATATTAAAATTTACTCTGTTAAAATTTGATAATAGATATTATTTATTGGAGCATAAATGTCTTTTATAACCGAGCTTTTAAAACAAAATAAACTTAAATTTAGCCTTTTTTTATTTTTCTCATTTTTTACTAGTTTACTTGGGGTTTTAACCCTTGCCTTTATAAATGAATATCTTTTAAAAAATGCAGGCAATACGCCCATTATTTATTTTATTCTTATCTTAGTAGTATTTTTTTTAAGCTCCTCCTTTGTCGAATTAAGCCTTAGTATTTTTGGACAAAATTTTATCTATAAAATGCAAAGGCGTATAGTTAAACAAATTTTAGATACTTCCTTAGTACAAGTTAACAAAACAGGCAAGGCAAAGCTTTTGGCCTCTTTGAGTGCTGATGTTAGGAGTATATCTTTTGGCCTATTAAGATTGCCAGAATTCTTACAATCTAGCATTTTAATTTTTTGTATTTGCTTTTATCTTTTTTATTTATCAGCTCAAATTTTTATACTTTGTTTTGTGTGGATAGCAGTACTTTTTTTAGTGAATAATTTTTTAATGATGAGAGTATATTTGTATTTTAGAAAATTAAGAGAAAATGATGATAGCTTGCAAAAGGATTATCAAAATATACTCGATGGGCATAAAGAATTAGCCATTAATGTTTTTCGTGCAAAATATTATTATGAAAATGAATTTGATGAAAATGCAAAGAAAAAGCGAAAAAATGGCATTATAGGTAATGTTTTAAATAATATCTCTAACAATTTTAGCAATGTAACTCTTTTAGCATTGGTAGGAGTGCAGTTTTATTGTGCCTTGAAATTTAATCTAACTAGCCTAGAAAATGCTACTACAATAGCCCTTTCTATACTTTTTTTAAGAACTCCTTTAATCTCAATGATAGGTTCTTTTCCTACTCTTATACTGGCAAAAATTGCCCTTGATAAGATAGCAAAACTTGAACTTAGCGAGTATAAAAGCGAATTTAATCTTTTAAAAGATAAATTCACATGGCATAAAATTAGCTTTAAAAATACAAGCTTTTCTTATGATAAATTTCATTTAAGCCCTGTAAATTTAGAACTTCACAAGGGCGAATTAGTATTTTTAATAGGTAAAAATGGTAGTGGAAAGTCTACCTTTTGTATGCTTTTAACCGGGCTTTTTAAGCCAAAAGAAGGTCAAATTTACCTTGATGAAGAACTAATAAATGATGAAAATATTTATAAGTATCGCTCCTTGATATCAGTAGTATTTAGCGACTTTCACCTCTTTACTCAAACCTTAACAGATGATGAATTTGCAGATAATGAAAAGATAGATTTTTGGCTAAATTTCTTAGAACTTGAACAAAAAACCCAGGTGCAAAATGGAGAACTTAGTATTACTAAGCTTTCAAGTGGACAAAAAAAACGTTTAGCTATGTTTATAGCCTTGCTTGAAGAAAGGGATATTTTAGTACTTGATGAATGGGCAGCGGACCAAGACCCTGTTTTTCGTCGCTTTTTTTATAAAAAACTTTTACCACTTTTAAAAGAAAAAGGGAAAACCATTTTTGCTATAACTCACGATGATGCGTATTTTGATAGTGCAGATAGAATTTTGCTAGCACAAAATGGGGTTATAAGTGAGCTAAAGGGTGAAAATATTAAAGAATTAGCCTCAAATTTAATAGCAAGTTTTGAATAATTTGCTAAACTTTCAAAAAAGGATAAAAAATGATAAATGTAAAGCTTATAGAACATATTTTCAAGGCTGCTTCAATTAGTCGCTGGAATGATTACCCTAGAATGCTAAATTTAGTGGAACTTGACAAACAAGCCCATAAATTTATAATAGCTTATTTTATAGCCAAAATGGAAAAAGATGTAAATATGCGTTTTATAATTGAAGGTGGAATTTTTGAGTTTTTAAGCAGGGTAAATATCACTGATTTAAGGCCTGATGTTTATCATCAAATTATGATACAAAAAAAAGAACAAATCAATCAATTAGTTTTAACAAAAATGCAAGAAATGGCACTTGAAAATATTGAAGATGGTGCTTTTTTAAAACGTTTTGAAAATTATTTGCATGAAAAAGATAAGCAAGATTTTTCTAAGGAAAGATTGATTTTAAAGGCTGCTTCTTATTTTTCTACGCGTTGGGAATTTAATATAATCTATCAAACCTCTTCTTTTTTAAATGATATTGATGAGATAAAGGCCAAGGTAGAAGAAGAGTTAGAAGATTATTATGAATTAATAGGGGCTAGAAAGATAGCCTTAAATCAAAAAATTGCTAAAATCATAGATTTAAGTGGCAGGCTTCGTTTTCAAAAAAGATGGGCTCAAACGCCTAGAATCCCAGAAACCACGGTGCTAGGTCATATGCTTGTAGTTGCAATGCTTGGTTATTTTTACTCTTTAAAGGTAAAGGCTTGTGATAAAAGACTTGAAAATAATTTTTATTGTGCCTTGTTTCATGATTTACCAGAAAGTTTGACAAGAGATATTATAAGCCCTGTAAAATATGGCGTTGAGGGTCTTGATGAAATAATAAGCGAATATGAAATGAAGTTAATAAATGATAGAATTTTACCCTTTATACCACATGATTTAAAAAAAGAATTTTCCTATATTTTAGGCATTAGAGACAATAAAAAGAATGAATTTGAAAATCGCACCTTTAAAGATAATATTGCAGCAGTTTGTAGTGGAGAATTAAGCGATTTTAATAGCGATGAGTACGGGGCAATTGATGGCAAGGCCTTAAAATGTTGCGATAGATTAGCAGCTTTGATTGAAGCCGGTCTTTCCATAAGCTATGGCATAAAATCAAAAGAATTATTAAGTGGCTTTGAAAGCAGTTATAAGCATTTTGAAACAAATAAAACCTTAAATGCTGTAAATTTCTTTGAACTTTGTAAGAATCTTAGGGAGTATTTTGATATTAAATAACACAAAAAATTTTGTGTTATTTAAGAAAAGACTAATGAAAACGAAAAGCCATTACAGCACTTTTACAATTATCAGCATTTGGATATTTAAAATCTTCTCTAATTTTTAAATCAATGTCAAAACTTATTTTTTCATAAAAATCACGATTTTCTCGTATATTTTTGAGTTTAATTCTTTTAATTTTGTATATGTTTCATTTGTATACAAACTTGATTCTTTTAAACACTACTCTATTTTCTTTTCTCTTTCCTTTGTATTTTTTCTATAATAATTAGCAGTTTTTAACTCTTTATCTATGTAATCTCCACAACCCACAAAAGCAACACAAACTAAAATGCCTAAACCCAAAACGCCAATTTTTCTCATTTTTTATCCTTTTTTTAAAAAATTTCGGCGATTATACATTTTTTTTGATATTGCTTAAAATAAGGATAATTTTATAGTTAAAGCAAGATTAAAAATCTTGCTTTTTAGTGATTAAGAAAGTTGATTTTTAATCTGGCTAACCCAAGCATCAATTCTTGATTCTGTTAAATCTTCTTGATTGTCGTTATCCAACGCAAGGCCCACAAAGCTACCATCAACGACAGCCTCACTGCTTTCAAAATCATAGCCTTCCACTGAAACAGCTCCGACCAATTGAGCACCTGCATTTTTTAAATTCGTAGCTAATTTTCCCATTCCACCACAATATGTATCAGAATAACCTTGACTATCGCCCATTCCAAATACAGCTACCTTTTTGCCAGAAAGACTTAAAGAACCAAAATCAAAGGCATCCCAATCATCTTGTAAATCACCGCTTCCCCAAGTAGAAGTTCCACAAATCAAGCTATCATAAGAATTTAGCTTATCAGCATTTACACTGGCTATATTTAGCACATCGCTAACCCCTAATTTTTCGGCAATTAAATTTGCAGCACCTTCTGTATTTCCCATAGCACTTCCATAAACAACTGCTATTGACATTACAATCTCCTTATAAGTTTATTTGATATTGAATACGGAACTAATTTTAACATAATTTTGTTTAAATCGCATAAATCATGTTTGATTTGTATAAAATGTGTGAAGTTTTCACTCCTTGGGCAAACAATATAAAGTTTACAAAAGGAATTTTTAGTTATCAAACTTAATGCTTTTTGAATTTCGTTATCTATATCTAGTTTATTGGTATCAATTTTTTTATCAAAAATTAACAAGGCAAATTCTTTGTTTATAATAAGCAAATTATCCTTTAAAATAAAGTTTAAATTTGGATTTTGCCTTGAAATTTTATCATAAACATAGTGCGTAAAAAGTTCACTATTTTTAAAACAAGCCCCATAAAAATAAAGCTTAAAAAGCTTTTTTAAAGAGCTTTCGTTACTTTTAGTAGCATTAAAAAAATAAGGCTTCTTAGTTTTAAAATTTTTTACAAAAAGGCTAGCTTGAAGACAAATTTTATCAATCTTAGCAAAATTAACATTGCTTAAATCATATAAAAAAAGTTTAAAAATTTCTTTTAAATTTCTAGCCTTTTTTGCATAAGATAAGGGAATTTTCAAATCATCATCTACATTTGCATTGTATTGATATAAGAAAATTTCATTTATCTTTGTCCTATTATAATTTGCATAAATTTCTGGTATAAATTCATCTTTCTTATCAAAGCCAAAAAACATTTTAATCCTTAGGACAAGAAAATTCTTTATCTAAATTAAAAATTTTGCAATACTCACAAAACACGCAACTAACACTTCTTTTAGCACACACAAGAGGAATTTTGCGTTTTTTTGCCTCAGTTTTTATCTTTTTCATAGTGTTATGATTTAAAAAACTAGTAAGCATTACTATACATTCAGTATCATTTGGGATTGGTTTTCTATTAACGCGATTTTCGTTCCTAGCGTCCCAATGTTCAATCTTTTTTGCACCCAAATCTGTCAAAACTGCTTTAATAGGCGTAATCTCATCTGCCCCAATAACTAAAACTGACATAATAACTCCTTTTAAGTTGATAATTGTTATTATAATATACCAAAGCTAAAAATATTTTGAAATTTATTATCAAAAATTATTTTTTAATCAAATTTAACTATAATTCCTTAAAATTCATAAAAAAGGATTAAAAATGCCCTTTGTAAATATAAGAATTACAAAAGAAAATGGCACTCCAACGACTGCCCAAAAAGAAGCCTTAATAGAAGGAGTGACCGAACTTTTAGCAAAAGTACTTAATAAAAACAAGGCAAGTACCATTGTAATAATCGATGAAATAGATACTGATAATTACGGCCTTGGTGGAGAAAGTATAACTAAACTTAGAAAAAAATGATAAAAATTATTATGGAAATTTCAAACTATACATTAAATATAGTTTGAAATTTATCGTATATT
>NZ_VJNV01000005.1 GCF_008633915.1 Campylobacter sp. LR291e | reverse complement strand
ATTGACCAAAATACCAAGGATAATGTTGAAATTGCTAATCAATCATCTATAATCTCTGATAATGTTAGTAAAATTTCTAATGATATATTAAGTGATGTAAAAAGCAAGAAGTATTAAAAATTGAAGGCTAAATTTTGAATAATTTTTCAAAATTTGCCTTAAAAATTTATCATAATGATTTATAATTACAAAAATTCAAAGGAGGATTAAATGCAAACAGCCTTATTAATCAATGGTTCTAAAAAATTTTGTAATGATTCTACAAGACTTAATCACACTTTACAAGAAATAGCAAAAGAAGAACTTTTAAAAAGGGGTTATGGAGTGCTTGAAACCTTTATAGAAAGGGGTTATAATATAGATGAAGAGATACAAAAAATTTCTAAGTCTTCGCTTATAATTTATCAAATGCCTGCTTGGTGGATGGGTGAGCCGTGGATAGTTAAAAAATACATAGATAAAGTTTTTTCACTTGGCGGAGCTGGGGTTTTATATAAAAATGATGGAAGAAGCAATACAAATCCTAATAAAAACTACGGCAAAGGTGGGCTTGCAAATGATAAAAAAGTAATGCTTAGTGTAACTTGGAATGCCCCATACTCAGCCTTTGTAGAAGAAAATGATTTTTTTGAAGCAAAGGGCGTAGATATGGTTTATTTTCATTTAAGAAAATTGCATGAGTTTTGTGGGATGACTTTTTTACCTATTTTTATGTGTAATGATGTAGTTAAAAATCCACAAATTCGCACCTTTATGTCTAATTATAAAGCACATTTGGCTAAAGTTTTAGACTAGGTTTTTTTGTGGATAGTATTAGTTTTTACGCTTTTATACTTGGGATAATCGAAGGATTAACTGAATTTTTGCCCGTTTCTTCAACCGGGCATATGATTTTAAGTGCTCAAATTTTAGGCATTGAAAGAAATGATTTTTGGAAGTACTTTTTAATTATTATCCAACTTGGTTCAATACTTGCAGTAATAGTTGTCTTTTGGCAAAAACTTATACAAGGCTTTTTGCTATGGTTTAAACTAGGACTTGGTTTTTTTGCAACTGGCTGTATAGGCTTTTTTGTATCAGATTATTTAAACAATCTTTTTAATGGCTATATAGTAGCCATTATGTTAATACTTGGAGGCCTTATTTTTATAATAATAGAATATTTGCATAAAAATAAAAGCTATCAAGTAAATTCACTAGATGAAATAAGCTATAAACAAGCCTTACTTATAGGCATTATACAATCCCTTGCCATGATTCCTGGTACTTCAAGAAGTGGGGCAAGTATCATAGGAGGGCTTTTACTTGGACTTAATAGAAAGGTAGCGGCTGAATTTTCTTTTTTATTAGCCATTCCAACTATGATAGTTGCCACTGCTTATAGCATTTATCAAGAACCCTCCATGCTCTCAAACAATAACGCTTTTTTACCACTTTTAATAGGCTTTGTGGTATCTTTTTTTGTGGCTATTTTTGTGATTAAATTCTTTTTAAAATTCATAAGTAAATTTGATTTTATCCCCTTTGGTGTTTATAGGATTATACTTGGAGGAGTGTTTTTAGTTTTATATTCTAAAGGCGTTTTAAATGCATGGAGTGAATTTTAATTTTAAAAAAAATCAATTTAAAAAACAATTAAGCCTTTTAAAGTTAAAATTAAGCTTTGAAAAATTCAATAAATATAATAAATATTAAGGTTAAATATGGAAAAAGAAATAATTGGCTATGAAAATGAAGGCAAAATTTTAGACACTCAAAGTGCAGATAATACTACTTTTAAGCCTATATATTTTGATAATTCTCAAAAAAGTTTAGAACTTTTAAGGCATTCTTGTGCTCATTTAATGGCACAGGCTATTAAAAGTTTATATCCCGAGGCTAAATTTTTTGTAGGTCCTGTTATAGAAGATGGCTTTTATTATGATTTTAGAGTAAATGAAAGTTTAAATGATGAGGACTTAATAAAGATTGAAAAAAAGATGAAAGAATTTGCTGAAAAAAAGCAAGATATACAAAAATACGAACTTTCAAAAGAAGACGCAATAGCTAAATTTAAGGATGATGATTTAAAACAAGAAGTAATGCTTCGTATACCTGATGGCATGGTTAGCATTTATAAGCAAGGTGAATTTGAAGATTTATGCCGTGGTCCTCACTTGCCAAATACTAAATTTTTACGATTTTTTAAACTAACTCGAATTGCAGGGGCTTATTTGGGTGGTGATGAAAAAAGAGAAATGCTTACTCGTATCTATGGTACGGCCTTTACTGATAAAGAAAGTTTAAAAGAATACTTACACATTATAGAAGAGGCTAAAAAAAGAGACCATAGAAAATTAGGTAATGAGTTAAAATTATTTAGCTTTGATGATGATATAGGTGGGGGATTACCTATATGGCTAAGTAGGGGTGCTAGACTTAGAAGCAAACTTGAACAAATGCTTTATAAAATTCATAGATTAAGAGATTATGAGCCTGTTCGTGGACCTGAGCTTTTAAAGGCTAAGGCTTGGCAGATTAGTGGGCATTATGAAAACTATAAGGAAAATATGTACTTTACTCAAATTGATGAGCAAGAATATGGCATAAAGCCTATGAATTGTGTAGGGCACATTAAAATTTATCAAAATGAATTAAGAAGTTATAGGGATTTGCCTTTAAAATTCTTTGAATATGGCGTAGTGCATCGCCATGAAAAAAGTGGAGTTTTACATGGCTTATTTAGAGTTAGGGAATTTACCCAAGATGATGCACATATTTTTTGTATGCCAAGTCAGATAAAATCGCAAGTTTTAGAGATTATAGAATTTGTAGATAAATTAATGGAACTTTTTGACTTTAATTATGAACTAGAAATTTCAACAAAGCCTCAAAAGTCAATAGGGGCTGATGAAATTTGGGAAGAAGCTACTAAGGCCTTAAAAGATGCTCTTAATGAACAAGGCTTAAAATATGGTATAGATGAAGGTGGTGGGGCTTTTTATGGTCCAAAGATTGATATAAAAATTACCGATGCACTTAAAAGAAAATGGCAGTGTGGGACCATTCAAGTAGATTTTAACCTACCTCAAAGATTTAATTTGGAATATACAGATTCAAATAATGAAAAAAAACAGCCCGTAATGCTTCACCGTGCAATCTTAGGAAGTTTTGAAAGATTTATAGGAATTTTAACAGAACATTGTGGAGGGGAATTTCCATTTTTCATAGCCCCTGTTGGCGTTGGTATAGTTATAGTTAATGACAAACATTTAGAATATGCAAAAAGTATAAAAAGAATGCTTTTAGAACTTAATGTAGATAGTGAAATTTATGATAAAAACGAAACTTTAGCTAAAAAAATTCGTAGTGCAGAAAAACAAAAATTGCCAATGATTTTAGTAATAGGAGATGAGGAGTTAACAAATAAAAGTGTCGCCCTACGCGATAGAAGGGCTAAAATTCAAAGGAATTTAACTTTGGATAAATTTATTGATTTTATTAAGGAGAAAATTAGTGAGGTACATTTTTGAGTAAAGAAAAAGAAGCATTGCTCAATGAAGAAATTAGAGCAGATGAAATTCGTTGCATAGGTGATGATGGCAAGGTTTATGGCATTATCAGTAGCGACGAGGGTTTAAAGATTGCTAATAGCTTAGGACTTGATTTGGTAATGATAGCACCTGATGCCAAGCCCCCAGTTTGCAAAATAATGGACTTTGGAAAATTTCGTTATCAACAAGAAAAAAAGCAAAAAGAAGCCAAGAAAAAACAAAAGGTTATCGATATTAAAGAGATAAAACTCTCTATTAAAATTGCTCAAAATGACATTAATTATAAAGTAAAACACGCTTTAGAATTTTTAGAACAAGGAAAACATGTACGTTTTCGTGTCTTTTTAAAAGGACGCGAGGTTACAACGCCAGAAGCTGGTATTTCTTTACTTCAAAAAATTTGGCAAATGATAGAAAATAAAGCAAATTGCGACAAAGAACCAAGCTGTGAAGGACGTTATGTTAACATGCTTGTAACGCCTAAAAAATAATTGCTTATCTTAGATAGGCAATTATTTTAATTTTTAATTTTGTAAAAAAAAATATGCAAAAAATTATTAAGATTGGCATCGCTTTAATTGCTGTGTTTTTGAGTGGTTGTTTAAGTACTACTACTTCAAGTAACCCACCGACAGAATATCAATGCAAAGACCTATTGAGATTAATTAATGGAAAAAATGGTGACGAAGCAATAAAATTAGTAAGCGATAAAGACTTACTAGAACAAATATCTTATTGTAAAGAAAATTACGAATCAAAAAAATAAATAATTAATTTGTAAAAACAAGGACTGCTTGGCTTTTTTTATTGTTCTCTTATAATATAAACTATAAAATTTCAATCAATAGCTATCCCATTTTGATAATAAATTTTTTTAATAAATTTACCATCTTCATTATAAAAATTAATCCAGCCATGCTTTGTGCCATATTTATAGCTACCACTTTGGCTTAATTGTCCATTTTTATGATATTCTTTAAATACCCCTTTTACGCCATTATTATTTTGAATTTCATATTGCAAGGTGCCATCTTCATAAAAACCCTTGCTAAGCCCATCTACCTTTCCATTTTTATAATATTCTTCACTTTTTAAGGAATTATTCTCATAAAAACTTTTATATTCTAGCTTTTGACCATGTTCATCAAATAATTCTTGTGCATAAAATTTACCATTTTGATCATAAAATTTTTTAATATCTACAACCTTATCATCTTTCATTAAGGCCTGAGTCTTTAACTCGCCATTTTCATGATAAGTTTTACAAAGTCCATTTAATTTATCATTCTTATAAATCAAACTTGATAAAAGCGTGGCTTGTTTGCTGTAATTATTTTCAGCTCCTTCTTTTTGACCCTTATTGTTATATTTTGTAACAAAACGCAAAACCCCATTTTCATAAAATTCCTTATAAAAACCTATAAAATAATCATCTTTCATAGTATATTCTTTATAAAGTTGAGTATTTGCAAAATACTCATAAAATACCCCATTTTGCTTATCATTTTTATAAGTTTTTACAAATTTTGGCGTATTAATAGCATAAAATTCCCTAAATACCCCATCCTTTTGACCTACCTTATTATAATATTCTTCTTTCTTAATAGAACCATCTTCAAAATACACTATATCCTTGCCAGTGATATTATTATCATAAATTAATTGCAAGGTATGCTTAGTACCTGTTTCAAAATAACTTATCCACTCATCTATCTTTATATCATATTTAAATTTACCACTAAGGCTTGTTTTACCATTATCATAATACGCCTTATAAGTACCATTTTTCTTACCATTTTTAAAATCTATTTCTTCTTTTAATTTTGAGTTACTAAAATACTCCTTATAAGTTCCATCTTTTAAATCATCTTTCAAGCTATATTTTTTATAAATTTTACCATCTTCAAAGTATTCTATAAAGGTCCCATTTGCCTTATTATTTTTATAATTTCCTTTTAATTTTAAAGCCCCACTTTCATAAAATTCCTTATATTCCCCAAGCCAAACGCCATTTTTAAATATCTTTTCACTTCGAACATTACCATTTGCATAAAATTCTTTTTGAACCCCATTTAAGCTAGATGCATTTTCTTGTTGATATTTTATTTCTTTTAAACCAGAATTGCTTGCACAAGCTACTAAAATAAGGCTAACAAAGCCACTTAAAATTATTTTTTTCATTTATTCTTCCTTGTTTTCTTTTGGTAATCCCTACTTTCTGGGTTATACACATCAATGCCCGTTTTCATAATCTTGTCATAAACGCCAATTTTATATTTTAGCATTTCCTTTGCTTTTTCTAATTTAAGTACTTCTTTATTTATATTTTCAAGTTGATTTTCAAGCATTTTTTTTCTATCAGGTGCACTATCAATACCCTTTGTCGATAAGTAAATATAAGTCTTAATATCCTTTAAACTCATATTTATAGAACGCAAACAAGATATCCACCTAACCCATTCCACATCTGTTATACTAAAATATTTTACTAAATTTTTGTCTTTTTGCACAAAGGGTAACAATCCTTTTTTAGCCCAAAAACGAATAGTATGAGATGAAACGCCAGTAAGTTTTTGAACCTCTATAACAGTATAAGCCATAATATTCCTTTATAAAGTTAATGCTTCTTGCATAGCTTGTTTTATAAGTGTTTCTTTATCTTTTATATCAAAAAATAATTCAAAGGCAAAAACCCCTTGCCACAAAAGCATATCAGCCCCATCCTTAAAAATTAACTTATGTTTTTTACAAGCATTTAAAAAAGGAGTTTGTTTTCCATAAACTATATCACAGCCAAATTTGGCATTTGATAAAAGCTTATTTAATAAATTTTCATCGCAAGGCAAATTATCATTATTTAAACCGGCCGGGGTTGTATTAATAACTATGTCAAATTCAAAATCTTGCAAATTTTCATATAAAGAAGTTTTATAGTCCTTAAAGTCCTTAAAACGAGAACTTGAACGATTTGCAATTGTGCATTTTATGTTTTTTGAATTCAAGGCAAATGCTATAGCCTTTGCACTGCCACCTGCTCCTAAAATAAGGGCTTTTTTGATATCTTTATAATCTTTAATAGATTGTAAAAAGCCAGGTGCATCGGTATTATAAGCATAAATTTTATTATCTTTTAAAATGAGAGTATTTGCACTGCCTATTTTAACTACATTTTCATCCTTAATATCTGCTATATTTAAGGCTTCTTCTTTAAAGGGAATTGTTATATTTGCCCCATTTAATCTAAGTTTTAAAAATTTTTCTTTAAGTAAAGATTTATCATTTAATAAATAACGCGTGTAAATAGCATCAAACCCTAAGAATTTAATGGCATTATTGTGAATTCTTGGGCTTTTAGAGTGGTTTATAGGATTACCTATAACGGCTAAAACTTTCATTTTAAGGTTTTAAGGTAAATACAAAGGCGTCTTTTTCCACATCTTTTCTAATTTTAGTAAGTGCAGCATTTACCTCATCTTTACTAAAAGGTCCTATTAAAACCTTAGTAATGTCCTTATTATTAACCTTTGTTTTATAAAGCTTGTATTCATAGCCTTTTTGTTTTAATGCTGTTAAATCCTTTGACCTTTTATCAACATTTTCTACAGAAAATACTTGTACATAAGTACCAACAGGTAAACCACTTTGCTTATGTAAAACAGGTTCTATCTTTTGGGCTGGCATCTCTTTGAAAAGTTCTTTAGAATCAGCTTGTTTTTGCGTAGTAGCAGGTTTTGTTTGCTTTTCATTTTTAGCTACATTTATAGTATTACTTTGCGTAGGCTTTTGAATTTCTTGCTTTGGTGCAGGTGGTTCTGAATTTATTTCTTCACTAGGTGGTGGAGCTGGAATTTCACTAGTAACAAGGGTAGCATTTTGTTCATTATTTTCTTCTTTTGCAAGACTTTGTTTTAATAACTCAAATTGATTTTGTTCTTCTGTTAATTCGGTTAATGGAATGTCCTTAAAGCCATTTTTATCATCTAAGCCACTAATTGGCTCACTTGGGACAATCTCTTTTTCTTGATTGCCATTAAACAATTTATACACTAAAAGTATTACTAAAAATAGTATAACTAAGGCAATAACACGCAAAAGGATTTTTTTGATTTTTTCACTTTTATTGCTTTTTTCTAAGATAATATCATCAAATTCTGTCTTATTTTCATTTTCCATTTTTACTCCTTTTACATATGTCTTGCCCACGAACTACCACGTTCTTTTTGGAACACTTCGTAAGGAACAATTAAAATATTAAAATCTCTTGGCATATCCATAGTTGGAAAAACACGCCACTCAACAGGCATTTTACTTGCAAACATCATAGAAAGCTTTGAGGCCAGTGAATAACCTTCTGTTAATGCTGTATGACCCTTATGTATATACAAATGCAAATGGCCAGGTGTTTTTGTTTTATAAGCTGTGAAATTCATAAAACCCTCTTCTCTTAAAATAAGCTGGGCCCTATGCCAAAATCTATCAGTGTTAAAGCCATTGTAATCAAACACTATATTTTCGACCTTATTATTGCGAGTGATTAAATCATGTGCTACAATGATTTTCTTTGATGCATGTTCTCTTAAAACATTAGCACTTAAAAGGGCGTTCACTCTTTCAAATCTGTCGAAAAAATAACGACCTCTGTATTCACATTTACTTATAATTCTGTCTTTTTTAATGTAATAATGGTCGCTTATCATTTTTATAAGCGACATGTCCATTGTTGAAATCAAAACATAGCCTTTGAATAAATAATAAAATCTTTTGCAAGAATTTTGAGCTTTTCTCTAATACTTGTTTGTAAATCTTTATTGTTGATATCATCTAAAATATCGGCAATGTAATTTGCCACAACTTCAATTTCTTTTTCCTTGAACCCTCTTGCTGTAAGGGCTGGAGTACCTATTCTAACACCACTTGTTACAAAAGGACTTCTTTTTTCACCAGGGACCGTGTTTTTATTAACCGTAATTCCAGCATCACCAAGTGCTAAATCTGCATCCTTGCCACTAAATTCTTTATCTAAGAAAGAAACTAAAACAAGGTGATTATCAGTGCCATCACTTACTAATTTATAATTTCTTTGCATTAAAACCTTAGCAAGAGTTTTTGCATTTTTTACAACTTGACTTGCATAAATTTTCCACTCCGGGCTAAGATTAAATTTAAATCCAACTGCCTTAGCCGCGATAACATTCATTAAAGGACCACCTTGAATGCCTGGAAAAATTGCTGAATTTATCTTTTTAGCAAGTTCTTCATCATTACACATTATAATGCCACCTCTTGGACCCCTTAATGTCTTATGAGTAGTAGAACTTACAACATGGGCGTGCGGAAAAGGACTTGGGTGTTCATCTGCTACAACAAGTCCTGCTATGTGTGCAACATCTGCAAATAAATAAGCCCCGACCTCATCGGCAATTTCTCTAAATTTAGCAAAATCAATCACCCTTGCATAAGCACTCGCCCCACAAACTATAAGCTTTGGTTTAACCACTTTAGCAATTTCTAAAACCTTATCATAATTAATTCTACCATCAAGTTCAACCCCGTAAAAAAAACTTTCATACATTTTACCCGAACTACTAACCTTAGCCCCGTGTGTTAAGTGACCTCCATGGCTTAAATCCATACCAAGAATTTTATCGCCTCTACTTAATAAAGCAGCATAAACACCTTGATTTGCTTGAGAGCCTGAATTTGGTTGAACATTTGCAAATTCGCAATTAAAAAGCTTTTTACAACGATTAATCGCAATTTGTTCAATCTCATCTACAAATTCACAGCCACCATAATACCTTTTATACGGATAGCCCTCTGCATATTTATTTGTTAAAACACTACCCATAACCTCCATAACTTCCGGTAGGGTAAAGTTTTCACTTGCTATCATTTCTAAACCCTCGCATTGTCTAGCGAGTTCTTTATTTGTCAAATCAAAAATATCTTTGTCAAATTGTTCTAAGCTCATATTTATCCTTCTTTTAATTCTGATTTTAATGGACGCATAGCTGGGAATAAAATCACGTCACGAATGGATTTTTTACCAGTTAATAGCATGACAAGCCTATCTATGCCTATGCCCTCACCTCCTGTTGGTGGCATACCAAAGGCAAGTGCACTTACAAAGTCCTCGTCCATTTCGCAAGCTTCTTCATCACCTGCATTTTTAGCCTTAATTTGCTTTAAAAATCTCTCATATTGGTCTTTTGGGTCATTTAACTCATTAAAACCATTTGCAAGTTCCTTACCTGCGATAAAAAGCTCAAAACGTTCAGCTATATTTTCATCACTATCACTTCTTCTTGACAAAGGACTTATAGATATAGGAAAATCTGTGATAAAGGTTGGATTTATCAGCTTATTTTCTACAAAATTATCAAAAAGTTCAGCTTGCAAATGCCCTAAATCTAATCTCTCATTAACATCAATATTATGAGTTTTTAAAAATTCTATTATAGCATTTTTATTCCCAAAAATATCTTCATTTATCAAACCATATTCTTTAAGTGCTTCTTTATAAGTTAGCCTTTTAAAAGGAAGTGTAAAATCGATTTTCATTTCATCATATTCTATAACTTGTCCTAAATTTAATTCTTTCAAAAGAAAAATTAAAAGCTCTTCGGTTAAATTCATTAAATCCTTATAATTATGATAAGACCAATAAAACTCAATGCTTGTAAATTCCGGATTATGTGTTAAATCCATGCCCTCGTTTCTAAAACAACGATTTATTTCAAAAATAGCCTCAAAGCCACCAACTATAAGTCTTTTTAAATAAAGTTCAGGTGCAATTCTTAAAAATCTCTCAACGCCCAAAGCATTGTGAAAGGTTACGAAAGGTTTTGCATTTGCCCCTCCTGCGATAGGATGCATCATTGGCGTTTCTACTTCTAAAAAGTTTTTTTCTTCAAAAAAATGTCTTATTAAGCTAAGTATCTTTGAACGCGTTATAAAATCCTTTCTTACTTGCTTATTCATAATCATATCTAAATAACGTTTTCTATATCTAAGTTCTATATCAGTTAAGCCGTGAAATTTTTCAGGCAATGGCGAAATAGCCTTTGCGGCAAGTTTTAAGTCATTAAGATGAATGCTAAATTCCCCTGTATTAGTTACAAAGGGATAACCACGAACAATTATAATATCGCCTACTTCTAAGTTTTTTTTGAAAAGATTATATTTTTCTTCGCCTAAGCTGTCTTTATTAAAATAAATTTGAATATTATCCTTTTCATCTTCTATATTTGCAAAGGTAGATTTTCCCGCCACTCTTAGTAATTTAAGCCTACCAGCAAGTAAAATATTTATACTTTCATCTCTTTTATTTTCACTATTTAGAATATAAGAAAATTTTTCTTTGAATTCTACAATCGACATATCCTTTTGCAAAAAATGTGGATAAGGATTTATCCCTGCATTTTTTAAGGTATCGGCCTTAGCGATTCTTTGTTGTTCTAAAACATTATCAAACATTTAAATTTTTACCTTAACTTTTTGAGTACAACCACTGCAAGTTCCATAAAGTTGCATTAAATGCCCGGTAAGCTTAAAGTTATGTTCTTTTGCTACTAAGGATTGCTGTCTTTCTATGACGGAATTTTCAAATTCTATAATCTTGCCACAATTTTTGCATATCATATGGTCATGATGAGGCTTATTAGCAAGTTCGTATTTTTTACCCGATGAACCAAAGGATATAGAAGTTACCATTTCTGCTTCTTCAAGCAAATTTAAGGTTCTATAAACGGTTGCTATGCCTATATTTAAATCAGGCACACTTTGCTTAATCTCCATATATAAGCTTTCAGGGGTATAATGCATATCGTTATGGTACAGAGTTTGAAGTAAAATTTCTCTTTGCTTTGTATATTTAAGTCCACCCTGTCTTAGAATTTTCTTAAATCTTTCAAGCAAGGCATCATATTCCATATTTTCAATTATCATTTTGCACTCCTTGTATTAAATCATCCTTGAGTTCTTGCACATTGTCTTTTAATTCTTGAGTACCTTCTTGTATATTTTGTCCTAATTCTTGTATATTTGAGTTAATATCTTGCTTTAATTCTTGTAAAGGATTTTGTGCTAATGGTTGATTCATAATGTACGCACCAGTATTTTTAAGTACCGATAAAGTGTAACTATCTTTTGCAAAGCTATCAAGTTTATCTTTTAAAGGTCCTATTTTTTCTATACAAAAAACCAATATAGCAAAAATTAAAAAAACCTTGGCACTACCGAAAATAAAACCACCTATTCTATCTAAAAAGCTAAGTCCACTAAATTTTACAAGTCTTGCTATGAAAGAACCTAAAATTAAGCATATAATCCAAAAAATAATTAATATAGATAAGAAACCAGCAAAGGACGCAAGGTCTTTATTGTCTATATTATAAAGATTTTCTTGGATAAATTTTGCAGCCTCATCAGAATAAACAGCAGCGATAAAAACACCACCTATAATGCCTATAAGACCGAAAATTTCTTTAACAAGTCCATTAACTCCACCCTTTAATCCCAAAAGAAAGGTAAAACCTAAAATAAGTACATCAAACCAGTAAAAATTCATAAACTTTTCTTCCTAAAAAATAATTTTACAATTTTACAATATAACTCTTAAATATTAAGTTAATCACTCTATAATTTTAGGCACTGAGAAAAAATGTCCATCATGCCTTGGAGCGTTCTTTAAAACCATATCCACAACCTCACTACTCTTTGGTTCATCCTTTCTAAAAGGCGTTCCACCACCAATTGTACTTACCACAACTTCTTTTTGACTTAAATCTAATTCGTTAAGTTTTTCTACAAAAGTTACAATCTCGCTAAGTTGTGCGATAACCTCACTTCTTTTTTCATTAGAAATTTTTAAAGTGCTTAATTTTTCAAGTTTTGTAAGTAGTTTTTCATCAATTTGCATTATCCAAACCTTGTCAAAAAAATTTTAAAAATTATAACATAAAAAGCTTTATTTAGAATATTTTATTTTTATTATGTTACAATTGCACTTTTTAAATTTACAAAAAAGGATAAATTTTGGCATTTAAAGAAAATTTAGAGGCTGTCAAAAGTGGTTTAAACACAGAAGAACAATTCATAGAAAAATTTATTAAGGGCGAAAGATTTATTAAAAAATATAAATTTTACATACTTGCTATTTTAATTATTTTGGTACTTTATTTTATTACTACCCTTATAATCCAAAAGGTACAAGAAAGCAATATTCAAACAAGTAATGAATTATACGCTAGTTTAATGCAAAATTCAAATGATAGTACGACAATTAAATTATTAAAAGATAAAAATATAAATTTATATGCTATTTTTCTTGCCCAAAATTTAGATTCAAACCTAGAAGAGTTAAAAACCCTTACAAAAAATGAAAAATTAAATCCCTTGTTAAAAAATATTTTAGTCTTAAATTTTAATGAAAATTCCATTTTTTTAAAAGATTTTAGCACTATTTTACAAGCCTTTAAGCTTTTAGAAGAAAATAAAATCAAAGAGGCAAATATTTTATTAAATAAAATTAAGCCAAATTCAAGCTTAGAACAACTTTCTCAAAATTTAAAACACTATCAAGGCATTTAAATGAGAATTTTTTTATGCCTTATATGTTTAATATTTAGTGCTTGTACCACACAAAGACAATATTTTAACCCTGAAAAAATAGAAGCTAAATTAAGCTATGATGAAAAATTAAGTTCTACTATAACAGATTGGAATAATTTTAGTGCCAAACTTAAAAATAACTCAGTAATAGCTAAAAACTACGCAGATAGCTTAAATTTCAAGCTTAAAAAGGGATACAATCTTTTAGCTTATGAAGATGGCGAATTTATAGTAGCTAACAATGATGGGATATTAAAAATTTATGATAGTATAGGCGAGGAATTATATACTGAAAATTTCGAGGCTAGTGTTGTAAGCGTTAGTACTAGTGGAGATGATATAGCCTTGGTTTTAGCAAATAATTCTATAGTTTTAGCAAATAGAAGTTTAGGTGTTAAATTTTCTTATGCCCTAACTGCGACCTCTGGGCAAGATAGTCGTATCGCTGCACCTATTTTTTTAGATGAAAACATTATATATCCTAGTTTAGATGGAAAATTAATCATCATATCTAGACAAGATTATGCGATAATAAAAAATATAGTAGTTTCAGCAGATTATTTTTTTAATAATGTGATTTTTTTAGACATAATACAAGATAAAATCATAGCTACAACGGCTAAAAAAATAATTGCTATAACAAATTACGAACAAATTCTTTATCAAGATGCAGATATTAAAACCCTAGCTATAGGTGAGAATGAAATTTTTATATTTTGCAAGGATGGAAACATTATAAAAACAGATTTTAATCTTAAAAAAATGGCTGAAAAAAAATTTGATTTTGCCATTTTTACAAAGGCTAATATTTATAATGATGCACTTTATATGGTGGAAAAAACGGGTTATTTGATTAAAAGTGATTTAAATTTAAATGATTTTCAAGTTTTTAAACTAGAAGGAATTGAAGAAGAAATGTCCTTTATGGATGGGGATAAGCTTTATTATTCTAATAAGATTTTAAATTTATTATGAACACTTTAAATAAAGGAATAAACATGCTAAATTTTACAAATATGAATTATATTGATTTAAAAGCATTTACTAAGAAAAAAACTATATTTTGTGCCTTAAATTCAAACGCCTTTTGTATGTCTTATGAGGGCAAAAATAGATTTTTACAAAAAGACGGCCTAGCCTTACTTAGCTTGCAAGAAGAACTTTATAAAACTTTCAATTTAAAACAAAAACTAAGATATTTTTTTATTAAAAACGCACTTTGTTCTAAGGCTAAAACTATTTTAGAAGAAAAAGGATTTATATGCTCTTATGTGATATAGGAAATTCCAGTGCTAGTTTTTTAGAAAAAACAAAATATTTTAGTATGAGTATTGATAAATTTTTAGATTTTAAAAGCGATAGAAAAATATATTTTATCAATGTAAATGAGAGTATAAAAGAACATTTAAAAACACAAAAAAATTTTGTAGATTTAGAACCTTATTTTAATTTTGATACCATTTATCAAGGGCTTGGAGTTGATAGAATCGCTGCTTGTTATACCATAAGTGATGGAGTGGTTGTTGATGCAGGAAGTGCTATAACGGTTGATATAATGGCAAATTCTATGCACCTTGGTGGTTTTATATTGCCTGGCATTGCAAATTATAGAAAAATTTATGCGTCCATTTCATCTCGTTTAAAATGTGAATTTAACACTCAAATTAGCCTTGATGCCTTTGCTCAAAAAACAAGCGATGCGTTAAGTTATGCCGTTTTTAAGGGAATTTATTTGTTAATAAAAGACGCTACACAAAATAAAAAACTTTATTTTACAGGAGGAGATGGTAAATTTTTAGCAAATTATTTTGATAATGCCATTTTTGATAGATTGCTTATTTTTAGGGGTATGCAAAAGCTTTTAAAAGAAAATCCAAATTTATAATAAAAAACTTAAGAAAATGCAATATTTTAAAAAAAGGTTACAATTTTATAACAAAATATTTAATTTTTGTTTATAGGCTAAAATGGACTAAAATTGATATTTAATTCATATGAATGCTTAAATATGTTACCAAAATACTCATTTAAGGTAGCTTATTTAAGCTTTTATTTTTTTATAAAAGAAATTGCATTAAACTTTCCTATGAAAGAATTTAAAAAGGAATAATAGATGAGTCAAAATGAATTTGATGTACTTATTATTGGGGCTGGAATCTCTGGTGCAGCTTTGTTTTACGAACTTGCAAGATATACAGATATTAAAAATATCGCTTTGATAGAAAAATATAACGCACCTGCTACATTAAATAGCAAGGGAACTAGTAATTCTCAAACTATACACTGTGGGGATATTGAAACAAATTATACCTTTGAAAAGGCAAAAAAGGTTAAAAGAACTGCTGATATGATTATTAAATATGGAAAACTACAAAACGCAGAAAATAAATTTATGTTTTCTCATCAAAAAATGGCACTTGCCGTTGGAGATAGCGAATGTGAATATATGAAAACTAGATACGAAGAATTTAAAGAACTTTATCCATATATTAAATTTTTTGACAAAACAAAGATAAAAGAAATAGAACCACGCGTTGCACTAGATGAAAATTTTAGTAATGATAGACCTGAAAATATCGCTGGAATGGGTATTGAAGCTGGTGAGGTGTTTACCACGGTTGATTATGGAAAAATGAGTGAAAGTTTGGTTGAACAAGGACAAAAACAAGGCAAAAACACACTTGTAGCCTTTAATCAAGAAGTAAATTTTATAGAAAAAAAGGATGGTGGCTTTTATATTCGCACTACTGATTATAAAGAATATCACGCAAAAGCCCTTGTAGTAAATGCTGGAGCTCATTCTTTATTTTTAGCTCATAAATTAGGTGTAGGACTTGATAAATGTTGTTGGCCTGTTGCTGGTAGCTTTTACTTAACAAAACAAAAGCTATTAAATGGTAAGGTTTATATGGTTCAAAATCCTAAATTGCCATTTGCTGCCTTGCATGGAGACCCTGATTTACTGGCTGATATGAATACTCGTTTTGGACCAACAGCCCTTGTTTTACCAAAGCTTGAAAGATACCATGGTTTAAAATCTATGCCTGAATTTTTCTCTACTTTAAAAATTGATAGATTATTTATGAAAATTGCCTTTGATATTATGAAAGATTCAATGGTTCGTAACTATTTGCTTTATAATTATCTTTATGAAATTCCAATTTTCAATAGATATTTATTTGTAAAAAATGCTAAAAAAATTGTTCCTAGCTTAAAGCCTAGCGATATTTATTATGCTGATGGTTTTGGAGGGGTAAGACCTCAAGTAATTGATAGGACCAAGGGTGAAATTATGCTTGGAGAAGCTAGTATTACCGATGTTGAAGGGGTAATTTTTAATATGACTCCAAGTCCTGGTGCTACAAGTTGTTTAGGTAATGCTGAACGCGATTGTAAGATTGTTTGTAAGTATTTAGGACAAAAATTTGATGAAGATAAATTTACTAGTGAGTTACTATAAAATAATTTAATGCAAAAAAAGACAAAAATAGTAGCCACAATTGGACCTACAAGCGAAAACAAAGAGATTTTGCGTCAAATGATTCTTAATGGCGTAAATGTTTTTCGCTTAAATTTTTCTCATGGAAGTCATGAATATCATAAAACTAATCTTGAAAAAATTAGAGAAATTTCAAAAGAATTAAATATTAGGGTTGGAATTTTACAAGATATAAGTGGTCCAAAGATACGAACAGGCGAACTTCAAGCACCATTTGAGTTAAAAAAAGATGATAGACTTGACTTTTATAAGGATAAAACACTAGGCGTTAAAATTGCTAATAATCACTACAAGCTTAGTATAAATCATAGTGAAGTTTTAGCTAGGTTAAAGGTTAATGAGCATATTTATCTTTATGATGGTTCAATTAGTGCTAGAGTTAGTAAAATTCATAATGATTTTATAGAAACTATCATAGAAAATGATGGTTTTTTAAATTCAAATAAGGGTATAAATTTTCCAAATACTAAAATAAATATCGATGTTATAACAAAAAAAGATAAGGCTGATTTGCTTTGGGGCATTGAAAATGAGATTGATTTTTTAGCTATTTCTTTTGTACAAAACGCACATGATATTACAGAAGTAAGGGAAATTTTAACACAAAATAAGGCTAAGATTGCTATTTTTGCAAAGATAGAAAAATTTGACGCCGTTGAAAATATAGATGAGATTATCGCAATAAGCGATGGCATAATGGTAGCTAGGGGAGATTTGGGTATAGAAGTACCTTACTACAAAGTGCCTAACATTCAAAAAGAAATTATTCAAAAGGCAAATATCGCCTCAAAACCTGTAATAACAGCTACTCAAATGCTTTTTTCTCTTGCAAAAACTAAGAATGCTACTAGGGCTGAAATTTCAGATGTGGCAAATGCTGTTTTAGATGGAAGCGATGCTGTAATGTTAAGCGAGGAAAGTGCAATTGGAATTGACCCTGCAAATGCTGTAAATGTAATGACTAGAACCATTATAGAAACAGAAAAAAATTATCCTTATAATAAATTTAATCTTTTTGATTATCTTGATGAGACTGATAAAATTATGGCTAGTGCCACTCATATCGGCGTTGATTTGGGTGTTAATGCCATTTTTGCCCTAACAAGTAGTGGTAAATCGGCTATTAAAATAGCAAGATATCGCCCAAATATAGATATAATAGCCATTGCACATAGTGAAAAAACACTAAATTTTTTAAGCATAGTTTGGGGCGTTAATCCTGCTATTTTAGTAAATCCAAGTGATGAGCTTGTCCTTTTGCTTAAAGATTCTGTTAAAACAAGCGTTAAGTTAAATTATATGAATAAAAACGAAAGCTATATTTTAACTGCTGGTTTTCCTACAGGCGTTGAAGGTTCTAGTAATCTTATTCGCATACTTAAAAAAGAACAAATTGAATATTATTTAAAATAACATAAAAATTAAACTTTATTTATTAAAATAAATTTTTATTCCTTGTATGACCAAGTGCTAAACTTTCTTTGTGCTTCTTTTATGCTTTATGTAATCATACAAAACATGAAAGATTTTTATTTCACACAATGCTATAAAAATATACTATAAAGAAAAATATCTTATAAAGTTGACATAATGTATTTTCTAAATATTAATTGTCCTTATTTATTTCTTTGCAAATTTTTATCTAAATTTATTTTAAAGATAAATTCTTTATCCTGTAATTTTGCTATATAGTTTTGTTTGCTTTCTTGTACATATATAAATATAGGGGAATTTTTTATTATTGTGTTGTTGCTTTGTTTTGTTATCTCATTTAAATTTATATTCTTAATTCTTATCTCAAAATTCCCTTTATTACTATATGTGTCTACTTCTTCTGGTAAGCTTATTTCTATTCCTAAGGTACAAAAAAAATTTATTTGCTTTTAGTTTTGTTTATAGGGTGTAGGGCATTTTAAGCTCCTTTAAATAAGATTATAAATTTTATATTATTATAACCTTTTTAACCCTATTTTGATACAATCAAATATTTATCAAGGAAATTGCAATGAAAATTTATATAAGTGGTATTCATACAGATGCAGGCAAAACTCATTTAAGTGCGTTAATGTGTGCGAATTTAAATTTTGATTATTTTAAACTTATACAAGCTGGTGTTCCAACAGATAGTGAGCTTATAGCTAAATTTAGCCAAAAAACAAAGATTTTTGAAACTGGTTTTTTTTTAAAAACTCCTACTTCTCCACATCGTGCTAAAATTCTTGAAAATGCTAAATTTAATGCCTTTGATATAAAAATTCCAAAAAGCGATAAACTAGTTATAGAACTAGCTGGTGGGCTTTTTACTCCTATTGATGAAAAAACAACCATGATTGATTATATGAGTGAGTTTAATTTTCCTACTATTTTAGTGGCTAAGTATTATTTAGGTAGCATTAATCACATATTATTAAGCATAGATGCCTTAAAACAAAGAAAAATTAAAATTTTATGTATAGTAATGATGGGCAAAAAAGATATTTTGCAAGATGAATTTATTAAAAATTACACGCAAATTCCATTGATAAATGTTGATTTTTTTAATGAAAAAAGCGTGATAAATAATGATTTTAAGCTTAATATGCAAAAAATTTTAAACTAAATTTTCTTTGCTAAAAATTTCTTTTAGCACCCTTACTACCATAGAAATTTCATCTTTTTTTATCACATAAGGTGGCATACAATAAATAGTATTTCCAAGAGGTCTTAATAAAATATTTTTTTGCAAGGCCTTTTCAAAGACAAAAAGACCAGCCCTATTTTTATTTGTTTTTACAATATCAAAGGCATAAATCATTCCCCTTTGTCTAAAATTTCCTAAAAATTCAAATTCTTTCAAGTTTTCAAATTCTTTTTTTATAAATTCACTTAAAATTTTATTTTTTTCTATGATATTTTTCTTTTCAAAAATATCAAGACAAGCATTTGCAGCTGCACAAGCTAAAGCGTTTCCTGTGTAGCTATGAGAGTGTAAAAAAGCCTTATTGTTTTCATAGCTATCATAAAAACAATCATAAATTTTATTATCTATCATTACGACAGATAGTGGCAAATAACCAGCCGTTATACCCTTTGAAAGACAGATAAAATCAGGTTTTTCTTCGCATTGATTAAGCCCAAACATAGTACCCGTACGACCAAATCCAGTAGCTATTTCATCAAAGATAACTTGCACCCCAAAACTATGACAAAGCTTAATAGCCTCGTCTATAAATTTAGCACTATACATATGCATATTTCCAGCACATTGAACCAGAGGTTCTAAGATAAAGGCACAAAGGTCCTTTGAGTGTGTTTGAAGTATGTTTTTAAGGGCATTTAATTCATTTTCAAAATCATCACTTTTTGGCACAGGGGTTTTAAGGCATTCTAAAAGTAAGGGGGTATAAATTTCTTTATAAAGTGCCACATCTCCAACGCTTAACGCGCCTAAGGTTTCACCATGATAGGCATTTTCAAGGGATAAAAATTTACTTTTTTTGACGCCCTTATTTAAAAAATAATGAAAACTCATTTTTAAAGCGACCTCAACAGCAGAAGACCCATTATCTGCATAAAAGCATTTTTGATATGGCAAAAGCGAACATAAACGGCTTGAAAGTTTTATAATGCTTTCATGAGAAAAACCTGCTAAAAGCACGTGTTCTAAGCTTTTAAGTTGCCTTTTAATGGCTTTGTTAATATACTTGTTACTATGTCCAAAAAGATTTACCCACCAAGAACTCACACAATCTAAATATGGCTTATCATCAAAATCATAAAGCCAAACGCCCTTTGCCTTTTTTATAGGAATTAAGGGCAAATTCTCATAATCTTTCATTTGCGAACAAGGATGCCAAATGTGTTTTAAATCCAAATTTTTAAGCTCTTTGCTATTCATTTTTTACTTCTTTATTAAATTTATTTTGGCACAATAATACTTTAAATTTTTAAATTTTAGGAAAAAATTTATGCAAATTTCAAAAATATTGCAAGATTTAAAAGATAATGCAAATTTTAGAGAACTAACACCCTTAAAAAAATATGATAAATTCGTATTTAAAAGTGGTAAAAAACTTTTAAATTTAGCAAGTAATGATTATTTAAATTTATCCTCTTTGCAAAATTTAAAAAATGAGTTTTTAATCTCTATCAAAAAGGATGATTTATATTTTTCAAGCACGAGTTCAAGAAGTTTAAGTGGAAATTTTAGTATTTTTAGTGAACTTGAAAGCTTTATAAGCACCTTTTTTGAAAGCAAAAGCTGTCTTCATTTTAATAGTGGCTATCACTTAAATATTTCTTGTGTAAGTGCTTTAGCAAGTTTAAAAAATACCCTTTTTTTAGCCGATAGACAAATTCATGCAAGTATGATTGATGGTTTAAAACTTGGTAGGGCAAATTTTCGCCGTTTTAAACATAATGATTTAAAGGATTTAGAAAGCTTAGTGCAAAAATATCATAAAGAATATGAAAATATAATCATTCTAAGCGAGGCCTTATTTAGCATGGATGGTGATTTTTGCGACCTTGAAAGTCTTGTAAGAATCAAAAAAAGCTATAAAAATATCTTACTTTACATTGACGAGGCACATTCAGTTGGTTGTTTTGGTAATGGAATGGGTAGAATAAAGGCTTTAAAACTTGAAAAAGAGATTGATTTTATAATCTTTACCTTTGGAAAGGCCCTTTCTTCAATGGGTGCTTGTATGATTTGTAATAACAATTTTAAGGATTTTTTCATAAATAAAGCTAGGGCCTTTATATACTCAACTGCCCTACCTCCCATAAATGTAGCTTGGTCCTTATTTATCTTTAAAAAACTAGCCTTCTTTGAAGATAGAAGACAAAATTTAATGCAAATTTCAAGCTTTTTTAAAGATAAATTACTAGAAAAAAATTTAAATGTCTTAGGGGATGCTTATATAATCAGCTTAATTTTAAGCTCAAATGAAAAAGCCTTAGAAAGTTCCTTAAAATTAGTAAAAGCAGGTTTTTTCGCCCCGGCCATTAAAGAACCAAGCGTAGCAAAAAATAGTGCTAGAATTCGCTTTTCTTTGCATAGTGATTTAAACAAAGAAGAAATAAAAAATCTAGTGAGTTTTTTATGAAAACGCAGTTTTTGCATCTTAATAAAAATTCAAAAGAACTTATAATATTTTTTGCAGGTTTTGCAAGCAAGCCTTGCCATTATCAGCATTTAAGTAGCAAAAAAAATGTTTTAATGGTATATGATTATAAGGATTTAACTTTGCCAAAATTAGATATAAAAAATTACGATAAAATAAGCCTTATTGCCTTTTCTATGGGAGTTTGCGTAGCTACTCATTTTTTATCAAATTTAAGCTTTAATAAAAAAATCGCCATTAATGGTACAAATTTTGGAATTCATAAAGAAAAAGGAATTCCCCCTACACTTTTTTTAAAAACCATTAAAAATTTAAAAATTGATGATTTTAAAATCTTTCTTTTTGGAAAACACTTAAGTAAAACAAATTCCTTTGAATTTAATAGTGAAATAGAACTTAAAAAAGAGCTTAAAAGCTTGTATGATTATATTTTAAATACTAAGGAAGTAAATTTTTCTTGGGATAAAATTTATGCAAGTAAAGGGGATTTAATCTTTCCAAATACTGCCCTTTTGGCAAGTTTTCAAGAATGTATCTTTGTAAATGAACCACATTTTTTATTTTTTTATTTTGATAGCTGGGATGAGTTTTGAATTTTTTAAAGGCTAAAAAAAGCTATGAAACAAATGCCATAGTACAGGCAAAAATGGCTGATCTTTTATGCGAACTTTTGCAAAAAAATAATTTATTAAATTTTGATAATGTCTTTGAATTTGGGGCCGGGCAAGGTGAGTTTAGCAAAAAAATTCAAAAAATTATTAAATTTAAAAGATATATAAAAAATGATTGCTTAGATTATGGTTTAAAGGATGCTTATATTTTTGATATGAATGATATTAAAAGCTCGCCTTTAAGTAAACAAAAATTTGATTTAATCACTTCAAATGCGTGTTTGCAATGGCTTAATATAGAAAAAATTTTACCGACCTTAACAACTATGCTAAATAAAAATGGGCTTTTATTATTATCAAGTTTTGGTAAAAAAAATTTAGAACAAATAAAGCTTAGTACAAATCTTGGCTTAAAATATCTAAGCTTAAAAGAATATGAAATTTTACTTAAAAAAAATTTTGATCTCTTAAATTTAAGTGAAAAAAAATTTGAACTTGAATTTGATAGTGCTTTGTCAGTGTTTAGACACTTAAAATTAAACGGGACAAATTCTTTTGGTCCCTTTTTTTTAAGTAAAAAATTCTTAAAAGACTATGAGAAAAGATTTAAAAATAAGCTTAGCTATCATTGCATTTTCATTTTATGTAAATATAAAATAAATAAAAATTAAAGGGGCTGTTTTTGTCCTTAAAATGCCTATTTAATGATATTTCAAAAATTAAGAAAGATATTATTTTTTTATGTTAAAATGAAATAATTTATTTTACTAGAAAGGATAAAAATGAAGAAAATTCTGATTTTTTTAGGAATTTTGTTTTTCGTTACAAATGCTTGTGCGGAAAAAATAAGCGTTTTTGTGGCTTCATCAGCTTCTAAGGCTATGACAGAAGTAGGCGAAGCCTTTAAGAAAACTCACCCAAAAGACGAGGTTGAGTTTGTTTTTGGTGCTTCTGGTAAGCATTATCAACTTTTAAAAGAAGGTCGTGAATTTGATGTATTTTTCTCAGCTGATGCAAAATACGCTGCACAAATCGCACAAGATGGAAACGCTCTTGGTGAGCCAAAAATTTATGCTTTAGGCGTTGTAGCACTTTATGCTTTGGATGAAAGTTTTTTAAAAGATGGAATTGAAGGGCTTAAAGGTAAAAGTTCTAAGATTAAACATTTAAGTATTGCAAATCCTAAGGTTGCACCTTATGGCGTTGCAGCTACTGAGGTTTTAAACAATCTTAAAATTTATGATACTTTCAAGGATAGAATCGTTTTAGGTGATAATATTTCTCAACCAGTGGTACACGTTGATAGTGGGGCAGCAGAGATTGGAATAGTAGCTTTTTCTCTAGTTTCAGAAGTTAATAATCCAAAAGGAAAAGCTGTAATCATCGATGAAAAATACTTTAAACCACTTGAACAATCTTTCGTTGTAACAAAATATGCTAAGGGCAAGAAAGAAAAACTTGCTACTGATTTTGCAGCCTTTATTGCTAGTGATGAAGCAAAGACCATTATTAAAAAATATGGATTTAACACTCCGTGAATATCTTAGTTGGTGAAGTTGTAGAACTTTGTAACGAGGGCGATATTGTTATCGCCCGCTTATCCGTTAATGAAGTCGTTTTTAGTGTTTTAATGATAGATTTATTAAGCTTAGACAATCTAGCAGTAAATAATAAAATAGAAATGCTTTTTAAGGAAAATGAACTTTTTCTTGCAGATTTAAACTCAAAATTAAGCGTTGAAAATACTTTTAAAGCAAAGATTATAAAGATAGTAAAAGGCAAACTTTTATGGCAGGTCTTTATTGATTTTCAAGGCTTAACTTTGAGTGCTATTGTGACAACTAAGAAAGGCGAAGAAATGGTGCTTAAAGAAGGTGAAGAAAAACTTTGTTTTATTAAAGAAAATGATATAACTTTAAGGATATAAATGTTTCTTGATAGTGCTTTTTTAGAGACCCTGTGGCTTACTTTTAAACTCTCTTTTATAACCACTTTTTTACTTTTTTTTGTAGGTATTTTTTGTGCTTATTTTTTTGTCTTTGTACGCTTTCCTTTAAAACCTATATTTCAAGTAATTGTAGCTATGCCTTTGGTTTTACCACCTAGCGTTTTAGGTTTTTATTTACTGGTTACCTTTTCAGCAAACAGCACAGTCGGACAATTTTTAAAAGAATACTTTAATTTAACCCTAGTTTTTACCTTTGAAGGTCTTGTATTTGCCTCCATGCTTTTTTCCCTACCCTTTATGGTAAATCCCTTACAAAGTGCCTTTGCTTCGGTAAGTAAAAATTTAATCGATGCTTCTTATACACTTGGCAAGGGTAAGATTGCCACGCTTTTTAGGGTAATTATCCCAAATTCAAAGGTTGGAATTTTTACAGGTTGTGTTATGGCCTTTGCACACACGGTTGGTGAATTTGGCGTTGTTATGATGATAGGTGGACACAAAAAGGGAGAAACATTAGTTGCTAGTATTGCTATATATGATGAGCTTGAGGCCTTAAATTACACCCTTGCACACCATTATGCCTTTGTGCTTTTTGCTTTAAGCTTTATCATACTTTTAAGCCTTTATTTTGTAAATAAAAAATTCACTTATTAGGTAAAAAATGATAAATATTGATATAAAACACCCTATTAACACGGTTAGAGGTTTATTAAATTTAGAATTTAAAACAAGCCTAGAAGATGGCAAAATTTCAGTTTTATTTGGTGAAAGTGGAGTTGGAAAGACTACCTTACTTAGAATTATATCAGGACTTTTAACCCCAAATTTTGGAAGATTAGATGTTGAAAACGAAGTTTGGCTTGATACAAAAAAAGGCATAAATTTAGCACCTCAAAAAAGACGTATAGGTTTTATGTTTCAAGACTATGCCTTATTTCCAAATTTAAATGTTAGACAAAATGTATCCTATGCAAGTAATGATAAAAAAAGGATTGATGAGCTTTTGGAAGTAATGGAGCTTAAAAAGCTTGAACACTCTTATCCTAAGGAATTATCAGGCGGACAAGCTCAACGCGTAGCACTTGCGAGGGCCCTTGCTAGAAAGCCTAAAATTTTACTTTTGGATGAGCCCTTAAGTGCATTGGATTTTAAAATGCGTTCTCACTTGCAAGATGAACTAGCAAAGACTCTAAATCATTTTGGTATTACTACCTTGCTTGTAAGCCATGATTTATCAGAAATTTACAAACTTGGACAAAGAGTAATTGAAATAAAAAATGGACGAATAGTAAAGGATGCTAAGACTAAGGAATTTTTCACTCATTCAAATTTAAGTGCTAAACTTAGACTTAGTGCTGTTTTGCTAGACATTAATAAAAGCGATATTATGTATGTTTTAACGCTTTTATTAAATCAAGATATTATTAAAATTACCCTTAGTCAAGATGAATTTGAAAACACCTACAAGGATATTAAAATAGGCGATACCCTAGTAGTTTCTATAAAGGCCTTTAACCCTTTGATAATCGGCAAGCTTTAAAAATTTAATTTAGTTTTTACTTGAAATTTGCCATACTTCTATAAATTTTTTTAAGGTTTTTTATGCAAAGAATTGTTGTTAAAGTGGGCTCTCATATTATCAGTGAAAAAAATTCAATTAGCGAAGAAAGGGTTGAAAATTTAGTTAAATTTTTAGTATCTTTAATGCAAAAATACGAGGTTATATTGGTAAGCTCAGCTGCCATTTCCACGGGTCAAACTAAGATAAATTTAGATAGAAAAAGCCTTGTCAATAAACAGGTATTAGCCGCCATTGGACAGCCTATTTTAATAGGCATTTATAATAAATTCTTAGCCAAATTTAATAAAATAGGTGCTCAAATTCTACTAACTGCTAAGAATTTTGACTCAAGAAAGGCTACTAGGTTAGCTAAAAATACCATTGATGAGATGCTAAAACTTGGCATTTTGCCTATTATAAACGAAAATGATACGGTTGATACTGGCGAGATTGTCTTTGGCGATAATGATAGTTTATCAGCTTATACTACCTATTTTTTTGATGCTAGTATGCTTATAATTTTAAGCGATATTGATGGTTTTTATGATAAAAATCCTGCTGAATTTAAGGACGCAAAACTTATTTCTAAGCTTGATAAAATCAATGATGAGTGGCTTGATGTAGAGATTGAAACGGGTAGCGAGTATGGAACCGGGGGGATTGTCACTAAATTAAAGGCAGCTAAGTTTTTACTTGAAAATAATAAAAAAATGTTTTTAGCAAGTGGCTTTGATTTAAATGTAGCTAAAAATTTTTTATTAGATAATGTTCAAAATGGTGGTACCTTATTTGAAAATGGCTTGTAAAGCAAATTTAGAAAGTAAGCCATTTTTAAAATGGGCTGGAGGTAAAAGAAATATTTTAGAATTTATTTTGCCCTTTGTGCCGAAAAAATTTAATAATTATTTTGAGCCCTTTTTAGGTGGGGCTGCCCTATTTTTTTATCTTAAAAATCAAGGAATTTTGGAATCTAAATATGTATATTTAAATGATAAGAATAATGAATTAATGAATGTTTATAAGGTGATTAGAGAGAATCCAAAAGAGTTTTTAAATGAGCTTAAAAAGTTTGCAAATAATCATAACAAAGAGCATTTTTATAAGATTCGCAATCTTGATAGAGATAAAAAGGCATTTGGGATTCTATCACTTTATCTTAGGGCAGCTAGATTTATGTATTTGAATAAAACTTGTTTTAATGGTCTGTGTCGTTATAACTTAAGGGGCGAATTTAATACCCCACTTGGAAGTTATAAAAACCCTAAAATCTATGATGAAAGCTTGGTTTTAAATGCTCATAATGCCTTGAAAAATACCTTTATCACCAATGATGATTTTGAAAAATCCACTCAAAAAGCAAAAAAAGGCGATTTTATATATTTTGATCCTCCTTATGCCCCATTAAATAAAACTTCGAGTTTTGTAAGCTATACTGATAATTTTTTAGAAAATGAGCAAATAAGACTTTTTAAGCACTTTAAAACCTTAGATTCTAAGGGCATAAAGGTATTGCAAAGTAATTCTAATACAGCTTTTATAAGTAAACTTTACAAAGATTTTAAAATCATAGAAATAAAAGCAAAAAGGGCGATAAACTGCAAAAGTGATAAAAGAGGAGAGATTGTAGAACTTTTAATTAAGGGGAATTATGAGTAAGAATAATGAAAGTTGGAAAACTATATTTGATAAATTGCAAATAACAAAACATAATTTTGATAACAAACCATTTTTTATTAATGCCCAATCTATAAAAAAATGTGTAAAAGATTTTAATAAAACCTCACAAAAGGAAGTTCGTATTTTATGCAAACAAGATAGTAGGGAAGAAAGACCTGAAATTTTTATAGAAAATGAACTTTTTATTTTGCCTATAAAAAACGGAGAATATGTGATTTGTAAAGGTGAAGGATATATTGATATTCCTAATATCACGACAAATTCCATTCATTATGCTAGCAAACTTAATTTTGAATTAAAAAGCTCTAGTATTGGGGATTCTGAAATGCAACATTTAGATTTTGCATATGCCTCAAGTCTTATTAGAACCTTTTTAAATGATGAAAGCTTAGTTTTAAGCATTCGCGGGCGCAAATATACACCACAATTTAGCTTTAATACAAATTTATATCAAAATATCAATGTAAAATCTGTGCAAACAGAAGTTGATAGCGGATTTGAAGGAAGAGATAAAATTGTCCTAGTAGAAGCCAAAAATAAAAATACCAAAAATGTTATCATTCGACAACTATATTATCCTATGCGTCAATGGCAAATTCACACTCAAAAAGAAGTTATTGCACTATTTTTTGAAAAAAGAGATAATAAATTTTTGATTTGGGAATTTGGTTTTAATGATATTTTAAATTATAATAGTATTTTTCTAAAAAATAGTAAAAAATTTAAAATTATAAATAAAAATTAAAATTTCACAAGGACTCAAATGAAAAAAGATATTATTTTGCAAGGCGATTGCGTGCAAATTTTAAAGGATTTACCTAGTAAAAGCGTTGATTTAATCTTTGCAGACCCTCCTTATTTTATGCAAACACAAAACGAACTTTTAAGGGTTAATGGGGAAAAATTTAATGGAGTAGATGATAAATGGGATAAATTTGAAAGCTTTGAGGCCTATGATAAATTTTGTCATAAGTGGCTTAAAGAATGTAAAAGAATTTTAAAAGATAATGGCAGTATTTGGGTAATTGGGTCCTTTCAAAATATTTTTAGAATAGGTTACATTATGCAAAATTTGGGCTTTTGGGTCTTAAATGATATCATTTGGGCAAAGACTAATCCTGTGCCAAATTTTAAGGGTACTAGATTTTGCAATAGCCATGAAAGCCTTATTTGGTGTGCTAAAAATAAAAATTCAAAATATACCTTTAATTATAAAACTATGAAATTTTTAAACAATAACAAACAAGAAAAAAGCGTATGGAATTTAGCACTTTGTACGGGCAATGAAAGATTAAAGGATAAAAATAATAAAAAGTTACATTCTACGCAAAAACCTGAACTTTTACTTGAAAAAATCATTCTTTCTAATTCTAAAGAAAAGGATTTAATCCTTGACCCATTTTTTGGAACGGGTACCACAGGGGCAGTAGCTAGGCGTTTAGGACGTCATTTTTTAGGCATTGAAGAAAATAAAATTTATATCGATTCTGCAAAAATTCGTATAAAAAACATTAAAACTATTTCAAATGAACTAACCCAAGCAAAATTAGAAATCAAGCCTCCTCGCATTAGTTTAGAAAGCTTAAAAAAGGTCGGTCTTTTAAAAGATAATGAAAAATTTTATGATAAAAATAAAAATTTTATTTGCACCTTAAAACAAGATAATAAAGTAAGAGATAAAAAAGAACTTTTAAGCATTCACAAAATGGCAGCAAAACACTTAAATAAAAAAAATCATAATGGTTGGAATTTTTTTTATGTGTTAAGAAATGATGCCTTAAAATCCATTGATTCTTTGCGTTATGAGTATGAAAAATAAAATTTTCTTAGTACAAACTGATACTACAATAGGCTTTTTAAGCAAGGATGAAAGCACATTAAATAAATTAAAACAAAGACCCTTAAATACCCCTTGCGTACTTAGCTTGGCAAGTTTTAAGGAACTACAAAATTTTACAAGAGTGCCACATAATTTTAAAAATCTTATAAGAAAGGCTAGAAAAACAAGCTTTATTTATCCAAATAAAAAAGCAATTCGCGTTGTGAAAGATTGTAAGCATTCTTTATTTTTAAAAGAACACGGCCCCATGTTTTCAAGCTCAGCTAATAAACACAATCAAAAATTTAATGAAGAATGGGCAAAAAGTGTGGCAGATAAGATTGTAGGAGAAATTTTTTTTGAAACAAAACCCTCACGCATTTTTAAACTTTCTTTAACAAGGCTAAAAAAGCTTAGATAATTAAGGCATTAGCACTATATCTACTAACTCATTATCACTAGTAAATTCCTTGCTTATACACATTAATGCAGCCTTATTGTTAAGATTGTTTAAAATCGCACTTGAACCTTCTTTTTTATCCTTTAAATTTACATAAATTTTTCCATCTTCAAAGTTAAGATTAACGGCTACAAATTCTAAATATTTAGACTTTTTCTTATATTTACCCCTTAAAAATGCCTTGAAAAAATAATCCTTTTTTTGCAAGAACCACACATTTAAAATTTCACGCACGAAAAGATTAAACATAACCATAGAAGAATATGGAAAACCAGGCAAGGCAATAATAAATTTTTCATTTATCTTAGCTATTTTAATGTGACGGCCAGGCTTTATGCTAACCTTATTAATAATCGGGTTATATTCTTGCATAAATTCTTTTAAAAAATCAAAATCCCCCATAGAAACGCCACCTGTGGTAATTAAAATATCGCAACTTTGCAAAGCGTTTAAAATAGCATCTTTAACCAAATTTTTATCATCCTTTAAAAGCTCATAAATTCTAGCTTGACAAGACAATTTTTTAGCTAAATTTGCCAGTGCTATATGATTTGAAGAACGAAGCTGGGCTTCATTTTCTACGCATTCTCCAAGGTCTTTTAACTCATCTCCACTACTTAAAATGCCGATTATAGGTTTTACAAAAACACTAACATGGATTATTCCAAGTTCAGCCAAAAGCCCTAACTCACTATAATCAAGCTTAGTTCCTTTTTTAAGTAAAATCTCACCACCTTTATAACTTTCAGCTATCTTTCTTACTGCAAAGCCTTCCTTAACCACCTCTTTAATCTTTAATAAATTTCCATTTAACTCCACATTTTCAACGGGTACTAAAGTATCACTACCCTCACACATTAAAGAACCTGTAAAGGTTTTAACACATTCATTAGTATTTAATTTAAACTCAGGCATGCTCCCTGCTTTTGTAATTCCTAGTACCTTTAAAGTATTATTTTGTTCGCTAAATTTCACTGCATAACCATCCATTGAGGCGATTAAATGCTTAGGATAATTATCCTTAGCCACTATATCAACAGCTAAAATTCGCCCCAAACACTCAGTTAAAATTATTTTTTCAATCCTTTCATAAGGCTTAATATGAGTATGTAAAATCTTTAAAGCTTCTTCATAACTTAACATAAACTCTCCTTTAACTTAAAATTCCTGCTCCTTTTAAGGGCTTTGAACGTTCTTTTGCGTAAATTAATTCATTATTTTTTATATCGTATTTCCAAATGGGTGCACTTTTTTTAAAATCTTCTACAAAATCATTTATCAAAGCAAGTCCTAATTTTCTTTGTTTGCTTAAAATTCCTGCAAAATAAGAACTTTGATGAATTTTAACTTCGCCTATGGAATGGGCAAACATTAAATAAACATTATCCTTTTGCACTTTATCACACCATTTTTTAAACCAAGCATTAAGCAAGGGTTCATAAATATCAAAACTAAGACCACTAATGTCATTTTCATCCCTTACAATGCCACAAAAGGTAACCAAAGCCCCATGATTTTTATCAAGTGCAAATTCATACCATTTTGCATAAATTTTTGTTATATCAAGTGCTCCCTTATATAACTCAAACATTTTAACCTCCACAAACTGGTGGTAAAAGGGCTAATCTATCACCTGGTTTTAAACTTTGATTTTCATCAAAAATAAGTTCATCATTTAAAGACACTGCACAAAGGCTAAGCCATTCTTTAAGGCTTTCATCTTGCTTTAAAATTTCTTTTACCTCTTTTAAAGAAGAGGCCTTGATTTTGATTTTATCTTTTTTTATAGGACCTAAAAATTCAATTTCTATCATATTATCTTCCTCTTATTTAAGCTAAAATTTCCTTTAATTTTACTATTATTTTTCTTTATAAATTCATAAGTTTAGGAATAAAATGTTTGAGTATGCAAGTAAAATTTCAACCCCAGCCTATGTTTTAGAAGAAAATCTTCTTAGAAAAAATTGCGAACTTCTAGCTAGTATCAGTGAAAAAAGTGGGGCAAAAATACTTTTAGCCTTGAAGGGTTTTGCATTTAGTAAATCTTTAAAAATAGTTGGAGAATATCTACACGGAGCTACTTGTAGTGGGCTTTGGGAGGCGAAATTTGCAAAAGAATTTATGGATAAAGAAATTCACACCTTCTCCCCTGCCTTTAAGGATGATGAGATAGATGAGATTATAGCTTTGTCTAATCATATAGTTTTTAATTCTTTAAATCAATTTGAACTTTATAAGGATAAAGTAAAAAAGGCAAATAAACAAATAGGACTTCGTTGCAATGTAGAATTTTCAGTGGCCCCAAAAGAAATTTATAATCCTTGTGGTAGATTTTCAAGGCTTGGGATACTAGCAAAGGATTTAAAAAATGCTGATTTAAGCGAAATCAATGGGCTACATTTTCACGCACTTTGCGAAGAAAGTGCTAACTCCTTAGAACTTGTTTTAAAAGCCTTTGAAAAGAAATTTAAGCCATTTTTAAAGCATGTAAAATGGGTAAATTTTGGAGGGGGTCATCATATCACAAAAAAGAGTTATGATATAAAAAAATTAATTAATTTATGTAAAAAATTTAGCGATAAATTTGGAACTCAAATTTATTTAGAACCAGGCGAGGCTATAGGCTGGCAAACAGGGGTTTTAGTAGCAAGTGTAATTGACATAGTAAAAAATGAAAAAAACATAGCCATACTAGATACTTCAAGCGAAGCCCATATGCCAGATACTATCATAATGCCTTATACTAGCGAAGTAGCAAATGCTAGGATACTTAAAACTAGGAATAATGAAAAAATTTCAAAGCTTAAAAAGGGCGAATTTGCTTATTTGCTAGGTGGAAATACTTGCTTGGCTGGTGATATTATGGGAGAGTACGCCTTTAAAAAGCCATTAAAAAGGGGTGATAAAATCATTTTTTTAGACCAAATTCATTATAGCATTGTAAAAAATACTACCTTTAATGGCGTGAGATTGCCAAACTTAATGTTTTTAAACGCAAAAAATGAACTTAAAATGATAAGAAAATTTGATTATGAGGAATTTAGAAGAAGAAATTAATTTTTAAGCCCGAAGGCTTAAAAATTTAATTGATTGGGTGAAGTTTATTAGCATAAAAGCTAACTGAATTCATACCTTCTTTTAATGCCCACTCATAGCTAACAGATACAAAAACCCAGTTAATATGTCCAAAAAACTTTTCTAAGTATGCAGGACGGGCATTGCGATGGTCAACATAATAAGCATGTTCCCAAACATCTACAACAAGAAGTGGAATTTTATCATCAACTATTGGAGTGGCTGCATTTGAGGTGCCTACTAATTCTAATTTTTTTGTCTTTGTATTATAAACTAACCAAAACCAACCAGAACCAAATACGCCAGTAGCCCCTTTTATAAACTCAGTTTTAAAATTATCCAAACTGCCAAAATCTTTTTCAATGGCAAGTTTTAAATCATCTCTTATATCCTCAAAAGGCTGTTTACAGATAGGTTGAATACAGTCAAAATAAAAATCATGATTATAAACTTGAGCTGCGTTATTGAAAATTCCACCACTTGAACCCTTAATAATGCTTACTAAGTCCTTATTTTCAAACTCATTGCCACTAATGAGATTGTTAAGATTATTAACATAGGTTTGATGGTGTTTTCCATGATGATAAGAAAAAGTTTCAGCACTTAAAAAACCTACAAAAGAACCTGTATCATAGGGAAGTGTTCTTAATTCAAACATTTTTTCTCCTTTTTAAAAATTTATCTTAAAATCCTATCATAAAATTTATAATAAATAAGAAAAAATATTTATCTTTTTTAGAATTTATTAAAATACAAAAGCGTATTTAAAATTAATGGCATTTTAGTAAAGCCATCTTCTTGCATAAAATGTCCACCTTTTTCAAACTCAACATAACTAGCCCTTAAATTTTTAGCTAAATTATGGGTTAAATTAAGAGGTATTATATAATCATCCCTTGCAGCTATTATAAGTCTTTTTGGACTAAGCTTTATTAAATTTTCATAATCAAGGCTTGTTTTTGTAAAATTTTCTAATAAGGGCAAGTGATTTACAAGCTTTGAAAAACCAGAAACTAAGATAATGCCACCGATTTTTTTATTTATCTTTTGCAAAAAAAGCAAAGTAATAAGACAACCTAGGCTATGTGCTACAAAATAGGTATTTTCATCTATATTTTTACATTCTTTGCTTAAAGTTTCTAGCCATTCATCAACATTAGGAGTACTAGAATTTGGCAAAGTTGGTGTAAAAGCATTGATATTATTTAAAATTAAGTTTTCTTGTAGCCAAGGAAACCAGTTTCTTTTAGGATTAGACTCAAAGCCATGAATGATATAAACTTGCATAATTACCCCTTTATTTTAAAGACAATTATAACAAAAAGGCTAGAAAACTAGCCTTAAATTAATGTAAACTTTCTATATAAGCCATAGCACTTAATGCTGCAATGGCACCATCTCCTGCTGCACAAATTACTTGTTTTGGAGCGTCTTTCCTTAAATCTCCTGCTGCAAAAAGACCAGGCACATTAGTTTGCATTTTTAAATCAACGCTAACTTGACCTGTATTTTCCATAGCACATAAGAATTTTTCATCATCTTGTTTTAAAATTTCATTTCGAACATCAAGTCCTACAAAGGTAAAAATTCCAGGTACTTTTAAATCTCTAATACTGCCATCTTTTAATTTTACCTTAACGCCACAAACCCCACTGTTATCACCATATACCTCGTCAATAACAGCACTTGTTATAAATTCAATCTTTTCATTTTTCTTAGCCTTTTCAACTGTGCTTGGTGCTGCCCTAAATTCATCTCTTCTATGGATTACATATACCTTAGAACAAATATTTGCAAGATATTGTGCTTCTTCAAGTGCAGTATCACCACCTCCTAAAAGGGCTACTTCTTTATTTTTATAAAAAAAGCCATCGCAAGTTGCACAAGTACTTACGCCTTTGCCAAAAAATTCATCCTCGCCCTTAAAACCAGCACGACGTGGCTGAGAACCTGTACAAACTATAACAGCCTTTGCTTGTGCTTCTTTTCCGCCTTCAATTTTAATAGTAAAACTATTATCACTATTTTTAATAACCTTTTCAACCCCTACCATTTCGTGCTTTAAACCAAAACGCATACATTGTTCGCTCCATGGAGCCATAAAAGAAATTCCATCCATTACTTGTGCTACCCCTGGATAATTTTCTATCTCAGAACTTGAAGTAATTTGACCTCCTGGCATTCCCTTTTCAAACATAACGACATTTTTAAGCCCACCTCTTGTAGCATAAAGTCCAGCACTAAGTCCAGCAGGACCTCCACCTATGATTGCTAAATCTAACATTATTTATCCTTTTATTGAAATTTTTTCATTATGATATAGAAAAATTTCTTAATAGTACTTAATAAAAATTATTATCTAGTATAAATTTAAATTTTTATCTTATGAAATTTTAATTAAGCAAATGATAAAATCTTACAATTTTACTTTTAAGGCTTATGATGATTAAGATAGGAATTTATGGTGCTAAAGGCAGAATGGGTAAGCAAATAAAATTGTGTTTAGAAGATGATAAAGAGGCTAAATTTAGCTTTGGCTTTGATATGAATGATGATTTAGAAAGTTTATTTAAAGAAAGTGATACCATTATTGATTTTTCTTCACCAAATGGTACAACTTCACTTTTAAATTTTGCACGTACCTATCCAAAACCACTAGTTATAGGCACCACCGGACTTGATGAAAAAACAAAGCAACTTTTACATCTAGCAAGTGAGGTTATGCCTATTTTTTATGCTACAAATATGTCTCTTGGCGTAGCTGTTTTAAATCACCTTTCAAAACTTGCTGCTACTATGCTTAATAATTTTGATATAGAAATCATAGAAATGCATCATCGCCATAAAAAAGATGCCCCAAGTGGCACGGCTATGACCTTAGCTGAAAATGTTGCAAATGCTAGAAAATTAAGTCTTGATAAGGTTAGAATCAGTGGCAGAGATGGCTTAATAGGACCTAGAAACAAGGATGAAATAGCTGTTATGAGTTTAAGAGGTGGCGATATAGTAGGAGTTCATAGAATTGGCTTTTATGAGGATGGGGAATTTTTAGAATTAAGCCACACGGCTACTTCTCGTGCTACCTTTGCAAAAGGTGCTATCAGTGCTGCTAAATGGCTTGTTAGTCAAAAAAGTGGATTTTATGGCATTAATGATTTATTAGGAATTTAAATGTGTGCGGTTGTTGGTGTGATTAATTCTAAAAATGCAAGTACTTACGCATATTATGCACTTTTTGCTATGCAGCACAGGGGACAAGAAGCAAGTGGAATTAGCGTTAGCAATGGTAAAAATATCCATACTATAAAGGCTAAGGGAGAGGTAAGTCAAATTTTTAATGAAAATAATTTAAAAAACTTAAGTGGCAATATTGCCATAGGTCATAATCGATATTCAACGGCTGGAAATTCAAGCCTAAACGATGCCCAGCCTATAGCAGTAAGTTGTAATATAGGCGATATAGCCCTAGCCCATAATGGAAATTTAGTAAATAAGGACGAGATTCGTTTTAAATTGATAGATGAAGGTGCTATTTTTCGTACAAATATGGATACTGAAAATGTAGTTCATTTAATAGCAAAAAGCAAAAAATCAAGTTTAAAAGAAAAATTTATAGAAAGTTTAAATTATTGCGTAGGGGCTTATTGTTTTGTCTTAGCTAGTGCAAATAATCTTTTTGTAGTGCGTGATAAATTTGGCGTTAGACCTCTTAGCTTAGGTCGTTTAAAAGATGGAGGTTACATAGTAGCTAGTGAAAGTTGTGCCTTTGATTTAATAGAAGCTGATTTTATAAGAGATATTAAAGCAGGTGAAATGCTAATTTTTACTGAAGGACAAGATGAATTTGAAAGCATACAACTTTTTAAAGAAGAACCTAGAATTTGTGCCTTTGAGTATATTTATTTTGCAAGACCTGATAGCATAGTAGAGGGCAAAAGTGTGTATGAAATTCGTAAAAAAATGGGTGCAAATTTAGCTAAGAATTTCAAAGAAAAAATTGATTTTGTAGTACCAGTGCCTGATAGTGGAGTAAGTGCAGCCATAGGCTTTGCTCAAAGTTTAAATATACCTCTTGAAATGGCAATTGTTAGAAATCACTATGTAGGCAGAACCTTCATAGAACCAACCCAAGCACTTAGAAATTTAAAGGTAAAATTAAAATTAAATCCTATGTCAAAGGTGCTTAAAAATAAAGATATAGCAGTAATTGATGATAGTGTGGTAAGAGGAACTACCTCAAAAAAAGTAATATCCTTGCTTCGTGTAGCAGGGGCTAGAAAAATTCATTTAGCAATAGCCTGTCCTGAGATAAAATTCCCAGACCTTTATGGCATTGATACGCCTACCTTTGATGAGTTAATTTCAGCAAATAAAAATGTCAAAGAGGTTCTAGAATATGTAGGGGCTGATAGTTTGAGCTTTTTAAGTATTGAAGATTTAAAACAAAGCATAGGCAATGAAAGGGCGTATTCTTTAGTAAGCTTTGATGGGAATTATTTTATAAAATAAAGGAGTTAAACTCCTTTACAATACATAAGGCGTACTTTGATAAACATCATAATTTAGCCAGTTTAAAAAGATAGTATTTGCATTTGAACGCCAATTATAAAGAATTTCGCCGTTTTCATCATAATAATTTTTTGGAATTTGTGTTTTGTTATCCCTTTCATATTCTAATTCTAAGGTCTTTTTAAAATATTCTAAATGCCCTAAAATATAAATATCCTTTTTATCCCTAAGCATTGCCACACCGGCTTCATCATTTTTAAGTAGAATTTTTAAATCCTTAATTTTGCTTAGTTCATTTTCATCTATGTGACTATTTCTAGAATGAGGCATAAGAATTTTTTCATCCAAATTTGTTAAGATTAAATCCTTATTTGCTACATCGTGTAAGAATACACCAAAGCATTTTTTAGATAAATTTTGCTTTTTAATGCCATAAAAATGATACAAAGCCCCCATAGCACCCCAGCAAATATACATGGTACTTGTCACATTTATGCGTAAAAAATCAAAAATTTCTTTTAATTCTTGCCAGTATTTTACATTCTCAAATTCAAGCTGTTCAACGGGCGCACCTGTAACAATGGCCCCGTCAAATTTCTTTCCCTTTACTGCTTCAATGCCTTGATAAAATTTTTCTAAATGCCAAAGAGGGGTATTTTTTCCTACATAGCTTTTAGTACAAATAAAGCTAATATTTAATTGCAAGGGCGAATTTGCCAGTAAAGATAGAAGTTGATTTTCTGTTTCTATCTTTGTAGGCATTAAATTTAAAATCAAAATTTCAAGCGTTCTAATATCTTGTGTGTTTGCCCTTTGCGTATCCATAACAAAAGCACTTTTATTAAGTACTTCAAAGGCTGGCATATCCCTAGGAATTACTAAGGGCATTTTAAGCCCTTATTGCTTGGTCTAAATCAGCAATTAAATCCTTTGCATCTTCAAGACCTATACTAAGACGAATTGTTGAAGGCGAAATTTGGGCGTTTTTTAATTCTTCTTGGCTAAGCTGTGAGTGAGTTGTACTTGCTGGGTGGATTATTAAGGATTTTGAATCGCCTAAATTTGCAACAATTTTAAAGATTTTTGTTTTATTGCAAATTGATTTTGCATGTTCATAATCCCTTGCCTCAAAGCTTAAAAGCCCACTAGCTTGTTCGTTTATAAAATACTTTTTAAGCAAGGCATTGTAAGGATTATTTGCAAGACCTGGGTAGTTAACTTCTTTAACATTTGGATGATTTTGTAAAAATTTGGCTATTTCTAGGGCATTTTGACTATGTTTTTGTATCCTTAAAGACAAAGTTTCAAGCCCTTGCAAAAGTTGCCAAGCACTAGTAGCACTCATGGTAGCCCCTATATTTTTAAGCCATTCTGCTAATATGCGAAAAGAATAAATTGGTAAATTTTGTTCATCAACACTAGCATAAACAAGCCCATGATAGCTTTCATCAGGTATATTAAAGGGCTTGTAGCGAGGGTTATTTTTAATCAAAGGATTTAAACCCTTTCTTTCAATAATAGCACCTCCTAAGGTATTTCCTTGGCCGTTTATATATTTGCTTAAACTATGAACTACTATATCTACTCCAAAATCAAAGGCCTTATGCAAAAATGGTGTAGCGACTGTATTATCACAAATGCTTATAATCCCATATTTTTTAGCAATTTGAGTGATTTTTTCTGTATCTGCTATAGCAATTTGTGGATTTGACAAGCTTTCAAAGAAAATTGCCTTTGTGCTATCATCAATTAAATTTTCTAGGCTATTTAAATCATCTATGTCAAATTCCTTTGTTTTAATGCCAAAACGTTTTGGAAAAGTATGGGCTAATAAGGTTTGTGTGCCTCCATAAATTTTATTTGAATAAAGTATAGTGTCTCCAATTTGAGCACAATTTAACAAAGCATAAAAAACTGCTGCCATGCCACTTGCAGTACAAACTCCAAAAATTCCACCTTCAACCTCTGCTAATCTTTGCTGTAAGATAGCCACCGTTGGATTTTTAATCCTTGAGTAAGTATTACCCATTTCTTTTAAGCTAAAACGAGCTTCTGCTTGTGCTAAGTCTTCAAAGCTATAAGCTGTGCTTTGATAAATCGGAACGCTAATCGTCCTTTGTGTGTCAAATTCATAAGCTGCGTGAAGTGCTAGCGTACTTTGTGAGTAATCTGCCATAATATTTCCTTTTTTGTGAAATTTTAAATTTAAAAAACTAAAAAAATTTAGCTAAAATAAGTAAATGAGTTTAAAAAATCAAGCACGCAAGGCGTGCATCATAAAAGAAGCATTAGAAAAGAAGTTTGCAATATAAAACATTTTTTATCTCCTTTTCTTAAATTTAGGCAAAATTCTAACCAAAAAATATTAATCTTTGCTTAATTAAATAAAGTTTTTTAAAGTAAAAGTATGTAAAAATTACGAAATTTTTTCAAAGGATATTTATGCAAGTTAGTTTACTTTTTCATACCCCACTTTTTGTGTGTTCTCACGCTACTAGGACTTGTTGGCAAAGTTTTGAAAAGGGTGATTGTGGAGGCGAAAAAGATAAAGAATTAATAGATAGGGTCGGTAATAAATTTAAACATGCCTCAACGCTTGAACATTTAAGTTATAATTTTTATATTCAAGGCATTTCAAGGGCTTGTTTGCAAGAACTTGCAAGGCATAGGATTGCAAGTTTAAGTGTAAAAAGTACTCGTTATACCTTAAAAGAATTAAGAAACGAAGCTGAGTTTAAAATAGGAGATTTTGAAAACGCCAGTCGTTATTTGGTGTTGTGTGGTAATGAAAAAGTAGATAATGCAAGTATTTTATCCTTAGAAAATTTGCGTTTAATCTTACAAGAAAGTATCTCGCTTGACTTAGCAAAATACTGCTTACCTGAAAGCTATAAAACTGAACTTACTTGGAGCGTTAATGCTAGGGCCTTGCAAAATTTTCTAAGTTTGAGAAGTTCAAAGGCTGCCCTTTGGGAGATAAGAAAATTAGCCCTAGCAATTTTTGATGCAATACCTGATGAACAAAAATTTATTTTTAACCATTGCATACAAGATAAACAATGAATTTATGGGATGAAAAGGCTAAAACTTATGCAAGATTTAACGAAAAATTAACCTATATACAAGAACAAAGTTTTAAGAAATTTAAGGAATTTAATATAAGCTTTGTTAATAAAAACATACTTGATATAGGCTGTGGTACGGGCATTTGGACCCTACATTTAGCCAAATTTGCAAAAAATATTATCGCACTTGATAGTTCAAAAAATATGCTTGAGTTTTTAAACAAAGATGCTAAAAATTTAAAATTAAATAATATAAATACTATAAATTTAGACTTTGAAAGCTTTTGTAAAAAAAATAAAAATTTGCATTTTGATATAGCCTTTATAAGTATGTCACCTGCACTAGATAATGAAAAGGCCTTTGAGTATTTTGTATCCTTTGGGGATATTAAAATTTATATAGGCTGGGATAGTTTTAGAAGAAGTGATTTTTTAGAATCCATTTATAAGCATTTTAACACTAAAGGTAAAAAATTAGGAAATGACAATTTAGAAAAATTTTTAAATGCTAATAATATAGCCTTTGAAAAAATAATTTTTGATGAAATTCGCCTTGTAAAAAGAAGTAAAGAAGAAGCTATTGAAAATGCAGCTTGGCATTTAAAAATGAATAATTTAAATGTCGATGAAAATGAGCTTAAAAAACTTATAAAAATGGATATTGAAGAAAGGGTTAGTTCAAAGATTAAATTAATAATTTTTTAAGAAGTTTAAAAATGAAAAATAAGCTTTTACTTTTTAGTTTGCTTTTATTAATAGGGTGTAAAAATACAAAAAATGAAGAATAAAATTTATTAAAAAATAATGGATATAAAGAAATTTGATATTAGATAATATATATAAAAGGGAGCAAAAATTAAAATGGTGCCTTAAAAAAGCTGGTATTTACACAGATAAATTATATGCAAAATTAAACAAGCAAAGGGATAATGGCTTTAACGAAAAAGAAGCAGATTTTATGGTTGAAATTTTTAATAAACTTAAAACTAATATTAGAAAAAATGTTTATAGTATTAATGCAAAAAATTGTAGCAATGCTTTATATGCTTATCTTCAATGATTTTAATATTTTTATGTTAAAATACCTAATTTTAATAAAAGGATAATAAATGACTATTTTAGAAGGCAAGTTAAATTTAAATGGCAAGGAAAAAATAGCTATTATAAACGCAAGGTTTAATCATATCATAACCGACCGCTTAGTTGAGGGTGCAAAGGATGCCTTTTTAAGACATGGAGGAAGTGAAAAAAATTTAAGTCTTATTTTGGTACCCGGTGCCTTTGAGGTACCTTTTGCCTTAAAACAAGCTATTTTAAGCAAAAAATTTGACGGGCTTTGTTGCCTGGGTGCTGTGATTAGAGGAAGTACTCCTCATTTTGATTATGTTTCAGCAGAAACTACTAAGGGCATTGCAAGTGTTAGTTTGGCTAATAATATACCTGTTAGCTTTGGAGTTTTAACAACTGACTCAATAGAACAAGCCATAGAAAGGGCTGGTTCTAAGGCTGGGAATAAAGGCTTTGAGGCAATGTGTACCTTGATTGAAATGCTAAGATTAAACGATGTTTTAAAGGCATAAAATGGCAACTAGGCATCAGGCAAGGCAAAGCATTATTTCATTGTTGTACGCCCTTGAATTTAATGAAAAAAATGAGAATTTTATAGCTGAGTTTTTAGAAGAAAAAAAAATTCGCAATGAGCAAAAAAAATTTAGCCTTGCTTTGTATGAGGGCATTTGTGCAAATTTGCAAAGACTAGACGAGCTTATAAATTCTCAATTAAAAGAAAACGAAGTGTCTAAGCTTGGATATATTGAAAGGGCTATTTTAAGACTTGGTGCTTATGAAATGTTTTATACACAAACTTCTAGGGCTGTGATTATAAACGAGGCCATAGAATTAGCTAAGGAAATGGCAAATGATAGTACACCAAAATTTGTAAATGGTGTTTTAGATTCTTTAAAAAGTCTTGCAAAATGAAACTTTGCGTTGCCCTGGATTTAGCTAGTAAAGATAAGTGTTTAAATTTAACTAAGCAATTAAAGGGGCTTGATATATGGTTGAAAGTTGGGCTTCGGTCCTTTGTAAGGGATGGTTTTTCTTTTATAAATGAGCTTAAAAAAATAGATTCTTTTCCTATCTTTTTAGATTTAAAATTCTATGATATACCAAATACCATGGCTGATGTTTGCCAGGAATGTGCTAATTTTGAAATTGATATGATAAATATCCATGCAAGTGCTGGGGCTTTGGCTATACAAGAAGTAATGAATCGCTTAAATACTTTTAAAAAACGCCCCTTAGTACTTGGCGTTTCAGCCCTTACTAGCTTTGATGAAACAAATTTTTATAGCATTTATAAGCAAGATATTAAAGAAGCTGTTTTAAATTTGGCAAAAATAAGCTTTGAAAATAAGCTTGATGGAATGGTTTGTTCGGTATTTGAAAGCTTATTTATAAAAAAGCATACAAATGAAAATTTTATCACCCTAACGCCTGGAATTAGACCATTTAATGAAGAAAGTAACGATCAAAAAAGAGTAGCAAATTTGCAAATGGCAAAGGAAAATAAAAGTGATTTTATAGTAGTTGGACGTCCTATTTATGAGGCTAGTAATCCAAGAATGGTTTGTGAAAATATACTTAAAAATATTTAGGTTTTTATGAAAATAGCTTATTTTTTATTTATCTTATGCATATTAATTAGCCTTTCTTGCATAGTTTATAATGTGTTATTTAGCACGGATTTAATCATAATCTTATATAAAAGCACGGGTTTTAGCAGTTTATTTTTTTTAAATTTAAGCTTGATTTGTGCCTTAATTTCTTCAAAAAAAATTAAAGTAAATTTTAATATTTCAAGGGCCTTTGTTAGAATTTTTGGAATTTATAGCTTTGTGTTTATTTTTTTTCATTTTTTGATATATTTTGTACTTTCTAAAAATTTATCCTTTGTAAAATTTTTTAATGATATAAGTTCAAAAGGCTTAGAATTTAGTGGTTTTGTGGCCTTTGTAATGATGTTTTTAATGTTTTTAAGCTCTTTTAAATATTTTAAAATCTTACAAAAAATTCAAAAACTTGGCTATATTTGTTTGTTGGTTTCTTCCTTTCATATTATATTAGCAAATGAAAAAATTGAAATTTTAGAAGCTTTAATACTTATTTTAAGCCTTTTTTACCTTTATAAAAGATATAAAAATTTAAAAATTTTCAAATATAATGTAAAAAATGATGATTTTTAATTGGTTTTTAAATGTTTTTAATATAAAACAAGAGCTAAAAATTTATTTAAGTTGTTTTAGTTTTAAAGTTTTATTTGATTTTTCATTTTTTATTTTATAGTTAGGTTTAAAATTTTAGTATTAATAAAATTCCAAGGAGATTCAATGACACAAGAAGAAAGATTTGAAAAATATGCTGAGATAATGAATATTATTGAGTTTAAGCAAATAACAAGTTTTACTAAATTAGTAGCAATCTTAAAAAAAGAACATCGGTCTTATTATGATACTTTGGCAAATGATTTTAAGCTTATAAGCACTATTTATAGGGCATATAAAAGAGAAATCATACAAGTAAGCGTGGATAACGAGATCCTTGTAGTAAGAGAACTTACAAATTCACCTAATGAAGTAGAAAGGCTTAAAAATTAAAAATTTTTTTAGAAGAAAAAGGTTATAGTTGCAAACTTAAAAAGATAAGCGAAAAAGATAAAAAATCTTATGATGATGCAATATCTAATTATATACTTGTAAGCAAAGAAAGAATTAATTTTAAATGTCAAGTTTTAAACCCTTATCATTATAGATTATATGGTCTAGATTCTGATAAAGTTGTAATATTTAATGATGTTGCAATAAATACAGGTACTAATTATATGGGTGATAAAGAACATATGTTTTTATCATTAAAAAAATAATCAAAAGGCTCAAAAATAAATAAGTTTTAACATACAAAGGGGGTAAAAGTGGTATTAAAAGGCATAAATGAAAAATATATTTGGAATAATAAGGACTTAATTTCACTTTTTGATTTATATTTAGGTCCAGCTGATGATAAACCGTATGGCAAATTTCATGCTAATAAAAAATTTGTACTTGATAGAAATATAAGTGAAAGCCTATTTTATACCACTGAAAATCCTTGCGAGTGGTTAGAACTTTGCAAAAGATATGATATAGCAATGAGCGATAATGGGACAAAAACCTTAAAATATATAGTAGAAAATATAGCAAAAACACAAAACCTAGATAAAAATATTTTTTAAAGGCCTTAGAAAACAATCCTTACAAAGCTGGTAAATCTTACCAAGCAAATAAAGAATTAGCAGAAGAACAAGAACTAATAAAACAAGCCGAGGTCATGTTAAACGCTTAGATAATGAAGATAAACTAAGTTTAGCACAAATGAGAAATCAAATAGAAAATATGAGTGATGAAGAATTATTACAAATGATAAGGAATAAACGCAAAAACGACTTTGTTGATGAAGAGTACGAATCTAGTATAGATGATATAAATGGGTATGGGTACGAAGAACACAATCTAGATTATTATAAAAAAGAGTATAAAAAACAAAAAATAGAAGTTTATAGATTTGAAATTTATTTTGAAATAGTTAAAATAATTAAAGTTAAAAGGATAAGAACTTATTCTGAGTTGTTAGAAATATTAAAAGAAGAATACGATGATTATTATGCTGATTTAATAAGTGATTTTAAGCTTAGAGATCTTGTTTTTAGACTATATGTTAAACAAAATCAACTTAAAAAAGAAGTTTTTAACGAAGTAGAAGAACTTAATAAATTGAAAAATTTTTTAGATGAAAAGGGCTTTAATTGTAAGATCACAAAAGTAAAACAAGACTACAAACAATATTATTATTCCTTTTTTAATCTTGATTATGCTAATAACGAAATGCCTGATTATATTCTTTGCAGTGATGAAAAACTTAGCTTTGAATGTCAAGCCGTTAGGCATGATTGTTTTCATATAGTAATATTTAGCGTTATAAATTATATTAGCGATATTTTCGCAGAAAATAATGATTTTATAGATGAGCCTTATTATTATCATAAACTTAGCAAAGAAGAAATTTTAGAAAAATTACAAAGGGTTATGAAAATTATTTACCAAGATTAAAGGAGTTTACATGAACGCTGATGGTAGGCTTTTAACATATCTTTCTATATGTGATATTATGAAAGATAGAAAGATACAAAGTTATTTTCGATTAGTTAAAATACTTCGCAAGGAATATTTTGGTATTATAGTGACCTATTAAAAGATTTTAAGCTTAGAAGTATTTTGTTTAGATTTTTCAAGAAAGGTTTGCATTTAAAAACAAATAAAAATAAATTTAGCACTTTTCATGAATTCAAATAACTTAAAAACCTAAAGGCTTACATAGATGAAAAAAATAAAAGAAAATTTACTATTTATCCTGTTATAAGTAAGATTGTAAGGTTAAATGATAAAGAAAAAAATATTATGAAAAGTATTTTAATGTAGGGATGATGCCTAACTATCTTTTAAAACATAAACATAAATTTAGTCAACATTTTTATGTTATAGCTATGCGACCTAAGCATTATGTATTAAATATAGGAGTTGCTTTTAGAGGTGGCGATGGTGATAGTGGCGAATTAAGAACCTTTAATCCTATTAATAAACATTTTGTTTATTCTGAAATTTCTAGTATTGCCCAAGAAAATGAAGAGATTAAAAGAGAATACGAAGAAAGTTTCGAAGAAGATTAAATAATTGCTTTAATAAGTCTTTTTACGCACTAAATTAATTAACATTAGTGTCGTATAAAGACCTTTTTGACATAAATATTTTAAGCTAAATTGCTTTTTAAGCTGTATATTTTTTAAGGCTTGTTTCCATATTATCTCATTACCTCTCCAAGCATATTTTGAACTCTCATCTAAGCTTGTATCATTGCCCTCGTAGGTTAATAAGTGTAAATTCTTATCTATTAAATACTGCTTAGTTAAAATGCTATCTCGTGGCATTTTTTCATTATGAATGATCTTTATAAAATAAAGTTCTTTATCATTTTGCCAAAAATTATGAATTTTTCTTAAAAAATTCTCTACTTCTTCAAGGCTATCCTTTCCCATATTTACAAGCACTATTTTTTTAGCCTTTAAGATATATTCTTGCATTCTTTTATAACGTTTTTGCATTTTTTGATTAAATTCTGGTATTTGAAGTTCTAGGGGTTTATTTAATAAAAAATGGTGCCTTGAGGTCATATTAGTATTTTTATCCCTAACGCTAATTAATTGTTTTTCTTCATCTTCTCCTATTTTTTCACACTCAATAAAAAAATTTTTAAAATTTGTTTCAAAGCAATAAAATGCAGTTTTTAAATCATAATTACCCACCCAATCAAGAGGTGTTGCAAATAATCTTAAATTATGTTCTTTTATGTGGTGTACGCTTCTGCATGAATTTCCAAGACTTAGTACTAAATCAACATTTTTTAAATCAATACTTGCATTTTCTTGTAAAATCATCATTTTCCTATAAATAAAAACATAAATTATAAATTTTAAGTGCTTAAATTTGCTTAAATAAAAGAGCCCCGAAGGGCTCATAGATTATTTTTTATCTACATAAGTGTAGGTATAAGGTTTGATATTTTTGTCATCTTCTAAAAGTTTAGCTGGTGGGTTACCATTAATATTTTCATGTTCATAGTATCTATCACCTGCTTTATGACCATTTAAATCAACCTTATAGCGAATGTCGCCAGGATTGAATTTTTGAATATCTTCAAAACCTAAATCAGAAGTTGTAAAGTCTGTAATGCCGTTTTTAGCAGCTATTTCTACAAGTTTAGTTTGACCACTTCTAGCCATATCAACAGCTTGTAAAAGCATTCTTGAAGCCTCTCTTGGATTATGGAAACCTGTTGAATTTTCAGCACCCACAAAATCAGCCCTAATTGATGCCTTTCTTTGAAGTTCTAGCACATCAGCAATCTCAGCACTAATCTTTTTAACATCAGCTTGACCATCAGTTTGAAATTTATCCATAGCACTAAGTCTTTCACGCAAATTTTTAGTATCCATAATCAAGCTTACTATAGCATATTCAGCTGTTCTCATATCATGGCTAATAGAGTTTTGAATATCTGAAATTTGAGCCTTTAAGTAACTTTCACTTTGAGTATGGCAAGATTTGCACGCTGCATTAATTTCTTTTAAAGGTGAAGTAATATTATGTTGAGTTACTTTCTTAGAACCCTTTCTAATATAAGGCATGTGACAATCAGCACAACTTACACCATTTGCCGCATGAACACCACCACTGAAAAGTTCGCTTTCAGGGTGTTGAATTTTAATCATAGGAGCATTTGTAATTTTATGTACCCAGTCTTTATCAAATATATTTCTAACTTTATCATAGTGATCGTCAAACATTTCAATTCTAAATGGCTCACCTTTTTTCCAAGTACTCCAAGGGAATACCAATTCAAGCCCTGCAACTTCTATTTCAGTAGGTTCATTACCATCTCTCCAATATTCTACTTCATCATAAGTTTTTTGAGTTCCATTATACCATTTCTTAGTGCTATCATTAGCTATGCTTTCACCCATTACTTTTACTTTAGTACCTGTTGGTTTAAAGTAGTATTCAACGTGGCATTGTGAACAAACTAGGGTTCTCATTTCTTCCCTACTTGCTTTTACTCCTAATACTGGGTCAGCTTCATAACCCCTAAAATTAACAAGGGCATTGATAAGTGCTGGTCTTGTAACGCGTAATTGCATATCGTTAGGATTGTGACAATCTGCACAAGTTACACCCATTCTTCTACCACCATGTAATCCATTATGTTCAGGAGAATTAACAGCTGCACCATTTACAGCAGGTACATTTTTAATCATAGTCCAATATTTTGTAGAATTAAATGCTACAAAGTCACCCTTTGCTACATTTTTAATTAACCAAGGAGTCCAACCACTATGGCAATTCATACAGGCAGTAGGTTGTCCACCAAATGCTTTAAAGCCATGTGCATTTAAGAAATCTTTATTGTTTCTTGCTGTATCCATTTGGTCAGCTTGTATAAAAAAGTGTCCTCTTTCTTCATTTGCATCAAGGCTAAATGGATATCCAGCCCAAAGTAAGGTAAGTTGAGGATAACGAATAAGTTTAGAATAAGCTAAATTTCCACCAAATTCAGTAGCGAAAGGCTCTTCTTTTTCAACAGTTAAATACATATCTAAATAATCAGGAAAATTCTTACCCCATTCATCGAAAGTAGGATTATCATCAGTCATTTCTACTGCACCTATTGATTTAATAGCAAGTTGAGTTGCACCTTCTTGTTGTCTTTGGTCTATGTTGCCACTCAACCACCAAATACCACCTATTAAGACGAGTAAGATTATTATACCAGTGTATAAACCTTTTTTATTGCCCATTTGAGAAAACCTCCTTTTAAATTTTAAAATCCACGTACGTGTCCGACACTAGCGTGACAGGATACACAACTTAAACTGTTATTAGCGTGTGAATTTGCAGTCGCATTTATAGCATTTGCTACATAATCAGCATGACAACGAATACAGTTATCTTGAACCGTATGTTTACTTTTTTCATTTGCACTTAGATGCGTAGGCAAATTTTCAAGCTCAAAAGTAAAAGCATAGGCGTGTCTAAGACCACTTTCAGCCTTTGCTATCCATTTATTCACAAAATCATGCGGTAAATGGCAATCCATACAGCTTGCCCTTGGCTCTCCAGCTACTTTTTTTGAATGTGGACCTGATAAATAGTCGTTATAAACTTGGTTCATAACATGACAGTTATTACAGGACTCACTAGCACTGCCAAAATAAGAAGTGCCTTTTGCCTTATAAAAGGTATAAAAACCCATTGCAAAAAAGACAAAAAGTAAGATTAGAAAAATGCCAAAAAGACCTGAAGAACTTGATTTTTCTTCCAAAATACCCTCCTTATGGCTACTTAAATAGCGATTTAGTGATTTTATCAAAATAAAATTTAAAGAAATTTTAAGGATATTTTTTGTCTTAATTACGCTCTGTTAAATATTATCTGGCGATATTTTACTTAAATTTACTAATTATTTAATTTTTTAGCAAAATTTGCCAAATTTTTGTTAATTTTCGAAAATAATCAAGAAAAAATTTATAAATTTTCGTTAATAAAAACTTTTTTAAAAAAAAATAATAAAATTTTCAATATAATAAAATAAATTTTATAAATTAGGAGAACTTATGCAAACAAATCCTAGTATGTTTTTTAATAGAGAACTTTCATGGCTTCGCTTTAATTCACGCGTTTTAAATCAATGCACAAGGCAACTTCCAGCACTAGAAAGGCTTAAATTTATAGCAATTTATTGCACAAATTTAGATGAGTTTTATATGATAAGAGTGGCTGGTTTAAAGCAACTTTACTCAGCAGGAGTTATCATAAGTAGCAGTGATGAAATGACTCCTTTAATGCAGTTACAAGAAATTCGCAAATATTTACACGAAGAAAAAACGCTTTTAGAAACCTATTTTTCAGACATTATCACTGAACTTGCAAGGGAAAATTTATTTATTAAATCTTACGAACAACTTGATGAAAATTTAAAAACAAAATGCGATGATTATTTTCGTTCAAATATCTTTCCTGTTATCATTCCTATCGCAGTTGATGCAACCCATCCTTTTCCTCATTTAAATAACCTATCTTTTTCATTAGCTGTTAAAATTTGCGATAAGGCACATAATGAACTTATAAAATTTGGACTTATTAGAATTCCACGCATTTTACCTAGATTTTATCAAGTAGACTCTAATGTTTATGTACCTATTGAAAGCATAGTGCACGAACATGTAGAATATATTTTTCCGGGTTATTCGCTTTTAGCATCAGCTGCCTTTCGTGTAACAAGAAACGCAGATATTATCATAGAAGAAGAAGAAGCAGATGATTTTATGATGATTTTAGAACAAGGCTTAAAACTTCGTAGAAAAGGGGCTTTTGTAAGACTTCAAATTCAAAAAGATGCAGACGAACAAATAATTGACTTTTTAAATATGCACATTAAAATTTATCACCAAGATGTATATGAGTACTCTTGTTTGCTAAATTTACCTTCTTTATGGCAGATAGTGGGTAATAAGGCCTTTACTCACCTTTTAAGCTCACTTTATACTCCAAAAACTCTAGCACCCTTTGATGAGAATTTATCTATTTTTGAAACTATGGATAAAGAAGACATACTTATAGTACAACCATTTGAAAGCTTTGACCCTGTTTATAAGCTTATAAAAGAAGCTAGTAAGGACCCTGATGTTATTTCTATTAGAATGACACTTTATAGGGTTGAAAAAAATTCAAACATAGTACAAGCCTTAATCGATGCGGCAAATGAAGGTAAGCAAGTAACGGTTATGGTTGAGTTAAAGGCTAGATTTGATGAAGAAAATAATCTACACTGGGCTAAGGTTTTAGAAGATGCAGGTGCTCATGTAATTTATGGAATCACTGGCTTTAAGGTACATGCTAAGGTTACTCAAATAATTCGTAAAAACAATGATAAATTAAAATTTTACATGCATTTTAGCACAGGAAATTATAATGCTAGTACGGCAAAAATATACACAGATGTTAGTTATTTTACTACAAGGGATGATTTTGCTAGGGATTCTACAGCATTTTTCCATATACTTTCAGGCTTTAATAAAGATAGATACTTACAAAGTCTTTCTATGAGCCCTACTCAAATAAAGGCTAAAATCCTTGAAATGATAAGGGTTGAAACTACTAAGGGAAATGAAGGCGTGATAGTTGCTAAGATGAATTCTTTAGTTGATTCTGATGTGATTAAGGCACTTTATGAGGCTTCAAATAATGGCGTTCAAATTGATTTAATCATTCGTGGAATTTGCTGTTTAAAACCAAATGAAGATTATAGTCGCAATATACGCGTTAGAAGTATTATAGGAAAATACCTAGAACATGCTAGAATTTTCTATTTTAAACATAGCAGTCCAAATTATTTTATATCAAGCGCGGATTGGATGCCTAGGAATTTGGAAAGAAGACTTGAATTAATGACTCCTATTTTTGATGAAAAGGGCAGGGCAAAATTAGCCCAGGTTTTGCGTTTGCAACTTAGCGATAATGTTTTAGCATATGAACTTAACAAAGAAGGCGAGTATGATAAGATAAATCCTAGAGAAAATGAAAGGCCTATGGACTCTCAACAAATTTTAGAAGATTATATAAGCAAAATTTATAAGACTTTAAAGGCTGATGAAAGTCGTGGAACACACTTAGCTTATAAGCTTTTTAAAGATAAGGAAAGCAAGTAAAAAGTTGCTTAAAATGGCAACTTTTTACAAACTTTGTTTTGTAAAATTATTAATTTGTTAACTATTCTCACATTTTTAATAAAATTCTTTATAAAATGTGTCAAAAAGTTACATTTTAATTATTTAAAAGTATGGTTTTAAAAATAAATTTAGTAAAATTTTTTAAAAAAATTTTAGCCTTAAACTAAGTTTTAAAATTCGCAAATTTAAAAAGATTTTTAGCAAAGGATTAAAAAAATATGAGATAGAATAATGGGCATTTAAGCCCATTATTTAGAATTTTTTCTT
>NZ_VJNV01000004.1 GCF_008633915.1 Campylobacter sp. LR291e | reverse complement strand
TATGTTTTCGTTAATGGCGTGTGCAATTTCTCCTAATTCATCTTTGGAATGTACATTTATAGTATTTGCAGAATTTGACTTATAATTTAAATAATCAAAAAAGCTAAGTAAGCCTTGTTTAATGTGTTGTAAAGGCTTTAATACATAATTTGTCATCATGTAAATAGCAATACCTACAATTATAAGCATAATTAAAGATATTATAGTATTTTCAAAGGCTATTTTATTTATAGGTCCTTCAAAGCTATCAAGGGAGCGGGTTAAACAGCCCATAGAAGTAGAATTTCCTAAAAAGCCACAAACGCCCATTCTTTGTGTACCATTTGCCCTTCTATAATAAAAAGGCACTAAATTTCCATGTTCTTCTCTTGCTTTAGTTAGCATAGGAATATTTGGATTATCATTAAAAATTAAGCTTGCATCTGTTGATAAAAAGGTGATTTTATCTTCATCAAAGACAAATATTCTACCACCTCTTACCAATTGACCTATTTCATTAAACTCATTTTGTAAATCACTCAAGGTCATATCCACGCCTAAAACTGCTATTAATTTATTATTATTATAAATAGCCTTTGAATAAGTAATAACAGGCACTTTTGTATCTGAGTCTTGATAAACCTTAGTTTTGTAAACACCTTTTGTATTTAACGCACCCTTAAACCATTCTTCATTCCTAGCATCATAACCTGTGTTATTGTTTGTGCCAGGTCCTTCTTCATAATAATTTACCCCATCTTTTTCTGAAAGACTATCAGAACCTATAAAGGCACCATTTTCAAAGCCTAAATATACGCCAAAGGCATGAGAGCCATCTTTATAAGGCTTTAACATATTCTTTGTAAATTCCTTTAAAGCATAAGTTGAATTTGCATTTTTACTGATGTGATTGTAAATTTTTTCAACTAAAGCTATATTACTTGAATCAAAGCTACTTATCGTAGTTAAGGCCGCTGAAAGCGTGTCAGATTCTGATTGACCTCCTAGGTCAAACATTGCTTTTTTGCTTTGATAATACGAAAAACCAGATATAGCGGTAATACAGATAATTACTAGGGCTATAACTACTATAATTAGTTTGTTTTTAATACTTGTTACAATATTCATGTCTTAATCCTTAAAATATAAATACTTGTTAAATTCTAAGTATAGCTAAATTAACTCAAAAAAACAAGATAACAACATTTATCAAATGTTTTTAACTTGATTTAAGACTGATTAATTTTGTGAAAAAATATAATTTTTTTATGCATTTAAGCTTTTTTTGTTTTTAAACATACTAAAATAAAATTTTTTTTAAAATTTCATAAAATTTTAAGGATAGGCAATGAAATTAAGGGTTGGAGTTTTGGGTGCTAGTGGATATGTTGGAAATGAACTTATTCGCCTTTTATTGCGTCATAAAAATGTAGAAATCACTTACATAGGCTCACAAAATAATGTAGGAGAAAATTACGCTTCACTTTGTCCAAATACGCCCCTAAATTTAAGCTTTGAAAATGAAAATTTAGAAAGAGTAGCTGAAAAAATCGAACTTTTATTTTGTGCAACACCTCATAATTTTACAGCTTCAATTTTAAATGAAAATTTGCTTAAAAAAATAAAAATTATAGATTTAAGTGCTGATTATAGGCTTAAAGAAAGTTTAGATTATAAGCTTTGGTATGGCTTTGAACATAAGAATTTAAAGCTTTTAAAACAAGCAGTTTATGGGCTTTGTGAACTATATGAAAGGGATATTAAAAAGGCTAAATTTATAGCAAATCCGGGTTGTTACACGACTTGTTCTATTTTAAGTTTGTATCCTTTGATAAAAGAAAATTTAATAGATTTAAATTCTATTATAATTGATGCAAAAAGTGGAGTAAGCGGGGCAGGTAAGGGTGCCAAGATAGACAATTTATTTTGCGAGGTAAATGAAAATTTCAAAGCCTACGCCCTTACTTCTCATAGGCATACCCCAGAGATTGAAGAACATTTAAGCAAGGCTGCTAAGACAAAATTAACTTTGCAATTTAGTCCTCACCTTGTGCCTATGCAAAGAGGAATTCTAGCTACTTGCTATGCAAATTTAAAGACTGATTTAAGCGAAGAAAAACTAAGAAAAATTTATGAAAAGCATTATAAAAATAAGCCCTTTATTAGAATTTTGCCAAGTAAAATTTGGCCTCAAACTAGGTGGGTTAAAAATACGAATTTTGTGGATATAAATTTTTGTATAGACAAAAGGACTAAAAAAGTTTTAGTAGTTGGTACGCTTGATAATTTAATTAAAGGTGCTTCAGGACAGGCTGTTCAAAATATGAATTTAATGTATGGCTTTGATGAATGCGAGGGGCTTGATAATTTAGCAAATTTATAAGGACAAACAATGGATATTAGACCTATGCAAAAAGATGATTATGATGGAGTTTATAAGCTTTGGTGCGAGATTAAGGGATTTGGGCTTAGAAGTATTGATGATAGCAAAGAAAACATAAGTCGTTTTTTAGACAGAAACCCAAATTTAAGCGTGGTGGCCGAAGAAAACAGGCAAATAATAGGTTCTATTCTTTGTGGGCATGATGGAAGAACGGGTGGTTTTTACCATGTTTGTGTTCATCCAAATCATAGAAAAAAAGGAATAGCACACGCAATGACTAGATTTTGTCTAAATGCCTTGAAAGAAGAAAATATTAATAAAATTGCTCTTATTGCCTTTAAAAGCAATGACTTAGGGAATGAATTTTGGAAGCATTATGGTTTTACTTTAAGAGAGGATGCAAATTATTATGATTGGTCCTTAAATGAAAATAATCAAACAAATTTCAATCATTAAGGCTAGATTATGGAAAAATATTTAGAAAAAGCTAGTGTTTTAATACAGGCCCTGCCTTATATAAGAAAATTTAATTCTAAGATTATTTTAATTAAATATGGTGGATCTGCTATGGAAAATGAGGACTTAAAACGTTGCGTTATGCAAGATATAGCCCTTTTAAAGCTAGTTGGCTTAAAGCCCGTGATTGTCCATGGTGGAGGTAAGGATATATCAAATTTATGCTCAAAACTTGGCATAAAAAGTGAATTTAAAAATGGACTTAGGATAAGTGATGATGAAACAACTGCCATTGCTGAAATGGTATTAAATCGCATAAATAAAGGACTAGTACAAAACTTAGAATATCTTGGCGTAAAAGCAATAGGCATTTGTGGCAAGGATGGAGGGCTTTTAAAATGCGTTAAAAAGGATGAAAATTTAGGCTTTGTAGGAAAGATTGAAAGTGTAAATATCCAAATTTTAAAAGAACTTTTAGAAAAAGATTTTTTACCTATAATTGCACCTTTGGGAATGGATGATAATTTAAATACTTATAATATTAATGCTGATGATGTAGCCTGCGAGGTTGCTAAGGCTTTAAAGGCTGAAAAACTTGCATTTTTAAGCGATATTGAAGGACTTTATGAAGATTATAGCGATAAAAATTCTTTAATTTCTCGTATTGGCACTAAAAAGGCAAGGGAATTAATTAATAAAATTCAAGGTGGGATGCTAGTAAAATTAAACTCTTGCATAGATGCTTGTGAAAATGGGGTTAGACGCGTACATATCTTAGATGGACGCGTAAAACATGGTTTGTTGCTTGAAATTTTTACAGATGAGGGCATTGGCACCTTAGTAGTACAAGAAGGACAATAATGAATTACAAAGATGAAAGCCACTTAATAGGCACTTATAAGAAATTTCAAATTGTTTTAAAAAGAGGCGATGGGGTTTATTTGTTTGATGAAAACGACAAAAAATATTTAGATTTTTCAAGTGGAATAGGCGTTTGTGGGCTTGGCTACAATAATATTTATTTTAATAATGCCTTAAAATCACAAATTGATAAGTTAATCCATACAAGCAATCTTTATTATCACGAAAATATAGCAATGGCAGCTACAAATTTAGCCAAAGCAAGTGGTCTTAAAAGTGTGTTTTTTACAAATTCAGGCACAGAAGCCATTGAAGGGGCTATGAAGGCAGCTAGAAGATATGCTTATAATAAGGCCATTAAGGGTGGGGAATTTATAGCCTTTGAAAATTCCTTTCATGGAAGAACCCTTGGGGCCTTAAGCTTAACAGCCACAAAGGCTTACAAAAAGCCATTTAAGCCACTTATTAAGGGTGTGAAATTTGCTAAATTTAATGATATAAAAAGCGTTAAAAAATTACTTAGCAAAAAAACTTGTGCCATAATCTTAGAAAGCGTTCAAGGCGAAGGTGGCATAAGAGTGGCTCAAAAAGAATTCTATCAAGATTTAAGAAAGCTTTGCGATAAAAAAGATTTAGTATTAATAGCCGATGAAATTCAATGTGGAATGGGGCGAAGTGGGAAATTTTTTGCCTTTGAGTATGCTGATATAAGACCTGATATTCTTGCAAGTGCAAAGGCTTTAGGCTGTGGGCTAAGTGTTGGGGCCTTTGTTTTAAATGAAAGGCTTAGCAAGGATTCTTTAATGTTAGGCGACCATGGAAGCACTTATGGAGGAAATCCGCTAGCTTGTGCTGCTATAAATGCTGTGTTTGATATATTTTCAAGTGAAAACATACTTAAAAATGTACAAGTTCTAACTCCTATTTTAGAAAATAAACTAGATAGCTTAAAGGCTAAATTTAGCTTTATTAAAAGCAGACAGGGTTTGGGCTTTATGCAAGGATTAAGCTTTGATAATAGGGTAAATGTTTCAGATATTTTAAGCAAGTGCCAAGAAAAAGGACTTTTGCTTTTAAAATGTGGACAAAATGACCTTCGCTTTTTACCACCACTTATTAGCAAAGAAGAACACATTAATAAAATGAGTGAAATTTTAGAAGCTGTTTTAAGGGAAGTTGAGTGAGTTTATAAGCTAAATTTAAAAACACGTCTATCTTAAAACTTATATCCTAGAAACAAAACTCAAACTAAATAAATTTTAATACTTTTGATATAGAGATAAGTTTACCACAATAGAAGGTTTTAGTAAGGAAATTTTTAAATAAATTGGTAATAAAACTTAAACTTTCATTCCTATAAAAAAGTAATAAAAAGCTTATTAGCTATAAATTATAAAATTTCACTACAAAGTCATATTTAGCTTAGTAACGTAATATATGCTGTTTTAAGTTATGGTAAATATCACTTATATAGTTATAATTATCTTAAAATAATAAATTTAATTTTTATTATTTATAATTAAATTATTATTTAAGTTTATTATAATATAATGTGAAGTTTTAATTTATTTTAAGGATTGTCAATGAGCTCACTATCAATCGGTAAAAAACTTTCTTGTTTTATTTTACTTATTATGGTATTTGTGTTAGGTGTAGTTACGATTTTTAACTATAAACTAACTGCTAATGAGATTAGGTCTTTGTTTAAAACGATTCAGCAAGAAGCACTTGTAGCTTCATTTACTACGATTAATATCACAATGAACATAGAAGCTAATCAACATTTAAAGGCTATAGTTAAAGAACTTGAAAAGCTTGATAAATACAATGTGGTTGGTCAAAGAGAGGTTTTATTTAAAGCTTCTGATTTGATTAAGTATCCAGCTTTATATATAGTGTATGAAGATGACGGGGCTGTTATCTTGCAAGATTATGATGAAAATAAGCCAAATACTTATCTATCTCCAAATTTTAATAATACTCCAGGGGATGATTGGAGACAAAGGGATTGGTATGTAAAAACTAAGCAAAAAAATACAGGTATTACAACCTCAGTTTATACTTCAAAAAGTGGAATTCATGCTGGTAAATTGCTTTCAACGGTGACTATGCCCTTAATAAAAAATGGAAAATTTATAGGTGTTTTAGGTGTGGATATTTTCGTACATGACTTTCAAAAACGTTTTGAAAATTTTGAAACCCATATACTTCCTAGCTTAGATATTTATTTAACAGATGATACAGGTAGAATTTTTTCTCACAAGGACCCAAAAATCGTAGAAAATACGAATTTATATCCTCAAGAAATTAAACTGCTTGAAGAATTAAAAACAAAAAAAGAGGGCGAATTTATATACATCGATACTAATGGCTTTGAAAGACTTGGCTTTTATAAGCAATTTCCTTTTGGCTGGACTGTGGTAAGTGCTGCTAAGATTAAAGATTACACAGATAAAACAAATTCAGACCTTTTTTACACCGTTGGTGTATCAGTTGTTATGCTAGTTATTGCTATCTTATTGATTTATTATATTATCAATAAGATAGTAGGTTGGAGACTTCCTATTTTAGTAACCTCTTTAAATACTTTTTTTAAATTTTTAAATCATGAAAATGTTACCATTCATCCTATTAAAATAAAGGCTAAAGATGAATTAGGGGCTATTGGAGAGCTTATAAATGAAAATGTT
>NZ_VJNV01000003.1 GCF_008633915.1 Campylobacter sp. LR291e | reverse complement strand
TCTAAAAATATCTTAGCCACCCTTTCAGCACCTGCAATAACAGCTAGATCGTATTTATTATCACCTTTTAGCCTTATTATTCGCATCAGCTCGTCCTTTGCTAAAATAGCACTTAAGGCTATATTTTTATGAATAAAATTAACCGACATAGCCTCTATTAAAATTTTATCCGTACTTGCATCGAGTAAATTATTAAGAATTGTTTCATCAACCTCATTACAAACCTCGCCTAAATTTTCTTTAATTTTTTGTTTGATTTTTATGCTTTCATTATCTAAAACGCTTATTAATTCTTTTTTTAATAAATCATTATTAATAACTTCTGGTTCGATTGCCTTTAAGGCCTTCCCCTTTTCCCATTTTTCATTTTTTACCCAATACATTAAGGTCCTATAACTTATATTAAAATATTTAGCGACCTCTTTTGCACTTTTTTTATTACTCTCATAATATATTCTAATTTCAGCTTTATTTTGTATAGCCATTTAAACTCCTTTTCATATTTTTATTGTTAAAATCACTTTAGATGCTTTTCAATAAGCGTTAATAAACCACATTTATTAACTTGGTGGGAATAGCATTGTCTAGTTTGGCTTGGGCGTGGACTTGTTATAAGCTGGACGTTAAATTTTCCAACTCTAAACTATAAATAACATTTTTATCCTTGTCTATTATTTGTTTTAAAGTTAAAAGAGCATTTGCATTTTTATCGTTTATAATAAAATTACTATTAAATCTAAAAATATTTATATTTTTGTCTTTATTTTCACTTATTAAAATAGCATTTTCAAAAAGTTCTTTCAAATGTTTTCCTGTTCTAAAATGTTCTATCTCACTAAAACCATTTTTTAAACTTTTTTCTATAGCCTTTGTACTGCTTATTTTTCCTATTGTACTATTTGTAATTAAGGCCTTTAAATTATTATTTTTATTTGTTATAAGTTTATTTTTTAAAGACATTAAACTTTCTTTTAATTCTTTTCTTAAAATATATAAGCTTTGTTCGTTTTTTGTATTTAAGTTTATTTTTTGTTCTTTATAGCCTTTATCTTTTAAATTTTCTTTTTCAATTT
>NZ_VJNV01000039.1 GCF_008633915.1 Campylobacter sp. LR291e | reverse complement strand
GTTAAAGGAACTTCGTATAGCCAAAACGATTTAACTAGCTCACAAGGAATTCGCATAATGCGCGGAGGCAATATCAATAAAATCACACACAATTTAGATTTATTAAATAACGATGTTTATGTAAATCAAAAATTGTTTAGTAGCGCAAAACAGGTTCATAAAAACGATATTATCATTACTAGCACTAACGATATAGATAATATTGCAAAATGTGCTTTTGTTAATAAAGATGTTGATAATGCGCAAATAGGCGCATTTTTGCGAATCGTTAGAATCTCTGAATCTTTAAACGCAAAATATGTATTTTTTATTTTTGCTAGTGCGTTTTATGAGACATATATTCAATGTTGCGTTAGTGGAACTGTATCAAGTTTATTAAATATCAGAGATGAATATATAAACAATCTCAAAATCCCCCTCCCACCGCTAAAAGAACAAGAAAA
>NZ_VJNV01000038.1 GCF_008633915.1 Campylobacter sp. LR291e | reverse complement strand
GGCGTGTGCAATTTCTCCTAATTCATCCCTTGTTGCAGGTGGTAGAATTTGACTTTTATTTGTTTTGTTATTTAGATAATCAAAAAAGACACTAGCGTTGTTTTGAAGAATATGTATAGATAAAATTAACTTTTTTTGAAAAATCCATACAAAAACCATTATTATAAGTACACAAATAAAGGCTACTACAATAGAGGTTATAAATCTACTTTTCATATTATTTTCAATAGGTTGTATTAGGGTATCTGCTTTTTGACCTAAGGTATCTATATAAATAGCAGTTGAAATCCATATATCATCGGTATTTGGTATCATTTGAGCGTATGAGTTTTTTAAGGCTATTATATTACTTCCATCCTTTTGAGGTTTAGTAAAATTAAAATTTACAAAGCCCCCCCCCATTTTTGCAGCCTTGTATAAATCACTTACATAAGCTACCCCATCAGCATCCTTTGCATCTTTTAAATCCTTACCTAAAAGGTCCTTTCTAACAGGGTGTGCGACATTTATCGTTCTTTGATAGGAGTAAAAATAACCACTTTTATCATTTTCAAAACGAAAAGTTTCTATGGCATCTGCTATTATGGCGATTTTTTCTTCATTGCTTTTAGCATTTTTTACAAGATTACCTAAAGCATCTGCCATGGACATAGTTAAGTCCTTAACCCTATCTTCGGTTTGTTCTTTAAGGATATTATAATTTTCCTGCGTAATTAAATCTATACTTCTTTCATTGTTAGTGTAAAAAATGGAAAAACTTATGATAATAACCAATAGAAAACTAAGGCCTAGTGCTGAAATTTTTGTTTTTAAACTTGAAAACATTTTGTTCCTTTTTGTGAAAATTTCGCAAATAATATAACTTTTAAAATAATACAAAACTTAATAAATAATAATTAAAATTTTAAATAGTATTTTTTATGTAATTATGATAAAATTTTACAAAACTTAAATACTTTAAAAAAAGGCTTTTTAAATATTATTTGTTTTATAATTTCAAAATGAAATATATGGAACTTTTACTGATAAAAGATTTTTTTACAAAATATAAAAAAATTGATTTTATTAAAAGAATTGATGATAATGTTTTTGAACTAAGTTTTGATAAGGAACCTTTCATTTTTGATTTAAATAGAAATGAAAGTGCTATTTACCAAGCAAAGTTAAGCAAGAAAGATTATAACGCACCCTTTGATTTTATGCTTAAAAAATACCTAAATTCTACAAATATTAGTAAAATTTCACTTCTGCCAAATAATAGAGTCCTTGTTTTTAAACTAAATGCACAAAGGGCTTATAAACACTATGAAAGCCTTATTTATTTTGAATTTACAGGTAAAAATACAAATGTGATTATAACTGATACAAAAAATATTATAATAGAAGCACTTCGCCACATTGATAAAAGTTATAGGGTAATAAAACCTGGCTTAAAATTAGAATCCTTAAAACCATTTAAAATGGATAATAAAAATATAGAAATTACAAATTTCAAAGAATATTTTCAAAATAAATTTAAAGCAATTAATAATAAAAAAATGCAAAACACAAAAGAAAATAAAATTTTGCAAATTAATAAAAAAATCAATGCCCTAAAAGAAAATTTAACTTCCTTGCAAAGTGAAAATGAATGTTTAGAAAGGGCACTAAATTTAAGTAAGAAGGCTGATATATTATTTGCAAATTTAAGCAAGCTAAAAGATTATGAAAGGGAATTTTCTTTGCTTGACTTTGAAGAAAACATAATAAATTTTAAACTTGAATATAGTCCTAAAGAAAGTGCAAATTTATTTTACAAAGAGGCTAAAAAGGCAAAGCAAAGGGCTAAAAACATTAATATACAAAGGCAAAATTTAAACGATAAATTAAAATTTTATGAAAATTTAAAAGAGCTTTTAAGCAAGGCAGTAAGTCTTTTTGAACTTGAAATTTTACTACCTAAAAAAACAAGCCAAAGGACTAAGCAAGAAAAAAAAGAAGGCGATATTGCGTATTTTTATTTTAATGATTATAAAATAGGTGTTGGGAAAAATGAAAATGGGAATGAGCTTTTATTAAAAAGTGCTAAAAAGGATGATTTGTGGTTTCATGTAAAGAATTTTTCTAGTTCTCATGCGATTTTATACACAAATAAGCAAAAAATTAGTGAAGAAGTGGTACAATTTACGGCAAAGATTTGTGTAAATTTTTCTAATTTAAAGCCCGGTACTTATTTGGTCGATTATACAAGCAGAAATTTTGTAAAGATTAGGCAAAAGGCCTTTGTAAATTACACAAATTTCAAAAGTATCAATATTATAAAGGAGTGAAAATGGCTCTAAGTCCCATTGGAAGTATGAATTTAGTCAATCAAAATATGACCATGCCCGCCACTCAACTAAGTAATGAAATCGCCAAAGAAGGCTTTGCTTCCGTTATGAATCTAAACGAATTTAACGAAAAAGAAAAGGTTGTCGATAAACTTGAAAAGGTTAATGAAAGCCAAGAGTTAAAAGAAGAGATTAAAGAAAAACAAGAAGAAGAGGAAAAGAAACGTAGGGAAAAAGAAGAAAAAGAAGCTAAGATGAAAGCCGAAGAAGAAGAGGTGGAAGAGTATAAGGATAAAGAAAATTCTCATCGCCTTGATATAAGTATTTAAAGGATAAAAATGTTTGATAGCACTAGGATAGTTTGGGGTTTGGTTATGTTTGCAGCTTTTGTGCTTGTTATGTTGATTAATAGTTTTATCTTAAATTTTGTCATCATAGCACTTTTATTATATTTTGCTTTTAACGAATCAAAAAAGCTTTTTAATCTTGATTCTAACATTATCCTAGTAGCCATAGCCTTTTTAATTGGTACCTTTTTTGAAGAAGCCTTGCTTTGTGGAATTTTAGCCTTTATTTTAATGCTTGGTTATCTAGCCTTTATAAAGGCTGATTCTTTAAAACCTGCCCTTATTTATCTATATCCTGTTATTCCTATTTTAGCACTTTGGCAAGTATATTTAGATAATGGAATTTTTGTTGTATTTTGGCTTATATTAAGTGTTATTTGCTGTGATAGTGGTGCTTACTTTATAGGCAAAATGATAGGAAATACGCCTTTTTCAAAGACTAGCCCTAAAAAAACTATGGAAGGCGTTATAGGTGGAATTTTAGTAGCTACCTTTATAGGAATGCTAGTAGGGCTTTATGAATTTAGTTTTTTTAAAAGCTTGATTTTATCCTTTTTAGTTGCTGTTTTTGCTGTGATTGGCGATTTGATTGAAAGTTATTTTAAAAGGGTTGCTGACATTAAAGATAGTAGCGAGTTAATACCTGGACATGGTGGCATTTTAGACAGAATTGATGCCATAATTATAGCTTCATTTGTAGTGGTTGCCTTTGCATGATAGTTTTTGGAAGCACAGGTAGCATTGGGATAAATGCTTTAAAACTTGCCAAAAGAGCAAAATTAAAAATAAGTGCCTTGGCATGTGGGGAAAATATAAGACTTTTAAATAAACAAATCGAACTTTTTAAGCCTGATTTTGTTTGTATTAAAAATAAAAAAGATAAAAGCTTAATCAATCATAAGCATGTTTTTTCGGGTCAAAAGGGCTTAGAAAAAATTTTAAGTGAGTGCGAGGATGAGCTTTTTTTAAATGCTATTGTTGGCTTTGCTGGACTTAAAAGCACTTTAAAGGCTAGCGAGCTTAATAAAACTATAGCCCTTGCAAATAAAGAAAGCTTAGTAGTTGGTGGCAAATTCTTACACAAGGCAAAGATTAATCCTATAGATAGCGAACATTGTGCCTTAAAAATTTTGCTTGATAAAAAAGAACATATTAAAAAGCTTTATATTACTGCAAGTGGTGGGGCTACCTTTAAACTTAATCAAAATTCTTTAAAAAATTTAAATACAAAGGAAGCCTTAAAGCACCCTAATTGGAAAATGGGTTCAAAGATTACAATAGATAGTGCGACAATGGCAAATAAGCTTTTTGAGATAATAGAAGCTTATCATTTATATCGCTTTAAAAATATTGATGCCTTAATAGAACCAAATTCCATAGTTCATGCTATGTGTGAATTTTATGATGGGGGTACTTCTGCTTATTTTTCAAGACCAAATATGCAACTTAGCATAGCACAAGCCATTTTTTCTAGGCATAGCAGACAAATAATAAAAGCTGTTGATTTTAGCAATCTAGCAAGTATAAAATTTCATAAAATTAATCTTAAAAAATATCCTATTTTTAGCCTAAAAAATAGGCTTTTAAAAGAACCAAATTTAGGCGTTATAATCAATGCTGCTAATGAAATAGCTGTTAGTGAATTCTTAAAAGGACATATTAAATTTATCGATATTGCAAAAAAAATATTTTTAAGTTTAGACCATTTTCAAACGCCAAAACTAGATAATATAGAAGAAATTTTTGAGTGCGATTTGAAGGTGAGAGAATTTGTGAGAAAGGGTTAAAAAATATGAGATATTTGATAATATTTTTTTCATTTACTCTACTTTTAGGTGCTGAGCAACTTGATTTTACGGTGGGCATTAATGGTAAGAATTTAGATGATAATAACACGGTTCTTATCTTTGGTGGAATTCAAGGAGATGAACCTGGTGGCTTTCATGCTGCAAGTTTATTGTTAAGCGATTATACCATTACAAAGGGTGAGATTATAGTAGCACCAAATTTAGCTTTTGATAGCATTATTAAAAGAAGTCGTGGCACAAACGGGGATTTAAACCGAAAATTTGCAAATATTAGTCCAAAGGACCCTGATTATAAAACCGTTACTCGCATTAAAGAATTAATCAATCTACCAGAAGTTGGCATGGTTATAAATTTGCACGATGGCTGGGGATTTTATAGACCAAATTATATTGATGCTATGAAAAATCCAAACAGATGGGGAAACTCAAGCGTTATTGATACTAAGGAAATAAACGCTAGTAAGTATCATGACCTTGAAAAAATAGCCCAACAAACGGTTAAAAAAGTAAATGCTTCTTTGATTGACCCAAAACATGCTTATTATCTTAAAAATACAAAAACAGATGAAGTAAATGATACTGAAATGCTAAAAGCCTTAACTTACTATGTTATATCAAATAATAAAGCAGCCTTTGCAAACGAGGCAAGTAAGAATTTGCCAGTTCATGTTAGGGCGTATTATCATTTAATAGCCGTTGAAAATTATCTAAAAACAGCAGGTATTGAATTTACACGCGATTTTGATTTAAGCCCCCAAGGTGTTAAAGAGGCCATTGAAAGAGAGGTGGAGGTAAAATTATTTGATGGTAGAACCTTACTTTATTTAAGGCAACCAAGACCTATTATTAAATTCGTTCCTTTCCCTATAAATAGCGATTTAACCTATGATACAAATAACGAACTTATCGCCGTTGTAGCTAAGGATAATGCTTTTTACATACAATATGGCAATAATTTTCAAGCCCATATTTACCCTGAATATTTAGAATTTTCTTATGCCTTTGATGGCGTGGATATTAAGCTTGATGGACTTGAGATGAATGTACCTTTTGCTACTAAGGTAAGGGTTAAGGAAAATTTTCTTATACCTAAAATTCAAGGTGTGCGAGTAAATGTTATAGGCTTTAATTATTATGGCGATGAAAGCAATATAATTATAAATAAATCAAAAATGCAAACTCAATACTCACTTGACAAGGCAGGTAAAATTTATAGGGTTGAATTTTATGAATTAAGGTCTGCAAAGCTACCTCAACTACTAGAATATGAAAGTGGTAGCAAATTTATTAAAAATACAAAGCCTATTGATATGTCTTTGATACAAAAGGCTGGAAAAAAGGATAAATTCTTAGGTTCTATACTCGTGGAATTTGAATGAAAAATTTAATCTTAGGCATTGAAAGTTCTTGTGATGATAGTTCTATAGCTATCATTAATAAGGACAATTTTGATTGCCTTTTTTATAAAAAAATATCCCAAGAAAAAGAACATTTTAAATTTGGAGGAGTGGTACCTGAACTTGCCGCAAGGCTTCACAGCTTTGCTTTACCTAAAATTTTAGAAGAATGCAAGGACTATTTTAAGGACCTTTGTGCCATAGCAGTTACAAATGAACCAGGTCTTAGTGTAAGTTTATTAAGTGGAATTTCTATGGCAAAGGTTTTAGCGCTTAGCTTAAAAATCCCCCTAATTGCTATTAATCACTTAAAAGGGCATATTTATTCTTTATTTTTAAATGAAAAACTTTGTTTTAATATGGGAATTTTGCTTGTAAGTGGTGGTCACACCATGGTTTTAAAGCTTGATAAAAATGGCAAGCTTATAATTTTAGCAAAAACTAGCGATGATAGCTTTGGTGAAAGTTTTGATAAGGTAGCTAAGATGATGAATTTAGGCTATCCAGGCGGGGTTGTCATTGAAAATTTAGCAAAAAAGGCAAGGTATAAAAATATAAGTTTTTCTGTGCCCTTAAAGCATAGCAAGGAGTGTTATTACAGCTTTTCAGGGCTTAAAAATCAAGTAAGACTTAAAATTTTAAGTTATGAAAATTTAGATGAAAATATAAAAAGTGAGATAGCTTATGGCTTTGAAAATGCAGCGTGTGAGCATATCTTAGATAAATTAGAAATGATTTTTAAAAAAGAAAATTTTAAAATTTTTGGCGTAGTTGGTGGAGCAAGTGCGAATTTAAATTTAAGAACTAGACTTGAAATTTTATGTAAAAAATATAATTGTGCTTTAAAACTTGCACCCTTAAAATATTGTGCCGATAATGCTTTGATGATTGCAAGAAATGGCATTGATGAGTATGAAAAGAAAAATTTTACACCCATAAATCAAAACATTTTACACCCTAAAAATACCAATTTTACGCATATTTAGGAGAGATTATGAAAAGGGCTTTTACGGTTTTAGAACTTATTTTTGTGATTATAATCTTAGGCGTTTTAGCTACCATTGCCTTACCAAAATTTGACTCAAGTAAAGATGAGGCCGAACTTAGCAAGGCTTTAAATAATCTTAAAACGCTTATAAATGATATAAATGTTTATGCCTTAAAAAATGACTCACTAGCAAAAATTAGTACTATGAGTAATGTTAGTGGGGTGGAAAATGTGGATTTAAGCCTAGCTTATAGCGATGTTGGCTTTAAGGTTGGCGATGATGAAAAGTGTATAAGCTTAGTTTTTGTGGAAAAAAGCGATTTTGTTTTAATGGGAATTTCAAGTAATTCTTCGGTAAAATCAGCCATAGAAGCCGTAGCAAATGGAGGCGATATACAAAATTTAGAAAATGCAGATTTTACTAGTACTTCAAAAAGTAAAACCTGCGTTTTGCTTAGCAAAAATGAAAATTTTAAAGCCTTATCAAGTCGCACATATGTAATTTTAGGTTCGATGAATTGAGTGAAATTTTTAGTGATTTATTTGCATTTTGGGCTTTACCCTACTCTTTTTACAATAAAAAATTTAAGGCTTAAATCTAAGCCTTAAAAGCGATAATTTCGATCTCAATTTTTGCATTTTTTGGTAGGTCTTTAACAGCCACAGCAGAACGGGCTGGGTACGGGGCGTTAAAAAAGCTAGAATACACCTCGTTAAAGTCTTTAAAATCGGCAATATCAGCTAAAAAGCAAGTTGTCTTAATGATATCTTCAAAGCCTAAGTTATTTTCATCTAAAATGCCTTTGATATTTTCTAAAACTTGTTTGGTTTGACCCTTGATATCACTTGTTTCAATGGTATTTGTTGCAGGATTTAATGGAATTTGACCCGATGCAAATAAAAAGCCATTTGCCTTTCTATAAACACTATAAGCTCCAATAGCCTTTGGATAATTCATATTTTTTCCTTTATTTTAAATTTAAAAATGATTTTAACCTTTGAAAATTAATTTTTATTAAATATTAAGACTAAATTTAACTAAGATTTAAAAATTAAATTTTACGACCTAGTTTTGCCTTATAACTTTTTTTATTTAGTTTTTGATAAAATACAAAATTTACTTAGAAAATATTAAATTTGAGGATATTTAATGATTTTTGAAAAGCAACAATACCAGCAAGATTGTATTAATAATATCATTTCACTTTTAAGTGGCTTTGATTTTAAAAACCATAATATAACAAATTTACAAGAATGCTTAAAAGCTTTTTATCAAAGTAAAAATGAACTTGCTATTAAAACAATAAGTAAGAATTTAAATATAGATATTGTAATGGAAACCGGCACGGGTAAGACCTTTACTTATCTTAATCTTATTTTTGAATTACACAAAATCTATAAGCAAAATAAATTTATTATCTTTGTTCCAAGGCGGGCTATTTTAGAATCTGTAAAACAAAATATAAATCTTACTAAATCATATTTTATAATGAGTACAAAAGCTATCTTAAAACCTATTATTACACAGATTCTAAATCTCAAAGTAGCATAATTAATCATTATAAAAAATCAAGATGAATTATCTGTGCTAATTTTAACCAATAGTGCTATATATAAAAAAGATAATATTTTAAATAGAAAAAGTGAAAATTTATTTAATACAAAAAGCATTTTTGAAAATATCATAGATTTAAAACCAATAGCCATTATAGACGAGCCACATTTACTTATAGGGGATAAATTTAGTCAAAATTTTAAAAAGCTAAATTCGCTTTATTTTCGTTTTGGTGCTACTTTTCCAAAAGATAAAGATTATGTGTTAAGCAATATGGCGTATCGTTTAGATTCTATACTTGCTTTTAATGAGTACTTAGTAAAACAAATTCAAGTACATACTTTGGTAGAATCAAATGAAAATTTAAGATTGCTTTGTACTGATAGTAAAAATAAAAAAGCAAAATTCTCATATTTTCTTAGTGGAATTGAAAAATTTACTAAAATAAAAAAGGGCGAGAGTTTAGGTAGTATAGATTCTAAATTTCATAATATCACACTAGAAAATTTAGCAAAAAGCAAAGTATATTTAAGTGATAAAACTACCTTAGAAACCAAAAATAACTATAAGCTAAGCAATGAAGAAATTTCAAATCTTTTAAAAAAGGCTATTGAATTGCATTTTAAAAAAAGAACAAATTTTATTTTCTCAAAATATTAAGGCTTTAAGCTTATTTTTTATCCCAAATATAAATGATTTTCGTGGTGAGTCTGCTTTTATTAAAAAAAATTTGAAAGACTTTATAAGCAAAAAACAACAAGAAATTTTAAAGCAAGACATTTTGCAAGAATATAAGGCATTTTTGCAAAAAGACTTTGATGATAGTGGAGAACTAAGAGTGCATCAAGGCTATTTTAGTGGTGATTCTCATAGCAAAGGCAAGACCCAAGAAGATAAATTAGCCGATGATATTATTTTGATTTTAAAAGATAAAGAAAGACTTTTATCTTTTGATACGCCTTTAAGATTTATTTTTAGCGTTTGGGCACTGCAAGAAGGCTGGGATAATCCAAATATCTTTACCCTTGTTAAACTTGCTAATTCTAGCACAGATACAAGTCGTCATCAGCAAGTAGGACGTGGGCTTAGGCTTTGTGTTAATTCGGATGGTCAAAGAATCACGCATAATTTTTTAAATGAAGATTCTAATAAATTTTATGATATAAATCGCCTAGATATTGTCGTAAGTAGTAAAGAAAGGCAATTTATAGAAGGCTTACAGCAAGAAATTAAAGATTTCAGCTTTGAAGTAGAATATTTAAATAGTAAGATATTAAAAAATTTAGGATTAAGCGAACAACAAACAAATAAACTTATTAATTATTTAGAAGATAATAAGGCTATAGAATATGAAAAAATAAATGATAACTACACAAAACAACCAAATTTTCAAACTATCATTCAAAGCGAGAAAGTCAAAGAACTTTTAGGCGATAAGTTTAATAATTTTGTAAATAGATTTAAAGAATCACCAAACAAACACGAACAAGTTATCAATGCAAATAAAAATCAAGAAATAGTACAAATTCGCCAAAATTTAACAAGAGAATTTAAAGAACTTTGGAAAAATATCAATAAAAGTGCAAAAATTGTTTATAAAAATATCAATGAAAAATCATTGCTTGATACAATAATTGCAGAATTTAATAAAGAAAATATCACAAAAGAATATATTTATTTTGAAAAATCACAAATTGACTTTGCCACTAATCAAATTAAAAAAGAAAAAATAGAAATTAGTCATAAAGATTATACAACAAGCCTTGATAAAACTATACAAACAAATCTTTTAGATTTTGCAGATAAAAACAAAATTCCACTTCATTTTGTGCTAGAAATGTTTAATAAGCTTGATAAAGACAAGTTTTATAATTCTCCTAAAACAGCCTTTGAATCTTTAAAAAAAATTTATGAAGATATTATCCATAGATATTTAGTGAGCGTGGTTAGTTACGAATTTGGCGAACATACTTTCTCAAATGATGATTTATTTATGATAAATCTGGCAATCAAGACCAAGTATAGCTAAGGAAAAATTTGGGGCAAAATACGCAATTGATGAAGAACCAAGCGAAAATTATTTGTTTTCTAAAATTCTTTTTGATTCTGAAATTGAAAAAGAAGTGATATTAGAAAATACAAGTTTTACAGATAAAACAATACAAGTTTTTGCTAAACTTCCAAAATTTAGAATTAAAATTTCACCAAGCAAATCTTATGAACCGGATTTTGCTTATCTTATAAAGCTAAATAATAGCAATGAAAAGATATTTTTTATTTGCGAAACAAAGGGATATTCCACAAGTAGAACAAGAAAAGATAGATTATGCGAGGAAATTTTTTAAGGCCCTGCAAGATAATTTAAAGCAAAACGAGGCTACTAAACATATAAAAGTATTATGAAACAAGAATTAATAAACAAACTTTATTTGAACTTTTAAACAATTTACAAGGAGCAAACAATGATAGATAAACAAAAGGCACAAGAATTAAATATAAATATAGAAGTTAAAAACGAACTTTTTGCATATTTAAAAGAACATTTTCCTCAAAGCATAAGTGAAAATACACCAAAATTTAAAGGCAATAGCCACGCTTTTAGGATTAAATGATAATATAGCAAATATGCAAGGGTATGAACTAACTTTTACAGGTAAGGCACTTGCAAACACACTTTATAATACTCCATGTACGAAAGAATTAAAACTAGAACCTGCCCAAAGTATAAATAAAAACACTACACAAAATGCAATCATTCGTGGTGATAATCTTGATGTTTTAAAGCTTTTAAAATCAGCATATTATGAAAAAATTAAGATGATTTACATAGACCCTCCTTATAATACAAAAAATGATAATTTTATCTATCCTAATGATTTTAGAGAAGATTATAAAGAAATTTTAAAAGAGATAGGACTACTAGAAATAAATGAAAATGGACAAGAGTTAGAAAGTGAGAATCTCAAATTTTTCAAAAACATTACAAGTAGTAGAAGCCATAGTGCATGGCTTAGCTTTATGTTACCTCGTCTTAAACTTGCTAGGGATTTACTTAGAAATGATGGAGTTATTTATATCAATTGATGATAACGAACAAGCGAATTTAAAAATTCTATATGATGAGATTTTTGGGGAAGAAAATTTCGTATCTAGTTTCGTTTGGCAAAAAAAATCAGGTGGCGGACAAGCTAAATACTTTTATGAAGGACATGAATATATTTTAATTTATGCTAAAAATAAATCAAATATTAAAGGATTTTATAAATTTAAAGAAAAATCAAATACTAATAATGATTTTTTGCGTAAAATTCACGGCAAATATACAAATAATGAAAAATTAAAAAAAATATTTGCTAAATACCCAAATAAAATTTTAAACCATAGAAATTTAATGTTTGAAGAATTAGATATTTTCTTAAAAGAAAATTTGATTGGTCAAAATAAATTTAATGAAATAAATGAAAAATTAAAAAATGGTGAATATTTTCTACAACCTTACAATGATAATGTTAATCTAATTTGTAAACATAATACAGAAAATACAAGCTTAATGTATTCTATAATCAGTGGCATTTGGAATTCTGATGGAACAACTGAACTAGGAAATATTATGGGCAATGAAAATATATTTAATAATCCAAAACCAATTGAACTTATAAAATATTTACTAAAGTCTCCACAATCTCAAATAATATCGCAATGGAGAGAGTATAGCATAGAATCTAGCACAGATTCTAGTGGCGATATTATCCTAGATTTTTTTGCAGGAAGTGGTACAACAGCTCATGCACTTATGTAGCTAAATAGCGAAGACAATGGCAATCGTAAATTTATCTTAGTACAGCTTGATGAAAAAATCAATGAAAATAAAAGCAAGGTAGCTTATGAGTTTTGTAAAAATGAACTTTTAAGCAAAAAACCTGTAATAAGTGATATAACCATAGAACGAGTAAAAAGGGCTGGAGAAAGGTTAAAGGCACAAAATCTTAGATAGACACAGGCTTTTGTGTTTATAGTTTGTGTGACAAGCCAAGGTTAATAAGTGATGAAAACACTCTTAAACTACAAACACCAAGCGAGCTTAGCCCACAAGATAAGGCAATAAATCTTATGTTAAACTCGGGCAAAACACTTGACAAAAAGCTTACAAAAATCATAGCTAATAAATTATATGAATGAGAAAATTCACTTTATATAGCACAATGTGACAAAGGAGTACTGAACTGTCTTAAAGACCAAAATAGCAAAGAAGTTTTTATAAGTGGCTATGAAAAAATAAACTTAGAAATATTTTTAAATTTAGATTCTAGTTTAAAAAAGAGATTAAAAGTGGTGTATTAAAAATTTAAATAAAAAAGTAAGATATTAATATAAAATTTAGTTTAGCATAGTTAAAACTAACCGATATGGTTAATATATTTTTACGATGAGAAAAAATGAAGAGAAATATTAGTTTAGCTATCTTGCTTTGTATATTTTCAACAAGTGCTTTTGCGTATAATACTTCGTTTTGTGGATATGAAGAGGAAGAAAATCTAATAACAAGTAGAAGTTCTAAAAATCAAATTTTACAACAAGCAGGTTGCAAGGCTATTAAAAAATTAAGTAATGGCAGATGGCGTTGTGTTCGTTATTAAAGGAGAGAAAAAATGCAAGGAAATACTTTATCAAATGGTATGAAATGTTATGATATGTCAATGTTACAAAATCAAGTAGAATCGGCTATGAAGTCCTTAAAACATAGCGAAAAAAATATGCAAAGAATTCAAGGGCAAGCAAATAACGATACTACAAGCATTCAAGTAAATATAGTTAAAGAAAATCAAGAAGAAAACAAGGTAAATATATTAGCCTAAAAAATTACTTTTAAATTTGTTTAAATTTAAAAGCTCATTTTTTATACTTTTTTTAGATTTTATATAAAAATTTCTACCCTTATAATCAAATTTTAAAACACTTGCATGCAAACAAAGCCTTGTAGCACCGGTTAAATTTATTCTTTCTAAATCATTTATTTTTTTATCTAAAATTCTTTCAATATCCTTTTTACAAAGCCCATATAAACACTCCCCTAAAATTTTATATCCTAAATCAAACAAATGAAGCCTTAATTGATGTTGCCTGCCCGTATGGGGTAGGCATTTTATAAGACTTATATTAAAATCCTTAAAATATTGAAGTAATTCAAACTCACTAAATGCCTTTTTACCATTTTTATCAATGCACATTCTAGTTTTTATATCATCATAATTTTTACTTAAAGCAAGTGGCTTATTTGAACTAAATTTTAATGGAGTTTTACCATAAACTAGGGCCTCGTATTCTTTATAAATTTCGCCATTTTGAAATTTAGCCTTAAATATTTTTTGTATATTTTCATTTTTTGCAACTATGATTAAACCACTGGTTTCCCTATCAAGCCTATGAGTAATTCCTGCTTTTTGCCCCCAAAGTGTGTAAATTTCATCGCTTAAACTATAAGTACAATTCCTGCCATTTGGGTGAGATAAAACCCCGCTTAATTTTTCAAGCACGGCAAAATCTTCATTTTCAAAGCAAAGCTCAACACCCCTTGGCTCACTCTTATAAACGATTAATTCTATCTCGCCTTTTAAAAGTTCATTCTTTTTTATAACTAATTTATCATTACAAAATAAACGTTTTTTATCAATAATACTTTGTGCCTTATGTATAGGAATATTAAGCTCATTCATAAGCAAAGAAAATGCCTTTTTGCCATTATTTGAAACAGATGCTAGTTTAATTTTTGTATAAGGCATTTTTAACTCTTTTTAAAAAAAATTTGTTACAATTAATTTCTTTTTTTTTAAAAAATTATACTTTAAAAAGGTTTCAATAATGGTTCAAAGATACAGCAGAGAAGAAATGGCTAAAAAATGGGGTTTACAAGCAAAATATGATGCTTGGTTAAAGGTAGAATTAGCCGCTGTTCGTGCCTGGAATAAACTTGGACTTATAAATAATGATGATTTAGATAAAATTTTAAAAAATGCTAGTTTTGATATTAAGAGAATTGATGAAATAGAAAAGGTTACGAAACACGATGTTATAGCATTTTTAACAAGCGTAAGTGAAAGTTTAGGAGAAGAAAGTCGCTTTATACACTATGCAATGACAAGTTCTGATTGTATTGATACAGCCGTTGCTTTGCAGATTAAAGATAGCTTAAATTTATTATTAGATGATATAGAAAAACTTTTGGAAGTCATTAAAAAAAGGGCATTTGAGCATAAAGATACTCTTATGGTTGGAAGAAGTCATGGAATTCACGGAGAGCCTATAAGTTTCGGTCTTGTGCTTGGAATTTGGTATGATGAGATAAAAAACGCAAAAGAACTTTTAATAAATGCTAAAAATACCATTAATTATGGCAAAATCAGTGGGGCAATGGGAAATTTCGCACATGCCCCAATTGAATTTGAAGAAGAAGTTTGCAAACTTTTAGACTTAAAACCAGCCCCTATTTCAAATCAAGTTATACAAAGGGATAGATACGCACAAGTAATTAGTGCTATAGCAATACTAGCTGCAAGTTGCGAACAAATAGCAGTAAATATTAGACATTTTCAACGCACCGAAGTTTATGAAGCCGAGGAGTATTTTTCAAGTGGTCAAAAGGGAAGTTCGGCTATGCCTCATAAAAGAAATCCTGTATTAAGCGAAAATATAACAGGACTTTGTAGAATACTTCGTTCTTTTGTCACCCCTGCCCTTGAAAATGTAGCCTTGTGGCATGAAAGAGATATTAGCCATTCAAGTGTGGAAAGATTTATCTTGCCTGATAGCTTTATAACGGCTGATTTTATGCTAGTTCGACTTACAAATTTAATAGACAAGCTTTTAATTTATCCAAAAAATATGATGAAAAATTTAAATTTAACAGGGGGCTTGGTTTTTTCTCAAAGGGTGCTTTTAGAACTTCCTTTAAAAAATATAAGTAGAGAAGATGCCTATAAAATAGTGCAAAGAAACGCTATGAAGGTATGGCAAGATTTACAAAATGGCAAAAATGCCTTAAATGAAAAGGGAGAAAGTCTATTTTTACAAGCTTTATTGCAAGATACGCAGCTAAGACAAAATTTAAGCGAAGATGATATAAGAACTTGTTTTGATTATACTTACTATACAAAAAATATTGATAAAATTTTTGATAGAGTGTTTAAATGAGATTAATCTTAAATTTTAATTCTTTTAATAAAAATAAAAAAGTACTAGGTTGATATAAAAATGAATTTAGCTTATAAAAAAAATTTAGGACAAATTTTTACACCAAATTTTTTAGTAAAAGAAATTTTAAATTTGGCTGGATATCTTGGAAAAGATATTTTAAATAAAAAAATTATTGATAATTCTTGTGGCAATGGAGCTTTTTTATGTGAGATTGTAAAAAGATATATAAAAGAATTTTTAAAACAATCAAGTGATTTAACTTGCCTTAAAAATGAGCTTGAAAATAATATTTTTGGTATTGAGATTGATAAAACAAATTTACAAAATTGCTATAAAAATTTAAATAAAATTACAAATAAATTTAGCTTAAAAGATATTAATTTTAATTTAATCTTAGATAATACCTTAACTTGTGATAAATTTAATCAAAAAATAGATTTTGTGGTAGGAAATCCTCCTTACATTAGGGTACATAACCTAAATAATCAATACGAAAAGGTAAAAAAATTTAGCTTTGCAAAAAGTGGAATGAGTGATATTTTTATCGTTTTTTATGAACTTGGGCTTAATATGCTAAAAAGTGGAGGAACGCTTTGTTATATCAGTCCAAATTCCTTTTTTACAAGCCTTGCAGGGAGTGAGTTTAGAAAATTTTTACAAAAAACGCAAAGTTGTGAAAAGATATGTGATTTAGGTCATTTTATGCCATTTAATGCAATCACTTATACAGCAATTTGCAAGATAGTAAAAGATGTAAAATTTAAAGATATTAAATATTATAAATTTAATGAAAGAAAGGTGGAATTTCAAAAAAATATCTCATATAAAAATCTATTTTTTGATAATAAAATTATCTTAAATTCAAACAAATTTAGCAATGTCTTAAAATATGAAAACACAGAAAAAGCCCTTGTTAAAAATGCCTTTGCAACCCTTAATGATAGTGTTTTTATCGCCGATAAATTTGATTTTGATTTTAACCAGATTTCTATTATTAAAAGTTCTACTGGTGAAATAAAAAAATGCATTTTTCCTTATGATAAAAAGGGAAAATTAATTGATTTTTCTAAGCTAAATTTAGCTACTCAAAAATATCTAAAATCAAATAAAGCTAAACTTGATAAGGCAAGTAAAGATAATGTTTGGTGGGCCTTTGGGCGAAGTCAGGGTATAAGGGATGTTTATAAGAATAAAATTGCTATTAATGCCATTATTAAGGATATAAATTCCATTAAATTACAAAAAGCCCCAAGTAGCTTTGGCGTGTATTCAGGGCTTTATATTTTAAGCAAAGAACCCTTTATAAAGATTGCAAAAATTATAAAAAGCGATGATTTTATAAGCTATGTACGCACTATAAATAAGCCAAAAAATGGTGGGTATTTTACCTTTTCTTCGAAGGATTTAAGTAAATTTTTAAATTACTATTTGGATAATTTTAATGAATAAGATTTTTTTAAGCTATGAAAATTTAAGCAATGATATTAATTTAGACTTTTTATTAAATAACCTTGAGTTATTTTTAGATAAAATTTGTCGTAAATTAATCTCGTTAAAAATGTAAGGATAAAAGATGAAAGTAATTAAGAGAAACGGACGTACAGAAGAACTTGATGTTTCTAAGATTAAAAAATGCACTAGCGACGCGGTAGCAGGGCTTGATGGGGTGAGTTTAAGCGAGTTAGAACTAGATGCAAAAATTCAATTTAGAGATGGAATTTCAACAGAAGAAATTCAAAAAACACTTATAAAAACGGCCGTTGAAAAAATAGATATTGATTGTCCTAATTGGACCTTTGTGGCCGCTAGATTATTTTTATATGACCTTTATAAAAAAGTAAATGGAATGAATCGCTATAATCATTTGCGTGATTATTTTGAAAAGGGTGAAAAGGCAGGTAGAATTTTACTAGGCTTAAAAGAAAAATACGATTTAGATGATTTAAATGATTATTTAAAGCCCCAAAGGGATTTACAATTTACCTATCTTGGCATTAAAACCCTATATGATAGGTATTTGATTAAGGATAGCAATGCTATGCCTATTGAACTACCTCAACAAATGTTTATGGCTATTGCTATGTTTTTAGCTCAAAATGAGTTTAATTGTCAAGAATGGGCAAAAAAATTCTATGATTTAATATCTTCTTTTGAAGTAATGCTTGCTACACCTACTCTCTCAAATGCAAGAACAACTCGCCACCAGCTTTCATCTTGTTACATAGGAAGTACGTCTGATAATATTGAAGGGATTTTTGATAGTTATCAAGAAATGGCCCTGCTTTCTAAATTTGGAGGAGGAATTGGCTGGGATTGGTCTCAGGTTCGTGCTATGGGTGGAAGTATAGATGGACACAAAAACGCAGCTGGAGGCATCATACCATTTTTAAAGATTACAAATGATATAGCAGTAGCAGTTGACCAACTTGGTACTAGAAAAGGAGCCATTGCTGTTTATATAGAAACTTGGCACATGGATATAAGCGATTTTATAGATTTGCGTAAAAACTCAGGCGAAGAAAGAAGAAGAACGCACGAGCTTTTCCCTGCACTTTGGGTAAATGATTTATTTATGAAAAGGGTTAGAAAAAATGATAAATGGACTCTATTTGACCCAGCCGATACGCCTGATTTATGCAATTTATATGGGGAAGAGTTTGAAAAAAGATACGAAGAATATGAAAAAAATGAAAAGATAACAAAAGACATTGTAGATGCTAAAGAACTTTGGAAGAAAATTTTACTTAATTATTTTGAAAGTGGAATGCCTTTTTTATGCTTTAAAGATAATGCCAATAAAGCCAACCCAAATTCCCATGTAGGCGTTATAAGAAGTTCAAATTTATGCACTGAAATTTTTCAAAATACTGAACCAAATTATTATCAAATTAAGGTAATTTTTGAAGATAAAGAAGAGGTGCATTTTGATGAAATGCAAGAAGTTATCATAGATGGAGGCTATAAAAAAATAGCTAAAAAAATTAGCACTCTTGATAGCATAAATGGTAAAAAAGTTTATATAGTTGAAAAATTTAAAAACGATGGAAAGACCGCAGTTTGTAATCTTGCAAGTATAAATTTAAGTAAGATTAATACAAAAGAAGATATTCGCAGAGTAGTACCTATTGCTGTTAGAATGCTTGATAATGTGATTGATTTAAATTTTTACCCTCACATAAAGGTAAAAAATACAAATTTAAAATCTCGCTCTATAGGCCTTGGTGTAATGGGCGAGGCCCAAATGTTAGCACAAAATAATATACATTGGGGTAGTGAAGAACATTTTTATAAGATTGATGAGATAATGGAGCTTATAAGCTATGAAACCATTTTAGCAAGTTCTGATTTAGCTGTTGAAAAGGGTGCTTATCCTGATTTTGAAGGCTCAAATTGGAGTAAGGGTGTTTTTCCTATGGACGTGGCAAGTGACGCGGCAAAAAAATTAACCTTTAGGGATAGCTTGTTTAATCAAAATATTTGCGATTGGGAAAAATTAAAAGCAAAGGTTAAGGAAGATAAGCTTAGAAATGGCTATTTAATGGCAATTGCCCCGACCTCGTCTATTTCTATCTTAGTAGGTACTACTCAAACTATAGAGCCAGTTTATAAAAGAAAGTGGTTTGAGCATAATTTAAGTGGAATGATTCCTGTTGTGGTGCCAAATTTAAATCTTGATACTTGGCAATACTACATCCCTGCTTATGAAATAGACCAAAGATTACTAGTAAAAGCTGCTGCAGTGCGTGGAAAATGGATAGACCAGGGCCAAAGTTTAAATATCTTTTTATCGCTTGATAAGGCAAGTGGTGGTTATTTAAATGAAATTTATCAACTTGCGTGGGAGTTAGGCGTAAAATCTACTTATTATTTAAGAAGCGAAAGTCCTGATAGTGAAAAGGTAAATGTGGTAGATAGGGCTGTTGAATGCGAGGGTTGTCAATAAAATTTGTCTTTATATACAAATTTTATTTTACCTTTCTATACTCGATATTTGCTTGAAATTCTTTTAACCTCTTATAAATACTTCTAAGTTCTGTTATAGTAGTCCAATTTGTGATAAAAACACTAAATGAACTTCTAACCTGGTCAAAGGCGTTATTAATTTGCATAACAATTCCAAGCCCTATAATCCCTGCAAATAAGCTTGGGGCCATTACTAAAAAAGGCACTATAACTATCATTTGTTCAAATAAAATCAACCAAATATTAAAATATCCATAATGCAAAAACAATCTTTTATAATTAAATTTAAGCCCTGTGAAAAGTTCTACTATAGTTTCTTTGTTTGCGTATTTTTTGCGGTCATCTTCTGCATAAACTAATTCTTTACGAAAAGCAGCCTCAGCCTTTTGATTGTTATATTCAAGCCCTGGTAGTTTAATACCTACAAACCACGATATAACAAGTCCACCGATAGATATAAGCAAGGCTACATAAACTAACAAGCCGTCTATATTTTTTATAAAATAAAAAGCAGAATCAGGGTCTAAATTCCTAAATAAGGCCTGGCTAACTTGAGAACTTAACACCCAAAGAATGGGTATAAAAGCAACCAAGGTCATAAGCGCCCTAATGAAAGAAAGCCCTAATCTCTCAACGATTTTAGAAAAATTATAAGTATCTTCTTGCATTCTTTGAGAACTACCTTCTATATTATCGTCCTTTTGTTTCCAAAATCTAAGATAAGAAAAGGTCATAGCCTCTCGCCATTTAAATGCATAAACACTAGCAAAATATATATTTATAGTAGCAATTATCACATAGGGAATGGCAATACACAAAAAAACGCCTATTAGGGCATAAAAATCTTGTATAGAATAATGCGTTTTAACTCCTATACTACGAGTCTCAAAAAAACTAGAAATTAGAAATTGATAATAATACAGCGAAGATTTATTTAAAAAATTTGCTTTTTCTATATTTTCTTTAGCTATTTCATTTGCGTTTTTTATATACTCTTCTTTTTCTTTAAATGAGTTTTCGCTTGAAGAAAGTTGAGTGTTGTTGTTGTCATTTAAATTTGTAATTTGAGGACTTTGTAAAACATTGTAAAAATCCTTGTACCACTCATTAATCGCAACATTTAAACTGGTTTGTAAATATAAAAATAATAAAAGTAAAAAAAGCCCAGCATACGCCCATATGGCCCATTTTTTAGATACAAAAAAAGAAGCAAACATTATACACCTTGAAAATTAATTTAAAAGGCAAATTCTAGCTTAAAGGAGTAAATACAAAAATCGATATAGAAATTATCGCTTTTTAGGCTTAGATTTAAGCCTAAAATTTTGCAAACTATCTTTAAAAGAGTAGGGTAAATTTTTTAAATTTTATTGTCCTACTTAAATAAAAAAGTTTGAAAATTGCTGTTTTCAAAACAA
>NZ_VJNV01000037.1 GCF_008633915.1 Campylobacter sp. LR291e | reverse complement strand
GACAGGTGTTAGGGCATCTTATTCAGTACAAACTACAGGAACCTATCCTATACAAGCAGGTTCTACTAGTGTGGATTTTGCGATCAATGGCGTAACTATTGGTCAAACTGATTATTATGCAGGGGATCAAAATGGTGCCCTAATAGCTGCTATAAATTCAGTTAAGGATACAACAGGGGTTGAGGCTAGTATAGATGATAGTGGTAGATTAGTCTTAAATAGTGCTGATGGTCGTGGTATAGAAATCACTGGTTCCATGGGTGCAGGTTCAGGCGTATTAA
>NZ_VJNV01000036.1 GCF_008633915.1 Campylobacter sp. LR291e | reverse complement strand
GACAGGTGTTAGGGCATCTTATTCAGTAGAAACTACAGGAACCTTTGCCGTAAAAGCCGGTTCTACAAGCTCAGATTTTGCGATTAATGGCGTAACTATTGGTCAAACTGATTATCAAGATGGGGATCAAAATGGTGCCCTAGTAGCTGCTATAAATTCAGTTAAGGATACAACAGGGGTTGAGGCTAGTTTAGATTCTGGTGGTAAGCTAGTTTTAACTAGTTCTGATGGTCGTGGTATAGAAATCACTGGTTCCATGGGTGCAGGTTCAGGCGTATTAA
>NZ_VJNV01000035.1 GCF_008633915.1 Campylobacter sp. LR291e | reverse complement strand
GCAAACCTATTTTTTAATAAGCCAGATAAAATCAGCCTCGTGTTCGTTTTTTTCGTTACTTACAAGGGCGATTACCACTACTTTTTTATCTGTTTTTAAATCCTTAATGTGCAAGGGAACGCCTACGCTTTTATCTGTGTGAAAATTCCCGGCTATTAAAATGCTAGAATTATTAGCTTCTACTAGCTTTTTAGCCATGTTTCTATCTTTGTATTGTTGAATTTGAACAAGTTTATTTAAATAATTTTCTTCTGTTTTATTAGGGTGAAAACTAGCGATTAATTCTTTAATCTTGCTTTGTACCTTTTCATTTGTGGAATTTTCGCCTTTGATTAATTCATAACCCTTATAAATAGTGCTTATTTCATCTTTGCTTAAATTTCCAGCTATGATATTTGAATTTGAGTAAAAGGTAGTTTCAAGGAGTAAATCATAACCCTTGCCCCAGTTTTCATTAAAGGTTAGGGCTTTTAATAAATCATCTTGTTTAATATTACTTTTATTAGATTCTGCTTTATTGATAGCCTTTTGCTGGTTATTGTCAAACATTTCAAAGACTACATTATAATCTTTTCTTTGAATTAGGGCCTTTAAAATTTCATTTTGAGCTACATGAATTTTAATTTTATCATGTTCTTCGCCAAGTAAAATAATATCATACTCATAAATTTTATCTATAAACTCATCAAAGCTTAAATAAAGATTAGAACTTACTTCTTTTATGGTATAGTCCTTATTTTCTTCTAGTTTTATATTTTTATAAGAACAAGCCGTAATTAGTAAGGTAAAAAAACAAGCAAATAAAATTTTCATAATGCCCCTTTATTCTAAACTTACGCCCTCGTTAATCACAATCTCGCCTATTATAAAAGCATCGCTATTTTCAAGCACCTTATTTACATTTGTAGCTGATACCACTAAGGCTAAGCCAACACCCATATTAAAGCTTCTATACATTTCATTTTCTTCTACCATTTCAGATATTTTATAAAAAATTTCAGGCGTTTTTAAATGGTGTTTATGAATAACAGCTCCAAGTCCTCTTGGGAAAATGCGAGGTAAATTTTCTAAAAGCCCACCTCCTGTAATGTGTGCTAAGGCGTTAATATAAGGCTTTAAATTTAAAAAATCCTTAACATAAATTCTAGTAGGGGCTAGTAAAATATCTATTAAATTTGCTCCTTCAATCTTATCATCGAATTTTAAATTCATTTTTTCAAAAAGAACCTTTCTAGCTAAAGAATAGCCATTTGAATGAAGGCCCGAACTTGGCAAGGCTAGGATTAAATCGCCATTTTTTACAAAGTTACTTCTATCAATCTCATCTTCTTCTGCCATTCCTACTGCAAAACCTGCTAAATCAAAATCATCCTTTTGATACATTGATGGCATTTCAGCCGTCTCACCTCCTATTAGGGCACAATTTGCTATTTTACAACCTGTAGCAATGCCCTCAACTACCTTTGTAGCTACTTCTATATCAAGTTTAGCACTAGCATAATAATCTAAGAAAAATAAAGGCGTGGCAAAATTACAAATCAAATCATTTACACACATGGCAACTAAATCCTGCCCTATGGTGTCAAATTTCTTACTATCAATAGCAAGTCTTAATTTAGTCCCAACCCCATCAGTAGCCCCTAAAATAACAGGCTTTTTAAAATTATTTGGCAAACGAAAGGCACCAGAAAAAGAACCGATTGAACCTATAACATTTTCATTAAAAGTGTTTTTAACAAGGGGTTTAATCCTTTCAACAAAGGCGTTTCCATTGTCTATACTAACCCCAGCATCTGCGTAAGAAAGTTTCATTTATTTACCTTTAAGAATTTAAAGGGTATTTTAACAAAAATTTTTTAAACAAGGCATAATATGAAAAATGCTTTTATAGTAAGTGCTAGTATTGCTTGTGGGAAAAGCACTTTTTTAGAAATTGCTAAAAATATGGGCTTTAAAACACTAAGTGCTGATAGTATTGCCCATGAAATTTTAGATAGTAATGCTAAAGAAATTAATGCTTTATTTTTAAACAACGAGCTTTTAGAAAATGATAAAATCAATAGAAAAAAACTAGGTCAGGTTATCTTTAATGATAAGAATGAAAAAAAGAAATTAGAAAATTTTATGTTTCCAAGAATTAGGGCTAAAATTTGTGAAGCAATTGAAATTTTAAATAAAAAAAACAAGCCCTTTTTTATAGAAATTCCTTTGTTTTTTGAAAGTAATTTTTATAAAAATTTAGGACAAAGTATTTTAATATACACCCCAAAAGAACAAGCTTTAAAAAGGCTTATGAAAAGAGATAACATAAGCAAAGAAGATGCCCTTATTCGTTTAAATTCTCAACTTGATATAGAAGAAAAGAAAAAATTAGCCGATTTTGTAATTTACAATACTACTTCTTATGAAAATTTTCAAGAAGAATGTGTTAAATTCATACAAAGAATCAAAAAGGGAGATTTATGATTTTTTATAAATATTATGCAAATGGCAATGATTTTGTAATATTTAACGCAGAAAAAAAAGAAGATTTAAGTAAGTTAGCAATTTTACTTTGTAACCGCTATAGTGGCATAGGAAGTGATGGTTTAATAGCCATTTTAAAGCATGAAAAATACGACTTTGAATGGCAATTTTATAATAAAGATGGAAGCATGGGAGAAATGTGTGGAAATGGGGCAAGGGCTGCAGCCCACTTTTTTCACCACTTTAATAAGGGTAAAAATAAGCTTAGCTTTTTGACAGATGCAGGGGTTATTAGGGCAAATGTTGAAAAAGATATGGTTGAGATTAGTTTAGGAGAGGTTAAGGATATAAAAGAAAGCTTTGAGTTTAAGGGTAAAATTTGGCAAGGATGCAATACAGGCGTTCCTCATTTAGTTTGCTTTGTAGATGATATTAATGAATTTAATAAAGAAGATGCGAGATTTTTAAGGCAAAAATATAATGCAAATGTAAATTATGTACAAATTATAAATAAAGATTTTATCAAGGTTAGGACCTTTGAAAGAGGGGTAGAGAACGAAACTTTGGCCTGTGGAACTGGAATGAGTGCTTGTTTTTATTTAGGAAAGTTAAAAAACTTACTTTTAGATGAGATTAAAATTAGCCCAAAAAGCGAGGATTTAGCCTTTTGTAAGATAGAAAAAAACGAAGTATATTTAAAAGCAAAGGTGAAATGTTGTTTTGAGGCACATTATTATTTTGATTAGTTTTTTTATACTAGCTTTTAGTATAGAAAAAAACGGCTTTGGAGAGAATTTTTACAAGCTTGAGTTAAATCAAAGAAGAGAGATTTTCTTTGAAAAAATGAACGAAATGCTTGATAAATCCTTTAAAGACATTTTAGAAGAAAGAAAATTTGTACAAGCTCTTTTAAGTCAGGGTGAAAAAAATGGCTTTAGAATAGGCAATAAAAAGGCCCTTGCAAGATTGATAGAACTGAAAAATAAATATAGAATTAATAATCTTTTTGATATAAATGAATACCTTATAAAAATCGCCCCTACGCCTAAGTCCTTAGCTATCTCACAGGCCATTTTAGAAAGTGGCTTAGCAAGTAGTCGTTTTGCAAGAGAAGGTAATAATCTTTTTGGCGAATGGACCTGGACGCAAAAAGCCATTGAACCTAGCAAAAAAACGCCCGGAAAAAAGGGTGGGGCACGTATTTTTAGTAGCATACAAGATAGCATTGATTCTTATGTTCTTAACTTAAATCGCCATTTTGCTTACGAGAATTTTAGAAAAAAAAGATTGGAATTTTATGAGAAAAAACAAATTTTTACAGGGCTTGATGCCATTGATACGCTTATTTCGTATTCTGAGATAAAAGAGGAATATTTTAGACGCATTACTACTATTATAAAACTTTATAATTTAATTAAATACGACATTGATTACGCAAAAGAATTAGCAAATCATAAATTAAATGAAGAGAAATTTTAAAAAAGAACGATTGGAGCTAATCGTCCTTAACTTAAAAGAGTAAAAAAATTAAAAAAATAGTTTGTAAAAACAGAAACAAAAAAACAAAACAACCTTGATATCGTACATAAAAATGCTTTAATGAAATTTAAACTTTTGAAAAAATATATTTTTTTAAAGTTGTAATTAAAAAAAACTATAATTTTGTAAATTTTTTAATAAAGGTGTATTGCGAAAGTTTTAAAATTTATCTTATATGCTAGTTTGCTATTAACTGCGTGTAGTGAAAATATAGAATTTAAACCTAAAAATGAATTAGAAAGATTAGCATTGGAAAAATTTGAAGAATTTAAAGAAATTCATTCTAAAGAATATATAGCTTTAAATGATAATTACGCAGATAAATTAGCTGATAAACAATGTTCAAAATGCAAAGATGTAAAAAAGTTAGACATTATTTAGATACATGTAGCGATGTATATTTATATTTTACAAAAGTTATATTTTATATTAATAAAAATGATGAAAATCAAAGTTTAAAACATAAAGCAATGTTTGTGGATTTATCAAAAAACAAGACTTGCAAAGATTATAAAGAATTTAAAAAAACAATGATTAATACAAGTAAATTTTTAATCCCCTAAAACACCACTTCCCTATTTGAATTTATGAGTGTTTTAAAGATAAAATCGCTAAATAAACTTACGCTTTGTTCGCTTATTTTATTTAAAAATTTTTCAAATTTACTTTCTTCTTGCCATATAGGATTTACAACATTTGCCAAATCTTGCAACTGCTTTTTAGCCATTTCATAACTAGTTAAATCATCAATTAAGCCAAGTTCCTTTGCACGACTTGCTAAAAATACCCTAGCATCTGCCCAAATTTGCTTATTTTCTTTGTTTAATTTTCTTTTATTTGCTACAAAATCAGTAAAAAGTTCGTAACTTTGATTGATTAAATCTTGCAAATAAGCTTTTTCTTCATCTTTCCAAGGTCTTGTAATGGTCCCTGCACTTTTAAAGGTCCCTGCTTGAATGCTTTGTTCTTTAATGCCTATTTTATTTGCTAACTCGCTAATGTCAGCTCCTTGCATAATCACGCCTATTGAGCCTATAAAACTTGCTGGATTTGCTAGAATTTTATTTGCACTTACCCCACCTAAATAACTTCCACTAGCCATTGTACCATTTGTATAGGCTACTACTTTTTTTACCTTGCTAAGTTCTTCAATGGCTAAGGCTATTTCCATGCTAGGTCCAAAGGCACCCCCAGGACTATCAATAACGAGTAAAACGCCCTTAATATTATTGTCATTTTTTGCCTTATATATATTTTCAACTAGCACTGAAGAATCGATAATCGCACCCTTTAAATCAAGTCTTGTTAAATTTGCAGGGTTTAAGTTTGATTTATTGCTTGGCATTAAAATAAGTAAAACGATAAACAAAAAAACAAAGGTCTTAAAATAAGTATTAATGTATCTTATACAACTTGCTAAAAAACTAAAAATTCCTTTTAAAGATTGCATTTTTCACCTCTTATAAATAAATCTTTTACTTCTTTTGTTTTTAATATAAATTGCAAGGGCAGTTGTTTTTCATCACACTCACCAACCTCGCATACGCTAAAATCAGCACTTTTTCCAATTTCTAAGGAGCCTAAATCATTAAAATTTAAAGCCCTAGCAGGATACAAAGTAGCCATTAATAAAAGCTTTTTTGCAAGGGATTTTAACTCAAATTCCTTATGTATTAGCAAATTTGCACGCATTTCATCAAGGATTGATAAGGAAATATTTGAACTAAGTCCATCCGTGCCAAGGTGTATATTTAAGCCACTTTTTAAAACCCTTTTTAAATTTAGACTTTTTTGACTTAAAAGGCGATTAGAAAAAGCACAATGGGTAATTGAATGCAAATGTTTATCTAATTTTTCAAATTCTTTTAAAAAAACACAATGCGTAAATAGGGTCCTTTGTCCATTAAAAAGGGCTAAAAAATCATCTATTTTATGCAAGGGTTTTATGTTTTTATTAAAGTTTAAAAACCATTTTTTAAAATCCCCACTTTCCTTTCTTAGCCACTCATTTTCAGCCTTACTTTCTAAGAAATGAACGCTTAATAAGTTTTTGTGAGTTTTAGCTAAATTTAGGGCAAATTTTGCAAGTGTTAAATTTGTAGAATATGGCGAATGCAAGGATATAGCAGGTATGAAAAGGTCGTTTTTAAATTTTAAGCTTTCATTAAAACGTTTTAAAAAATCTGCTTTTTTTATCTCGTTTTCACTTTCACTTGAACCTAAAATTTCATTAAAATATACTATCCTTGCACCACTTTTAACGCAAGGTATTAAATCGCTTCCAAAGCTTGAAATTGCCCCTATTGTAGCTGTGCCTGTTTTTTGCATATTTTTAATGGTATTTAAAATAAGCCTTTTTTTTGCCTTTTCATTTAAGCTTACACGGCTTTTAATCACACTTTTAAGCCAAGTAATAAAATCTCCATATGCTAAATCATAGGCATTTGCACTAAATTCTAAATGCGTGTGAGGATTGATAAATGCTGGTAAGATAAGAGAATTTTTGCTTGTTTTAATGAGTTTTGCATTTGGGTATTTTTTTTGCAAATTTTGTAAATTTCCAAATTCTTTAATCTTTTTATCAAAAACGAAGGCTTGATTTTTAAGAATTGTAAATTTTTCATCACATACAAAAATATTTTTTGCATAAATTAAAAACACGAATTTCCTTTCAAAAAATAAAATTGTAGCAAAAATTTATATTAATAATGTTATAATAAAAAGTTAAAGTTAAAAATTTAAAAAGGTTAGCTATGAAAATTCTAGTAATTCAAGGTCCAAATATCAATATGCTAGGCGTTAGAGAGGTTGGCATTTATGGACCTATAAAGATGGAAACCATACATGAGCAGTTAAAAGAAGTGGCTAAGACAAATAGCGTAGATATAGACTTTTTTCAAAGCAATTTTGAAGGAGAATTAGTCGATAAAATACAAGAATGTTTAGGTACTTATGATGGCATTATTATAAATCCTGCTGCTTATACTCATACTTCAATTGCCATTCGAGATGCCATTGCGGCTGTTAATTTACCGACCATTGAAGTACATATTAGCAATGTTTATAGAAGAGAGGAATTTAGACATAAGAGTTTAATAACTCCTGTTTGTGCTGGTTCTATTGTAGGTTTTGGACCACTTGGCTACAATCTAGCCTTGCTTGGACTTATCACAATAGGCAAGCAAATAGAACAAATGAAGTTGCAACAACAAGCTGCAAAATAATGTTGTGTATAAAGGGGGCAAGACGTATAGAAAAAATGCGTTTTTTCCCTTATAAAAGTAAATTTTTAAGGAAGTTTAAGTATTTTGCATTTATAGGACTTGGTAGTAATATGAACGATGAAAAGAAGTGTTTTAGGGCTTTGTTTAGACTTTTTATGGATGATAGAAGGCTTAGAATTTTGGCGACTTCTCCATTACTCATAAATAAAGCCTTTGGATATGAATTTCAAAAGGATTTTACAAATGCTGTAATGTTGCTACAAACAAGTTTACACGCTAGGGCATTTTTAAAAATTTTGCTTTTTTATGAATTTAAATTTAAAAGACAAAGAATTTTTAAAAATGCCCCAAGGACGCTTGATTTAGACCTTTTGTATTTTTCTAAAAAGGTTAGGGAAGATAGTTTTTGTAAGGTACCTCACGAATGTGCTGATAAAAGAATTAGCGTAATTTTGCCTTTGGGCTTTATAGAAGGAAGATAAGTGGGACAACTCATAAGAACTTTAGAGGTTGAAAATACCGAAGAGATTATTCCAAGAGTAAAAGAGGAATTTGGCGATGCGGCTATGATTATCACAAATAAGCAAATCAAGCCAAAAACAATGAGTCATAAGGGACTTTATGAGGTAGTTGTAGCTATTGAAGAAGAAGATTATGAAGCACACCTTAAAAAAATGGGTAAAAAAATGCCAAAACCAAGTACCACAAATCCTAAAACCCAAGAAGATGTTATTTTAGATTTTTCAAAAAGAGCTAAGACAAATTTAAATTTAGCACAAGAAAATTTTAAAAATAAATTAAATAATAAAGAAGATGATGATTTAAACAATTTTAAAGAACGTCTTTCAGAAGTAAGCAGTGAGATAAGTAAGGTTACAAATACTACCTTGCCAAATGAATATGAAAAGCCAAATTTAAATGCAAGTAGCACAAATTATAACAAAAAAATAGAAAGCTTTGAAAAACAAATAAATAAGCTAAACGATAAGATGAATTTGCTTGTTGATATGATGTGGGATGATAAGTCAGGGGAGCGTAAAAATCTCATAATCCCACCTGAATTTGCAAGTATTTATAAACAAGCTAAAGAAAGCGGAATGCTTGAAAATCACTTAGAAGAGATTATGAAAGCTACCATTGAAAATATGCCAACAAGCATGAAAACAAATAAAGATGCGGTGCAAAGGTATTTTTATTCGCTTTTAAGAAATATCTTGCCTTGTCGCGTAGAAAGTGAGATTAAAAAGCAAAAAATTATGATGCTTGTAGGTCCAACAGGGGTTGGCAAAACTACGACTTTAGCAAAACTTGCCTTTCGTTATGCTTATGGGGATAAACGTTATAAAACAGGGATTATAACCCTTGATACTTATAGAATAGGAGCAGTCGAGCAGCTTTTTCAATACGCCCAAATGATGAAACTGCCTATAATTGATAGTATAGAACCAAAAGATTTAGACGAGGCCATTAAAAGTTTAAGTTCTTGCGAGGTGATTTTAGTTGATACCATAGGAAATTCTCAATATGACCAAGGAAAACTTGCAAAAACAAAGGAATTTTTAACGCATTCTGATGCAGATATTGATGTAAATTTGGTGATTTCTGCTAATACTAAGCATGAAGATTTAATGGAAATTTATAAGAATTTTTCTTTTTTAGGTATTGATACCTTGATTATAACAAAATTTGATGAAACAAAGGTTTTTGGTAATATTTTTTCATTGATTTATGAAACAAATATTCCTATGAGTTTTTTCTCTATAGGTCAAGAAGTACCAGATGATATAGAAGTAGCCAATAGTGATTTTTTGGTCCGTTGTATCTTAGAGGGCTTTCATAAAGGAAAAATAGATGAGCAATCAAGCAAATAGATTAAAAAATTTAATGAGTGAGTCAAAAAATAAAAATACTAAAAATACCCATTTTATCGCTATTACAAGTGGCAAGGGTGGGGTTGGAAAAAGTACTATTAGTGCAAATTTAGGCAATGTCTTAGCAAACAATGGCTACAAAGTAGGACTATTTGATGCAGATATTGGTTTGGCAAATTTAGATGTTATCTTAAATGTTCGCATAGGCAAAAATCTTTTGCATGTGTTAAGAGGTGAGTGTTCACTTGGGGATATTTTAATAGAAGTAAGGCCAAATTTATGGTTAATTCCCGGTGAAAGTGGAGATGAAATTTTAAAATACAATGATAAAAATATTTATGAAAGATTCTTAAATCAAGCAAGTGTTTTAGATGAACTTGATTTTTTAATCATAGATACAGGGGCTGGAATAGGAGGAAATATCTTAAATTTCTTAGAAATGTCTGATGAGGTCGTGGTTGTAACGGTGCCTGACCCTGCTGCTATTACCGATGCTTATGCGACCATTAAAACCACTTCAAAGACAAAGGAAAATTTATTAATGATTTTTAATGTGGTTAAAAATGAAACAGAGGCCTTAAAGGTATTTGAAAATATCAAAAAAGTAGCCGATGCTAATATTAAAAATCCTTTAAATTTAGAATTTTTAGGTTTTTTAAGTGCGTCAAAGGAAGTAAGTTTAAGCATTAAAAAAAGAACCCTATTTAGCGATGAAAATACAGCTTCAAGCGATGAGTTAAAAGCCCTAACTTCTAGGCTTTTGTATAGATTGGAACAGAAAGTGCTTGATAATACGCAGTCTCGTAGTTTTTCTAGCTTTTTTAGAAAAATTATAGAGAGATTTTAATAAAAGAAGTGTGTATGAGACCAGAAAATTATGTAGCATTTTTTACAGCTTGTGGCTTTTTTGTAGGCATTATTTTTAGTGTTGCAAGTCTTGATGATGCCTTTGATATTTTAATGTTTACCTTGTTTATAACCTTTATGTTTTATGTCTTTGTTCATATTTCTATTATGAATTTTGTGGATATGAAGAGGATAAGTGGACGTATTTTTGATAAGCATGATTATGAAAAGACAAATAATTCTATTATAAATGACCTAGTTTTACGCGAAAAAAGAATGGATATAATCTTAGAAAAATTAAACGAAGAACGTGAAGAATTAAAGAAAAATGAGCTTAGGGAAAGAAGGAAGAATGCAAAACGAAACGCCTCATAATCCTTATACACAAATCATTAAAAAGCAGCAAGATGACCTTGTTTTAGCTTATATGCCAGCCCTTAGGGCTATGGCCTTTCGTTTAAAAGAACGTTTGCCATCAAACATAGATGTTAATGATTTAATAAGCGTGGGTGTTGAGGAAATGATAAAATTATCGAGACGTTATGATAAAGAACAAAATGATAATTTTTGGGGTTTTGCAAGAAAAAGGGTTAATGGTTCTATGCTTGATTATTTGCGTAGCCTTGATGTAATGAGTAGAAATAATAGAAAGATTATAAAGGATATTGATAATTTAATAAATGAGTATTACCAAGAACATGAATGTGAGCCCGATGATGAGTATTTAGCTAAAAAGCTAGACTTAGAACTTGATAAGATTAAAGAGGTAAGAACAGCCCATGCGATTAGCTATACCTTGCCTATTGATGAACAAATGGAACTTTATAATGAAGATGATACTTTAGAAAAGATAGAAAAAGAAGAGCTTATAGATAAGATAAATGAAGTTTTAGATGATTTAAAAGAAAGAGATAAGTTAATTATTCAGCTTTATTATTATGAGGAGCTTAATCTTAAAGAGATAAGTGAAATTTTAGAGATAAGTGAAAGTAGAATTTCACAAATTCATAAAAAACTTCTTAAAAAGCTTAGAGAAAGGTTGTCCTAATGGCAGAAATACTCTCCCAAGAAGAAATTGACGCCCTACTTGAGGTTGTCGATGATAATTCTGACACGCCCGTTGCTTCAAAAGAAGAAAAAGATGCCAGAAATATAGTAGTATATGATTTTAAACGTCCAAATAGGGTTTCAAAAGAACAGCTTAGAACGATTAAGGGTATACACGATAAATTGGCAAGAAATCTAGCTTCTCAAATTTCATCTATGATGAGAAGTATAGTTGAGACAAAATTACATTCTGTGGACCAAATGACCTATGGTGAATTTCTTATGTCCTTGCCAAGCCCTACAAGCTTCAATGTTTTTTCTATAAAACCTCTTGATGGAAACTGTGTTTTAGAAATAAATCCAAGTATAGCCTTTCCTATGATAGATAGGCTTTTAGGAGGACAGGGTGATAGTTACGAGGCATCTAGAGAACTTACTGATATTGAGTTAAATTTATTAGATAGTATCTTGCGTATAGTTATGCAAAGATTAAAGGAAAGTTGGTCAACCGTAACTGAAATTTATCCAAGTATAGAGGCAAAAGAATCAAGTCCAAATGTTGTTCAAATCGTATCACAAAACGAAATTATTATAATGGTTGTTATGGAGATTATCATAGGAAATTCAAGTGGTATGGTTAATATTTGCTATCCTGTCGTGCACTTAGAAAGTATTTTAAGTCGTTTGGCAAATCGCGATATTATGATGGGTGAAACCTCGGCTAAAAAATCAAGAAATAAAGAATTAAAAACATTAATCGGTCGTGCAGAAATCATTTATGAGGTTATTTTAGGCAAGACTATAATAAATGTAAATGAATTTTTAGAATTGCAACAAGGAGATATTTTAAGGCTTGATAGACAAGCTGATGATAAGGCCATTGTAAGTATCGATAAAAAGGATGTTTTCTTAGCACAAATTGGACTTCATCGTTTTAGAAAGACTATTAAGATTATAGAATTAATACGTACTGACAAAGATGAGATTAAAGAAATCCTTGAACAATACGAAGAAGAAAGAAGGGCTAAGGCAAGTGGATATAACGAAGTTGATGAAAGCGAGGAAGAAGAAATATGACAAGTGATTTTTTAACATTATTTACAAATGAATGTACTAGTACTATTGAGGGATTGACCGGAAAATCGGCTGAATTTAGTGATTATAAAGAATTTGATGTATCATCGCAAGATACTTTAAAACCACCTCTTGTAAGGGCTAGTTTTAATGTAAAACCTAAGGGCAAAATGACTATTTTAGCAGGTGCTGTTTTAATGAGTGCTATAGGTGAATGGATGATGGGCGAAGAAGAAATAACTAAAAATGACAAACTTGGGGCTGATGAGATGGATGCAGCTAAGGAAGTTTTTCAAAATATAATCTCAGCCTTTACTACCTCAGTTGGTGCACAAAAAGATATTCCTAAGCTTGAATTTGAATTGATTGAATGTTCTTTTATAGAAGAACAGCCTGATTTAAAAGATTATATAAAATTATATTTTTTTGATGTAAAGGTAGAAGATTTAAACGAACAGCTTTCTTTAACGGTTGACCAAAAACTTTATAATATTATTAATAATATCCAGGAAGAAAATAGTGCACATAGCGATAAAAATGGCGATAAGGGCATAAATATAAGCGAAGAGTTAAGAAATATCGGGCTTATTATGGATGTTCGTTTGCCAGTTCGCGTTCGCATAGGCAATAAAAAAATGCTTTTAAAAGATGTGCTAACAATGGATATAGGTTCAGTTGTGGAATTAAATCAACTTGCAAACGATCCTTTAGAAATTTTAATAGGAGACAAAAGAATAGCCTATGGCGAGGTTGTTATAGTCGATGGAAACTTTGGCGTTCAAATCACAGAAATAGGTAGCAAAAAAGAAAGGCTTGAACAGCTAAGATGAGGGAATTTTACGCGGATATTGATAAATTCAAAGAAATTCCTAAATTTTCAAAAGCCGTTACTTTTTTTGGTTCTGCAAGATTATCAAAGGATAATATTTATTATATTAAATCAAAAGAACTTGCAAAAGCTTTGGCTGAGCTTGGAGTTTGCATTATTAGTGGTGGGGGTGGTGGCATTATGCAAGCTGCAAACGAGGGTGCAAATTCTAGGGATAATCACAAAGATAAAACCCTTTCTGCTGGTTTTAATATAATTTTACCCCACGAACAACATTCTAATAACTTTTTAGAATATAATATGATTTTTAAAAGCCTAACCATTCGCAAAATGGCTCTTATCGAAAAGAGTCTCGCTTTTGTGATTTTTCCCGGTGGCTTTGGAACACTTGATGAATTATGCGAAATTCTAACTTTAAAGCAGTTAAATTTCAAAAAAGATGTTCCTATTTTCTTAGTTGGGAAAGAATTTTGGCAAGGCTTTGACGCGTTTGTCAGGAATTCTTTACTTAAACTAAATACTATCTCAAAAGGAGACGAGTTAAAGTATGAAATCACTGACGACTTAGATTTTATAATAAAAACTTTAAAGGAAAAATTATGAAAATTCTAGTCGCTATGAGCGGTGGTGTGGATAGTTCTGTGAGTGCTTATAAACTTAAAAATGCAGGACATGAAGTAATAGGCTGTTATATGAGATTGCACGGCAAGCCAAATTATCACGAAGAAAATATACAAAAGGTTCAAAAAGTAGCTTCTTATTTACAAATTCCTTATCATGTATTAGATTTGCAAGATGATTTTAAAGAACTAGTCTACATGCCCTTTGTAAATACCTATAAAGAGGGCAAAACGCCTAATCCTTGTGCCTTATGCAATCGTTTTATAAAGCTTGGAAAGCTTTTGGAATTTGCAAAAAGTCTAGGTTGTGATAAACTAGCTACAGGGCATTATGCAAGGATTGAAGATGGCTTTATTAAAACTGCCTTTGATGAAAGCAAGGACCAAAGCTATTTTTTAGCAAATGCTCAAAAAGAAGCCCTTGAAAGCCTTATTTTTCCACTTGGTGAATTAAAAAAAGAAGAGGTTAAAAAATTTGCAGCTGGTATTGAGATATTAAAAAGTTTTGCTACTCAAAAGGAAAGTTCTGAAATTTGCTTTGTTGAAGATAGCTATGTAAAGGTTTTGGATGAGTTTATGGATACTAAAATTCCTGGTAAGGTTTTAAATTCAAAGGGCGAGATTATAGGAAAGCATGAAGGTTATATGCACTATACTATAGGAAAAAGAAGGGGTTTTGAAGTAAAAGGGGCACACGAACCTCATTTCGTGCTTAAAATAAATCCACATAAAAACGAACTTATAGTAGGCAATAAAGAAGAATTAAAGATAGAAAATTTCATACTTGAAAGTATTAATCTTTTTACGCCTTTAAAGGATTTTGAGTGCGAAGTTAAGATTAGATATCGTTCAAAAAGCGTTCCTTGTGTGGTTAGCGTTGATGAGAATTTAAGAGCTAAGATAGAGTTAAAAGAAGCACTTTATGGTTTAGCAAGTGGTCAAATGGCAGTATTTTATGATAAAGATAAGGTTATAGCGAGTGGTTTTATTAGTTAAAGGCAAAAGGTGACAAGTTTAGCCCTTGAATTTAGACCTAAAAATTTAGATGAAATTTTAGGACAGGAAAGCTTGGTTGAGGTTTTTGAAAAATTTATTGATATGAAAAAACTTCCTCATAGCATTTTTTTTGGTCCTGCAGGTTGTGGAAAAACTACCTTTGCTAGAGTTGTCGCTAATGCCTTTGGGCTTGATTTTTACGAATTTGATGGAGGAAATTTTAAGCTTGAAAGCCTAAGAACTATCATAAATCGTTATAGCGAAAGCCTTTATAAGCCCTTAATTTTCATAGATGAAATTCACAGACTTAGCAAAACTCAACAAGAAATGCTTTTAATCCCTATGGAAAATTATCGCTTCATTATCATAGGGGCAAGTACGGAAAATCCTTATTTTGTGCTAAGTTCAGGCATAAGAAGTAGGAGTATGCTTTTTGAATTTAAGCCCTTAAATTATACGCATTTAGAAAAACTACTTTTAAGGGTACAAAATAAATTAAATTTTAGCATGGATGAAGATGCAAGGGAATTTTTATTAAAGAGTGCAGATGCAAGGGCTGTATTGAATTTGCTTGAATTTGTGCTAGTTTTTGATGACAGGCACATAAGCCTTGCAAATCTTAAAAGATTGCGTCCTACTATGCAAAGCGAGGGTGTTTCAAGTAAGGATACGCATTATATTTTAATATCAGCTCTCATTAAAAGCATGAGAGGAAGTGATGTTGATGCGAGTTTGTATTATTTGGCTAGACTTATAAATGATGGGGAAAGTGCTGATTTTATAGCTAGACGTTTGGTAATTTTTGCAAGTGAAGACATAGGAAACGCAGATACAAACGCTTTAAATTTAGCCATTAATACCCTAATAGGCGTAAAAAATATAGGCTATCCAGAGGCTAGAATATTACTAGGTCAATGCGTGGTTTATCTTGCAAGTGCTATAAAATCAAATTCAAGTTATATGGGAATTGATGAGGCCTTAAATTTTGTAAAAAACAATAAAGCACTTGAAATTCCAGCCTATCTTGATAATAATAGCCCTCAAAAGCAAAAATACCTTTATCCTCACGATTTTGGAGGCTGGGTTAATCAAAAATACATAAGCAAGGATATTCGTTTTTATAAAAGCAAGGGCAAGGGCGATGAGTCAAGGCTTTTGGATAATTTATTTTTTATGAAAAATCAAGGCATAGATTAAATGAATTCATTGGAAATAATTACTTCGTTTTTAAAAGAAAATCCTATCCAAATTCTAAGTACTAGTAGTGATAAAAAACCTATTTCAAGACCTATTGGGAGTTTTTTATTAATAAAAAATAAGCTTTGTTATTGTATGAATAAAAATAAGGCAATGCATGAACAACTTTGTCAAAATCCCTTTATATGTATTTGTGTTTGCGCTAAGGATTTTACATGGCTTAGACTTCATGCTAAGATTAAATTTAGCGATGATTTAAGCTTAAAACAAGAATTTATCAATCAAAATAAAACTCGCTTTAAAGACCCAAAAGATATAAATTTTGCTGTTTTTTATCTAACTCACATTAAAGCCGAACTTCATAAGGGCTTAGAAATTCAAAAATTTGAGTTTTAGCTTGAAATGTGTGTATCAATATTATGTTTTTCATAAACCTTTAAAATGTCTTCTAAAAAAGCTATAAGTTTGTTATGTCCTGCTTTTTTAGCATTTTTTAACATTCTTATAAATATTTTTTTGCCAAGTTCTGTTTGTTTGTAATTTTTCTTTAAAAAATTATGTTTTGAATAAAGTGTTTGCCCATTTTCTAGTAGCGTTGTGCCACCTAAATCCTTAGCTTTAATGTAGGCTACTTGAAGTTCTACCCCTTCTTTTATGCTCATTCCACAAACCATGCATTTATAATTATCTAGTTCTAAAATTTGTTTTTTAAGTTTTGGGCTAAAATCTTTTAAATCATTACGCAAATTTATAGAATTTGGGTCATACCTATAAATTCCCTTATCAATCTTTTTTAAATATCCCTTTTGATATAAACTCCTAATTCCTCTATCAGGGTCGCGAAAAATTTTACCGGTTCGTTTTAACCACTCTTTATTAACCCAATCAACTACTTCTAGGGTATGCAAATTTTTATTTGGGTTGTTTTTAAAAAATTCCATTATTAAATCAAGTTGAGACATTTTTATTTAATTATTTGCATAGAATTTTCAAATCTTTGCTTAGATAACTTGCAACACTTCTCATCAAGTTCAATTCCTATAAATTTCCTATCGTTATTATAGGCTTCTATCATTGTAGTACCACTTCCACTAAATGGGTCGCATACTAAATCATTCTTGTATGAAAAAAAGCTTTATGCACCTTTTTGGAAGTTCTCTTGGAAAGGGTGCTGGGTGTCCTATACGTTTTTTAGATTCTCCATTAAAACACCATAAGCCATTTGTCCAAGCCATAAATTCATCCTTTGTTATAGTACTTATCCCCTTATTTTGCTTTTTCCATTCATCTTTGTAAAGTACAACTATAAGTTCTACAGGTGCTATAACATCAGGTGCACTAGCATTTAGCCAACTTCCCCAAGCCGTACGCCTTGAAATGTTTCCTTCGTTCCAAATAATGCTACTATGATATTTAAAACCTATTTTTTTAGCAATTTGAGTAAGGTCAGCTTCCACGCTTTGCTGGCCTCCTTTATTTTTATCAAGGGGTATATTGAGGCAAAATCTACCACCACTTTTTAACCAAAAATAACAATTTTTAATCCACTTGCAAGACCATTTTAAATAAGCATTATAATCCTTTGTATCATCATCTAAGCCATATTCAATGCCTACATTATAAGGTGGGGAGGTAATGATTAAATCAAGCAAATTTGGCGATATAAGATTTTTATTTAAAACATTATCATTATAAAGAAATATATTTTCAAAGCTAAAAAATGGTTTTATTACTTAATTACTCTATAATCTCAAATTCTTTAAAAATAATCTTATAATCATTTTGACAAGATAAACAAGTTTGTCTTAAAAAATTTTTATTATTAATATACTCGCTTAAACCCCTATAATAAAGCGTTTTAATCTCATCTTTTATAATAAAGGGCATGATATTATTTTTTAGACATTCTTTAAACATTAACAAACGTCCTACCCTGCCATTGCCATCTTCAAAGGGGTGTACGCGTTCGAATTTATAATGAAAATCTATTATACCATTTAAGTCTATTTGCTTTTTATTATACTCATCTAAAAGCTTTTCAAGCTCGGCTTGTACGAGTTTTACAGGGGTGGTTCTAATATTTCCCATTATATTTTCGCACTGCTTAAAATCACCTATAACCTTTGCATTGTAGCAATTTTGCTTTATTATAAAATGAAGTTCTTTTATAAATTCAATGCTTAGATTATTTGTGATATTATCTAGTATAAAATCAAAGGCTTTAAAGTGATTAATAGTTTCAAAAATATCGTTTAATTTAATAATCTGGGCATTATCACTAGTAAAAAAATCCTTATCAAAAAGCTCAGCCACCTGATAAAAATCAAGCTGACAACCCTCAATCTTATTAGAATGATAGGTAAAATTTACCTGTGTATAATCATACAAACAATTTTTTATAAAAAGCTTTTTTTCTTCTAGCAAGGTAGTTAAAACAGCTTTCATTTTTAAGCCTTTTTAGCAAATTCTTTCATAAATTCGCATAGTGTTTTTACATCTTGCAAGGTTAAGGCATTGTAAATACTAGCCCTAATGCCACCAAGCAGTCTATGTCCTTTTAATCCTATCATGTTATTATATTCTGCTTCTTTTACAAAGATTGCCTCTAAGTCTTTATTTTCTGGTATATTAAAGCTAACATTCATTAAAGACCTACTATCTTTTCTAGCATGACCCTTATAAAAGCCATTACTTTCATCTATGCAATCATAAAGCATTTTAGCCTTTTCTTCGTTGATTTTATTAATCTTATCAAGTCCACCTATTGATAAAAGCCACTTCATTTCAAGATTAAACATATAAATAGCAAAGGTTGGCGGGGTATTAAATAAGGATTGATTTTCGCTATAAGTTGAGTATTTTAACATGCTTGGTATATTTTTATTTTTACATCTTTTAATCATATCCTTTCTAATGATAACGCAAGCAAGGCCAGAAATTCCAGCGTTTTTTTGCACCCCTCCATATAAAAGACCGATATTTTTAAAATCAAGTTTTTTTGAGAAAAAGTCACTTGATGCATCTATGATTAAGGGAGCCTTTGTTTGAGGCAAGTTTTTATACTGGGTACCATATATAGTGTTATTTGAACAAATATAAGCATAATCAGCATTATCGCTAAATTTAATCTCAGGGATATAGCTAAAGTTTTCATTTTCGCTACTTGCTACTATATTGTGATTTATATTTAAAATACTTGCTTCTTTTAAGGCCTTTTTAGTCCAAATGCCAGTGTTTGCATACTCACACACGCCATTATTTGCTAAATTCATAGGCACCATGGCAAATTGTAAACTAGCACCTCCTTGTATGAAAAGCACTTCATAATCATCTCCCAAGCCATATAATTTTTTAGCCCCATGCATAGCACTAAAATGCACCTCTTCAAAGATTTTTGTCCTATGGCTAATCTCCATTATAGAAAAACCTTGTTTTTGATAATCAAATAATTCTTCTTGTGCCTGTTTTAAAATGCTAACTGGCAGGGTAGAAGGACCTGCACTAAAATTAATTTTTCTCATCTTTTCTCCTTATAAAATTTTAGCCTTTTTATGCTCATTTTGTGAGTGAAGTTCTATCTCATCGCCTGTTTTTAACTTACTTAAATTTAGCACCTTGCCATTTTTTGTAATGGATATTAAATCCTTGCTTTTTTTAAAAAAGCTTTCATATTGCAAAAAGGCATTTTCTAAGCTTTCAAGTTTAAATTCTGTTTGTTTAAGCTTGTTATTTATTGCACATTTCATTTGTTTAAATAAATTTTCATTGTAGTTTAATTGTGCTTGTATACTCTTTGGCAAAGAATTAACCTTGAAAAATTTCCATAAATTTGCAAGTTCACTTTCTCTTTTTTTAATGAAAATTTTAAAAACATTGTCTAAATTATTATACATTAAATCTAAGCCTTGTTCTAAGTCATCCCTTGAAGTAATTGCCACATTTATAGCAGCACTTGGAGTTGGTGACCTATAATCAGCTACAAAATCGCTAATCACATAGTCAATCTCATGCCCAATAGCTGAAATTATAGGTGTTTTAGCCTTAAAAATTTCTCTAGCCAAAGTTTCATCATTAAAGCAAAATAAGTCTTCCCTGCTACCTCCTCCTCTTGCTATAATGATTAAATCAAGATTAAAATTATCAGCCTTTTGAAGTGCTTTTATCAAAGAATTTGGGGCCTCGTTTCCTTGAGTTAGGGAGTTAAAAATATAAATTTTTGATAAAAAATTATTTTTTTGCCTTATGATTTTTAACATATCTTGCAATGCTGCCGAGGTCTTTGAAGTAATTATTCCTATGCTTTTTGGAAATTTTGGCAAGGCTTGTTTTTTCTCAAAAAGCCCTTCTTTTTCTAATCTTTTTTTAAGGGCTAAAAAACGAGCCTCTAACTCGCCATTGCCCGCCTTTTGTATATGTGAAACTACAAATTGATAGGTTCCACTTGCTGGATAAACACTCAATTTTCCATTAAGTTCTAATAACTCACCAATACTAGGTACAAAATCCATTTTATAATTAAGAGAACTAAACATTACGCAACTAATGCTAGATTCTTTATCTTTTAAGGTAAAATACCAGTGATTTGAAGAATGGATTGTAAACTTAGAAACCTCGCCTTGTAAATTTATGTTATTAAAATTTGATTCTAAGTAGCTTTTTGCCCTTTGATTAAGCTCACTAACTGTCATTTTTTTCTCGCTATAAACATAGAACTTATGCCAAAACTAAAATTTTTAGTTTCTAAAATTTCAAAGCCTATTGATTTAAGTTCTTCGATAAATTCATTTTCACTTAAAAATTCATCAATGGAATTTGGCAAATATTCATAAGCATTTTTATTTTTACTTATAAAAGCACCTAAATTTGGCAAAATATTTTTTAGATAAAAGTCCCTACACATAGCTATAAAGCCACCCTTTTCGCGTTTTGTAAACTCTAATACTAAAAAAATTCCATTTTTTGATAAAACCCTGGCAAATTCAGTTAAGGCCTCTTTTCTATCTACAACATTGCGAATTCCATAGCTTATACTCATAATATCAGCACTTTCGCTTTTTAAAGGTAAATTTTGTGCCATAGCCTCGATAAATTCTATATCTTCAAATTTTTTACTTGCAACACTTAACATAGCACTACTTGGGTCAACTCCACGTAAAGAACTTATTTTTTTACCTAATTTTTTTACACTTTCTTGCCAAATGGCTATCATATCCCCCGTTCCACAGGCTACATCTATGATATGTAAATCATCTTTTTCATATAATTTTAAGACCCTATTACAAGCCTTTTTTCTCCAACTTATATCAATGCCAAAACTTAAAATTCTATTTGCTTTATCATAAGTCGGTGCGATTTGATTAAACATTTGTATGATTTTATCTTGCTTTTGCATTAAAGTCCCTTGTAAATTCTTAAATATTTATTTGTTTTGCTAATGAGAGTAAAAAACTTATCTTGCCTAGTTTGCATTTTATTTAAAAATTTTTTCATACTTTTTGAAAAATATTTTTTATGCAGTTTATTTAAACTTTTTAAATCAAAAAAATAAGCAAAAAATTCAAGTAAAATTTTTAACTCACTATATTTAAATTCTAGGTCAAAATTTATATCATCCTTAAGGGTCTTTTTGAAAATAATCAATTTTTTACGAATTTGCAAGGCTATTAAATTCTTAAAAAAATAATCCTTTTTTTGTCCCTCGTAAAACAAACCCTCTTTTATAAAGGTATCAAAATCACTAAATAAGTCATTTAAATTATCAGAACTTAGCAAAAAAAGCAGGGCCTCTTCTTTTTTTTCATTTTGATTTAAAATGCTTTTTGTTTTTTGAGCTAGGTCTTTAAATTTAAGTGCTAAGTTTTGACTTAATCTTTTATCAAAGATATCATCAAAGCTTGAAAGAACGATAAAAAGCTTCTTTGCGTATAATTGCAAATTTGCAAAATCTTCTTCTTTTTTTTCTTGCAAAGAAGTACTCCAAAAAAATTTAAGCTTTTTAAAAAGGTAAAATAAAAAGATTCTAAAACCATCAAAGGCCTTAATTGAACTTGGAAAATTTAGGGTGAAATTTTGATTTTTTTCTATTATTTTAAAGCATTTGTCTATGTCAAAGTCTATAAACTCATTTCCATATAAGCTTAATTTTTTAGAACAAAACTCATTTAAGCTTAATTTCTTTTTTGCCTTAAATTCACTAGGCAAACTAAAATTTTCACTATCCTTTAAATTTGAAAAAAATACACGCAATAAACAAAGATTTAAACTCTCATAAACTTCAATAAAAGCCTTAAAAGAACAAAAATTAAACATATAGCTTATTTTATTTAAAGGCTTTGTAAGAGCATTTTTCTTAGCGTCTTTAAATTCCTTTTTTGTTATTTGGTTTCTTTCTTCTTCTAAAAAATCGCCTTCAAAGATATGTTTTTTAAAGTATTTATCATCAATCTTGTAAAATTTCAAACTTTCATTTTTAGAAATTTTTGTATAAAAAAAGTTAATATTACAAGTTTTAAAGTTAATTCCATCTTTATTTAAATTTGTAATCAAAGAAAAATCATTAAGCAAAAAAATCTTTTGAATTTCATAAACCATTAAAATAACCTAAAATAAATTGCGTTATTTTAACCTTTTTTCCTTAAAGCTTATTGACATTTTTTGCAAGTTTTCACATAGGCACAAAGTCCTAAGTGTTCTATAAAATTTCCTATTTTTTTCTCTAATTTTTCTTGATAAGCATCAAGTTGAGCCTCTTCAAAACTCATATCGCTAATATGCCCACAACTTTGGCAAATGATATGTATGTGCTTTTCTTCATAAATATCATAGCAAGTTTTTTGATTGGCTACATTTATCTCAACTACTAAGCCTTGTTCTTGCAGGGTATTAAGATTTTTATAAACAGTGGCTAAGGAAATAGACGGATACTCTTTTTTAATCTCACTATAAAGTTCATCTATATTTGGGTGTTCGTGCCTTTTTAAAATCTTTAAAACGCAAAGACGTTGAGGCGTTGCCTTTAGCTCACAAGACTTTAAAATTTGTAATAATTCCATAATTTTTACCTTTTTTTTAATTTTAAAATGATATAGAAAAAATATTAAAATAAGTTTATATTAAAAGATATTTTTTATCCTTTAATAAATTTTTATTAAGAATGATTAAATTTTTGCTATTATTCTAGCTTAAATTTTAAGATTAAGTATAAAAATGAAAGAATACACACTTTTTTTCTTGCTTGTTTTGGCTATGTTTTTATGGGGTAGTTCTTGGGCTAGTTCTAAGATTTTAATATCCTATACAAGTGCTGATATAGTTACCTTATGGAGATTTTTCTTTGTTTTTATAGGCAGTATTTTTTTAGCATTTATTTTTAAAATTAAACTTCGCATAGATAGACATATTTTTAAATGGGTTCTTTTGGCTGGAATTTTTAATAGCCTTTATGTTTTATTGCTTTTTACAGCCTTAAATTACGGGGCATCTGGTAGGGGTGGAGTGATTGTAAATACCATGATTCCTATTTTTTCTTATTTATTTTTTATCTTTCATGTAAAGCTTATCAAAAAGGAAAAAATAGAACTTAAAAAAAGTGAAATTTTTGGACTTTGCCTTGGCTTGATATCAGGGCTTTTTTTATTTGATATTAGCAAATTCAACGAGCTTTTTGGTCCCTTTAATATGCTTTTTTTATGTTGTGCCTTAATTTGGTCAGGTGGGACAATTTTAACTTACAAAACAAACAGTACTAACGCTTTAAGTGTAAATTTTTATGTTAATCTCATTTCTTTTTTGATTTTTAGTCCACTTTTATTTAAAGTACAAAGCTATGAAATTTTTTCTTATGATTTTAAATTTTGGCTAGCTATGTTTACTTTGGCTTTTTTATCTACTATAATTGGTACTAGTATTTATTATTATGGCGTTCATAAACTTGGTTCAAAAAAGGCAAATTCCTTTGTTTTAATCACGCCTATAAGTGCTTTATTAATTAGCTTTATAGTGCTTAATGAGGTGCCAAGCACAAGCACTATAATAGGTTGTTTTTTTGCCATTTTAGCAATTTACTTTATAAATATCTTTTCAAAGAAAATAAAACATTGATTTAAATTTGTTATAATTTTTAAAGATTTTTCATAAGGATAAATTATGCTTAAAACTTGCATTTTTCCAGCTGCTGGTTATGGAACTCGCTTTTTACCAGCAACAAAAGCACTACCTAAGGAAATGTTACCTATTTTAACAAAGCCTTTAATCCACTATGGAGTTGACGAGGCCTTAGAAGCTGGTATGGATAATATGGGTTTTATTACGGGGCGAGGCAAAAGAGCATTAGAGGATTATTTTGATATATCTTATGAGTTAGAACACCAAATTTCAGGCACTAAAAAAGAATATTTATTAAGTGAAATTCGCACTCTTATTAATCGTTGTTCTTTTACCTTTACTAGACAAAATGAGATGAAAGGCTTAGGAGATGCTGTTTTAAAGGGCAAAATTCTAGTAGGAGACGAGGCCTTTGGGGTTGTTTTGGCTGATGATTTATGCGTTAATGAAGAAGGTGTGGGTGTAATGGGGCAAATGGTTAAAATTTTTGAAAAATATCGTTGTACGATAGTAGCTGTTATGGAGATTGAAAAGGACCAAGTTGGAAACTATGGAATCATTAGTGGAAACGAGGTAGAAGAAAATTTAATAATGGTAAATTCTATGATTGAAAAGCCAAGCATTGAAGAAGCCCCAAGCAATCTTGCAATCATAGGTCGTTATATCTTAACCCCTGATATCTTTGGAATTTTAGAAAATACTAAAGCTGGTAAGGGTGGAGAAATTCAACTAACTGACGCACTTTTAGCACAGGCTACTAATGGCATGGTTTTAGCTTATAAATTTCAAGGAAAACGTTTTGATTGTGGAAGCCTTGATGGCTTTGTAGAAGCTACTAATTATTTTTACAAAAAAAATGTTTAAAAATACCCTTTATTTTGATAATTTTCCACTAAGTACAATAAGTGCTTATGCAAGTCGCATAAATGATGAGTTAAAAAGTGGGGAGGTGGGGTATTATCATTTAACAGATACAAGTCAAATTTTAGTTAATGAAAGCTTAGAATTTATCAAAGGTAAAGAACATATTAAAAACATAGTTTTAGTTGGAATGGGTGGTTCTAGCTGTGGTGTAAAGGCTTTAAGAGATATGCTTTTTGATGAAAAGCAAAATGATAGAAAACTTTTTATACTTGATAATACCTCTTCTCATTCTTTTTTAGAGATCATAAAACAAATTAGCCTTGAAAATAGCCTTTTTTTAATCACTTCAAAGACAGGTTCTACCATAGAGGTTATTTCACTTTTTAAATTAATTATCGCACATTTTAATATAAAAGAAGTAGATTTTCATAAATACTTTGTCTTTATCACAGATATAAATTCAAAACTACACAAAGAAAGCGAGAATTTAGGCATTAAATGCTTTTTTATCCCAAATAATGTAGGGGGTCGTTTTAGCATACTTTCAGCTGTTGGGATTGTGCCACTTTGTTTTTGTGGCTATAATGCAAATAGTCTTTTGCAAGGAGCTAAGGCTTGTTTTGAAGATTTTTTTAAGCATAAAAAAGATGAGCTGTTACAAAAAGCTTATCATTATTGTACGCATAAAAACGCAAATATCAATGTATTATTTAGTTATAGTGATGCCTTTAAGGGCTTTAATGAGTGGTATATACAGCTTATTGCTGAAAGTCTTGGTAAAAAGCAAGGCTATAAAAGGATAGGTTTAACGCCTATTGCATTAATAGGGGCAAGGGACCAGCATAGTTTTTTACAGCTCATAATGGATGGACCAAAAAATAAAACTATAACCTTTTTAAAGATTAAAGATTCTACAAAATCCTTACATATTCCTAATATTTGCTTTAAATTTTTAGATTCTTTAAGCAATAATGTAAGTTTGCATGATTTATTAAATGCCCAATGTGATGCTACTATGCATGCCTTAATAGCTGAAAATTTAAGCGTGGATGTTATAGAACTTGAAAGGCTTGATGCGTGGCATTGTGGGTATTTAATGTATTATTATGAACTTTTTACTTCACTTTGTGGAATAATGCTTGGCATTAATACCTATGACCAGCCAGGCGTTGAAATAGGAAAATTAATACTTAAAAATTTATTAGAAGGCGTTAAAAAAGGATAGTTATGAGATATGGTGAAAAAGAGATTAAAGAATTTAATGTTGATAAGGATTTAGAAACCTGGCCAAGTGACATGAAAAGCGATTATTTGATTAAAATTACCCTGCCTGAGTTTTCTTGTTTATGTCCAAGAAGTGGTTACCCTGATTTTGCTACTATTTATTTAGAATATATGCCAGATAAATTAGTAGTTGAGTTAAAGGCCTTAAAGCTTTATATAAATTCTTTTTTAAACAAACACATAAGCCACGAGGCTAGTATAAATGAAATTTATGAAACATTGAAAAATAAATTAAAACCAAAATGGATTAAGGTAGTAGGGGATTTTAATCCAAGAGGCAATGTAAAAACTATTATTGAGTGTAGAAGTGATTTAATTGTGCCTTAAATTTTTATGCCTTATAAAATTTAATCCCGGCTAAATCTAAAATTTTTATTTTTTCTTCTTTTATTAAAAGTTCTAAATTTTGTTTTGATTTATCGCTAAAAAGGGCATTTATATCAAGTTCGCTTTGTGGTCTTAAGTGTAAGGATTTAAGCAATTCTTCCTTACTAAATTCAAGGCTTTGTTTATTATAAGTTCTTTTTGCTATTAAAACAGGCACTGAGTTTATAAGGGTGGCTAATTCGTTTAATCTTTCTTCACTAACCCTCTTTACTGCATAAGCTGGAGGCCTATCAATTGAACTTATATCAACCCTTAAAGGCTTTATTTTTGCTAGGGCTTTATTGAGAGCTAAAAATTCTTTTTCATTATCATTTAAGCCCTTAACTACTAAAATTTCCATTACTAACTCGCCTTTGAAAGTTCTTTGAAAATCAGCCATTTTTTTTATTAAAAGTTCTAAATTTATCTCTTTTAACGCCCTATCAATCCTATAAAAAGTTTTTTGTATTGCGCTATCAAGGCTAAATTTAACCACGTCAAATAAAAGCAAGGTATTAAATTTATTCTCATCTAAAACAGCTGTTCCATTACTTAATATTAAAATTTTTTTATTCTTTAAGCTTTTTTTTAAGGATAGAATTAACTCTTTTAAATGTGGATAAAGGCTTGGTTCTCCATTTGCAGTTAGGGTTAAAAAATCAAATTCTACTCCACTTTTTAAGGTATCATTGATTTGTTTTAAAATTTCATCTACTTCTACTACTTGATTTTGTGCAATCATAGGCTTTTTAGGGCTTAGCTCACAATACACGCAATCAAAATTACATTGTTTAGTAAAGGGGCTTAAATCAACCCCTAAAGAAAGCCCAAAACGTCTTGAATTTACAGGTCCAAAGACAAGTTTCATCTTTGCGATTTTTCTTGTACTAGCTTTATAAAATACTTTGCATGTTCAACAGGAATATCAGGTAAAATTCCATGCCCTAGATTAAAGATATGATTCTTACCTTTCATTATCTCTAAAATTTCTTCAACCCCATTTTTAATAGCCCTTTTATCGTATAAGCGACAAGGGTCCATATTGCCTTGAAGTGTGTATTTATCGCTTAATAAATCCCTTACTACATGTAAAGGCGTACTCCAATCAATGCCAAGTACGTCAAAATTCCCATGTATCCTATCTATAAAGCCACTAATGCCCTTTGGAAACAAAATAACAGGTACATGTGGATATTTATCCTTAATAAATTTTGCAATATCAAGCATATAAGGAAAAGAAAATTCATAAAAGGCCTTTTCTTCTAAAGCCCCTGCCCAACTATCAAAAATTTGAATAGCATTTGCCCCGGCGTTAATTTGTTCTTTTAAAAAAAGTTTAAGTGCTAAATTTATCTTTTGTAAAAGTTCGTGTAAAAGGTGAGGGTGGTGATAAAGCATTTTTTTACATTTTGCATAATTTTTTGAACCTCTTCCTTCAATCATATAAGTAGCAATGGTCCAAGCTGACCCACAAAAACCAATCAAGGCCTTATCTTCTGCTAGTTTTTCCCTTGTTAATTTTATAGCATCATAAACATAATGCAACTTTTGAACGCAGTTTCCAACTTCAAGCCTTTCTATATCACTTTCTGTGCTAATTGGCTTTTCAAAAACGGGTCCTTCGTTTTTTTCAAAACGCAAATTCATTCCCATTTCAAGTGGTACAACTAAGATATCAGAAAAAATAATAGCAGCATCAACGCCTAAAATTTCAACAGGTTGCAAGCTTACTTGACTAGCTTTTTTATAATCCTTACAAAGAGATAAAAAATCCCCTGCCTTATGCCTTACTTGCATATACTCAGGCAAGTACCTACCAGCCTGTCTCATCATCCAAACAGGCGTATAAGGTGTTTCTTTTTTAAAACATGCATCTACGAAAATCATAATTTTTTCCTTTATTTTGAAACATTTAAATTTTTAATACTATCAAGATAATTTTCAATCTCCATTTGTTCGTCCTCGTCCAAATTTACAAAAGAAAGTTCTTTAAGTCTATATAAAAGCGAATTTTCAGGGCTTATCAAGCCTTTTCCTATCTCCAAGGTAGTTAAGGCACTTTTTGCAATCAAAAAACGTCCATGCCCCATTGAACCTCTTCTTAAACCCCAAACACTATGCAAAACAGAGGGTTCGTTGTCTATCTGGCCAATATAAAGCATAATATGCCCCTTTAAGTACATTAAGGTCAAATAAGGCTTTGCAAACATTCTAATAAATTCTTTTTTTCTTTCATTATCTAAAAAACTTATATCATAATTTTTTGCAAATTTACTTTGCGAAGCTGAATTTCTAGGTAGATAAATGCCAAAGGCTGTAAAAAATTCACGAGTTAACATAGAACAATCCCTTTCAAATGCATAACCTCCCCAGCCATAAGGCAAACTTAGCATTTGAGAAATTTGATTTTTAACATTTAATTCTTGAAAGCTTATAGGAAATTTTTGAGCATTTTTTTTAGAAATTTTATATTTTTTAGGTCCTATTTTTCCATAATAAAATTTATCATCGCTTTTATAATACGGATAAATGGCGCCTATTCTTGTTTCAAAAAAGAATTTATTATTTTCAGAATAAACTGGTACTTTTTCTTTTATAGGCGTTATAAAATTTAAATTCTCATAGGTATTAGCCCTAGTATCAGTAAAAAGTTCTAAATTCTTTGTTAAAACAAAGCCAAAGCCACTTTCTGCCATTACATAAGCAAATTTTTTATCCTTTGTATAATGAGAAATTAATACAGGCGAACCAGCATTTAATACATTATCATTTGCATAATCAAACGGAATTCCTTCATTTTCAAAGAAAGGATTTTTTAAAATAGCTTGAGTTGTAGGAAAATTTTTAAGCATGGTATTTTGTATAATCAAAGCCTTTTTATTAACGCTACCAAAGGCCTTTATATTTGCGTTATTAATCTGCGTGTTAAACCAGGATTTTGGAATTCTTTGTTTATTAAAGAAAAAATATCTATTTTTAGGATTTTTATATGATTTAAAGGACCAAAAGAGATTTTTTGACTTAATATTTTTAAAGCTACTATGCCATGGTCTAAAAAAATAGCTTTTGTAATTTTGTGAATTATTTTTAAAACTAGTTTGTAGTATTGGTAATATCGAAACATTTTGTTCAAATTCTAAACCTGTATAGTGCTTTTTTTCTATTTCTTTTTCTTCTTCACTTAAAATCTCTTCAGCTTCTTCTTGTTGGCTAATTTCTTCTAAACTTACTTCTTGAGTGGTGTTTAAACTTAATTCTTGATTTTGCGTAGTTTTACTCGAACAAGCTACGAAAAATAGTAAAAAAAATAATAAAAAATATTTCATTAAAATCCTTTGGTTACAAAAAATAGTTATAATTATACTATAAGGATTATAATGCTTGATAAACTAGATAAAATTTTAAAAGAAAATAATGTTTTTCTAAGTGGTGGTGTTGGTGTTGGCAAGTCTTATCTTGCACAAGAGATAAAAGAAGAGTATAAAAACAATGGTAAAAAAGTAGAAGCACTAGGTTCAACTGCTATGAGTGCTGTTAATATAGGTGGGAAAACCCTACATAGATTTTTTTATTTTGGTATTTGTAAGAATTTAGATAAGCTTTTAGTACAAGATAAAAATTATAAAGATCGTATAGATGATTTAAACAATTATTTAGAAAGTATAGATTTAATAATCATTGATGAAATTTCAATGGTAAGCAAAGAACTTTTTGATATGATAGCTTACCGTTGTGATTCTTGTTTTAAAGGTAAATTTTTAATAGTGGGCGATTTTTATCAATTACCACCAGTGGAAAAACAATATAAGGAAGAAGAAAGTGATAATATAGAAAAAAATTATGCCTTTAATTCTGATTTTTGGGAAAAATTAAATTTAGTTTATTTGGGACTAACCACTTCAAAAAGAACAAAAGACAAAGAATTTTATGATTATTTATCTCAGTTAAGAAAGTACGAAATAAGCCTACAATTAATAAATTATTTTAAAGAACGTGTAATTCATCCAACTTGTACAGATAGCTTAGATAATAATTTTACTATTCTTTATAGCACAAATAAACCTGCTGATTTTATTAACGAACAAAAACTTAATTCACTTGAAGGTACTTGCTTTATATTTGAACCTAAAATATTTGAAAAAATTGACAAAAAAGACCTTTATAAGTGGATAGATAAGAATTTAAAAATACCTATCGAACTTAAATTAAAAAAAGGGGTTAGAATTATTTTTTGTGTGAACAATCTTGAAGAAAATTATTATAATGGAGAACAAGGCGAAGTTATTGAAATTTGTGAACAAGATGAAGATGGAGAAGCTTGGATTAAAATTAAAAAATCAGATGGCACTATAATACAGCTTGAAAGATATGCTTTTAAAATGACAAAGGATGAAATAGGTTCTAGTGTTAGTTTTTCACAATTTCCAATAAAATTAGCATATGCTTTAACCATTCATAAATCTCAAGGCATGAGCATAGAAAAATTAGCTTGTAATATTAATAATATTTTTGATTTTGGTCAACTTTATGTCGCACTTTCAAGGGCAAAGGATCCAAATCCAGATTCTTTTAAAATTATTTTTCCAAATTCTAATAAATTTGATTTTATTTTTAGTAATAAAAAAAATGTTAATCCAAGCGTACAAGATTTTTATAAAATACATAAGTTTAAAAACTTAGATGTAGATGAGGATTTTCAATGAAAAAAATTATTATAATGCTTGTGTTTTGCCTTTGTGCTTATGCTAAGCTTAATACCTTAATAATCAATGATTTAAGAACTGATTTATACTCAAAGAGTGGAACAAATTCACTTAAAAAAATTTCAATATCCTTAGAATTTGAAGCAGATAATCTTAGCAAAGATGATAGAAAAAAGCTAATTGATAGCGTTAATACGGTGATTTCTGGCTTCTTTTATGAAGATATCTTTACTGAACTTGGCAAGAATAATTTTAAAAAAACTCTAAGTAAATTTATAGAAAAAAAGTATAAAATAAAGCTTGAAGATATGTATATTTTGGTCTTAAATGGGATTGAAAAATTTGATATTGAAGAATTTAAACGTTTTTTGGAAAGTAGTGAGGCGGTTGAAAGTAAAAAAAGTACTGAACTAAAAAAGACAATAGATAATATAACTATCCCACAAATTCAAAGTCCAAAGGTACCTGATATAATCACTGATGAAGATAGTAGCGATATAAGTGCTGATTCTTTAAATATACCTAAGCTTACCCCTGAGATGAAAGAAAAAATTCAAAATCAAGACCCAAAGGATTATGATTTTAGCAATTTAAATCCATCAAAAAATAAAACTAAAAGCCTAGCTGATTTGCCTCAAGTTGATGATAGTAATGTGCTTGACGTAAACAAGCCTTTAAATTATTTGGAACTAGAAAAAAGTTTTGGAAATTAAAAAATTTTGAAACTTTTTAGCATTTTTCTTAAGTATGCTTATAAATTATGTGAAATTTAAATAAAATATACTTATATAAATTAGATTTTAAGTTTTTTGATATAAGATAAATTTATATTTTTGTTTTGTAGTTTTTAATTTACAAGATTTTGAAAAAAAGCTGTTTTAAAAATTAAATTTTTATTTATCTTTTATCAAAATTTCATTAAAAATGAATTTACTTATATTATTATTCTTTTTAGATATAATATAAAAAAAGTCCTATAAATAGGGAGTTTTTTTTATTCTTTTCTTGTAAATTTAAGCTAGAATTTAAATTTGATATTTTAAAATATTTTACTATCAAAATTTATTCAAGAAAGGTTAAAAAACGATGATGAATAGAAGAGATTTTATAAAAAACACTGCTGTTGCTAGTGCTGCAAGCGTTGCAGGACTTAGTGTACCAAGCTTTGCAGCAAGTACAAAGGAAGATTGGGAGTGGGATAAGTCAGTTTGTCGTTTTTGCGGAACGGGTTGTGGTATTTTAATAGCTAGAAAAAATGGTAAGATTGTTGCAGTAAAAGGAGACCCTGCTGCACCAGTAAATCGTGGTTTAAATTGCATTAAGGGTTATTTTAATGCTAAGATTATGTATGGTGAGGATAGAATCACTACTCCTTTATTGCGTATGAATTCAAAAGGAGAATTCGATAAAAAAGGTAAATTCCAACAAGTTTCTTGGCAAAGGGCTATTGATGAAATGGAAAAACAATTTAAAAAGACCTATAACGAACTAGGACCTACAGGCATTGGTGTTTTTGGTAGTGGTCAATACACTATACAAGAAGGATACGCTGCTGCCAAGCTTATAAAAGCTGGTTTTAGGTCTCACAACATAGACCCAAATGCAAGACACTGCATGGCTTCTGCTGTTGTTGCTTTTATACAAACCTTTGGCGTTGATGAACCATCAGGCTGTTATGATGATATAGAATTAACCGATACTATTGTAACTTGGGGGGCTAATATGGCTGAAATGCACCCTGTTCTTTGGTCAAGGGTAAGCGATAAAAAGCTTAGTAATGCTGACACGGTTAAACTTGTAAATTTAAGCACCTTTTCTAATAGAACCTCACATATTGCAGATATAGAAATTATTTTTAGACCAAGTACGGATTTAGCTATTTGGAATTATATAGCCAGAGAAATTGTTTATAATCACCCAGAAGCCATTGATCAAAAATTCGTAGATGAACATTGCATTTTTACTACGGGTTTTGCTGATATTGGCTATGGTATGAGACCTAATCCAAATCACCCAAAATTTAAAGAAAGCGAAAAAGATACAGTTGCTAAACAACTTGCAATAACCCTTGATGAAGAAGAAGCAGTTGCTTTATCTCACCTTGGTTTAAAAGCTGGTGATAAGCTTGAAATGAAACATGCCGCACAAGCAGCAGCACATTGGGAAATTAGCTTTGAAGACTTTAAAAAAGGCTTAGCCCCTTATACGCTTGATTATGTAGCAAAGGTAGCTAAGGGCGACGATAATGAAAGTTTAGAAGATTTTAAGAAAAAATTACAAGAACTTGCAAATTTATATATAGATAAAAAACGCAAGGTTGTTAGCTTTTGGACTATGGGTTTTAATCAACACACAAGAGGAACTTGGGTAAATGAACAAGCTTATATGGTTCACTTCTTACTTGGCAAACAAGCAAAACCAGGAAACGGGGCGTTTTCTTTAACAGGACAACCAAGTGCCTGTGGTACTGCAAGAGAGGTTGGTACTTTTTGTCATCGTTTGCCTGCTGATATGGTTGTTGTTAATGCTAAACATAGAGAAATTAGTGAAAAAATTTGGAAGGTACCAGCTAAGACTATAAATCCAGTGAATGGTGCCCCTTATCTAAAAATCATGCGTGATTTAGAAGATGGAAAAATTAAATGGATTTGGGTACATGTAAATAATCCTTGGCATAATACTGCAAATGCTAATCACTGGATAGCAGCAGCTAGAGAAATGGATAATTTTATAGTAGTAAGCGACCCTTATCCTGGCATTTCTGCAAAGGTAGCCGATTTAATCTTGCCAACTGCTATGATTTATGAAAAATGGGGTTCTTATGGTAATGCAGAAAGAAGAACTCAACACTGGAAACAACAAGTTTTACCAGTGGGTTCGGCCATGAGTGATACTTGGCAAATAATGGAATTTGCAAAGAGATTTAAGTTAAAAGAAGTATGGAAAGAACATAAGATTAACGATAAGGTTACTATACCTAGCGTTTTAGAAGAGGCTAAGGCTATGGGATATAACGAAGAAGATACACTTTATGACGTACTTTTTGCAAATAAAGAAGCAAAAAGTTTTGTTGCAAATGACCCTATCATGAAAGGCTATGATAATACAGAAGTAAATGGCGATGATAGAAATGTTGTAGGACCGGATGGTAAGGTATTTAAAGGATATGGCTTTTTTGTTCAAAAATATCTTTGGGAAGAATATCGTAAATTTGGCGTAGGACATGGACATGATTTAGCAGACTTTGATACTTATCATAAGGTTAGAGGATTAAGATGGCCTGTTGTAAATGGTAAAGAAACACAATGGAGATTTAATACTCGCTTTGATTATTATGCTAAAAAGGCTGCTCCAAATTCAGACTTTGCCTTTTATGGAAATGCAAATGCTGCTTTGCAAAGAGGGGATTTAACTAAACCAACAAGTGGCGATGAAAAATTCCCACTTAAAAATAAGGGTAAGATATTCTTTCGTCCATTTATGAAAGCTGTTGAAAGACCTGATGAAAATTATCCTTTCTGGTTATCAACTGGTCGCGTACTAGAACATTGGCATAGTGGTACTATGACTATGCGTGTGCCTGAACTTTATAGGGCTGTGCCTGAAGCCTTTTGTTATATGAATGAACAAGATTGTGAAAGATTAAAATTAAATCAAGGCGATGTAGTATGGATAGAATCTCGTCGTGGTAAGGTAAAGGCTAAGGTTGATATGCGTGGTAGAAATAAGCCACCTGTTGGGCTTGTTTATGTGCCTTGGTTTGATGAAAATGTTTTCATTAATAAAGTATGCTTAGATGCTACTTGTCCACTTTCCAATCAAACAGATTTTAAAAAGTGTGCGGTAAAAATAACTAAGGCTTAAAAATATGAGCGATAGAAGAGAATTTTTTAATTTAGCTTTTAAAGGTCTATGTCTTTATGCTGGTGGTGGATTTTTAGCTACACTTGCCTTAAATGGCGATGATAGCTATTATCTAAGACCACCAGGTGCAGATGATGAAGAAAAATTTATTAGCAAATGTATTAGGTGTGGGCTTTGCGTAAAGGCTTGTCCTTATGATACATTAAAACTTGCTACTATGTTAGATAGCCCAAAAACAGGCACTCCTTTTTATGAAGCTAGAAAAGTTCCGTGCCGTTTGTGTGATGATATCCCTTGTATTAGGGATTGTCCAACGGATGCCCTTGATAAAAAATACCTTGAAAAACCAAAGGGAATTTTTGCAACAAAAATGGGAATAGCCATAATAGATAGTGCAAGTTGTGTTGCACATTGGGGAATTCAATGTGATGCCTGTTATAGGGCCTGTCCTTTGATAGATAAGGCCTTAAAGGTAGAAACAAGAAGAAACGATAGGACCTCAAAACACGCATTTTTATTGCCTGTTGTAGACCATGAATTTTGTGTAGGATGTGGACTTTGTGAAAGGGCCTGTATTACTGAACTTCCTGCTATTAGAGTTTTGCCACGTTCTTATGTGTTAGGTAGGGCTGGTGCTCATTATGTAAGGGGTTGGGATGAAGAAGACCAAAAAAGAGTAAAGGATGCTGATACTACAAAAAATTTGAATGAAAAAAAGGTTCAAGATTACCTTAATAGTGGAGATTTGTTATGAAGTACTTAATTTTGAGAAGAATAGTGCAAATTTCACTACTTGCCTTATTTGCTTTTGGGGCTACTGATTTTATTTTAAAAGGAAATTTAAGCTCATCAAAGCTTTTTTCTACAATCCCATTAAGTGATCCTTTTGCTGTTATACAAATACTTCTTGCTTCTTTTGGTATAAATGTAACAGCTTTAATAGGAGCCTTTATTATCTTTGTTTTTTATGGTTTATTTGTAGGTCGTGCTTTTTGTGCTTGGGTTTGTCCTATAAATTTAATTACAGATTTTGCAAATTTCATGCGTAATAAATTTAATTTTAAAAGTAGTAAATTTGCCATTTTAAGTAAGAATTTGCGTTATTATATTTTAGCTTTGGTTTTATTAATGTCCTTTATTTTAAGTATGCCTGTTTTTGAAAATCTTTCTTACATAGGCGTAGTTCATCGAGGCATTATTTTTGGAGAAGCATCTTGGGTTTTTGTAGCCTTTATCATTTTTTGCATTGATACCTTTATATCACCTAGGGCAACTTGTTCGCATTTTTGTCCTTTAGGTGCTTTTTATGCAATTATCTCGCGTTATGCTTTTTTAAAGATTAAATATGACGCAGAAAAATGCACTAAGTGTTATCATTGTATTAATATTTGTCCTGAAAAACAAGTATTAAATATGGTAGGCAAGGAAAGTAAGAGTGTGAGTTCTGGTGAGTGTATTCGTTGTGGACGTTGTATTGAAGTGTGCAATGATGATGCTTTGAATTTTAATTTATTTTATCTAAGGAGAAAATGATGAAAAAGAATAAATTGTTTATATTTTTATTGGTAATAGGATTGTTTTTATCATCTTGTAATGATGCTAATGCTAGTAAAAAAACTGCAAAGATTTCAAAGGCACAAGAAGAAATGAATTCCGATACCCTAGGCTTTAGAAAAGGTGACTTAGCAGATGAAAAAGTTGTTTTTACAGATATTAGCTATGCTGGAAAAGAAGCAGGAGAATCAATACTTTATGAAAGGGCCTTTGAAAATGCTCCACCACTTATTTCTCACGCGATAGAAGATATGCTTCCTATTACAGCTGATAATAATCTATGTTTAAGTTGTCATGATAAGGCTATAGCTGGTGATGTTGGAGCTACTTCTTTACCTGCTACTCATTATTATGATTATAGAAATAATAAATCAACAGGTGATATACTAAGTGATTCTCGCTTTAATTGTACTGCTTGTCATGTTGCACAAAGTGATGCTAAACCTATAGTGGCAAATGTGTTTAAGGCGGAATTTAAAGACGATGATCTTAAAAAGAAGTCAAATCTTATTGATGTTATGAATGAGGGCGTTGATTATAAATGATAAGAATTTTTTTCATTATAAGCTTTATTTGTAGCTTGGTTTTTTCTTATGAGTTGCGTATAAATTCTAATGTTACAGCTTTAAAGCTTGATGATAAAAATTTATACATAGGCACAGATAGTGGAGAAATTTTACTTTACACTATCGATGATAAGGTTTTATCAAACCTTATCGCTTTGCCTAGTATAGAAAATTTTTATGGAAAATCAGCTGCTTCTATTTTTTCTATGGATGTTTTTAAAGATAATTTAAGTATTTTAAGCGAATCTTCTTATGGTAAAAAAGATGTACATATTTATAAAAATGCTACACTTAAAAAAATAGGTCAAAAAGATGATGAGATAAAAAAGGTTTTTTTCATAGATGACAATATCTTACTCGTAGTATATTTAGGTTCAGAAATAATATTATATGATTTAACAAATTCTAAGATTACTAAAAGTTTTAAATTTTCTCATTCAAGTTTAAATGATGCTGTTTTAAGCAAGGATAGGAAATTTCTTGTGGCAGGTTTTGAAAGTGGGGAGGTTGAAATTTTTGATATTAAAAAATGGGCTTTGAGTGCTAAATTTAGTGGGGTTCATAAAGATAATATATATCAGGTTGATTATAAAAATAATGTTATTGTAAGCTGTGGTACAGATAGACGCATAGGTATTATTAAAAATGGCAAAGAAAATTTTTTACAAAAAACCTTTTTAATGTATGATTGTGCCTTAAATCCAAGTGGTAGCATAGCTGCGTTTAGTGATAATAGTACTAATGTTACAGAGTTAGTTGATACTAGTACGCTTAGTACCATTGTTAAATTTGATGATATTAATTTATTAAGTGAGTTTATAGTATTTATAAACGATAATGAATTTATTATTGCAGGTTATGGAGATGTGATTTTATTTAGGAGTGTAAAATGAATTTATCAAGTGTTTTAATTGTTGCAAAGGAAGAAAATATTCCTAATTTAAAAAAAGATATTGAAGGGATTGAAAATTGTTCGATTGAGTTAGTTGAAAATGGCAAGATTGTAGCTGTTATTGAAAGTGAGGATTTTGATAGCCAGGTTGGTACTTATAAAAAGCTTGAACAATTACCAAATATCATTGATATAAGTATGATTTTTACTTATCAAGACTTAGAAGAAGATATTGACAAGGCACAAAATAGCGACGCAGCTAGGGTGATTAATAAGGACCAAAAGGCAGAAGATATAGTTTATGGTGGTTCTGTACCCGATGAGTTTGCTTAAAATTTGAAAAAATTTGCTACAATGCTTTTTTATTTTTTTAAAGAAGTGTTGTATGATTTTTTTAATCCCTATTCTTATAATTATTGCAATTTTATTTGGCATAGATTATTTATATTTTAATGATGATAAAAATACAAACAAAACAAAACAAGAATTAAATATTAGCATTGATGATGAAAAACAAAAACATATTAAAGAACTTTTTAAAAAGCAGTAATTTTTTGATTTATTAAATTAAATTTGATAAAATAAGATTTAAATTTATTTAATGGAAAATAATGAAAAATACTATCACAGAGGCTTCAATTTACGAGGCACAGGGCTTAAAACAAGAGGCCTTAGAAATTTATAAAAATATACTAAAAAAAGACCCGAATAATCAAAATGCAATTGATGCTATTCGTCGTTTAAGTGGCTTTCGCTCAAAACATGAAGATTTAAATATACAAATGCTTGATTTTTTTATAAAAATGAAAAGCGAAAAAGAAATTAGTGAATTTAAAAGGTGGTTGATTAGGATATGAAAAAGGATTTACGAGATTTAGCAAAGCAAACTATTAGCGAAGTTGAGTTGCACGAGGCAAAAAGAAAAAGTGAGCTTGAGTTAAAAGAAGAAAATAAAAAAAAAGAGGAATTAAGGCTTAAAGAAGAAAGACTAAGAAAAGAACAAATTCAAAGACTTGAAGAAGCTAAAAAGGCTGAAAGTGTAAAAAAAGAAATTCAACTTGAAAAGCCTATTTTGCCTAAGATAGAAGATGAGATTCAAGTACTTGAAAGTGAAATTTTAAATCCTAGTATCACAGAACAGGTCCAAGTTTCAAAAGAAGATATGTTTTTAAGAAATCTTAGAGAAAGGATTTTAGTGCTTTTTGAGGGTTTAAATAGCGTTGAAAAGGATCAATTAGAACAGAGATTGCAACTTACTACGAATTTTTTAGAGTTTTTACTTGCAAATATCGAAGATAAGCTTAAAGACTAAACCCGAACTTGCCTTTATACGTGATTTTTTAAGATCCTATACAAAAAGGGCTTTTTTGGTTGGGGGCAGTGTAAGGGACTTGTTTTTAGGCTTAGAGGTAAATGACTTTGATATAGAACTTTATGATTTAAGCATTGAAGATTTTGAAAAGCTTATGCAAAAGCTTGGAGCAAAGGGCTTTGGAAAAAGCTTTTTTGTGTATAAGTTTGAAAATTTTGATCTATCCCTAGCAAGAATTGAAAATAAAATTTCTTACGGGCATAAGGGCTTTGAAGTTAGCCTTTGTCAAGATGAAAAAATAGCAGCAAAAAGGCGAGATTTTAGTATAAATGCTTTAATGATAAATATTTTTAATGATGAATTACTAGATTTTTATAACGGGCTTAATGACCTTCAAAATGGCATTTTAAGGCATATTGATGATGATAGTTTTAAAGAAGATAGTTTAAGAATTTTAAGGGCTATTTATTTTGTATCGCGTTTTAATTTTGATATAAATGATTTAAGTTTAAAATTAATGCAAAGTATGGATATATCGGACTTAAGTTTGGATAGAATAAATAGCGAACTTTATAAATTTTTTAAAGGACAATACCTTTCAAAGGCCTTTTTTTACTTGCAAAAATTAAATTTAGAAAAAAGGCTTTTTAACCTTGATACAAATGATGAAAATTTTATAATCTTACTTGAAAAATATAGAAAATTTATTAAAGATGATAGCTTTTTTTTATATTTTTACCTAAATTATTTTAATATAAATAAGAAAAATTTTTTTAAAAGAACAAGGCTTAAAAATTCTTATTTAAAGGCAAGTTACGAGCCTTTTTTTAAAGATGATATGAGCGATTTTGATTTTATGAAAATTTCTACTCTAATGCCTTTAAAAACATGGCTTGGACTTTGGGATGAAGAAAGGATTAAAAGGGCTAGGGAGTTAAAAATTTATAACGAGAGTTTTAAAAGTGAAATTTCTTCACAAAGTTTAATGCAGCAGGGCTTTTATGGTAAAATGTTAGGCGAAAAACTTGCTAGTTTAAAGGAACTTGAACTAAAAAATTATTTAAAAAAATTTAAGGATTAATGATGATTTATATATTAAAAATTTGCACAAATGATGAAAAAGGCTTGATATATAGAATTTCTGATGTGATTTTTAAATATCATATAAATATTATTAAAAATGATGAATTTGTCGGTGAAAATATGTTTTTTTTTAGGGCTATTTTAGAAGGGGACTTTGATAAGGATGCTTTTATTGGGACTTTAAGTGCAATGTTGCCTGCAAATTCAAAGATTGAAGTACATTTAAAAGTTAAAAAAAATATTGTTGTTTTTGCAACTAAAGAAAGCCATTGTTTAGGGGATTTGTTAATAAGGCATTATAGTGATGAGTTAGGGGCAAACATTAAAGCTGTTATTTCAAATCATGAAGTTTTAGCTAATTTAGTAAAAAAATTTGATATAGATTTTCATAGTATAAAAAGTGAGAATTTAGACAGACAAAGCCACGAAGAACTTATTTTACAATGCTTAAAAGAATATGACTTTGATTATTTGATTTTAGCAAAGTATATGAGAATTTTATCGCCAAATTTTGTTAGTCATTTTGAAGGAAAAATTATAAATATACACCATTCTTTTTTACCTGCTTTTATAGGTGCAAACCCTTATAAACAAGCCTTTGAAAGAGGAGTAAAGATAATAGGGGCTACGGCTCACTTTGTAAATAATAACCTAGATGAAGGTCCTATTATAACCCAAGATGTTTTATCGATTAATCATGAATTTAGCTGGCAAGATATGCAACAAGCTGGGCGAAATGTAGAAAAAAATGTACTTTCAAAGGCCTTAGATTTAGTCTTTGATGATAGAATTTTTATTTTTCAAAATAAGACTATTATTTTTTAATTTTTTATAAGAGAATTTTTGATAAAATCAACGTTTATTTTTTTATGAAAGGACAAAAGATGTTAGAAGGTATCGTTAGAGAGAGTATCGGTAGAAAAGCTTCTAAGGCTTTAAAAAGAGATGGTTATCTAATCGCAAACATCTATGGAAAAGGCTTAGACAATATCAATGCAGCCTTTAAAGTAAATGACTTTATCAAAGAAGTGCGTAAAAAAACTACTTTAGCCTTTGATGTAAAGATAGGAGATAAGGTTTTAAATGTGGTTGTAGTTGACTATCAAAAAAACCCTGTTACAAGCGATTTAAAGCATGTTGATTTAAAGGTAGCTCAAAAGGGCGTTGTTTCTAAATATATGATACCTGTTAAGGTAGTAGGAACTGCGATAGGGCTTAAAAATAAGGGTGTTTTAATACAATCAAAACGTAGATTAAAGGTAAAATGCACAGCTGAGGATTTACCAAATTTCTTTGAACTTGATGTAAGTAAATTAGATGTTGGAGATGCCTTACTTGTAAGAGATGTCGTAGCTCCAAAGGGTGTAAGCATAATAGACGCACAAAGGGTAGCTGTAGTTGGCGTAGAAAAAGCTAGATGATTTTAGTCGCAGGACTTGGCAATATAGGCAAGGAGTATGAAAATACTCGCCATAATGCCGGTTTTATGCTTGTGGATTTGTTTTTAGAAAATTCACAAGCTCCTATAATCTCAAATTCCAAATTTCAAGGCGAAGTTAGAAAGTTAAATTCCACTCTTTTTTTAAAGCCTCACACTTATATGAATTTATCAGGCAAAAGTATTAAAGCCGTATATGATTTTTACAAATGTCAAAGACTTATAGTAATACACGATGATATAGATTTAAGCTTGGGTACCTTGAAATTTAAAAAGGGTGGAGGCAATGGTGGGCACAATGGGCTTAAAAATATAGACTTGCTTTTGGGAAATAGTTACGAGCGAATTCGCATAGGCATAGGTAAAAATGACAATGTTTTAAACTATGTTTTGGGCGAGTTTAAAGAAGAAGAAAAGAAAATTTTAGCCCCTGTTTTAGAAGCAGCTTGCAAGGCCTTAAATGAGCTTTTAAAAAATGATGATTTAGCTTATATTGCTTCTAAATTTAGCTTAAGGGCTAAAAAGGAAGTTTAAGCATTAAAAACTTTCATACTTACAAAATATTGTATTTTCTATGCTAAGATTTACAAAAATCTTTAAAGTGTTGTAAATGTGGATATTTTTTCGTTTTATTTCAAGTATTTATCTTAAAAATTTTTTCATACTTTTTTTTGCTTTGCTTGGTTTTTATTGTGGTATTGATTTACTTTTAAATTTTAAAGACTTACCAAATTCGGCAAACTTAGGCCTACTTTACACGCTTTTTTTGGCCTTTAGTGCAATTACTTATGTTTTACCTATATCTTTGATTTTTGCCCTTGTTTTATCCTTGCTTAATATGATAAGAAACAATGAATTTGTAAGCCTTTACGCTTTGGGGCTTAGTAAAAATTTGGTGATTATTTTTCCCTTTATTTGGGCGATAATTTTTTGTTTTATATATATTATCTCAAATTTTACCCCCTTTGCTTATGCAAATGATTATAAAAGAAATATATTAAAAAATGGCACTTTAAGTAAGCAAAGTACTGACCTTTTTTTAAAATTTGATGATAGCTTTATTTATATTTCTAGCTTAAATGAACAAAATACATTAAACGAGGTTAAAATTTTTAATATTAAAGATTTAAATTTAAGCTCTTTTATAGTGGCTAAAAAGGCTGTTTTTAAAGATGAAACCTGGACCTTAAAAGAAACAAATGCTACTAGCTTACCAGACACGTTTTTACTTGGTGAAAATGGCTTTGTTAAGGAAAATTTTGAAAGTATATCAGGGCTTGTTGGTTTTAAACCAAAGATTATTGAAAATGTGGCAAATAACCGCGATTCTTCCATTAAAGATAGCCTTGAAAGCCTTATTTTATTTAAAGAACAAGGTATTAACATTAATGCTATTAAAATCTCGCTTTACAAGCAAATTTTTACGCCCTTTTTTGCCCCTTTTTTAATGTTAATAATGTATTATTTTTTTCCTATTATTAGTAGATTTTTTAATCTCGCCTTTGTAGCCTTTGTAGCCTTTATCGTAACCTTTGCTGTGTGGGGTACTTTATTTATAGCTATGCGTCTTAGTGAAAATGGCGTGATAGCTTCTGAACTTGCCATTGTTTTACCTATACTTTGCCTTGGATTTTTTGCCTTTTTTATTTTTTATAAGCATCGCTAAGTTTTTTTATAGTAAAATTACAATTTTTAAGGATTAACAATGGATTATAAAGCTTTAAGAGATACTTATCAAACCCCCTTTTATATATATGATTTTGACGCTATAAAAGAAAGATTTTTACATTTAAAAGAAGCCTTTAAGGCAAGAAAATCACAAATTTTTTATGCCCTAAAGGCTAATTCAAATTTAAGCCTTTTAGCACATTTAGTAAGACTTGATAGTGGCTTTGATTGCGTTAGTATAGGCGAAGTAAAAAGGGCCTTAAGGGCAGGTGCAAAGCCTTATAAAATAATATTTAGTGGGGTTGGAAAAAGTGAAAGTGAGCTTAAAGAGGCCCTAAATTTAGATATTTTATATATAAATTTGGAAAGTGATGCTGAAATGCTAGTGCTAGAAAAGGTAGCAAAAGCCTTAAATTTAAAGGCTAGAATTAGCATTCGTGTTAATCCAAATGTAGATGCAAAAACTCACCCTTATATTGCTACTGGCTTAAATGAAAATAAATTTGGCGTTAAGCTTGAAGTGGCTAAAAAAATGTATCTTTACGCACAAAATAGCGATTTTTTAGAACCTGTTGGTATTCATTTTCATATAGGTTCTCAACTCCTTGACACAAGCCCTATAATAGAAGCAGCAAAGATTATAGCCTCCTTGGTTAGGGAACTAAAATCAGCTAATATTGAGCTTAAATTCTTTGATGTAGGTGGGGGTTTGGGCGTTGTTTATGAAAACGAACAAGAACCAGATTTATACGAGTACGCACAAGGAATTTTATCTTGCTTAAATGGGCTTGATGTAACCATTTGTGTAGAACCTGGACGTTTTTTAGTGGCAAAAAGTGGGGAATTAGTAAGTAGCGTTTTATATGAAAAAATCACTCCTTCTAAAAGATTTATTATAGTTGATGCTGCTATGAATGATTTAATAAGACCTAGCTTGTACGAGGCCTATCACGAAATAGTTTTACCCTATAATGATAATGAAAAAAGTCTTTGTGATGTGGTGGGTGGAATTTGTGAAAGTGGGGATTTTTTTGCTAAGGATAGAATGCTACCAAAGAGTAAGAGTGGGGATATTTTAGTGATTAAAAATAGTGGGGCGTATGGCTTTAGTATGAGTAGTAATTATAACTCACGTCCTAGAGTTTGCGAACTAGCCATTGAAGATAAAAAAGTAAGATTAATAAGAAGAAGGGAGAGTTTTGAGGACTTAATAGCTTTAGAACTTTTAGGGAGTAAAATTTAATTGAAAGATTGTAAGTCTTATTTAGAAACCATACTTGAAAAAAGTGAAAAGTATTTAAAAAAACATTTTAAAGCAAAAGAATATAAAGATTTTTTGCAAAGTATTTCTTATATAAAAAATATAAAAGATAAAAAAGAAGTTGTTAAATTTTTTGAAAAGCACTATTATAAATTTATAAAAGAACTTTATCAAGCACAATATAAATACGATGAAAAATTAGAAAATTTTTTACAAGAAAAAGAAGATAAAAAGATTATTTGGGGAGATTGTTTAAGGGCTTTAAGGCTTATGAAAAGTGAAAGTATATCTTGCATGGTAACTTCTCCTCCTTATTATAACGCAAGAAACTATGCTAAATGGAAAAATTTAGATGAATATTTTAAGGATATGGAAAAAATTTTAAAAGAGTGTTATAGGGTTTTGGATAATCACCGAGTTTTTGTATTTAATGTTGGTGATATATTCGACAATGACAATTTATTTACAAGTTCTACTTGGGGAAAAAGACGTTTACCACTTGGGGCGTATTTTATAATCTTATTTGAAAAAATAGGTTTTACCTTTGTAGATGATATTATTTGGGACAAAGGAGAGGTGCAAAGTCAAAGGCATAAAAATGGCAACAAGCCTTATCCATACTATCAATATCCTATGAATTGTTATGAGCATATTTTGATTTTCCATAAACACAGATTAGATGAAAATCGCTATCCTTGTCCAGTTTGTGGTTGTTTGCAAGTTAATGGCAATGCTTATACAGAAAGAGGTTTGAAAAGTTGGGAGTGTAAAAATTTAGATTGCTTTGAAAGAAGTAAGGCAAATAGGGGCAAAAGATTTAGTGCAAAAACCTTTATCACTCAAAATGATGAAAATAATATTAAAAATGAGATTAGCAAAGATTTTATTTATGCTTGGCGTAGGGATATTAAAAAAATAAATCCTGTGATTAAGATAAATTCTAAGGGACAAAATATCTTAGGACATAGTGCCCCTTTTCCAACGCAAATTCCAGAATTTGCCGTAAGAATGTTTAGCTATAAAGGTGAAAGAGTCTTAGACCCCTTTGCCGGTCTTGGTACAAGTATAATAGTGGCAAGTAAGCTAGGACGCGTAGGAATAGGAATTGAACGCGATTTAAGTACAAAAGAATATGTTTATAATTTTTTAGGCAAAGAAAATTTAAAAGAATTTATTTTATGAGCGAAAATATAGATAAGAAAAAACAAGTTATTGGACTTTATGGTGAAATGCAACTTGCAATGAAACTTCACGCACTAGGTTGGCAAGTACATAGAAGTTATATTGATGAGGGCATAGATTTTGTAATTTCAAAATATTTTTGCAAAAAATGTAATAAATTTAGCAATCAATTTATAAGACAAGTACAATACGAAGGAAAGAATTCAAAATGCGTTACAAATTTATGCGAGTTTTGTAAAATACAAAAACTAGATATTATCACAAAGTATTTACAGGTAAAAACTAGCGAAGGAAAACCTACCAATGAAGAAACAATAAGAATGTTTAGTTTTCATCCAAAAATTCGCTATGATTTAGATAGAAATGTTTTTTATGTGTGGACTGCTGTTTTTGGGGAAGATGATTTACAAAAAGCTACTATACATTATTATATTTTTAATACAGATGAAGTTTGTAAATTTGATAATTTAGCCTTAGATACCTATCAAATAACTGATAATCAAAAAACAAGTTTGCGTATAAATTTACAAGGAAAAGTGTTAAATAGTAGTAAAAAATACAGCTATGAGTGTTTTAAAGATTTTCATAATAATTTTATGATTTTAGAAAAAGTTGATTATTAAAATTTCACTACAAATTTTTACGCCTTTGCGAGTATTTTTAAAATTATTCTTATCAATTAAATATTTACAAGTTAGCAATAAACAAAATTTAACAAATAGCTTGATACAATAGCGAAAATTTTTGATTGTTTTAAGGATTAAAATGCAAGAAAGAATTGATTATATAGTTAAAATTTTAGATGAAAAAAAGGCTGAGGATATTCAAATTTTTGATATGCAAGAGTATTTTGTAAAATTTGTAATTATTGCTACTACCTTGGGCGAAAAACATGCTTTGGGCTTGGTTGATGAGCTTAAAGAAAAATTAAAGGCAAAAAATGAGCAGTTTTTAGCCATCGAAAGTGGCGAAGAATGGTGTGTGCTTGACCTTGGTGATATATTAATTCATCTTTTAACGCCTGTAAAAAGAGAACTTTTTAAGATAGAAGAACTTTTAGAAAGTTTAAAGAAAAAACAAAATTAATTATTTTTTAAAGGAAAAAATTATGGAAAAAATATTATTTATAGACAGAGATGGAACACTTATAAAAGAACCAAAGGATAATTTTCAAGTAGATAGCCTTGAAAAATTAAGCTTTGAAAAAGGGGCTATAAAGGCATTAATGAGACTTAAAAATTTCGGTTTTAAATTCGTTCTTGTTAGCAATCAAGACGGGCTTGGGACCTCTTCGTTTGCTTTGCAAGATTTTAAACTTCCGCAAGAAAAAATGCTTGAAATTTTAAAAACTTGCGATATAGAATTTAAGGATATTTTTATTTGTTCTCATTTTGAAAATGAAAATTGTGAGTGTAGAAAGCCTAAAACAGCCTTGCTTAATGAGTATATTAAATTTAATCTTTTTGATAAAGACCAAAGTTTTGTAATAGGCGATAGGGACACTGATATGATACTGGCTTCAAATTTAGGCATTAAAGGGCTTAAATATGGAGAAAAAAGCTGGGATGATATTACAAATGAAATTTTATCTTCTTTTAGAATGGCAAATATTACTAGAAAGACAAAGGAAACTGATATTAATGTTAAACTTTGCCTAAATGGTGGCAAAATAAGTATTAACACGGATATAGGTTTTTTTGACCATTTATTAGAACAAATCGCTGTTCATTCTGGCATAGGGCTTGAAATTTCTTGTAATGGTGATTTGCACATAGATGAACACCATAGCGTTGAAGATGTTGCCCTTGCACTTGGAACTGCCATAAAAAAGGCCTTAGGTGATAAGATAGGCATCGGGCGATATGGCTTTGTTTTGCCTATGGATGAGAGTTTGGCAAGTTGTGCTATTGATTTTTGCAATCGCCCACATTTAGTTTATAAGGCTAAATTTAAAAAGCAAAAATTAGGCAAACTTAGTACAGAAATGATTTATCATTTTTTCTATTCCCTTGCTTATTCAATGGGTGCTAGTTTGCATTTAAAGGTTAAAGGCAAAAACGAACACCATAAGGCAGAAGGCTTATTTAAGGCGTTTGCAAGAGCTTTTAAAATGGCTATTAAAATAGAAAATGAAAAGCTTTCAAGTTCAAAGGGCGTTTTATAAATTTTTTATATTTTTTTTCTAAATCCCTTTAAAATACTTAAATTCTAACTATTTAACGCATAATCCTTTATTTAAATTTCAATTTAAATTTTTAATTTTTAAAATAAAGGGCTAATTATTATTTAAATTTTTGTGTAAATTTTTAATAATACAAAAATATTTTTTTAATTTATTTATTTTTAATATAAAAAATCTTGCTAAATTAAAAAAATATGTGTATAATTTCAAAACAAATTAACACAAGGAGATAAAATGCAAGTAGATAATATCCTTGATAATAACAAAGATATAGGACTTTATAGCCCAAGATACGAACATGATGCCTGTGGTATAGCTGCGGTTGCAAATATTAGAGGTATGGCTAGTTATAAGGTGGTTTGTGATGCCTTAGAAATTTTAATGCAGCTTGAACACAGAGGTGGGGCTGGTGCAGAAGAAAATTCAGGCGATGGGGCTGGTATTTTAATACAAATTCCACATGATTTTTTCTTAACCCAAGAATTAGGTTTTGTTTTGCCTCAAAGGGGCAATTATGGGGTTGCACAAATGTTTTTATCTCCAAATTTTGCCGCAAAAGAAGAAGCTAAAGAAATTTTTTTACAAGCTTTAAAAGACATAAATGTTGAGTTTTTAGGCTTTAGAGAGGTGCCTGTTAATCCAAGCGATTTAGGGGCAACTGCACTAAAGGCCATGCCTTATTTTTTACAAGCCTTTGTTAAAAAGCCTGATAATATACAAAGTGGCATTGAATTTGAGCGTTTACTTTATAAATTGCGTCGTTTGATTGAAAAACGTACCTTTAATGTGCCAAAATTTTATTTTTCTAGTTTTTCATCGCGTACTATTGTTTATAAGGGAATGTTACTTTCTACTCAATTAAGTGATTTTTACCTAGATTTTAAAGATGTAAATATGAAAAGTGCAATAGCCCTTGTTCATTCTCGTTTTTCTACAAATACCTTCCCAAGCTGGGAAAGGGCACACCCAAATAGATATATGGTGCATAATGGAGAGATTAATACAATCCATGGTAATGTCCATAATATCATGGCTAGAGAAGGGCTTATGCAAAGTGATTATTTTGAAGATTTACAAGATATCTTTCCTATAATAGCTAAGCCAAGTAGCGATTCTGCAATGTTTGATAATACCTTAGAATTTTTAGCTTTAAATGGTCGCACCTTAGAAGAGGCCTTTATGATGATGGTACCTGAACCTTGGCATAAAAATAGCACAATGGGGCCTAAAAAAAGGGCCTTTTATGAATATAATTCTATGTTAATGGAACCATGGGACGGCCCTGCTGCAATTATCTTTACAGATGGCATCGTAATGGGTGCTAGTCTTGATAGAAACGGCTTTCGCCCAAGTAGGTATTATCTAACAAAGGATGATTTTTTAATACTTTCAAGTGAAACAGGGGCCTTAAAACTCGATGAAAAAAATATTAAGGCTAAAAAACGTTTAGAACCTGGAAAATTATTGCTTGTGGATACTGCAAGGGGTAGGCTAATAGCTGATGAAGAGTTAAAATCTCATTATGCAAATGCAAAGCCTTATGAAAAATGGCTTAAAAATTTAATACACCTTGATAAACAACATAGCAAAAATTATAAGCATGAATTTTTAAGCAAGGAAGAAGTACTAAGACTTCAAAAGGCCTTTGCTTATAATTATGATGAGTTAAGTCAAAGTATTTTACCTATGGCACAACACGGAAAAGAAGCCTTAGGGGCAATGGGCGTTGATACCCCATTAGCCGTGCTTTCAAAGCAATATCAACCCCTTTATAATTATTTTAAACAACTTTTCGCACAAGTTACAAATCCCCCACTTGATGCAATAAGAGAAGAAATAGTAACTTCTACTAGAATTTATTTAGGTAGAGAAGGAAATTTATTAAAGGCTGATGAAAATAACGCTAAAAGAGTGAAAATTTCACTGCCTATAATTAGCAATGAAGAACTTTTTGAGATAAGGTCTTTGAAGAAATTTCAAGTTAAGGAATTTTCTTTGCTTTATGATTATAATAAAAAATCGCTTGAAAATGCTTTAAGCGAGCTTTTTGAAAGGGTTGAAGAAGAGATTAAAAAGGGCGTTTCAATTATCATTTTAAGCGATAAGGGTGTAAATGCAAAAAATGCTTATATCCCTTCTTTATTAGCTGTTTCAGGTCTTCATAATTACCTAGTTAGAAAGTCCTTAAGAACACATGCTAGTATTATTATACAAACTGGTGAGGCTAGAGAAATTCATCATTTTGCTTGTTTGTTAGGATATGGGGCAACAGTTATTAATCCCTATTTAGTTTATGAAAGCATTTATCAATTAATAGAAAATAAAAATTTAAATTTAAGCTATGAAGATGCCATTTTAAATTTTATAAAGGCTAGTTCAAAGGGTATTGTTAAGATTGCCTCAAAAATGGGCGTTTCTACCTTGCAAAGCTATAATGGTTCAGCCCTTTTTGAATGCTTAGGTTTAAACTCACAAATGATAGATAAATACTTTACCCTTACAACTTCAAGGATTGAAGGCATTAGTTTGCAAGATTATGAAAAAGAATTGATTAATATACATAAAAACGCCTTTACTATGCCTTTAAAAGCACTTGATTCTATGGGCGTTCATGAGTTAAGGAGCCAAAAAGAAGAACACCTACTTGACCCTCTTGTGATTTTTCATTTGCAAAATTCTTGTAAAAATAATGATTATAAGGAATTTAAAAAGTATAGTGCTTTAATTGATAAAAAGCAGCTTAATCTTCGTTCTTTAATGGAATTTGATTTTAGCGAGGCTATTGATATTGAAAAGGTAGAAAGCGTTGAAAGTATAATGAAACGTTTTAAAACAGGGGCTATGAGTTATGGTTCTATCTCAAAAGAAGCCCATGAGTGCTTAGCAATGGCTATGAATTTAATAGGGGCAAAGAGCAATTCTGGCGAAGGTGGGGAGGATGAAAGTCGTTATGTAAATGATAAAAACTCAGCCATTAAGCAAGTAGCAAGTGGTCGTTTTGGCGTTGATTTAAATTATTTAGTACATGCTAAAGAAATTCAAATCAAAGTAGCACAAGGTGCAAAACCTGGCGAAGGCGGGCAATTAATGGGCTTTAAGGTTTATCCTTGGATAGCTAAGGCTAGGCATTCTACGCCGGGAGTTACTTTAATTTCTCCTCCACCTCACCATGATATTTATAGCATAGAGGACTTAGCTCAATTAATCTATGATTTAAAAAATGCTAATAAAGATGCAAAAATTTCAGTAAAACTTGTTAGTGAAAGTGGCATAGGAACCGTGGCTGCTGGGGTTGCAAAGGCCGGGGCGAATTTAATCTTAGTTTCAGGCTATGATGGAGGAACTGGGGCTAGTCCTAGAACTTCAATAGCAAATGCTGGAATTCCTTGGGAACTAGGACTTGCTGAAACTCATCAAACTTTAATTTTAAATAATCTAAGAGAAAGGGTACGCCTTGAAACAGATGGAAAATTAATGAATGGTAGGGATTTAGCCATTGCTGCATTGTTAGGGGCTGAGGAATTTGGTTTTGCGACTGCCCCTTTAATAGTTTTGGGTTGTACTATGATGAGAGTTTGCCATTTAAATACCTGTCCTTTCGGTATAGCGACGCAAGATACAAAGCTTAGGAATAGGTTTAAAGGAAAGGCTGAACATGTAGTAAATTTCATGCGTTTTATAGCACAAGATTTACGTGAATATATGGCAAGGCTTGGCTTTGAAAAGCTTGATGATATGATAGGTAGGGTTGATAAATTAAGACAAAAAGAAATACAAGGAAAGGCTAGTAAGATAAATTTAGATAGAATTTTAAAATCCTTGCCTACTTATAATAAAAATGCCGTGCATTTTCAAGGTTTTAAGGATAATAAGCTTGAAAAGACTATTGATTATAGAATTTTATTGCCACTTTGCAAGAGTGCTTTGGCAAAAAAAGAACCTATAAAATTATCCTTACAAGTTAGCAATCTAAGTAGGACCTTTGCTACCATGCTTTCAAGTGAAATTTTAAAGCATTATGGTAAGGATAGCCTTAAAGAAGATAGCATCCATATAAATGCTATAGGCAATGCTGGAAACAGCTTTGGGGCTTTTTTAGCAAGAGGAATTGTACTAGAAATAATAGGCGATAGCAATGATTATTTAGGTAAGGGCTTAAGTGGCGGTAAGATTATAGCAAGGATCTCACAAGATGCTACCTTTAGCCCCGAAGAAAATATAATAGCTGGTAATGCTTGTTTATATGGGGCTACTGAAGGCGAGGTGTATTTAGATGGCATTGCAGGAGAGAGATTTTGCGTTAGAAATTCAGGGGCAAAGGCCGTTGTTTTAGGAACTGGTGTTCATGGTTGTGAGTACATGACAGGAGGGCTTGTTGTGGTACTTGGTGATGTGGGTGTGAATTTTGGTGCTGGTATGAGTGGAGGAGAGGTCTTTATCTTTGGAAGGCATAATGAAGCTCATGTAAATACTGAACTTGTGGATATTAAGGCATTGAGTGCTAAGGATGAAAAGGTTTTAAAAGCCATGATTGAAAAGCATATTTTTTATACAAATTCTAAAAAGGCAAAAAATATCTTGCAAAAATTTGATAAAAAAGATTTTTTCAAGGTTATGCCAAGGGACTATGAAAAAATGCTTAAAATGCTTGAATTTTGTAAAAAAGAAGCAGACCCTGAACTTAGTGCTTTTTTAAAATTAAGCAAGAAAGGATAGAAAATGGGCAATATAAGAGGATTTTTAGATTTTAAAAGGGTGAATTTTAAAAAGCTTGATTCTAAGCAAAGAATTAAAAATTTCAAGGAATTTAGTCAGGCTTTAAGCAAGGAAGAACAAGAAATTCAAGGCGGAAGGTGCATGAATTGTGGGGTTGCTTTTTGTCAAGCTGGTTTAATCGAAGAAAACAAAGAAATAGGCTGTCCTTTGCGAAATTTAATCCCTGAATGGAATGATTTAATCTATAAGGGCTTATGGGAACAAGCTTATGAAAGACTTGATTTAACCAATCCTTTCCCTGAATTTACAGGCAGGGTTTGTCCTGCACCTTGTGAAGATTCTTGCGTTTGTGCTATAAATGGGGCTAGCGTTAGCATTAAAAATAATGAATTTGCTATTATTGAAAATGCTTTTAAGGAAAAATTTATAAAAATTTCAAAGCCAAATTTAAATGGTAAAAAAATGGCCATTGTAGGAAGTGGACCGGCTGGACTTGCCTGTGGATATCGCTTAAACGAACTTGGCTTTAAGGTCAGTATCTTTGAAAGAAGTGATAGGATAGGTGGGCTTTTAATGTATGGAATTCCTGATATGAAATTAGAAAAAAGCGTTATAAATAGGAGAGTTGAATTACTCAAAAAAAGTGGCATTGAGTTTCATTGTTCTTATGATATCAATAGCAAGGAAAAAGCAAATAAGCTTTTAAAAGATTATGATGGGGTTGTGCTTTGTACTGGTGCGAGTAAGGCTATTGATTTAAATATTAAGGGTAGGAATTTAAAAAATATCATGTTTGCTGTGGATTTTTTAACTATGAATACAAAGTCCTTACTAGATAAAAATGCACCAAATGATTTAGCTAAAAATAAGGATGTTTTGATTATAGGAAGTGGGGATACAAGTGTTGATTGCGTGGCAGTTGCACTAAGGCAGGGAGCAAAATCAATAACTCGCTTTGAAAGAAGTCCAAAAAGACCATTAAAAAGGGTCCAAAATAATCCTTGGCCTTTAAAGGCTGATATATTTAGTACTGATTATGGTTTAGAAGAAGCCATTGCTGTTTATGGCAAGGATGTTAGAATGTATCAAAAATTAACTAAGGAATTTGTGGGTGAAAATGGCTTTGTAAAGGGCGTTTATGCAAGTGATTTAAAAAGAGAAGCGATAAATTCAAAAATGGTAAATGTTGAAATTGCAAATTCAAGTAAATTTTATAAGGCTGATTTAATCTTGCTTGCTATGGGTTTTAGTGGCAGTGAAAATGAGCTTAAATCAAATTTTAATATTAAATTTGATGAAAAAAATAATATTTTAACAAATGATTATCAAACCTCTCATAAAAAAATCTTTGCTTGTGGTGATGCTAGAATGGGACAAGCTCTTGTCGTATGGGCTATAAAGGATGGCTTAGAATGTGCTAATAGTATTTATAAAAGCTTTTTTGCATAAAAGTGAAAGTTAAATTTTAAAAAAAGTAGTTTTAAATTTCACATTAACTTCACTAAATTTTAGTTATAATTTCGTAAGTTTTTAAAAAGGAGTTATTATGAAGAAAAAAATTGCAACTTGCTTACTAGCTTTATCTTTGACAGGTGTTTTATATGCAGATAGTGGTACTTATGGTACTATCGTTGATATAAATGATGCTGCAAAGACTATTTTAGTAGAAACTACTTATGGTCAAAGGATAAATGTTAAAATTTTGCCAAATACTGAAATAGACATGGAAGATTGTGGCATTTTTGGTACGGATAAACAAGGTACTTTTAGCGATTTACAAGTAGGTACCTTTATAAAGGCTAAAACCTTTTATGGCTATGGTTATGATGCAAATCAACAACAAAACCCTCAACAAATTCAAAACGCAACTGCAAGAGAAATAGAAATTGAATGCAAAAAAAGGGCATATTAAAGTACAGCAAAAAGGCTGTGCTTTAATTTAGCTTATAATCTTTTTTAAGCTTTCTTAGTTCAAAAATAAATTTAAAAAAACCACCCTTGTAACGATTTTTATAAGCCTTTATTAGGGCTTGTCCTAATTTATAAGAAAAGAAATTATTACAACTTATACTTTCATTGATTTTATTTTGTTTAATCAAAGAAATACAAGCATTTATCACCTCTTCATAAAGTGTGTTATTTATTATTAAATTTGTAAAATCTCGTTCTTCTAACATGCTTTGCTTATTTAAATTTGTAAAATCTATATTTTCTTCATCATCCTTTATAAGAAAAAAGGCTATTAAATCAAAATAAGCAAGCTTTTTACTATCCTTATAATTACTTAAACAAGCGTGAAAATATTCTGTATTTGGCTTATTTTTATCATTAAAACTAACTATACTTTCATCATCTACAATAAAATTTGTGTTTAAAATTTCACAAAACAAATTCAAAGCAGCCATTTCTTTAACAAGTTCGTATTTTTTATTTTTTATATAAATGCTTGAATTAATTTTAAGGACGTTTTCACTAAATTTTTTACTCTCATTCCAAGAATGAAGCCCGGCTAATCTATAACCCTTTGAATTTGGTGGAAATTTTAAGCTTATGTCTTTATCAAGTCTATAAGTTAATTCTTCAAAGGCTGAGTTTTTAGCTATATTTTCTTTGGGTTTTTTTGATAGATTTATCATATCACTTGGTTTTATTATTAAAAAATTATCTATGTTATTGTTATTTTCAATTTTTTTTGGATAATGATAGTTTTTTAAATTTGTCATCATTAATTTTCCTATCTTAGCCATGATATTTGCAGGTTGGTGAACCTCAAACATATTAGCAAATTCAATCAAATTCATCTTACTAAATGCCTTTTGTAAATTTATGATATTAAAGCCAAAATTATTTGCGTTTAGAATGTGTAGGTTATTTATTATTTGATGATTTGCCTTGTAAAAGGGCAAGATAAGCACGACTACCTTTTTTTGCAAGGAGTGTAAATAACGATAATAATAAAAAATGTGTCTAGCTATTAAGTTAAGTGGCAATTTTTCTCGTGGGGCTTGATTATTATAAATTTCATTTACATTACTTTCTGTGATTATTAAACTAGCATTTGCAAAAATTTCCTTATGTCTTATTAATTCATATAAATTTTGCAAAGAGGTGCAATATCCAAGGGAAAAATTATAAAAGTTTAATTCTTTTTCTTTAGCTACTTCTTTTATACCTTTTTGCAGTCCATTTACCATAACGCAGTTTGAACCACCAAGTAAGATAATATTACTCACCATTGCCCTTTAATAAATTCTTAGCTCTCTCCCAAAGTCTAAGTCCAAGCTGTTTACTTTGTGCTAGATTGAAATTTTTATATTTTTCGCTATTAAGCCTTTCAAGTTCTGAAATTTCTTGCTTAAAGCCGTCAATCTTTCTTTGAGTAAGCTTGTTAAAATTATCAATTGCCGGGCTTTTTTTAAGTTCATTTAAGGCAAGTTTTATTTGTTCTCTACTTTCATTTGCAAGACGTTTAAATTTAGCAAAAATGCTATCTAATTCATTTTCAAGTAAGGTTAAAACGATTTTTTTGCAAGGGTCCTTTTGTTTTTGTATTATAAGCTTTAAAAGGGCTATAAATTCATCTTCTATGCCTATTAATTCCTTTTCATTTATCTGTAAATTTGCATAAGGCAGGGTATTTTTTAGTTTATCAATGGCTAACTCAATTCCTTCTTGAGTTCCCTTAATAGCACCCAAACTTAAATCCTTTGCATAAATTATAGAGGTATTTGCTAACTCAAATGCCGTTTCTAGCACCACTTCAGAAAGTTGCATTATCCTTTTTTTCTCAAATTGAGCTTCATTTACAGCATTATAAACTAAATACTTAGCTATTTCACCACTTGTAAACTCAATATCCTCAGCCTTTTCAATGGTCGTTAAAAAAGCACTTTCGGCAGTTTCTTTTAAAATTCCTAATGTTTCTAAATCAAATAAAATAGCATCATTTAAACCACTTTTAAATTCATCCTTATAAGGACTATCTTGCAAGGCCTTTTCAAATTCTAAAAAATAATTACTAGTTTGATTTTTAATGGAATTTTTTTGATTTTGAATTTGTTTGCTTAAAAGTTCTAGTTCATTTATCATAGCATAAAGCTTATTTTGTGATTCTTGCATACTTGCCTTAATTAAGGCCTTTATCAGCCTTGAGGTATTTTCATCATTTAATAAATCAAGCCTTTTTAAAATGGCTAAAAAGTCCATTAAAAGAGCATTTAAAAGGCTTTCTTTATTGCTTGAATTTACAAGTTGCTTATAAGCTAAACTAAAGCTTAAATCCTCGATTAAATAACTAATCTTGTCTCTATCAGCATTTACAAGCGAATTTTCAAAAATCATTAATGTATTTTGCATATTTTTTCCTTATAAGACAAATTGTGCTTTTGCTTTTAATCTTTCAAATATATCAAGCCTATCTTTTTTACTATTAACAAAGACGCTAAGCAAGTAGCTTTGATACTTACCATTTTTACTTGAATGGCTGTGCTGGTATTTGTATTCTCTTTGTACTAAAAGTTCTTCAAAAATTTCTTTTGCTAAAATATGACTTTTCAAAATAACCTTATATTCCCAAAAGGTAGGATAATTAATAATAGGTTCTTGCTTAATTTCGTTCAAATTTACCACTTTTGCCCCCTTCTTTGCTTAAAAGCATAATATCGCTTATTATCATAGTTTTATCAATTGCCTTTACCATATCATAAATGGTTAAAAGCCCTATACTAACGCCTGTTAAAGCTTCCATTTCAACGCCTGTTTTATTTTCGCATTTTACCCTAACAAAGAGTTTAAAACTATAATCTTCTTTGCATTCTTCAATATTTGTTTGAACATTGCTAATCATTAAGGGGTGGCACATAGGGATTAATTCGCTAGTTTTTTTTGCCCCCATAATGGCTGCAACAATGGCAGTTTCAAGGACAGCCCCCTTTTTGTTTGTATGATTTTTAATGGCTAAAAAGGCATCCTTACTCATAGAAATTCGCCCACTTGCAAGGGCTATTCTTTTTGTTATATCCTTAGTGCTTACATCTACCATTTTTGGACGATTATTTTCATCTAAGTGCGTTAAATTCATAAAAAAACCTTGAAAAAATTTTAAAATTATAACTAAAACTTTGAAATTTTAGCTAAAATAAGTTTTCAAATTCCAAATTTAAAGGAGAAAATTATGGCTTATGATGATGATGAAATTTTTGATGATGAGAATTTGGATGATATAGAAGACAATGAAGATAACGAAGATTATGAAAAGTCTTATAGGCATAATTACGATGATGATGATTATAGCTACGACGATGATGATGAGAGCGATGATTTTTATGAAATGGACTAAAAAAAGTTAAATGCGTAATTTAGGCAAAGGAGATATTAAAATTCTAGCCCTTTCCTCGCTTGGTGGGACCTTAGAATTTTATGATTTTATTATCTTTGTATTTTTTGCAGAGTACATTTCTAGCAATTTTTTTCCAGCAAATTTAAGCGATTTTTGGAAAATGTTTAATACATATGGAATCTTTGCTGCAGGTTATTTAGCAAGGCCAATTGGTGGCATAGTAATGGCACATTTTGGCGATAAATTTGGTCGTAAAAATATGTTTATGCTAAGCATTTTATTAATGGTTATTCCTACCTTTTGTTTAGCCTTTGTACCAAATTTTCAAAGTATAGGCTTTGCTTGTATTATTTGCTTAGTGCTTATTCGTATCTTTCAAGGCATAGCAATAGGAGGAGAATTACCAGGTGCTTGGGTCTTTACCTTTGAACACGCACAAAAACATTTAAAACACACATATTTAGGCATTTTAACCGCTGCCGTGGTGGGTGGAATTTTGCTTGGGAGCTTAGTTTTTTTGATTATGAATTTTTTATTTTCTCAAAATGAGCTTTTTGAATGGGCTTGGAGAGTGCCCTTTTTTCTAGGTGGAATTTTTGGCATAATCTCTGTTTATTTGAGAAAATTTTTAAGCGAAACGCCTATTTTTGAAGAGATGAAAAAAAGAGGGGAATTAGAAAAATTCCCACTTAAAGAAGTGATTAAAAGGGCAAAACTAGGGGTTTTAACCTCTATGCTAATAACCTGGGTATTAACAGGCTGCATAGTTGTTTTAATCTTACTTTTACCAAGTTATATAGCCCAACTTTTACACATTAGCAAAGTCGAACAAACATATTTGCAAATGTTAGCCATTGTAGTTATTGCAAGTTCTTGCGTAGTAGTTGGAATTTTAAGCGATAAAATAGGTATTTTTAAAACTAGCCTTATTTTTTCTATATGCTTTCTTGGTGTTTGTCTTGTATTTTTTAACGCACTTTATAGCTTAAATCCTATCTTTTATGTAGTTTGCATTCTTTATTTACTGGCTTGTTTTTGTGCTGGCATTATGAATTTATGCCCTAGTATAATGAGCGAGGTTTTTGATGCAAGTATTAAATTTTCAGGTCTTTCCTTTGCTTATAATATAGCTTATGCAATATCAGGAGGTTTTACCCCTCAACTTGCTTATTTCTTACATGATATAGCTATAAAAAATATGGATAATATTTTAAGCTTAGCCCTTGGAGCGTACATGCTTTTAATAGCCTTAATTTCTATTTTTTCTGCCTTTTTATATCTAAAATGTAAGATTAAAACGGCCCGCTAGTTTCGTTGTTTAAATTCCTTAAATCATCAATGTTAATATGAATTTGTTTAAGCACTTTTTTTAAGGATAGGCAAAATTGTTCTAAATTTGCTAAATTTTCTTCGTTTTTTATAAGGTTTAAAAAATCAAATAAAAACTCACAAAGTTCATTTTCATTTAATTCTTTTTTGAATTTAATTAAATTTTTATCCAAAAGATTAAGAATTTGTTTTTTTAAAATAAGTAAGGGTTCTTTTACTAAAATGCTATTAAAAAAGCTTAAATTTACCTTGAAAATGCCTATTAAATAGGTGGCATAATTATTCAAATTTCTAAAATTTTGAAGTCCAAATTCCCTTATTTCGCTATCATTTTCATCCATATTTTGCAAGATTTTAAGTAATAAATTTTTATGCTTAAAAAAGTTTATATCGCTTATTTGATTAAAATCTTCTCTTGCTTTTTGAGATTTTTGTAAAAAAGAAAATACTTCAAATTCGGCTAAATTTTTATTATCATAGCTTTGAATTTCAACGCTTTTACTCTTTCTTTGTCTTTTGCTAAGCTTAACTATATCTTTATTTACCCCAAGAAGTTGAGCCACTAAATTCTCGTAAGAATTTGCTATTAACTGACCTAATAAAAAGGTATAATTTTGCACGCTTTCCAAGGCCTTTTGTTTTTCAAAGCTTGAATTTAAAGGTCTGTTAAGCAACATTCTTATATAAAATTCCACTATATCAATGCCATTATCTAAAAAATCATAAAGCATTTTTTCTTGTTTGTTTGCTACTAATTCCGCTGGGTCCTTGCCCCCTTGCAATAAAACTACCTTGCCATCAATCTCATTAGTACTTAGCAAAAATGCCGATTTCATAGCTGCATTAATACCTGCTGTATCATTATCAAAGCATAAAATCACTCTTGCCTCGTGTCTTTTTATGAGTGGTAAATGATGCTGGGTAAGTGCAGTCCCTAGCACAGCAACTGTGTTTTTAAACCCAGCCTTATGCATACAAATAGCATCCATGTAACCCTCACAAATTATCATTTCTTTTTTTTTGTTAATCTCATCCTTTGCAAGATTAAAGGCATAAAAAATTCTTGACTTATCAAATAAGATGCTTTGAGGGGAATTTACATATTTTGCTAAATTTGCACTATTTAAACTTCTACCTCCAAAACCAACCAAAAGTCCCTTATAATCATATATAGGGAAGATAATTCTTTTTATAAAACTTGCATAAAGTTCTTTTTCATTTTTTTTTATAATGCCAACCTTTAAGGCATCATCAAGTTCTATTTTTTCATTATTTAAAAGCCTTAAATTTTCTTCATTACTAGGTGAAAAACCTAGTTCAAATTTGCTTATATCCTCATCTTTTAAACCCCTATCATAAAGATAATGTAAGGCCTCTCTATTAAGGGTTAATTTATGTTTGTAAAAGGCGTTAAAGATAGGTAAAATTTGTTTTAAGTTATTGTTATTAAAGCCTCTTTCATTTGTGTAAGTTAGTGTAAAATTGCTTAAATTTGCTACCTTTTCCACGGCCTCGTTAAAATCAACTTTTTCAAATTCCATTACAAATTTAAAGGCATCCCCACCTGCCTTACAAGCAAAGCAATGATAAAAGCCCTTTTGTACATTTATATGCAAACTTGGATTTTTATCACTATGAAAGGGGCATATACACACAAAACTAGCCCCCTGTTTTCTTACTTCAATATAATGTGAGATAATATCAACAATGTCAAGTTTTTGTTTTAAATCTTCTATGCTTGATTTTGCTATCATTTTATAAACCTCGTTAAAATTATACAAAGATTTAGACACTATTTAGCTATAATTGCAAAAAATTTAAAAAAGTTAGGATATGGATTTTTTCTTTGTAGAGTATAGAGACCCTTTGGTTGGCTTGATTTTACTTACCATTTTAATTTTAGTTGTTGCCTTGTCGCATTTTATATGGAAAATTTTTGCTTCAAAGGATGAAGAAGAAAGGCTTGGAAGATTTATTAAAAAATTTGAATTAGACACAGCACACCAAGATTTATTAAGAAGTAACGCCCTAAGTATAAGTAATTTAATCTTTTTAGCTGATATTTTTACAAAAAGTGGCGAATTTGAAAAGGCTACGCAAATTTATTTAATAAGCCTTGAAAAAACAAAGGATAAAAACGAGCAAGAAATGATTTTTCTATCACTTGCAAAGGTTTATTTTAAGGCTGGTTTTTTAGAAAGAAGCAAGGAAGTTTTATTAAATGTTTTAAAAATTCGCCCACGAAATATTGAAGCCTTGAAATTATTAAAGATTGTTTATTTAAGACTTAGAATGTATAAGGAAAATTTAGAACTTTTAGAATGCTTATTTGAGTTAGGCATTGACATAAAGGATGAACAAGAATTTTTTAAGGCCCTAATCATTGAAGCAACTAGTTTAAATCCAAGCAAGGAAGCCTTTTTACATTTAAATTATCAAAACAATACCATGCTTAAAAGGTGGCTTTTTGAAAAATATAAACTTTATTTAGAACAAGATTTTGAAAGTATTATAGACTTACTTTATAAAAATAATAGCTATTTACAAACAAAGGATTTTAATTTTGAGGAATTTTTTTATGCCTTGAATTTAAGCGATAAAGAAGTAGTTTTTAAGGACTCAAATTTAAAAATGTTGCATATTTTAAACACTCACAATTTTAAGGCAAGGCTTGAATTTTCTTATCTTTGCTTAGAATGTAAAAGTATTTTGCCTTTGTTTTTTTATCATTGTCCTATGTGTTATGAATTTAATAAATGTAAGATAATTTGCGAGGTTAAAAACGATGAAAGAGATTGAACTTTATACTGATGGGTCTTGCTTAGATAATCCAGGCTTTGGTGGCTGGGCCTTTATACTTAGATATAATGGCCATGAAAGGATTGAAAGTGGAGCACAAAAGGATACTACAAATAATAGAATGGAACTTTTAGCTATAATTAAAGCACTTCAGGTGTTAAAAGAACCTTGCAAAATTTCTTTATTTACTGATTCAAATTTAATGGTACAAAGCATTAACGAATGGCTTAAAAACTGGGTCAAAACTGATTTTAAAGATAAAAAAAATGTGGATTTGTGGAAAGAATACTTAAATTTAGCAAAAAATCATAAAATCAAGGCCTTTTGGGTAAAAGCACACAATAATCACGAAGAAAATGAAAAATGTGATAAATTAGCAAGAAATGCAGCCTTAAAATTAAAAAAGGAAGTTTTAAATGCCTAGTAAAAACGATATTTTAGAACAAAATTTAAATTATATTTTCAAAGATAAAAATCTACTTCGCCACGCCTTAACGCATAAAAGTTGCAAGAAAGATTATAATAACGAAAGGCTTGAGTTTTTAGGCGATGCGGTGCTTGCTTTAGTTGTTGGTGAGTTTTTATTTGATAAGTTTAAAAAAAATGCAGAAGGGGATTTGACAAAATTAAGAGCAGCCCTAGTTAGCGAAAAATCCTTTGCAAAACTAGCTAATAGCATAAATTTAGGGGATTTTATATTAATGAGCGAGGCAGAGGAAAAAAATGGAGGTAAAAAAAAGCCTTCAATACTTTCTGATGCCTTTGAGGCTGTTTTTGGAGCTATGTTTTTAGACACTGGCTTTGAAAAAACAAAGATTATAGCTAAGAAGTTAATAGAATTAAATTATCCAAAGATTGATGCTAAAAATTTATTAAGGGACTATAAGACAAAATTACAAGAACTAACACAAGGAGTAATGGGACAAACGCCTGTTTACGAGCTTTTGCGTAGCTTTGGACCTGATCATTTAAAGCAGTTTGAAATAGCCTTAAAATTAGATGGAAAAGAGATGGCAAGGGCTATTGCAGGAAGTAAAAAAGAGGCCCAGCAAATGGCAGCAAAGCTTACCTTGGAAAAATTAAAGGAAAAATAATGAACACTTTTGGTACAAGATTAAAATTTACAAGCTTTGGAGAATCGCATGGTAAGGCCATTGGTTGCGTGATTGATGGAATGCCAGCAGGGATTAAATTTGATTATGAGTTTTTGCAAAATGAACTTAATAAAAGAAGAGGAGGGCTTAATAAATTTTCAACGCCTAGAAAGGAAAACGATAGGGCTGAGGTGTTAAGTGGGGTTTTTGAAGATTATACCACAGGAACGCCTATTGCCATAATAATTTTTAATGAAAATCAACATAGCAAGGATTATGAAAATATTAAAAATTTGTTTCGCCCAGGACATGCTGATTTTACCTATTTTCATAAATTTGGGGTAAGAGATTATAAAGGAGGAGGTAGGACAAGTGCTAGAGAAACAGCTGTAAGGGTTGCAGGTGGGGCAGTTTGTGCTATGCTTTTAAGGGAATTTAATATAAGTGTTGAAAGTGGAGTTTTTGGGGTAGGTAGTATTAAAAGCAAGTTAAAAGAAAGCGAATTTGATTTTAATCTTGCAAAAGAAAGTGAAATTTTTGCCCTTGATAAAGACTTAGAAGAAGAATTTAAGACTGAAATTTTAAGGGCAAAAAATGCTAAGGATAGCGTCGGGGCTAGTGTTTTTACAAGGGCTTTAAATGTTCCTATAGGACTTGGAGAAACACTTTATGATAAGCTTGATAGTAAATTAGCCCATGCACTTATGGGGATAAATGCTGTAAAGGCTGTTGAAATAGGTGATGGCATAGAGGTAAGTTCTAATTTTGGTTCGCAAAATAACGATGAATTAAGAAATAATCATTTTTTAAGCAATCACGCAGGAGGAATTTTAGGTGGGCTTTCAAATGGCAATACAATCACGCTTAAAAGTCATTTTAAGCCAACTCCGTCCATTTTTTTAAAACAACAAAGTATGGATATTAATGGGGAAAATGTTATTTGCGAGTTAAAAGGAAGGCATGACCCTTGCGTTGGGGTGAGAGGTAGTGTAGTTTGTACGGCTATGGTTCGTTTAGTTTTGGCTGATTGCTTACTTTTAAATTCAAGTTCAAGGATAGAAAATTTAAAAAAGATTTATAATTTATAGTCTTAATTAAATTTTAATTTATATCTTTGTATAATCTGCCTTTAATTTTATTTTTAAGGAATTTTTTAATGGCAAATCATAAATCTGCTGAAAAAAGAGCAAGACAAACGATTAAAAAAACTGAGAGAAATAGATTTTATCGTACTAGGTTAAAAAATATTACAAAGGCTGTTAGAGAAGCTACTAATAATAACGACAAAGAAGCGGCCACACAAGCTCTAAAAGTAGCTAATAAAAGCATTCACGCTATGGTAAGTCGTGGATTTTTAAAAAAAGAAACTGCATCTCGTAGGGTAAGTCGTTTAGCCCTTTTAGTTAATAAACTTTCATAATCCTTAATGCTAGCAAATAAACTCAAACCTTTTTTACAACGTTATGAAGAACTTGGCGTTCTTCTTAGCGACTCAAATATCCTTAGCGATATTAGTAAAATGACTACTCTTTCTAAAGAACAAAAAAATTTAGAACCCATAGCTATAAAGGCAAAACTCTATCTTAAAACCTTACAAGATATAGAAGAAAATAAGGTATTGCTAGAAGATGCTGAATTTAGCGATATAGCAAAGGACGAATTAAAAAGCTTGGACGAACTTAAAAATACGCTTGAATATGAGCTTAAAATTTTGCTACTTCCAAAGGATGAAAATGATGATAGGAATATTTTTTTAGAACTTAGGGCTGGTACTGGTGGGGACGAGGCCTCTTTGTTTGTGGGGGATTTATTTAAGGCCTATGCAAGATATGCTGAACTTCGTGGCTATAAGCTTGAAATTATTTCTCAAAGCGAGGGAAGTGCTGGTGGTTTTAAAGAAATTATTTTACTAGTAAAGGGCGTTGGGGCTTATTCTAGGTTTAAATTTGAAGGAGGGACTCATAGGGTACAAAGGGTCCCTCAAACTGAATCACAGGGCAGGGTTCATACCTCTGCAATCACGGTTGCTATTATGCCAGAGGTTGATGATATAGAGATTGAGATTAACCCAAATGACTTACAAATTGATGTTATGCGTTCTTCTGGTCATGGGGGGCAAAGTGTTAATACTACTGATTCTGCTGTGAGAATTACTCATATTCCAAGTGGTTTAGTAGTGGTTAATCAAGATGGCAAATCTCAACACAAAAATAAAGAAAATGCTATGAAGGTTTTAAAAGCTAGGCTTTATGAATTGCAAAATAGCGAAAAACTTGCACAAGAACGAGACGCTAGGAAATCGCAAGTTGGAAGTGGGGATAGAAGTGAGCGAATTCGCACCTATAATTTTCCACAAAATAGAATCAGTGACCATCGCATAAATTTAACCCTTTATCGTTTAGATACTATTATGGAAAATGGCAACTTTGATGAGATAATAGAGCCCTTAATCGCTCATTTTCAAGCCCTTGCCTTACAAGAACAAAATGTCTAAAAAAAAATTCCTTGTTTGTGCTTTAGAAGCATCTGCAAATTTACATTTAAAAGAACTTTTAAACGCGTATAAAAACAGCTATGGGGAATTTGAATTATATGGAATTTTTGATGAAAAATTATGTGATGAATTTAAGCTAGAAAACAAGCCTTTTTATAGTTCGCATGAATTTAGTGCTATGGGTTTTGTTGAAATTTTACCCTTAATTTTTAAGGCAAAAATGGCTATTAAAAAACTTGTAAGTTTTATCTTAGAATATGAAAAAAATCTTAGCTTAAATTGTGTTTTGTTTATTGACTCACCAGCCTTTAATATACCACTTGCAAAGGCTTTAAAAAAAGCAAATTCAAAGACAAAGCGAATTTATTATATATTGCCTCAGGTTTGGGCTTGGAAAAAGGGAAGAATTCCTATTATAGAGTCTCATTTTGATAAGCTAGCCTCAATACTACCCTTTGATAATCAATTTTTTTCAAAAAGTACCTATGTGGGTCACCCTCTTTTAGATGAGATAAAAGACATTAAAAGCGACAAGGATAAAGAAAATTTACTTGCAAAAAAGGATGATGAAAAGATTATAGCCTTTTTGCCAGGGTCTAGAAATTCAGAAATTAAACGTTTAATGCCTATTTTTAAGGATTTAGCTAGAAATTTCAAAGGAACAAAACTTCTTTGCGTACCAGAATTTAAGCTAAATAAGCTTGAAATTTATGGAGATATTAGTGGTTTTAATGTAGTTTACAATACCCCACAAGTGCTAAAAAAAGCCGATTTTGCCTTTATTTGCAGTGGCACGGCTACCCTTGAGGCAGCTTTAATACAAACGCCTTTTGTATTAGCTTACAAGGCAAAGGTCTTGGATATTTTTTTAGCAAGATGCTTTGTAAAGCTTAATTATATAGGCTTGGCAAATATATTTTGTACCTTTGCAAATAAGGGCGTGGTGCACCCTGAATTTATACAAGAAAGTGTAAATGTAAAAAATTTATATTCAGCCTATCTTAAATATGATTATAAAGATTTTTTTGATAAAGTTTCATTTTTAAAAGAGTATTTAAAATTTGGTAGTGCGTCAAATTTGGCAAAAATGCTTAATGGAGTTAAAGGATAGATAATGAAAAAAGAACCTATGAGTCAATTTGGTTACGATAAAGTAGTAAGTGAGCTAGAAGATTTAAAGACAAATCAACGTCCACAAGTGGTTAAGGAAATTGATACCGCAAGAAGTCATGGTGATTTAAAAGAAAATGCTGAATACCACGCAGCAAGAGAAAAACAAGGCTTGATTGAAGGTAGAATCAAAGAACTTTCTCATATTTTATCAACCGCTCAAGTAATTGACCCTGGAAGTTATGAACATGATAAGGTAAAATTTGGTTCAACTGTTGTTATAATGGACTTAAATACAGAAAAAGAAAGCAAATATACCCTAGTTGGAATTTGCGAAGGAAATTTAGAAAAAGGCTATATTTCCATTGCTTCTCCTATTGCTAGGGCTATGCTTGGTAAGGAAGAAGGCGATGAATTTAAGGTTGTTTTACCTAAGGGTGAGAGTGAATTTGAGATAGTTTCTATAAGTTATGAGCCTTTAAAGTTTTAATTTGCAAGAAATTGTCTTAAAAAAGGGTGCTTTTTTAGTAGCTGATGCACATGAAAATACACAAAGAAAGGGATTTTGGGAATTTTTACAAGCCTTAAAAACTGATAAATTACATACCACTCAACTTATATTAATGGGCGATATCTTTGATGTCTTAGTTGGCGAAATAAAGGCATCTTGGGAATTTGCAAAGCCTTATATTAATCTACTTGAAGAACTTTGCGACAAAATGGAGATTGTTTACATAGAGGGCAATCATGATTTTAATCTTTCTTCCTTATTTAAAAGGGTTAAAATTTTTAGCATAAAGGACCAACCTATCAAGGCTATTTTGCATATAAGTAAAGTTAAAAAAGAAGAAATTTTTCTAGCACACGGGGACATTTTTTTAAATCCATTTGTACAATTTATCTTAAAACAGTTAAGAAATCATACTTTACTAAGCTTTTTAAACATATTTAACGAATTTAGCAAACACATATTTTTTGATAAAATTCTAATAAAACAAAGGGAAAAAAACCTTTTTTATAAGATAGAAAATTTTAAAAATTTAGCACAAAAAAGATATTTAAAATATGGAGTTTCAGGCATTTGGGTAGTAGAAGGGCATTATCATCAAAATTTTATTTTAAAGGAAAAAGAATATAAATATTTTAATCTTTCTACTTTTGCACATAAGAGAAGTTTTTTTGTAGTAGAATATAACCAAGAAATTAAATTTCAAGAACAGAAGGTGTCAAATGTTTGATGAGCAAATCGTGAAAACGGGTTCGAATGAAATGGAGCTTGTCGATTTTCGTATCTTTAAGCAAAGTGCTGACAAGGTGTATGAAGGAATTTATGGGATCAATGTTTCTAAAGTAAGAGAAATCATTAAAATTCCAACCTTGACAGAACTTCCGGGCGTTCCAGACTATATAGAAGGGATTTTTGACCTTCGTGGCGTGGTGATTCCTGTTGTTAATCTTGCTAAATGGATGCAAATCACTGAGCCAGAAAGTGCTACCTTAAAACCTAGGGTAATTATTACTGAATTTAGCAATATACTAATAGGCTTTATAGTGCATGAAGCTAAAAGAATTCGTAGAATTAACTGGAAAGATATAGAACCAGCAAGTTTTTCTACAGGTTCAGGTGCACTTGATAAGGGTAAAATAACAGGTGTTACTCGCATTGAAGATGATGAGGTTTTACTTATTTTAGACCTTGAAAGTGTGGTTGAGGATTTAGGAATTTATACGCCTAAAACCGAAGTAGAATACGATAAGATAGAAAAATTTAGTGGACTTACCCTTATCCTTGATGATAGCTTAACAGCTAGAAAACGTGTAAGGGATATGATGCAAAAAATGGGTCTTCAAGTTATCGAGGCAAAGGATGGCGTAGAAGGGATTAATAAATTAGAAGAATTAAGTCAAATTTATGGCGATTCTTTAACTGATAATTTAAGGATAATTATAAGTGATGTTGAAATGCCACAAATGGACGGCTTTCACTTTGCAGCAAGGATTAAAGAAGATGCAAGATTTAAGAATATTCCTATAGTCTTTAATTCTTCTTTATCAAATGAATTTATGAATGAGAAAGGCGTTCAAGAAGCAGGAGGAGAAGGTTATTTGGTTAAATTTAATGCAAGTAGCTTTTTCAATGAAATTTCTCGCATCTTGAAAAAAAGCCAAACTCAAACACAGGGGTAAAAAATGGAAGATATGCAAGAAATACTAGAAGACTTTTTGGTCGAGGCTTTTGAACTAGTTGAGCAAATCGACCATGATTTAGTGGATTTGGAAAATAGTCCGGAGGATTTAGAGTTATTAAATAGAATTTTCCGTGTTGCACATACAGTTAAGGGTTCATCAAGCTTTTTAAATTTTGATGTTTTAACTAAATTAACTCACCATATGGAAGATGTTTTAAATAAAGCAAGACATGGGGATTTAAAAATAACACCTGATATTATGGATGTGGTTTTAGAATCAGTTGATAAGATGAAAACCTTATTAAATTCTATACGCGATAATGGTAGTGATACAGCTATTGGAATGGATATAGAACCAATTTGTACTAGACTTACTGCTATTTCAGAAGGGGAAGAAATTCCTGGTAAAGAAGAAGTTGCACCTGCATCAGAAGCTCCTAAAGAAGAAGTTAAAAAAGAAGAAAGTCCTGCTACAAGCAATGAAGAAGAAGTTGATGTTAATCAGTTAAGTGATTCAGAAGTTGAAGCAGAGATTGAAAGACTTTTAAAGGTTAGAAAGGCAGAAGACCAAGCAAGACGTGAAAGGAAAAAAAGCGAGGCTACGTCTAAGCCAGCTACTCCTAAATCTACACCACAAGTAAAGGCAAGTGGGGCTGATGATAAAAAGGTACCTGCTTCAGGTGGGGGTTCTGGTTCGATGGATCAAACCATACGCGTTGAAGTAAAAAGGCTTGACCATTTAATGAATTTGGTTGGAGAGCTTGTTTTAGGCAAGAATCGCTTGATAAAAATTTATGATGATACTGAAGAAAGATATGAGGGTGAGAAATTCCTTGAAGAATTAAATCAAGTAGTAGCAAGTTTAAGTACTATTACTACTGATGTACAACTTGCTGTTATGAAAACAAGAATGCAGCCTGTTGCTAAGGTATTTAATAAATTCCCTCGTGTTGTACGCGATTTAAGCCGTGAGCTTGGAAAGCAAATAGAACTTGAAATTTCAGGTGAAGAAACTGAGCTTGATAAGTCAATTATCGAAGAAATAGGCGACCCTATTATGCACATGATTAGAAATTCTTGCGACCATGGGGTTGAAGAACCTGCTACTCGTTTAGCAAATGGCAAACCTGAAAGAGGCGTTGTTAAACTTAAGGCATATAATGAAGGTAATCATATCATTATAGAAATTACTGATGATGGTAAGGGACTTGATGCAACAGCTCTTAAAATGAAGGCTATGGAAAAGAATTTGATTACCAAAAAAGAAGCTGATCAGATGAATGATAAAGAAGCCTTTGCTTTAGTATTTAAGCCTGGTTTTTCAACAGCTGTTAAGGTGACAAATGTTTCTGGACGTGGTGTTGGAATGGATGTTGTAAAAACAAATATTGAAAAGCTTAATGGAGCCATTGAGATTGATAGTGAGGTTGGAAAGGGAAGTATATTTAAACTTAGAATTCCACTTACCTTAGCTATTATTCAATCCTTGCTTGTTGGAACTCAAGAAGAATATTATGCTATTCCATTAAGCAGTGTTGTAGAAACCGTGCGTGTGCCTGTTGATGATATTTATACTATTGAGGGTAAGAATGTATTGCGTCTAAGAGACGAGGTGCTTTCTCTTGTTAGACTTTCTGATGTATTTGGCGTTAAACAAGTGCTTGAAAGCGAAGATAAAACTTATGTTGTAGTTGTAGCTATTGCTGAAAATAAGCTTGGAATTATCGTTGATACCTTGGTGGGTCAAGAAGAAATCGTTATTAAGTCAATGGGCGATTACTTGCAAAATATTAGAGGTATTGCAGGGGCTACAATGAGAGGTGATGGTAGAATTACCTTAATCGTAGATATAGCTGCCATGATGGATATGGCCAAAGAAATTAAGGTAGATATTAAGGCACAAATTGAATCAAATGCTAAGAAGCCAAAAGAAAAACCAGCAGATTACAAGGTGTTAGTAGTTGACGATTCTAAGATGGATAGAACTTTAATGCAAAAGGCTTTAGAACCAGTTGGCATTAGTTTGATTGAAGCAACTAACGGCGTTGAGGCCTTAAATGTTATTAAATCAGGTGAACATGATATTGATGCTGTGTTAATTGATATTGAAATGCCTAAGATGGATGGTTATACCTTGGCTGGTGAGATTAGAAAATATTCTAAATATCGCTACTTACCATTGATTGCAGTTACTTCAAGGACAAGTAAAACTGATAGATTAAGAGGTGTTGAAGTTGGTATGACAGAATATATTACTAAACCTTATTCTCCTGAATATTTGGAAAATGTGGTTAGAAAAAATTTGAAATTAGGATAAGACAATGGCAAATGAAAAATTAGAACAAATTTTGCAAAAGCAAAAGTCTCAAATTGTAGGTCCTACAGAGCAAGGAGATGATGATATTGTCCAACTTGTAGGCTTTATTGTTGGTGATGAAGAATATGCTATTCCTATCTTAAATATACAAGAGATTATTAAGCCTATTGAATATACTAGGGTTCCCGGGGTCCCTAGCTATGTTTTGGGCGTTTTTAATATGCGTGGTAATGTAATGCCTTTGGTTGACTTAGCACAACGTTTTAATCTTGGTACTTCTAAGATTACTTCACAAACTCGTTATATAGTGCTTAGAGGTGATACTACCTCAATAGGCATTAGAGGAAGTGCTGGTTTTGTTATAGATAGACTAACAGAGGCTATTAAAATTCATAAAAGCAGGATTGACCCGCCACCTGAAACTTTACTTAGGGATAAGGGTATGATATATGGTATCGGTAAAAGAGATGATAGCATACTTACAATTTTAAAGGTAGAAGCTTTATTAAAGCGTGAGTTTTAATGATAAAGCTTTGTGTTTTTGATTTTGACTCTACCTTAATGGATGGCGAAACTATAGATATTTTCGCCGGTGCCTATGGAGTGGGTGATGAGGTAAAACTTATCACTCATAAGGCAATGAATGGTGAATTTGACTTTTTTGAAAGTCTTACAAAGAGGGTTTCTTTATTAAAGGGAATGCCTTATGAAAAGGTGCTTGAACTTGGGCAGAATTTGCCTTTAATGAATGGGGCAAATGAACTTCTTGCGTATTTAACTTCTAAAAATATTTTAAGCTTAGTTTTAAGTGGTGGCTTTCACGAAGGAATTGACCCTGCTATGAAAAAATTAAATTTTAATCTTGGCTTTGCAAATTATTTACACCATAAAGATGGCTTTTTAACAGGTCTTGTTGGTGGTGAGATGATGTTTTCAAATTCAAAGGGTTTAATGATTAGGGCTATGAAAAATTTTTTAAAATTAAATTCTAGCGAGGTAGCTTGTGTGGGCGATGGGGCAAATGATTTAGCAATGTTTGAAGAGTGTGGTTTAAAAATAGCCTTTTGTGCAAAGGCCATACTTAAAGAAAAGGCTGATATTTGCGTAGACAATAAAGATTTAAAAGAATTAATAAGGCTTATAAAATGAGTAAATTTTCTTTGTGGTGTGATTTTATAGAACATAGTTTTTTAGATAATGAATTTTTAAACTTGTTAAATAGGGGGATTAATGGGGCTACTTCAAATCCTGCTATTTTTAAACAAGCCATTTTAAATTCGAGCATTTATAAGGATAAAATAGCAAAATCAAAGGTAAAAAAGGCAAAGGAACTTTATGAAGAACTTGCCATTGCTGATATTAAAAAGGCGGCCGATAAACTAGCTTATAAATTTTTTCAAAATGATGATGGCTTTATAAGTTTGGAGATTGACCCAAGATTGCATGATAATACAAGTTTGAGTTTAGCCGAGGCAAAACGTTTATATAGCGTGATTGCAAAAGATAATGTAATGATGAAAATTCCAGCTACTAAAAATAGCTACGAGGTTATGTATGAACTTATGAAAATAGGCATTAATGTCAATGCTACCTTGATATTTTCAACAAAACAATGCCAAGAATGCTTTGACGCGCTAAATTTAGGCTTAAAAGAATTTCGCAAACAAAATCCAAGATTAAGAGCCCCACAAGGAGTTATAAGTATTTTTGTAAGTCGCTTTGATAGACTTTTAAAAAATGATAAAATAGGCATTTTAAACGCGAATTTAGCTTATAATTTAATTGAAAGAAATAAAGAATCAAATATTAGGGCACTTTTTGCTAGTACAGGTGTTAAGGGTGATGATTTAGCTAAGGATTATTATATTAAAGAATTGCTTTTTGATAATGCTATAAATACTGCCCCACTTGAAAGCATTCATGCCTTTAAGGGTGAATTTAATTTTAAAAAGCCTTTGTATAATGATGAACTTTACAAGGAATTAAATTTATTAATTAGCCCTGACAAAAAAGAAGAAGTAGATAAATTTTTACTTGATGATGGCTTAAATCAATTTTGCTTGGCCTTTGAGGATATTTTAAAAGCACTTTGGTAATTTTTTTTTATGATAAGATTATTTTTACTTTGTTTATGTGTGCCTTTTTTTGCTAGTGAGTTTGAAAATTTAAGCCTTGAAACTTGCATTCAAAAAGCAAGGGTATATTATCCTTTACATAAAAATACTGCACTGCTTGAACAAGCCCTTAATCTTAGCCTTGATAAAATCAATCTTACCTTCGTGCCTCGCCTTAAATTTACAGGCAAATTTACTCATCAAAATGAAGTAACTGATGCTAGATTTTTAGGGGTTAGTAGCCCACTATATGAACCAATTGATAAAACTCAATATCAAGTTGCAGCTGAACTTTCCTTGCCTATAATTGACTCAGGAAGTGCATGGGCAAATAAGGCATTGCAAAGGGCATCAAATGCTGTTTCAAAGGCAAGTGTGCAAAATGAGCTTTATAAGGTGCAAGAAAGTGTTATAAATGCCTTTTTTAGTTCTTTATTGTTTGATGAACAATTAAAACAAAATGAAATTTATATTAATGATTTGCAAAAAGATTATGAAAATATGCTTTCAAGGTATAAAAATGGCGTTGCTTTAAAGGATAATGTGGATAAAATTTCAATAGAACTTTTAAACGCAAAGCAAGATAAGCAGAATTTGCAAAGTCAAAAAGATATCGCAAATGATACCCTAAGCCGTCTTATAGGCTTAAAAGATTTTAATTTAGAAATACCTAGTTTTGAAAATTGTAAGGAAGAACTTTTTAAATTTGAGTTTGATTTTGAAAATTCAAGGGGTAATATTTTTAGCAAAAGACCTGAGCTTGATTATTTTTATCTAAGAAAAGAAGAAGCACAAACTCAAAAAAAACTTGAACTTTCTAAAAGTTTGCCCTATGTTGATGCCTTTGTACAAGGAGGGTATGGAAATCCTGGTCTTAATATGCTAAAAAATGGGACCGATAGTTTTTATATAGTAGGACTTAGATTTACTTGGGATTTTAGCAATCTTTACTCAAAATATCAACAAGATGAGTTAATTCGCAAAGAACAACTTCAAATAGGCTCACTAGAAGATGAATTTTATTTAAATGCTAAAATTTCCTTAAATTCAAATATCAAAACAGCCAAAAGCCTTATTTTTCAACTTAGCCAAGATGATGAAATAATAGCTTTGCAAGAAAAAATCGTATTAAATTCTAAGGCAAAATTTTTAAATGGAGTTTTAAGCATTAATGATTTTTTAAGCGATGTTAATCAATTTTATATTGCTAAACTTCAAAGAAGTTATAGGCAAATTCAATTTTTATCTATTATTTATCAAATAAAACAGCTTGTAAATGAGTGGAATTTAAGGAATTAAAATGAAAAATTTTTTGTTTTCTTTAATAGCTTTATTTTTTATGTCTTGTAGTTTAGATACAGATTTTGATGCAATGGGTATCTTTGAAAGCGATGAGATTTTGGTAAGTTCTGAGATTAGTGGGATAATAGAAAAGTTAAACTTTAAAGAAGGCGATGAGTTAAAAAAGGGCGAGTTGGTAGGAAATATTGACAATACGCAGTTAAGGCTTGAAATAAAACGTTTAGAAAGTGAAATTGTAGTTTTAGAAAATAAAAAATACAATATTGACAAAGAACTAGCCCCCTTAAGAGAACAAATCAAAAAGGCTAATCGCGAAAAATTAAGGCAAAGTAGGCTTGTAAGTGCAAATTCTAGCACTCAAAAATCCCTTGATGATGCGACTAGTGAGTTTGAAATTTTAAGCAAGGACTTAGATGCTAAACTTTCTAGTATGACTCTTTTTAATAATAGCTTAATGGCACAAATTGAAGAAAGTAAAACTCAAATTGAAATTTTGCAAGATAGGATTGAAAAAAGTTTGATAAAAGCACCAATTGATGGGGTTGTACTTGAAAAATACGCTTATGAAGGCGAGCTTAGTAACGCACAAAGGGCTATTTTTAAGATAGCAGATATTAAAATTATACGTTTAAAGGCTTATTTGATTGATACTGATTTAACGAGAATTAAGCTGGGTGATGAGATTAGGGTATTTAGTGATTATGGCAATGAGTATAAAGAATATAAGGGCGTTATTACTTGGATATCATCTAAGGCTGAGTTTACGCCAAAGACTATTATGAGTAAGGATGAGAGAAAGAATTTAGTTTATGCTATAAAGGTTGATGTGCAAAATGATGGCTTTTTAAAAATCGGTTCTTATGGTGAGATAAAGCTTAAATAAATGTTTAGCTTAAAAGTAGAAAATATAAGTAAAAATTTTGGCAAGATTAAGGCCCTTGACAATGTTAGTTTAAATGTCCCTTTAAATTCTATTTTTGGCATTATAGGACCTGATGGGGCAGGTAAGAGTACGCTCTTTCGTATATCTACTACACTTTTATTAAGTGACAGTGGAAAATGCTTTGTAAATGGCTTAGATAGTAAAAAAGATTTTATGCAAATTCGACAAATTGTAGGTTATATGCCAGGAAATTTTAGCTTGTATATGGATTTAAGCGTTGAAGAAAATTTAAATTTTTTCGCAGGGGTTTATGGCATTGATATAAAGGAAAATTATAATCTTATTAAAGTAATTTATGAACAATTAAGACCCTTTAAAAATCGTCGCGCCAAAGCACTTTCTGGAGGAATGAAACAAAAATTAGCCCTATGTTGTACCCTCATTCATAAGCCTAAAATTTTATTTTTAGACGAACCAACCACAGGCGTTGATGCAGTTAGTAGAAAGGAATTTTGGGAAATTTTACAAGAACTTAAAAAGCATATGAGTATAATAGTTTGCACACCTTACATGGATGAAGCCAGTATATGTGATGAAATAGCCTTAATGCATGAAGGCCAAGTTTTAAGTACAAATTCCCCTAGCAAACTTTGCAAACAATATCCAAGAAAACTTTTTAAGCTTTCAAATGTGCCTGTTAATACTTTAAGTGAGTTAAGAGTTTTGCCTTATGTGCAAAGTTGTTATTTATTTGCAAATAGTTTTCACATAAGTTTTAAGGATGAAAATTTTAATATTAATGAGTTTTTAAAAAAATATAAAGGTGCCCTTTTAGAGCCTATAAATGCAAATGTTGAAGATTGTTTTATGGAATTTTTAAGATGAGTGAAAATATCATAGAGATTAAAAATTTATATAAAATTTTTGGAAATTTTTATGCTGTAAACGATATTAGCTTTAATGTAAAAAAGGGTGAAATTTTTGGTTTTTTAGGGGCTAATGGGGCAGGTAAAACAACGGCTATTAAAATTTTATGTGGCCTTTCTTATCCAAGTAAGGGCGAGGGAATGGTGGCTGGTTTTGACATAAGAAAGGAAAATGAAAAAATCAAGCAAAATATAGGATACATGAGTCAAAAATTCTCACTTTATGAGGATTTAAAGGTATGGGAAAATATATATTTATTTGGTAGAATTTATGGGCTTAGTAAAAAGGAGATTAAGTTAAGAACTGAACTTTTATTAAAACGTTTAAACTTTGAAGATAAGCAAGATGCCTTAGTTTCAAGCTTACCTCTTGGTTGGAGACAAAAACTTGCCTTTTGTATAGCAAATTTTCATTCTCCAAAGGTGATTTTTTTGGACGAACCAACTGGTGGGGTTGACCCCATTACAAGAAGGCAGTTTTGGGAGTTAATCCATGAAAGTGCTCAAATGGGAACTAGCGTTTTTATAACTACTCATTATATGGACGAGGCTGAGTATTGCGATAGGGTGAGTATAATGGTTGATGGCAAGATTGTAGTTTTGGGCACTCCACAAGAATTAAAAACTAAATTTAATGTATTAAGCATGGATGAGGTTTTTTACATAGTGGCTACTAAAAAAAGATGAATATACAAGCATTTAAGGCCTTTGTAAAAAAGGAATTTTTTCATATTTTTAGAGATACTAGGACCATGATGATAGTATTTTTAATGCCTATTGTGCAAATTTTAATCTTTGGCTTTGCTTTAAGTGCTGAGGTTAATAATATAAATTATGCTGTATTTAACCCTGATAAAAATATCTTTACTCAAAAAATTTTAGAACATTTTTCTAAAAATATTTATTTTGATTTTAAAAAAGAACTTTTTAATAAAGATGAAATTCAAAGGGTTTTTAATGATAATAATATAGACTTAGCCCTTATCTTTGAAAATGATTTTTCAAAGGGGGCAAATATACAATTTTTGCTTGATGCAAGTGACCCAAATTATGCAAGTATAGTAAATTTATATGCAAGTAGTGTTTTGCAAAATGCTATTTTGAGTGAGTTAAAAATTAATAATGATAGTGTTATAAATATCCATTCTACTATGCTTTTTAACCCAAGTTTAAAAAGTGCTTATAATTTTGTCCCTGGTTTATTAGGGCTTGTGTTAATGTTAATTTGTGCTATGATGACTTCTATATCAATAGTGCGTGAAAAAGAACAAGGCAGCATGGAAATTTTGCTTGTTTCTCCTGTAAAGCCTATTATTATGATAATGGCTAAAATTTTGCCTTATTTTGTTATATCTTGCATTAGTTTAGGCATTGTTTTATTAATAACTATCTTTGTTTTAGAGGTAAAAATTAGCGGGAATATATTTTTTGTAATTTTTTATTGTATGCTTTTTATAAGCCTTGCTTTAAGCATAGGTTTATTGGTTTCTACCCTTGCTAAAACTCAAGTTGTAGCTATGCTTGTTTGTGCTTTAATGTTTATGTTGCCCGTGGTACTTCTTTCTGGCATGATTTTTCCTGTTGAAAGTATGCCCTTAATCTTGCAATATATCTCTTATGTAGTACCTCCTAGGTGGTTTGTAGCAGGGATTAAAAAAATTATGCTTGAAGGGCTTGGATTTGAATTTGTCTTAAATGAGTTTTTAGTTTTAAGCTTTATGTTAATTTTAGTGCTTTTCATAAGCATTAAAAATTTTAATATAAGATTGGAAAAATAAATGCTTTTTTTGATTGAAAAGGAATTTAAGCAATTTTTTAGAAATAAATTTTTTCCAAAAATGATTTTTGTCTTCCCTTTAATGATAATCTTAGTTATGCCTTGGGCAGCTACCTTGGAGGTAAAAAATATCTATATAGGCGTTTTAGATAATGACAAATCAATGCTTTCAAAGGATTTAATAACAAAGATTAAAGCAAGTGATTATTTTATTTTAAGCAAACATTTACAAGATAAAGAAGAGGCAAATAGGTGCATATACGAAAATAAATGCGATATTATATTAGAATTTCCCTTAAATTTTGAAAAGGACTTTTTAAAGGCAAAAAATGCAAATTTAGCTCTTTATGCAAATGCTATAAACAGCACTAAGGGTTCTTTAGGTAATGGGTATTTAAATAATATTATTTTAAAATTTAGCAATGAAAAGGCATCGCAGGGGCAAAAAGTAACAATCAATAATACTCAAATTTTAAGCACTTATCGATTTAATGCAAATTTAGATTATAAACAATACATGATTCCAGCCCTAATGGTAATGGTTTTAACGCTAATTTGTGGCTTTTTACCAGCCTTTAATATAGTACTAGAAAAAGAAAAGGGCAATATAGAACAAATCAATGTAACACCCATTTCTAAATTTCAATTTATACTATCAAAACTTATACCTTATTGGATAATAGGGCTTTTAGTAGTTAGCCTTTGTTTTATTTTAGCCTTTTTAGTTTATGGATTGTTACCAAAGGGAAGTTTTTTGTTAATTTATCTCTTTGTTTTTGTGTATATACTTGTAATAACAGGCTTTGGCTTGGTTATTTCAAATTACTCAAATACCTTGCAACAAGCCATGTTTGTGACCTATTTTTTTATACTTATTTTAATATTGCTTAGTGGTCTTATGACATCTATTAAATCAATGCCACTATGGGCTCAAAATATTACCTTTCTTAATCCACTTCGCTATTTTATAGAAGCCTTGCGTTTAATTTATTTAAAGGGAAGCGGGATAAGTAATTTATGGCCAAATTTACTTATCTTACTTGCTTTTGCCTTTATTTTTTGCCTTTGGGCTATTTTAGGGTATAAAAAAAGAAATTAATGCAAAGTGCTATTTAAAACAACAACCTTTTTATTTGCACTTACTATCATAGCCCCACTTATTGAATCTTGGCGAAAATGTAGCCCATTTAAGCCCTTTAACTCAATACCCTTATAAATTTCTTTGCTAAAATCAAAATTTGTATTTATCTTTTTAAGCTTTTCTTTATCTTTTAATAAGAATTTAGTACCTTCTAAAACGGCTATTCCTGCATCAACTATGCAATTATCCCCTAATGGAATTCCAGTAACTGAATTTGCCCCAAGTAAACAAGCCTTACCCACGCTTATAGCATTGCCACTTGTCCCACTTAATACGCCTAAAATGGATGCCCCTCCTCCTATATCACTTCCTTCTCCTACTATGGCTGATGAACTTATCCTACCTTCTACCATGCAAGCACCGGTTGTTCCAGCGTTGAAATTTATATAAGAAGCACCCGGCATTATAGTAGTACCAGCTGCTAAACTAGCACCCATTCTAACCTTAGCAGTATCTAAAATTCTAGTATTATCATCAGGTATAATATGGGCTAAGAAACGAGGGAATTTATCTACAAAATCAATCTTAGGATACTCACCTTTCATTTTTAAACTAAGTTCATTTTCTCTTAAATAATCAAGTTCTATAGGCTTATCATTACTCCACGCAACATTGCTTAAAAGTCCAAATGCCCCGTCTAAATTCACACTTCTTAAAGGCATTTTTTTATGAGAAAGTAAGTAAAGCTTTAAATAAACTGCTTCAACGCTTAACGGGGCTTCGTTTTCAAATAAACACACAAAGACAAAGCTTTCATTTTTAAAATTTTCTTTAATAATCTTTAATAAATCTATATTTTTATGTCCTTCTTCTTCTATAAAAGGGGCAAAACACTCAAGGGCAAAATTTATATCTTGGATTGTTAAATTTTGAGTAAATTCGCTTAGATTAAAGTCTATGTTTATTCCTCTTTGCATGAAAGATTCAAGCAAGATTGCAGCTGAGCCATAATTTTGTTCGTAATTTATCAAGGCAAAATTAGCTTGTAAAATTTTATCCTTATTAATTTGTCCTCTATCAACTCTTGCTATACCAAAGGCTTTAGGTTTTTTATAATTTGTTTTTTGTTCTATTTGTTTTACAAAAAGTATAAAATTTTCTTTTGATTGTATTTGCATTTTAATCTCCTTTTTAATGCGAACAGGCACTCTTGCCATTTGTGATAGGCTGAATTTGTGAATTATCAGCCAGACCTTCTTTATTAACCTTTTCTATAAATTCCCAAAGTTTTTCAGCAGCCTCTAAGTATCTTTTTGCACTCACACTCTCACTTTCATAAAAACTTATAGGCTTACCATTATCTCCACCTTCTCTAATATTCATTTCAATAGGAATTTGTGCCAAGCACTCACAGTTATATTCCTTAGCTAAATTCAAAGCTGCCCCTTTTCCAAAAATTTCATATTCTTTATTATTATCAGGGCAGATAAAGCCACTCATATTTTCTATTATACCAGCTACTGGGATATGTAATTTTTCAAACATATCTAGCGAGCGTTTGCTATCATCTATTGAAACAAGTTGAGGGGTACTAACGCAAATTCCTGTTGTAATAGGTATGCTTTGTGCTGCCGTAAGTTGTGCATCTCCTGTGCCTGGTGGCATATCTAAAAATAATACATCTAAATCATCCCATAGCACGTCGCTTAAAAGTTGTTCAACAGCCTTCATTATCATGGCCCCTCGCCAGATAAGTCCTTGACCATCTTCCATAAAAACGCCCATACTCATCATATAAATTCCATGGCTAAGTACAGGCTTTATTTTTTCCCCTACTACTTCTATGTCATCTTTACTAACTCCAAGCATTCTAGGGATATTTGGTCCATAAATATCCATATCTAAAAGTCCAACTTTTTTACCAATCTTTGCCATAGAAATAGCCAAATTTACAGCAGTGGTACTTTTTCCAACTCCACCCTTTCCACTTGAAATCATAATGAAATTTTTAATTTGTGGGGCTATATTTTTTTTAGTCCTTGAATTGCTTTTTTCATCTGGAATTTTAGGTGTTTTAATGTTTAAATTTATATCCTTTAAATCTAGGTCCTTTAAGGTTCTTAAAATATTTTCTTTAAGTTCTTTTGCAAGATTTGGGTTTGAGGATGGAATTTCTAAGTTTATAAAAGCGATTTTTTCTTTAACCTCTATATTTTTTACAAAATCAAAGCTTATAATATCCTTTTCAAAACCAGGATATTTAACGCCTTGAAGTCTTTGTTTGATTTTATCTACCATAATTTATCCTTGAAATTTTTTGCGATTATAACCAAAAAAATTTAAATCCATTTAAAATAAAAGAGTGTAAATTTATTAAATTTAAGTTAAATATATCGTGTAATATGGTAACATTGCATAAAAAAGAAATTGAAGGTAAAATATGTTAGATATTAGCTTGATAATGCTTGCTGCTGGTAATTCTTCGCGTTTTAATCTTGGTGTAAAAAAGCAATTTATTCGGCTAGGCGGTCTTCCATTATGGCTATATGCTACTAAAAATTTGAGTTCTTTTTATCCATTTAAAAAGATAATTGTTACTTCTAGTAATACTTCTCATATGCAAAAATTTATACATCATAACGAAAAATATGAATTTGTTAAGGGTGGTGATACTAGAATGCAATCTTTAAAAAATGCCCTTGATTTAGTGACAAGTGAATTTGTAATGGTTAGTGATGTTGCTAGGGTACTAGTAAGCAAGGAATTATTTGAAAATTTGATTGAAAATATAAATAATGCTGATTGTATAACACCTGCCTTAAAGGTTGCTGATACCACGCTTTTAGAAGATGAAGTAGTTGCTCGTGAAAAGATTAAACTCATTCAAACTCCACAACTTTCACGCGTATCCTTATTAAAAAAGGCACTAGCTCAAAATATCGAATTTAGCGATGATAGTACGGCAATTGCAAGTGTGGGTGGTAAAATTTGGTTTATAAAGGGCGAGGAAAAAACGCATAAAATTACCTTTGATGAGGATTTAAAAAAGCTTGATTTACCACCACCTAGTAGTGAAATTTTTACAGGCAATGGTTTTGATGTGCATGAATTTGGCGAAAAAAGGTCCTTGATTTTAGGTGGGGTTAAGGTGCATGAAAGCATGGGTTTAAAGGCACATAGTGATGGAGACGTACTAGCCCATTCTTTAACCGATTCTTTATTAGGGGCTGCTAGTCTTGGCGATATAGGAGAACACTTCCCAGATACTGATAAGGCCTATAAAAATGCTGATTCTATGAAGCTTTTAAAAAAGGCCTATGATTTAGTGAAAGAATATGGCTTTGAACTTGTGAATGCTGATATTACTATTATAGCTCAAACTCCTAGATTAAAGGATTTTAAGGATAAAATCGCCTGTAATATAGCTAGCGTATTAAATGTTGAAAATTTTAGAATCAATATAAAGGCTACTACTACTGAAAAACTTGGTTTTATAGGTAGAAAAGAAGGCATTGGGGTGCTTAGTAGCGTGAATTTAAAATATTTTGATTGGATGAAAATATGAAAGTTTTGATTGTAGAAAATGAAATTTATTTAGCACAAAGCATTAGCATGAAACTTGCTGATGTGGGTTATGAATGCGATATAGTAGGTTCATTTAATGAGCTTAACACGGATAAATATTATGATATAGTCTTGCTTTCTGCAAGCACTAGTAATTTTTTAAAGGTGGTTGAAAAATTTAAAAACTCAATAGTAATCTTGCTTATTTCTTACATTAGCACAGACACGGTTTCAAATCCTTTAAATATAGGGGCAAGCGATTACATACAAAAGCCCTTTATGATAGAAGAATTAGTTAGAAAAATCAAGCATTATCAACATTTTAAAAAAATTTCTAGTCTAAATAATGCGTATAAAAACTATATAAAATCTCGCTTAGAAACGATTCAAATCCCTGAATTTAATTACAAAAAAATCAAACTTCCCTTAATTATAAAAGCAGATAAGCAAATTCTAGCTGATACCTTTGTCTTTAATTATATAAATGAGTGTGATATTAGCTTTTCTTATATAAATCTTTCTACAAATAATGCAGTTTATAAGGCCTTAAAACAATTAGAAGCTAATAAATTATTATTTTTAAGCAATTTTCAAGTACTAAATGCAAATGAAAAGGAAAAGCTTCTAAGTTCTATTAAAGATAAAAATGTTATTTTGCATACAAATTCTAATATACAAGATTCTCAGATAAATGTTTTAAATTTTAGCACTAATGAAAAAAATATGGATAATAACGAAATTTTAACTATTGATGAATATGTAAAATATATCATCTTAACTTATCAAAATGTCTTCCCTGATACTGATTTATCAAAGAAGTTAGGCATTTCTCGCAAGTCCTTATGGGAAAAAAGGAAAAAATATGGATTTAGCAAAAAAAGATAGTATTTATATAGATAAAAGAGAATTTGGCATACTTTCCTTAATAAAAGAAGGTTTGCTTGGTAGTTGTACGCATTTAATGAATGAAAAAGAAAGCGAAAATGTGCTTAAAACGGGCAAATTTAATAATGAAAGTTTTCCTTATCCACTAAGCTTTGCCCCAAGGATAAAAAATGAAAATTTAAAAAATGTAAAGTCCGGTCAAAGGCTTAATTTATGTCTTGATAATGAGATTGTAGGGTTCATTGATATAGAAAGTAAATTTAAAAATGATAAAGATAGACCTAGTATTTTTAATCCTAATACTTGCATTTTAGATGATATTAGCGAGTTTTGTTTAAGTGGGGAATTTGAAATTTATAATTCAGATATTAAAAAATCTAAAAATGAATTTATTGAGCTTAAAAAAAGTCACAATGCAAGAAGAATTACTGCTATTGTTTCTAGTTTTGACCCCTTGCATAGAGCACATGAGCGAATTTTTAGGTGGACCATTGATAAGGCTGATTTTGTAGTTGTTTTTTTGATTGAATCTTATGAGGATAATGGCTTTAATTTTGAATTAAAAGAACAATATTTAAGAATTTTTGCACAAAAATATCTGCCAATGGATAGAATTTTTATCTTTCCTTTAAAGGATATTGATATCTTTCATGCACATTTAAATCCGGGGCTTGAGAGCATTTTAGCTAAGGGTTTGGGTTGTACTAAGCTTGTAGTTGGGCAAAATCATAGTGGTCTTGGAATGCATTATTCTCACAATCAACCTTGCACGATTTTAGACCAATTTTCAAGGGATTATAATATAGAAATTATCATTTTACCCGAATTTGTCTTTTGTGATAAATGTAAAATGATAGTTAGTACCCATTCTTGCCCACATGGCACGCATCACCATTTGCATTATAATAGCCATTCTTTAAAAGAACTTTTAAGGGCTGGTATAATACCTCCTGTTGTCTTTGTTAGAAAAGAAATTTCAGCCCTAATTTTAGCTAAGCTTTTTTCTCATCGTTTTAAAAATATGCAAACAATTTATAATAGTTTATTTTCTACAAATGGAATTTTAGAATACAAAAAAGATGAGGAATTTTATGAAAAGCTTTTAGAATTACACCAAACTTCTTATATGGCTTAGGAAAGATTATGCAAAGATTATTTTTAACCTTTTTTTATTCTGGGGCTATTAATTTTGCCCCGGGTACCTTTGGGACAATTGTAGCATTAATACCTGCTTTTTTTATTTTAAAATATTTAGGAATTCAAACCTTATTTTTACTTTCTATTCTTATCTTTGTTGTTTCTATTAAAATCATAGATGATTATGAAAAAAAAACAAAAAAGCACGATGATAAGCATATAGTAATTGATGAGGTAGCTGGAGTTTTCTTAGCTTGTAGCATAGCAGCAAGTACTAGTAATTCTATATTAAATTTTATTCTAGCCTTTGTATTTTTTCGCCTTTTTGATATTACTAAGCCCTCAATCATAGGCAGGGTTGACAAAGGTGTAAAAGGTGGGCTTGGCGTTATGTTAGATGATATGTTAGCAGGTTTATTTGCCGGGCTTTTAACGGCTGTAATTTATGGATTTTTGCTTAAATTTGACTTGCTTTTATGGGATTTAAATTTAAAAGATATTTTTTAAATTTGGATAAATTTGCTTATTTTAGGTTATAATATTTGCATTGTTTAAAAAAGGATAGGGAATATGTCTAAGGTAGATATTGTTGTAGGAATTCAATGGGGCGATGAAGGAAAGGGAAAAATCGTCGATAAATTATGCGCAAATTATGATTTTGTTTGTCGTAGTGCTGGTGGGCACAATGCTGGGCATACTATTTGGGTTAATGGCGTTCGCTATGCCTTGCACTTAATACCTAGTGGAATCTTACATACTCGTTGTATAAATGTTATAGGAAATGGTGTTGTTGTAAGTCCTGAAGCACTTATTGCAGAAATAGCTCAATTTGAAAATTTACAAGGAAGACTTTATATAAGCGATAGGGCACATTTAAATTTAAAACACCACGCCTTAATAGACATAGCACAAGAAAAGCTTAAAGGAAAAACTGCTATAGGTACCACTGGAAAAGGCATAGGACCAAGTTATGCTGATAAGATTAATCGTAGTGGTTGTAGGGTTGGAGAGCTTTTAAATCCTGAAAAATTATGTGAAAAATTAATGGATTATTTTAATACCTATCAAATTTATTTTAATAGTTTAGGTATTGAATTACCCGATGAAAAAAGCTTACTTGAAGAATTAAAAAATTATTCTTTGATTTTAAGTCCTTATATAACAGATACTACTCGTTTATTGTGGAGAGCAATTGATGAGAATAGGCGAATTTTACTTGAAGGGGCACAAGGTTCTATGCTTGATATTGACCATGGGACCTATCCTTTTGTAACTAGTTCAAGTACTATTAGTGCAGGAGGACTTACCGGACTTGGTTTAAATCCTAAGGATGCTGGTTCTATAATAGGCGTGGTAAAGGCTTATACAACTCGCGTTGGAAATGGGGCTTTTCCTAGTGAAGACCTTACAGAAGATGGAGAAAAAATCGCACAAATAGGTAAAGAAATAGGGGTTAGTACTGGTCGTAAAAGAAGGTGTGGGTGGTTTGATGCAGTAGCAGTAAAATACACTGCTAGGTTAAATGGGCTTGATAGCTTATCTTTAATGAAGCTTGATGTGCTTGATGGTTTTAAAAATGTTAAACTTTGTTATGCTTATAAATATAAGGGGCAAATTATTGATTATATGCCCAGTGATTTAGAAAATGTTGAACCAGTTTATGAAGAATTTGAGGGCTGGGATAAGGTTTTTGGTATTAGAGATTATGATTTATTGCCTCAAAATGCTAAAAAATATCTAGAAAGAATTCAAGAATTAGTCGGTGTTAAGATAGAATTTATATCCACAAGTTGGGAAAGAGAAGATACTATAGTATTATGAAAACAAATAAATATAGCGTGATTGTAAAGGTAAGAAAACAGCAACTTGATGATGCTGAAAATAATCTAAATGTAGCCAAACAAAGACAATTACAACACCAAAGGCTTTATGAGCTTTGTTATGCTGAATTTTTAATGGCAAATTCCTTGCCAACTCAAGGAAGTATTAGTGAATTAAAATCTAGTGTAGAATTATCTCACATAGGGCAAGATACTTTAAATAGGGCAAAAGAAAAGGTTGAACTTAGTAAAAAAGAAATGGCACATTATCAATTTTTATATAAAAAAGCCTATATGGATTATGAAAAAATCAAGGCCCTTGAAGGCGAGGAGCTTAAAAAAATTCAAAAACAAATGTTAAAAGATGAGCAAAAATTTCTAGATGAAATCGCTATAACACGTTTTTTTACAAAGGATAAAGATGTTAAAGAAAGCTAGTTTATGTGCTATTTTGCTTTGTTTGAGTGTAGCACAAGAAGGCGTTGATTGTGCTAAATATTTTGAGGCAAGAAAAGAACAAATAGAACTTCAAACAAGGGAATTTGACGAGGCTAGGCAGTCCTTAGAAGCTTATAAGGCTTCTTTTGAAATTTTACATAATCAAAAATTACAAGCCTTAATTGAAAAAGAAAGCGAGGTAAATGCTACATTAAAAAGGATTGAAAATTTAAAAAAAGAAAACGAGGCCTTGTTAGCTCAAACCAAAAAACTTCAAGATTCTATAAATGAAAAAACAGATGGCAGGATAAAAGAAATTTACTCACAAATGAAAGATAGTGCCGTGGCAAATGTATTATCTACAATGGATACGGACGAGGCCAGTAAAATAATGCTTTCACTAGAAACTAGAAAGGTTTCAGGCATACTTTCAAAAATGGAGCCTCAAAAGGCTAGCGAACTTACTTTATTGCTAAAAAATTTAGATAGCAATGCTACAAGGGAATAAGTGAATTTTAGCCTGGAACAAATCATCATAGCTATGATTTTAACCCTTTTTGCAGGTTTTTCTACCTCAATAGGTGCGATTTTAGCCTTTTTTTCAAAAAAAGATGATTTAAGAATTTTATCTCTTGGGCTTGGTTGTTCAGCAGGGGTTATGATATATATAGCCTTTATGGAGATGTTGCCAAGTGCGTTGAAAGATTTTTCTACTTATTTTAATTCTCAATGGGGCGAGCTTTTAGCCTTGCTCTGCTTTTTTGGTGGAATTTTATTTGCCTTAATTATTGATAAATTAATACCAGAAGATGTTAACCCTCACATTCCAAAGGATGATTTTAGCGAACTTAAAATTTGTCCCTTGCCTAAAAATCCTAAAAAAACGCCTAAATATCACCCAGGAATCAAGCCAATAAATGTCCATACCCTAAAAAGAACGGGAATTTTTACAGCCCTAGCCATTGCTATACATAATTTTCCAGAAGGCTTTGCTACCTTTATGTCAAGCCTTGAAAATTTAACCCTTGGCGTTGCCATTGCAATAGCCGTTGCTATACATAATATACCCGAAGGACTTGCCGTTTCTTTGCCTATTTATCATGCTACAAATGATAAAAAAAAGGCCTTTGTTTATTCTGTGCTTTCAGGCTTTGCTGAGCCTTTAGGTGCTCTTGTTGGGGCTTTGATTTTACTACCCTTTATAAACGAACTAACTTTGGCTATTTGCTTTGCCTTTGTAGCTGGGATTATGGTTTTTATATCATTAGATGAACTTTTACCAGCAGCAAAGACTTATGATAGGGCACACGATAGCCTTTATGGCTTGTTAATGGGCATGGCTATAATGGCCCTATCCTTAGTCCTATTAGCGACCTAATTCCTTTTTAAGCTTTCTATACTCAAAATAAAATTTAATAAAGCCACCCTTATACCAGTTTTTATAAGCCTTACACCAAGCAAGTCCAAGTTTATAGGAAAAATAATTTTGTATCTTTAAGGCTTCTTTGTAATCACAATACTGGTTTAATGGCTTTAAATTTGGCTTTGAATCTTTTAAATTTTCTTTGTGAAATTTGTTTATAAAATATAATTCTATGGGTAGTATCATATAACCCATTAAGGATTTTGAGTTGTTAGCTAAGCTTTTGCCATCTTATAAGCAAGATGATTTTTAACCCTAGTTGTAGCTAAAATTTCTTTGTTTAAAGTATCGATTTTTATGTTTAAAGGCCTTGTAAATCGTGGTACTATTCTTTGTTCGTACTCGTTTATTAAATCAGAATATGCCTTAATATCAGGCAAGATATGATTAAAATTATATTTTTCATCTATTAAAATATTATAATCATTTAACTTTTCAAAATCAATTTCAGGGGCTTTCTTTTCATCTTTTACCAGCAAAAAGACTACTATATCACAAACACTCAGCCTTTTTGAGTTTTTATCCCAGCTATGACAATTATGAGCATACTCGCTAAATTCATCACTCTCATTTAAACTCACAAAGTTTTCATCATCTATAATAAATTCATTGCAAACATTGATAAAGGCGTTATTAAATTTAAATTCTTTGCTAAAATTTTTTGTTTTATTTTTAAATAATATACTAGAAAAGCACTTTGTAGGATTTATTTTTGGTTCAAATTCTTCTTGCCACTTCGTTGCATCATTCCAAGTACGAATGCCTATAAGTTTATAGCCCTTGTATTTTTCATTAAATTTTAATAGGGTATTTTTATCTATCCTAAAGGTTATCTCATTAAAGATAGAATTACTTTTATGAAGTTCTTCTAAACTCCCTTTTATTAAGTTCATTTCATTTGGCTTAACTATGATAAATTTAGAATTTTTTAAATTTTCTTTTAAGGGCTTTGGTGCGTAAAAATTATCTATATTTAAGGCTACTTGCTTTCCAATATTTCTTGAAATAGTGTTAAAGTGGTGCCAAGTATCTAGCATATTACACAATTTGCTTAAATCAAATTTTTGATAATACCTTTGCAGATCAAGCACATTAAAGCCAAATTTCAAGGCATAAAATCTATGTAAATTTGCTATCACATTCGCATTTTTATATTTGTCACAAGGATAGATTTAAACAACAACCTTTTGTTGCGTAAGATACAAGCTTTCATAAAGCCAGTACAAATAACTGTTTATCTTTTCTAAGGATAATTGTTCGTAAAGGTTGATATGATGAGATATATCATTTATATTACTAGCAACTATTATAAGTTTTGTATTTTTGATATTTTCTTTATTTTTTATGAGTTTGTATAAAGCCATTGCTCCTTCAAGGCTTTCGTTTATACACTCAACCCCTCCTCGTTAGTTCACCTTGAAAGCCGTCAAAAAAGCTATTTTTAGCCATAAGATAACAATCTCCAAATAGTAATACATTTTCTTTCATTAAATCTCCTTAATTTTCTTTGAAAAATTTAAATATTATATTGATAAAAAAGCCAATACAAGCAATTATTATAATGCTTGCCCCACTTGCTAAATTTAAATAATAGCTTAAAAATAAGCCTAAAATGCAAAAAATAGCACTAAGAAAAGAGGCTAAAATCATCACTAAGCCTAGTTTTTTTGCAAGATTTTCAGCTATAAAGCTTGGAATACTAAGCAGTGCTATTACTAGTACAATGCCAACTAATCTTATACAAATTACTATACAAAAAGAAAGCATAGCAATTAATAGATAATAAAAAAAAGTTGTCTTTACTCCTTTTAAACTTGCAAATTCCCTATCAAAGCTAAGGGCTTCAAATTGTCTAAAAAAGCATACTAAACATAGGATAATTAAGCTATCAACCCCAAACATTAGCCATAAATCAGCACTTGAAACGGCTAAGATATTGCCAAATAAATAAGCCATTAAATCAGCATTATAACCAGGGCTTAAATCAATCAGCAAAATTCCAATAGCCATTCCAAACGCCCAAATAACAGCTATAAAACTATCGCTTCTATTTTCAAAACGAAGGGACAAAAAGGCTAGTATAAAGGCTAAAAAAAGGGTAAAAGCACTAACGCTTAGCATTAATGGCAAGGAAAAATAAAGGGCTATGCCAATGCCTCCAAAACTTCCATGCGTTATACCTCCAGCCATTGAAAAAAGGCGATTAATCATAATCAAAACGCCCATAATGCCACAGGCTACACTGACTAAAATAGCAGCAATTATTGCATTTTGAAAAAAGGTAAAGCTAAGAATTTCCATTTTGTTCTCTAAAATTGTGTAAATTTGTAACTATAGGTTTAAAAATTTTACTTTTTAAAATAGTTCTTTTTTGAAATTCCTTTTCGCAAATTTTTTTATCCTTACAGCCTAAATCATCGCATAGACAATTATGTAAACTCATCTCAACATCGCAAAAATGTGAGTGATTTTCATACAAATGCTTTAAAAATACATTTTTATCACTTGCCTTTGTATTAGAATGCAAAAATAATTCTTTGTTTAAATAAGCTACCTTATCGCTATAGGCAAGGACAAAATTTATATCATGGCATACTATTAAAATGCCTATTCCTTTTGTGTGTAAGTCGTTTAATAGTTCAAAAATTTGCAAGGCTGATTTGCTATCTACGCTAGCAGTAGGTTCGTCTAAAATAAGCATCTTGCACTCATCAACCAAGGCCCTTGCTATAAAAACCCTTTGTTTTTGACCTCCACTTAAGGTGTTTATTCTTTTATCCCAAAAATTTTCTAAATTTACTTTTTTAAGGACATCTTTAGCCTTTTCTTTATCTTTTTTAGTATAAAAGCCAAAAATTTTTTTCCCTAAAAGCCCCATTAAAACTATATCAATAACACGAGCAGGGAAATTTTCATTAGCTATAGTATGTTGAGGTACATATCCTATCTCACTTCTTTTAAGCTTATTAAATTTAATACTTTTTTTATCATCAAGTAAACCAAGAATAAGCTTTAAAAGCGTTGATTTACCTGCCCCGTTTGGTCCTATGATAGCCATAAAATCTTTGCTATCATAGCTTAAATTTACATTTTTTAAAATTTCTTCATTATCATAAGCATAACTTAAATTTGAAAGTTCAAAAAATAACACTTTTATTCTTTCAAGCTATTAGCTAAATGTGTTGCTAAACTTAAAAGCTCCTTTTCTAAATCATAAGATAAATGATTAATATAAAGAATTTTCGCGCCACATTCTTTAGCTATATTTTGTGCTGCATTTTGTGAAAAGCCAGGTTGCATAAAAATAATCTTTATATTTTCATTTTTTGCTATATTGATTAATCTTTGTAAATCCCTTGGTTTTGGTTCTTTACCCTCTATTTCAACAGGAATTTGTTCTAAATTATATCTTTTTGCAAAATAGCCCCAACTTGGATGATAAACTATAAATTTATTTGATTTAATGCCTGTTAAAAGTGTTTTTATCTTAGAATTTAACTCATCAAGTTCTTTTACAAGGCTGTTTAAATTTTCTTCATACATTTTAGCATTTTGTGGATATTTATTGCTTAGTGCCTTGCTTATATTTGTAGCTTGAATTTTAAGTAAAATAGGGTCAAGCCAGGTATGAATATCTAAATTTTCGTGGTCTTTATGGTCGCTATGTGCTTTATGCTCATGTCTCTCGTGTTTGCTTGACATTAAAGAGATATTTTCTTGCATATCAACTATAAGTAAATTTTTAAAATTATCCTTAAATTTATCTAAAAATACTCTTTCAAATTCTAAGTCTATAGTAAAATAAATATCGCTTTGTTCTAGGGTTTTAATATTGCTTGGTTTAAATTCAAAGCTGTGTTCGTCTATATTTTTAGGGATTATCACATTGATATTTACACTATCTTTGGCGATTTTTTGCACTAAAAAGGCTTGTGGTTCAATGCTTACGCTAATGGTAGGTTTTGCGTATACAAAAAGAAAAGAAAGTAGTAAAAAGAGAAGTTTTTTCATGGTCATTCCTTGTAAAAAAATAGCAAAGATTATAACATAATAAATTAAAAACTTTCCTTGCCATCAAGCACGGGCACAAATAAGCATTCTTCTAAAATTTCTCTTTGTAAAGAGGTACCATTTTTTGTTAGGCGAGTTATAAATTGTCTGTTATCGTGCAAGATTGGGGCTACTAAAATTCCTCTATCGCTTAATTGATCAAGTAAAATTTCAGGTATTTGTTTTGTATAAGCTGAAAATAAAATTCTATCATAAGGGGCATAATTTTTCCAACCATTTTGTCCATCATCAAAGCGTACATTTATGTTGCTATAGCCTAAATCCCTAAAGGTTTGTGCTGCTGTTTTTGCAAGTTTTTCTATCCTTTCAATGCTGAAAACTCGTCTTATAACCTTGCTTAAAATGGCTGCTTGATAGCCACTTCCACAGCCTATTTCTAGCACGCTATCGGCATCTTTAAATTCTAATGCCATAGTCATTTTTGCAACCGTTAAGGGCGAGCTAATCCACTGCGAATTTGCTAGTGGCATAGCATCAAGTCTATAAGCATGTGTTTTAAGAGGAGAAAAAATTTCACGAGGTACCTCGCAAAAGGCGTTAAAAAGGGTTTCGTTTATAAAAATTTGTTGTGAAATTTCTTCTGCCATATTTTTACAACGTTTATATTCAAAAGCATCCATTATTAATTCTCCTTTAAAAAGCCTAATTGTAACTAAAAAAATTAAATTTTTAATCTTATTTTGCTATACTAGCCTTGAAAAGGAGAGTATATGTTGATTAAATTTAAAAAAATTAAGCCTAAAATTGGCAAAAATGTTTTTATAGCAAAGGGTGCTAAGGTTATTGGTAATGTAAGCATTGGTGATGATAGTAGTGTTTGGTTTAACTGCGTTTTAAGAGGGGATGTAAATTTCATTAAAATCGGCAAAAGGACAAATATACAAGATTTAAGCACTATCCATGTCTGGCATAAGGAATTTAACGAAGATGGTAGTATAAAAGGTAATGGCTTTCCTACTATAATAGGCGATGACGTAACCATAGGGCATAATTGCGTAATCCATGCTTGTGTGATTAAAAATCGCGTTTTGGTTGGTATGAATTCAGTTGTTATGGATGATGCTTTGATTGATGATGATAGCATAGTTGGGGCTGGGGCTGTTGTGACAAAGGGAAAGAAATTTCCACCTCGTTCTTTAATACTTGGCAATCCTGCTAAATTAGTTCGCACCTTAAAAGAAGAAGAAGTGGAATTTTTAAAAGAATCAGCTAAAAACTATGTGAGTTTTAAGAATGATTTTTTATAAGGTGCTTAATTTTTCTTCAACCTTTTTTGCAAATGCACTAAAGGTTTTTTTATAATGTTTTTGAAAGCCAGGCTTTACTACCATTTTATCAAAAATTCCATTATAACTTCCCCCTAAAAAATGCCTGGTAGCCTTTGGTCTTATTAAAATAAAGCTCGGAATTTGTAAGATATCACATAAATGAACATTACCTGTATCAATGCTTATAAAATAATCTAACTTGCTTGAGATTGCAACTAAACTAGCAAAAGACTCATCGTTTGTAAATACCCTTAAATTTTCACTTTCATCTATATTAAAATTTATACTTTCAAATTTTGCATGCATTAAAATAACAAGAAAATTTTTATGAGTAGAGGCTACATTTTGGGCTAATCTTATCCAATCCCTTATAAAAAAATTAACTCCTTCATTTTGGCTATGATAAGAAAAGCAATTAATGCCTATGATTTTATCGTATTTAATACTATTTAAAAAGCTATCAACTATGCTAAAATCCTTATATATATGTTCTTTAACCTGTGAAAAGTCAATATTTTTAATATTTTCATCAAAGTGCTTTTTATCAATCTGCCTTACTAAGCTTAAAATAAATTCGCTTAAATGCTTATTTCTTATAATGCTTGGAAAGGGGGTTTTGAAATTTTTATTGAAAATATTATAAAGATTTGTAAAGCTTATAATTTTTTTAATATTTAAACTTTTAGCTATCTTATCTAAGGTTTTATGCAATGTGGTACTTCTTCTAGGAATAATTAAAATATCACAATTTAGCTCTTTTAATTTTTCATAAAAATCGCCTTCTTTATCACTTTCTATCCCCTTATAACTTACAATCTCATCTACAAAATCTAATTTTATATCCTTAAAATTAGTCCTATACAATAAGCTTAATTTTGCATTAGGGTAAAGTTTTTTAATAGCATATAAGGCTTTCATATATATCATAGAATCACCAAAGCCATAAGCACACATAACTATACTTTTAATATCTTCTTTTTTCATCTTACTTCTTTCTTAAAGCCATTTTTTATCAGCTGTTAAACTTACTAAAAGCCAAATTCTATAACTTGGAATTTCAAGCTGGGATAAAATTTTATCCCTTATTTTATCAAGTTCGCCACCTGAAATTTTCTTACTTGCGTTTGAACTTAAAATATTTACTTCTATCATAAAAAATCGCCCACTTTTTGCTACATGCGTATCATAATCTTCAAATTCATACTCATTGCTTAAAGCCTCCATTACCTGTGTAATCTTCTCATCAAGCAAGGGTGGGGCTATCATCATTAAATCCTTTAAATTTGAGATACAAATTCGCATAGGAGTAAAGGATAATATCAAAGAAAGTATAACTAAAAGAGCAGGGTCTATAAATTTACTAAGTGCTAATTCTTGCAAGGGATCCATTATATAAACAGCTCCAAAGGCTAAAATTCCACCCATATATAAAACACAATCTATAAGCCATTCTGCCTTATCTACGCCTATTAATTCTGAGTCTAAAATTTTAGAATAAAAACGTATATAAATATAAATTATAAAACATACCATAAAGGCACAAATTGTATAAATAACGCTTTTTCCAAGGTCTAAGGTATAGCCTCCTTGTATAATGCTTGAAATTCCACTTATAAAGGCATATATGCAAACTATCAATAAAACAAGGCTTTTAAAAAGATTAACAAGGGGTTCAAAGCGAACATAGCCATATTGAAACACGTCATCGTCCTCTTTATAAATAAAACGAGAGGTTAACACACTTAAAAAGCCCAAAGCTACGCTTACAAGGCAGACAAAGCCATCAAAAATAATGGCTGAACTATTTGCAAAAACTCCAAATAAAACGCCAAATATAGCTAAAATTAAGGCAAAATACATAGAAATTTTAAGTACGAATTGTTCTTTTAAGGATTTTGCACTCTTATCTTGTTGTAGGCTTAAAATTTTTTTACGAATTTTTTTACCATAATTTCGGCTAAACAGAATGTATCCTTTAAAATCAAAATTAAGGTATTATACTAAAATTTAGTTAAAATTAAGTCATTTTTCTTTAAAATGAATCATAGTTTATTTTATAAATAAAGAAGGAGGGAATATGCTAAGTTCTAGGAATATTTTAAAGGTAAATGTTAAAAAGCTAAAATCTGATTCTGTTTTAACGCAAGTTAGTGCAAGTCTTGGTGAAAACAAGCTTAGGGCTATTATTACAAGTGAGAGTGCTAAGAGATTAAAACTTTCAAAGGATAAGGCTATTTATTTTATCTTTAAGGCAAGTAGCGTAATTCTTGCTAAGGAAGAATTTAACATTAAAACAAGTGCGGCAAATGAGCTAACAGGTATCATTAGCGAAGTTCGCGAAGGTGCTGTAAATGCTGAAATTGATGTGAAATGTGGGGACTATACAATAGTAGCTATTATTACCATGCAATCTTTGCAAGATCTTGCTTTAAAACAAGGCGATAAGGTAAGTTGCCTAATTAAAGCAAACAATGTCATAGTAGGCGTTGATAAATAATTTATAAGCTACAATTTTGTAGCTTATAAATTAATTTTAAATCGTTACAATTTTTGCTTCTATTATTTAAAAACAAGGTTTTATTAATGAATAAATGGACTTCTTTTGATACTCGTTGGGTGCTTTCTTTGTTTGGTACTGCTGTTGGGGCTGGAATTTTATATTTACCTATTAGAGCTGGTGGGGGAGGTTTTTGGCCAGTTGTTGTAATGTGTTTTCTTATCTTTCCTCTTGTATTTTTAAGCCATAGGGCATTATCTCGCTTTGTAGCACAAGCAAATGGGAGCGAAAAAGATATAACTCACGCAGCCGAGGAGTATTTTGGTTTTAAGACTAGTATTTTTATTTCTATCTTGTATTTTTTTGCTATTTTTCCTATATGTTTGGCATATTGTGTGGGTATTACAAATACCTTTGAAAGCTTTATTTATCATCAATTACTACCACTCTTAGATACAAATTTTGCAAATTTCATAAATCAAGCTTATATTAGCACCGATAAAGGAATGGTACTGCTTCCTTTTTATAGGGCTTTGCTAGTATTTATTTTGGTAAGTATTTTTATGCTTATCATGCTTTTTAGCGAAGAATTTATCACAAAGGTTTGTGAATGGCTTGTTTATCCTTTATGCTTTGTTTTATTTGTTTTTTCTTTGTATTTAATACCACAATGGAATTTATCAAGTCTAGTAAATGTGCCAAATTTTAAAGATTTTATTATAGTAGTATGGCTAACTCTGCCCGTGCTTGTTTTTGCCTTTAATCACTCTCCTGCTATTTCAACCTTTTCTTTAAGCGTTAAAAGAAAATACGATGATTATGATAAAAAATCAAGTCAAATTCTTTTTAATACCTCTGCTATGCTTTTAGTTTTTGTAATGTTTTTTGTATTTTCATCTGTTTTATCATTAAGTCCACAAGAACTTCAAATGGCAAGGGTCCAAAATATCCCTGTTTTATCATATTTTGCAAATAAGCTCGATAATGCCTTTATTTCCTATGGAGGTCCCTTAGTAGCCTTTTTAGCTATTTCAAGTTCTTTTTTTGGTCATTATTTTGGGGCTAGAGAAGGGGCTTATGGAATTGTTAGAAAATGCGTAAAACTTAGTGGTAAAAATCCAAATTTAAAATTTATTTCTATAAGTTGTACTAGCTTAATGTATGTGATTATGCTTTTGGTTGGCTATTATAATCCTAGTGTTTTAGGCTTTATAGAAAATTTAGGTGGTCCAATCATTGCAGCGATTTTATTTTTAATGCCTATAATTGCTATATATTCTGTTTCAAAACTTAAAAAATTCCAAAACAAAGCCCTTGATGGCTTTGTTTTCATAATGGGAATTTTAACCATTGTAACGGTTATTTATGTTTTTTAGTGAATTTAAAATTTTAATAGAATTTTTTTAAGTCCTAAGCTAGAAAGTGTTAAACCAAAGGTTGCAGTTACTCCCATGAAAGAACCTAAATCCTTGCAAAGTGGTTCTTCATCTGAAAAAACTACGTCAAAATCGCCTATAAAGCCACTTTTTCTAAGTTCATAACGAAATTTTTTAGCTAAGGCATCGCCATGAGTTTTAAAGATACTAGCTATTTTTACGCGAGTTGGGTCAATCTTTCTAGCCCCTCCAGTTGAAGAAATAAAAATTTGCTTTGAAAAATCAACGCTATTTACTAAAGCAATCTTAGCAGGTATATCATCAATGGCATCTATGATTAAGTCAAAATCATTTAGATTAAAATTTGCTAAAAATTCAGTATTAATCTTAGCATTTAAGCCCTTTATATTATATTTTTTAATAAAAACGTCTACTTTGGTTTCTCCTAAATATTCGCTATGAATTTGGCGATTTTGATTGGTTATTTCAAAGCTATCACTATCAATTACAAAAATATTATTTACCCCGCTTCTAAACAAAGAATCAACGCACATGCCACCAACGCCACCAAGTCCACAAACTAGCACCCTTATATTATTTAATTTTTCAAAATTACTCTCACCTATAAGCCATTTTATACGCGTATATCTATCATACATTTTTATCTCCTTTTAACCATAAACTAACTTCTTTTAGTCTTTGATAAGCTGTTAAATCAAGCATAATAGGTGTTATAGTAGCATAACCCTTTTTTAAAAGTGCTAAATCACAATTCTTATCCGGTTCAAAATCAAAATCAGCAACACAAAGCCAAAAATACTCAACCCCTCTAGGATTAATATTAGAACTTGCCTTATAATTATAAACCCTTTTTGCTACCTTGCATACTTTCATGCCCTTAAATTCTGTCTTTGGTGAGGGGAAATTTACATTTAAAAATTCCTTCTCACCTAATGGAAAACCACTTTTTTCAATCTTTTTTATTAAATATTTTGTAATCTTTAAGGCATTGTCAAAATTTAGTTTTTCTATATTTTCATTTTTTTTATAAAATTGCGATAAGGCTATGCTTGGAATTCCTTGCAAAACGCCCTCCATAGCACCAGCACAAGTACCAGAATAAGTAATATCCTCTCCTATATTTGCCCCCTTATTAATACCACTTATGATTAAATCGGGCAAACGCGTTTTATATAAGGCATGTAAGGCTAGATAAATACAATCAGCAGGGGTTCCATCATCAAGCTTATAAAAACGTTTTGCAACCTTGATAAATTTTAAAGGTTTTGTAAGGGTTATAGAATGAGAACAAGCTGATTTTTCACTAGCAGGGGCGACAATGGTGGTTTTTGCCTTAAATTCCTTTTTAAGCATTTTAACAAGCTTTTTAAGACCTATGCTTTCATAGCCATCATCGTTTGTAATAAGTATTTCTTTGATTTTCATATTATTCCTTTATTAAAATTATACAAAAAATTAGTTATAATAAGTCTTTTAAAAGTTAAAAAGGATAAAAAGTGCAAAATACGCAAATTCTAGTAAGCATGTTAAAACTTCAACAAAAATTAAACGATGAAACAAATGGGATAGGTTGGGAAAATGGCTATACAAAAGAAGGTAAGCTTATTAGTTTTAGAAGGTGCGTTTATATGGAATGTGCCGAGTTAATCGACTCTTTTGCGTGGAAGCATTGGAAAAATATAAACGCCCCTGTTAATTGGGAAAATGTACGTATTGAGATAGTGGATATTTGGCATTTTATAATGAGTTTGATTTTAGAAGAAAGTAAGGATAAAAATTTTGATTTTTTAGCCATGCAAATTTCAACCCTGCGTCCTTTTATGGATTTTTGCAAGGAAGAAAATAATCCTAATGAAAGCAATGTTTATGCGATTTTAAATGATATAGAACTAATCATTCATAAGTGTAGTGGCTTTGGTTTTGATTTAGAAGAACTTTTATCAGCATACTTTACCCTAGCTATAAAATGTGGTTTAAATTTGTATAGTCTATATAAAATTTATATAGGCAAAAATGTCTTAAATGCCTTTCGTCAAAACCATGGCTACAAAGAAAATAAATATATTAAAAACTGGAATGGTAAAGAAGATAACGAGGTTTTAAGTGAAATTTTAAATCAAGAATTAGAATACGATGAAATTTATAAACAGCTAGAAGAAATTTATAAAAAATTATGAGTGAAATTTTAAAACTTTCAATAAGCGATTCTTTAAGCAAACAATTTTTAAAATTCTCGCTTTTACCCTTATTTTTTAGCTTTGTTTTATTTATCTTGCTTTGTTATTTTGGCTTTTCAAGTTTGTTTGATTATTTTGATGAATTTTTTAGTGGTTTAGAAGAAGGTAGTTTTTTTGCTTGGCTTTATAGCCTTGCCTTTGTACATGTTTTAATAGTGATATTTAGCTTTTTACTATCATCTTTTGTAGTAATTATTGTATCTGTATTTTTTTCTATGTTTATAGTATCTTTTTTAACGCCCTTTATAGTTGCTAGTATTAATAAAAAACACTATCATTATAAGCAAATAAATTCTGTAAATTTTTTCAAAATTATCCTTAAAATTATTTGGATTTTTGTTAAATTTATCTTTTTATTTGGTGTGGCTAGTTTTTTGCTATTTTTTCCCTTTGTGAATTTATTTATTTATAATGTGGTGTTTTACTATCTTTTTCATAAGCTTTTAATGCTTGATGTTGCAAGTTGTGTTTTAGATAAAGATAATTTTGAAAATTTCTATGCTAAAACTAGTCCTATTGAGTTTAAATTTGCTACCTTAATTTTTTATATAATTGCTTGCATACCAGTATGTGGGCTTATCTTTCAAGTATTTTTTGTAATCTTTCTAACTCATCTTTTTTATCAAAGAATATTAAAATTAAAAGCTTAATTTTGCTGACTTAAAAGCTGATTTTTATCAATGCACAAACTTTGCCAATTTGAAGTAGCATTTACTTCCATACATTGTTTAAGGCTTTCATTAAGCCCGTTTATATTGCCTAAGGCTTCATAAGCTAGACTTTGAGTATATAATGCCCTGGCCCTATCTTCTGGTGATAATTTTAATTTTAATAAATCCTTTAAGACCTCAAGAGCTAATTCGTTTTGCGAACTTTCTTTTAAGGCTTCAAGATATAAGAATTCTAAAGTAGGACTAAATAAATTTATGCCTCTTAAATTTTGGTAATCAATAGCCTTTGGGGCATAGGTTAAAATAGTAGTTTGCATATTATTATCCTTTGCAAAGCTAAGCAAAGAATCATAGGCTTCAACCATATTAAAATTCATAGGATAGCTTTCTAAAATGCGTAAAATTTTTATAGCCTCGTTATACTCATTCATCTTTAAAAGCGAAACAAATTGTATATAATAGGCCTTAAAATTTTCTTCTTCACTCTTTAAAAGCCTTGAACTTGCTATGTCTTGTCCTATTTTAATGCTAGATTTATAATCTTTATTATCATACAAAATATAAGCCTTTTTAAGCCCATAATAAATAAGGTCATCGTTCAAATTTGTATCAGCATACTTTAAAGCCTCGTTTATCTTAGAAGTCCTTTCTAAGCATTCAAACATTTTCTTTTTATCATTGATTTTTTGCCCTATATTATAACTTGCAAAATCATCAAAAACAGCCACAGCTTTTAAACACTCATCATCTTTTAAGTCATTATTTAAAGCATTTATAGCAGCTTCTTCTAAAAGCTTAGCAGAATCATTAAGCCCTGCTTGTTCAATCTGGTCTTTATAGTCTAAAATAGCATTAAAATTACCCTCGTCATAATAAAGCTTCATATCCTCATCAAGTGCTTGTTTAGCTATGTTTTCATCTTCTGTTTGATATTGTTTTATTAGGGCTTGATAACGTTGGTGTAAATAACTTGCGTTATTATCTTTAAGGCTTAAAAATACTTCATCATTTGCCTTATGAATTTCACCTAAAAACGCCCCGTCTACAAATTCATTTAAATATAAATCAATATATTTTTTAGCATCAACCCCTCTTGAAGTGTGGCTTAGGGCTAGGGCTAAGTCTTTTAAGGTATGTTCGTAATTTTCATCAATCCTAGGCATTTTTTTAAAGACACTTTCATAAATCACAGCACTTTCATCGTAAAGCTTTTGTTGATATAAAATTCTTGCAAGTTCTAAGGACCTTGTTATATCTTCTCCAAAATAATTAGGGTTTGCTCTAAAAATAGTGTTTATATAAGTAAGTGCACCTTGAGTATTGTTATTAGCTAGTAAATCCCTAGCCAAAGACATAGCAGCCTTTGCTGCAAGGTGTAAATTTGCAGTATTATAATAAATATCTTCATAAATTTGCATGGCCTTTGGTTTTTCACCTAAATTATAAATATAATCAGCAAATTCAAGCCTTGAAAGTTCGGTAAAATAACTATCGCTTTGTTCATTTTCTAAAATAGACATGGTATAATCAACATCAGCCCTTTGGGCTAAGGACATATAAGTTTTTAACATGATATGCAAAATTTCAGGAAAATGCCTATCGCTTGTATAGGTCCTAGTCCAGTTTTTAGCATCATTTATCATGCTTTCTAAAACTTGTTGGTCACGCATTTCTATATTGTTATTATAAATTTTATCTTGTGCCCTAAGCTTATAAAGTATAAACTCACTCATAAAAATACTATTTACATAACGAATAATAGCATTAGCACTATCAGTTGCAACTTGGGCATAATTTCCCTTATCATATTCTTCTTTAATGCGTAAAAAGGTGTTTATATCAGCACTTTGTGGGATTACTACGGGATCTGAGTTTAAATCAAGTGCACCAACATAAGGCATGCTTTGGTGAGGAAAATCTATACTAAAATTTAAGCCATCAACTTCTTTTGCCTTTATAATATCCTTTGAAAATAAAAAAGTAAAGCCTTTTGATTTATGTGTAGTAGAAAGACTAAGTTCTTTATCTAAATAAATATTTTGAGATAATTCAAAAAGTCGGGCTGGAATTTTTGGGTAAATAATTAATCTTATTTTTTGTTCTTCTTTTATAAATTTTAAATCAAAGTTATCAAAACTTTTATCTTTTAATTCATTATCAAGTGAGCCTGGAATTTCGCACTCAAAATGCATTTTTGCATCAATAATGATAGATTTACAAGTAAATTCTTGGTCATTTTTTGCATGTAACACGGCAAAGGCTTGATTATTTTCGCGTCCAGTATTTAAAATAAGTTCAAAGCTGCATAGCCAAGAAAGGCTGATTAAGCATAATAATAAAATTCTCATATGTTATTATATCATAAACTTACAACATAGAAATAACAGCAAAAATTCCAGCACAAACGCAAAGACTTAAAATCAAATTTTGCTTTAAATCTAGTTTTTGCATAGGGCTTGTTTCTCCTTTGATAAATAAGGCGTGAATGATTAATTTAAGATAAGCATATAAGATAATAACTGAACTTAATGCTATTATAATTGCTACAAACCAATAACCACTGGTAATAGTAGCAACTAAAACCATAAATTTACCCCAAAATACGCCAAATGGAGGAATTCCAGCTAAAGAAAGTGCACAAGTTCCAAGGCAAAAGCCGGTTAATGGTTTTTTTGCTAAAAGTCCATTTAAAGAACTATAATTGCTATCTTTTAAGGTGCTTAAAATCAAAAATGCCCCATAATTTGCAAAGCCAAAAAGAGTCCAATACCCAAAAACTGGCAATAAGCTAAATTCAAGTATATTTTTAGCAGGGGTAAGCAGTGGCACTATAGCAGTTACTATAAAAGAAGAATGCACTATAGAACTATATGCAAACATTTTTTTAATATCTTTTTGAGAAATTGCCCCGATTGCTCCCATAAGCATAGAAAAACAAGCTAGTATTAATATAGGAAGTTCAAAGCCTGTATTTTTTAAATAATCAAACAAACGAACGATTACAGCTAGCATTGCTATTTTTGGAACAACTGAAATAAAGGCTACTAAATTAGCATGTGAAGCATAATACACATCTCTTAACCAAAAATGAAAAGGTACTAATGAAAGCTTTATAGCACATAAGATAAAGATTAACACCCCAGCACCTAAAAGCCAAACGTCCTTTGTGGAATTTTGCAACAAAACAGCTAAATCTAAACTAGCACTTCTTGCATAAAATAGGGCTACTGCCATTACAAAAAAGCCAGAACCAACGGCTGCAACACTAAAATATTTAATGGCTGAACTTATAGCATTATTTGTGCTTCTCATGGCTATTAAGGTATAAAGTGCAAGAGAAGAACTTTCAAGGCCTATAAAGATTAAGGCTAAATTTGAACTTGATACCATTAATAAAAAAGAAGCACTCATAAATAAAAATAAGGCATAAAATTCGCCTTGATTTTCTTCTTTTTGCATTAAAATATATAAAAATGAAAAAATTAATATAATGCTACTTGCACAAAAGGCTATTAAATCATTATTTAAGGTACCTAAAAAGGCCTTTGCCTCAAAGCCTTGGTCATTTACATTTGAAAGCATTAATAAAAAGCTAACTAGCAAGGATAAGGCACTTACACTTATATAAAAACTTCTATGAAATTTATAAAAACAAGCACAAAGTAAAAGTATGCTAGCTACTGCAATTAAAAATAAAAAAGGGTAAGCTAGACTTAGATTTAATTCTTGTAAATTTAATAATTCATTCATTTACTAGCTCCTAACGCATGTAAAAAATTTATAGTATCTTGTTCAACAGCCCTGATATTCATAACTTCTAAGATTTTATCAACATCTTTTTCAATAGGGTATAAAAGTACTTTTGGGCTAATTCCTAGATAAAAAACAAGACAAACCATAGGGATTAAGGCTATGATTTCTCTTGAGTGTAAGCTAAAATTTATTAAGCTTGATTTTTCTTGCATAAAACAAATTTTTCTCAATACATAAAGCATATAAATGGCACCTAAGATTACTATTAATCCAGCAAAAAGTCCATAAATTATATGTAGTTTTGCTATACCTAAAAGCACCAAAAACTCGCCAACGAAATTTATAGTAATAGGTAAGGATATACTTGCAAAACTCATAATAGCAAAGAAAAGTGTAAAAAGTGGGGCTTTTTGAGCTAGTGAGTGAAGTTTATCAAGGCTTGTTGTATTGTATCTTTCATAAAGGCTTTGTGCTAGTAAAAATAGGGCTGCGGTTACAATGCCATGTGCAAACATATAAAAAATTGAACCACTAATTCCTATGGTATTAAAGGAAAAAATTCCAAGTACCATAATGCCAAGGTGAGAGATAGAACTATAAGCGATTAATTCCCTTAAATCATCAGCCTTAAAGGCTATGAAGGCTGTGTATAAAATGCTTAATATGCAAAAAGACGCAATCATAGGCAAAAAATACACACTTGCATCGGGAAAAAGTGGTAAGCAAAAACGCAAAAAGCCAAAGGGCGACATTTTAAAGGCTACTAGCATTACAGATACTAAAATAGGTGAATTTGCATAAACCTTTGGAGCCCAGGTGTGAACTGGAAAAAGTGGGGCTTTAATGGCAAAGGCAAAGAAAAAGGCACAAAAAAGGATTAATTGCTGGGTAAAACTTGCTGCTGAGACATTATTTTTCCAAATTTCAATATCAAAGGTCCAAATTCCTAATAATTGATAATTTAAATAGGCTAAATAAACCATAGAAACAAGCATTAATATCGAACCTGCAAAGGCATAAATAAAAAATTTCAAGCCTATAATATATTCTTTTCCATAAACGCCTATTATAAAAATAAGTGGTAAAAGTGAAAATTCCCAGAATATATAAAAAAGCAAGGCATCAAGGGAGCTAAATAGTCCCATAATGGCAAATTCTAAAAAGAAAATAGCTGCTACCATTGATTTTTGTTCTACCTTTAAAAAAATAAAGGCTAAAAAAATCATTAAAGAACAAAGTATCATTAAACTTAAGGCTATACTATCAACGCCTATATGGTAGCTGAAAAAATTTAAAAGCTTAAAAGGTAGTTTAAATTCAAAGCTATTTTCAAAGACTAAGTAATCATAAAAAATTTTTAAGTTTAAGCCTAAAATCATTAAAGAAGCAAGAACGCTAAAAAATTTTACTCCACCACGATTTAAACAAAGTACAACAAAGGCTACGATTAAAGGAAAAAATATTAAATAATTAAGCATTTAAATACCCCACACTATCAAAAGTAAAAGCACAAAGGCAAGAACTATAAATTTAAGCATTAAATTTAAATTATTTGGCATGATTAAACTTTGAGAAGTTTTCATAAAAGAATTTGCTATGCCTTGGACAAAGTTATCAATTACTTGTATGTCAAAGTCTTTTAAAAGTACGCACAAGCTTGAAAATTTAGTAACAAAGTATTGATGATATAATTTTGGAATAAAATAATCATTAGCTAAAATTTTATAAAACCACCTTTTTTCTAAACTAGGTTTAAACCAGTTATTTCTATAAGCTAGGATTGCAAAAAGAATTCCTAGCAAGGTAACACTAAGGGCAAGTATTATAACTAAGGTATTTTTGGCATCTATAAAAGGTAAATCAATACTTACAAAGTTAAAAAATTGGTGTTCAAAAAAGCCCATTATACAAGCTAAAATCATTAAGGGAGACATTGCTAAAATTGCTAGTTTACTTGCTTCGTGTGCGTGATTAAAATGTCGAGCTGGTGTGAAAAATACTAGCATTAATAATCTAAAACTATAAAAGGCAGTTAAAAAAGTAGCTATTAAAAGCCCTAAAAATAGCCCGTGATTGTGGCTAATAAAGGCATAGTCCATAATTAAATCCTTTGAGAAAAATCCAGCAAAAGGATAAATTCCAGCCAAAGCTAATGAACCCAAACACATAAAAATAGCTGTTATTTTCATGCTTTTATAAAGTCCACCCATTTTTTTAATATTTAATTCATTATCTATAGCATGCATAACATTTCCAGCCCCTAAGAATAAAAGGGCCTTGAAAAAGGCATGAGTTGCAAGGTGAAAAAGTGCTATTGAGTAAGCCCCAAGACCAGCTGCTACAAACATATAGCCAAGTTGCGAAAGGGTAGAATATGCAATAATTCTTTTTAAATCCTTTGCTACAAGTGCCATAGAAGCAGCAAATAAGGCTACAAAGGTACCAAGTATGGCTATAAAATAGCTTACTTCAAAGACTAAATCATAAATTGCACTTGCCCTAATTACCAAGTAAACTCCTGCAGTTACCATGGTAGCAGCGTGAATTAATGCAGAAACAGGGGTAGGACCTGCCATGGCATCGGCTAACCAAGTGTGAAAAGGAAATTGGGCTGATTTTCCCATAGCTCCTATAAAAAGGCAACTTGCAATTAAGATTAAAGAAGTGTGGTCAAAGCTTGAAATATTAGCAAAGACCTCGTTAAATTTTAAACTTCCAGTTTGTAAATAAAGCCAAAAAATGCCAAGTAACATACCTAAATCAGCCATTCTATTCATAATAAAGGCTTCATTTGCAGCAAAAGAATAGGTATTGTTTTGATACCAAAAGCCAATTAATAACCAAGAACAAAGCCCAACGCCTTCCCAGCCTACAAAAAGCCCCAAGAAATTATCACTCATTACCAAAAATAGCATTGAAAATACGAAAAGTCCTAAAAAGGAAAAGAATTTATTAAATTTCTCATCACCTGCCATATAAAAAATACTATAAAAATGAACGCAACTTGCAACAACCCCAACAACGCTCATCATAACAAGGCTTATAGTATCTATATTAAAACCAAAAGAAAGATTTATAAGTCCTATCCATTCTATAAATTCAATATTAAAATTTTGCCCCATAAATAATAAAATTATAGAACATAACGCACTTAGACTTATTAACAAAGAACATACAAAGCCAAGCACAATACTTTTTTTAGCAAAGGAAAAAGTCCCTGCTAATAAAAAAGATATAAAGGGTGCAAATAAGGCAATTAAGACTAAATTTTGCATTTTATGCCTCCACTTCTTTTAGACTTGAAAGTTCTAAGGTACCAGTTTTTCTATACCAAAGTACGCATAAGGCTACGCCAATTGCTACCTCACAAGCTGCTACACCCATGACAAACAAAGCAAAGGCTTGTCCATTTAAATCAGAATGCAACTTAGACCCTGCTACAAGGGCTAAATTTGCACTATTTAATAAAATTTCACTTGATATAAAAAGCATGATTAAATTTTGTCTTTTTAAAATGCCTATTAAGCCTATTATAAACATTAAAAATGCTAGTATGAAGTATTTTTCTATCATTATTTTTTATCCTTAATAAGTTCTTTATGAGTTAGTACAATAGCACAAACTAGGGCTATTAAAAGCAAGATTGCTATAAATTCAAAGGCTAAAAGGTATTTTGAAAAAATAGCTAAGCCAAGCTGTTTATTAAAATCAAAGATATTTTCATCAATTAGGGTTAAATTTGCATTTAAACCTTGAGGATTAAAGCCTTGTATAATAGCAAGTAGCAAGATAGCACTTAAAATAATTAAAATAGAGATTGTAAATTTTGAACTTAATTTTTCTTTTAAATTTTTTGAAGCATCAAAAAACATCATAGCAAAGCTGTAAAGTCCTAAAACTGCCCCACTATAAACAATGATTTGAATTACTCCTAAAAATTCAGCATCAAGTAAAAAATAAAAACTAGATAAAAACACCATGCCACCAGCTAAAGAAGATAGGGCGTAAAGCATATTTTTACTAAACACTGATATTAAGAAAAAGCCTAGGGTTATTATGGTAAAAAAATAAAAACTTAATTCTTCTAACATTCTTTTTCCTTTATCGCATCATAATAATTTGGCGTTTTTTTAACAAAATTATCTGCATCACTTCTTAAACTACCTGCCCCTTGAAATTCAACTTGGTTTTTTAAATTATCAAGTGGGGTTAAAAAATCTTCCTTAAAACCATAATAAGATCTTTGCTCGGCCGCATTTTCAATCTCAGTACCATGAACAATGGCTAACTCAGGGCAAACCTCTGCACAAAAGCCACAATATATACAACGACCCAAATTTATACTATAATTATTTACCTTTTTTCTACCATCTTTACCTAATGAAGTTTCCATTCTAATGCAATTGCTTATACAAATTTTCTCACAAAGCCCACAACCTATACACCTTTCATTTTCACTTTCAATAAAACGCATTAAACGATGAACGGCCCTGTATCTATTGTCAAGTTCTACCATTTCAAGTGGGTATTTAATGGTAGCTGAATTTCCTTTTTTAAGTAATTCTCTCATCATTACATAAAGACCTACGAATAATTCTAATTTAACGCAACGAATTAAGCATTGTGAAATTTTTTGCCAAGTTGTATTTGGATTTTTCCTTTTTTCATCTACTATAAAATAATTTTTCATTATACTTTCCTTATATCAAAATAGCTAAGGCTGTGAAAAGTAAATTTAAAACAGCCAAAGGTATTAAGATTAAATAACACATTTTCATTACTTGGTCGGGGCGAAGTTGTGGAAAGGCAGCCCTTGCCCAAAAATACCAAAAGAAAATAAAGCTTGATTTAAGTATTATCATAATCCAACCAGGAATAAACCAAAAATCGTTATATCCTCCTAAAAATAAAAGGGTGATTAAAATCGCCCCTGCTATCATGGATGCATATTCTCCTATGAAAAACATTCCCCATCTTAAACCAGAATACTCAGTACCATAACCTGCAACTATGTCAGCCTCATTTTCACTTAAACAAAGAGGAGTTCTATTTGTTTCTATAAACATAGCTATAACAAAAAGTATAAAGGCTAGGGGTTGTTTAAAAATTAACCAAGATAAAATTCCATCCTTTTGATAATTGCTAATTTCAACCAAGGAAAAAGAACCAACCAGCATAATCACAGCAATTAAAGCAAGAGCACTAACGCTTTCATAAGAAATAACAGATACCAGACCTCTTGCCCCACCTATTATGGACCATTTATTATTACTAGCAATACCTCCTAAAAAGGTAGCGTAAAAACAAAGCCCAGAAGTCCCTATTACAAAAAGAACAGCTACATTTATATCAGCAATTATAGGCTTTATAGTATGTCCAAAAAGCGTAAATTCAGGTAGCATAGGAATGGCAGCTAAGGATACAAAGGCACAAATTGCAGCTATTAATGGGGCTATTGCAAAGATAATTTTTTGTGAATTCGTTGGGATTATATCTTCTTTTGTGAAAAGTTTTATCATATCAGCTACAAGTTGGATAAGCCCGAAAGGTCCTACCATATCAGGACCGATTCTTCTTTGAAAATATCCTAAAACCTTTCTTTCTGCATAGGTTGCAAGTCCTGCTAGGGTTGCAAAAATAGCTATTACAATAATACATTTTATTATAGTTTCAAGTGCAAAAAAACCAAATTCACTCATTATTTACTCCTATTATTTTTGCCTTTGTAAATCTTTCATCAAAAAAGCTTAATGTATCGATTTTATCATCAAAATAAGGCAAATACGCACCATTTTTTAAATCCTTATCAATGCGAACACTTAGCGTTAAGCTATGATTTTTAACTATTAATTTAACTAAATCTTTGTTTTTTAATCCTAAATCATTTGCTAAACTTTCACTAAGTCCTAAAAATATAGTCTCGTTTATACTACTTGCCCTATTTGAAAATCTACCAAATTGATAACTAGGATTTGCACTATAAAGTAAAATTTCATCTGTATTATCTTCTTTATTTTCTAAATTTGGCATTTCAAATTCAAATTTTGCCTCTTTTTCAAAGTTTTTTAAATTTAAAATATAGCCTCTGTGATTTACTCCACCATTGTCGTAAAAATTGCTTAAATCATCAAAATTTATAGGCAAAAAGCCCTTATTTGTAGGAAGTCTTTTTGTATAATCAATGGTATATTTTTCATCAAAACCTAAGGCATTTGCTAAATCATTTAAAAAATAACCCTTAAATTCAAGGGCTGCATTTGTTGGGACTAGCCTTTTATCGTAATTTACAAAGCTTCCTTCTTGTTGGTTTAAACTTGAACTTGCCAAATTTGCCCCTTCTTCATAAGAAAAGCTAAAATCGCCTTTTTCATTGTAACCTAGAATTTTACCTTGAGTGCTTTCATCTAAATCGCAAATCAAACTAACGCCTAAGGTATTTGTATGCGTTGGGTTTAAAAATACCTTAAAAGGCGTTGTACTTTGTACTAGGGCTGCTAGTTTTGCAAGTTTTAAGGCATTTTTAGAAAAATAAAAATCACTACCTATAATAAGGGTAAAATTTGATTTTTTCAAAAGCAAGTCATCAAGCTTATTTTCATCTAAATTTAAAGCTTTAGCAAAGATAGAATTTTTTACCTTTATAGTTTTTTTCACCTTTTTTGTAATAGTTTTTTTAACCATTTCTTTTATCTCTTCGCAATTTTCATTTTGCTTACTTACTTCTTCTTCAATCTCTTCTTTAATATCTTCTTCGATTTCTTTGTCTACTTCTTCATAAAATTCATTTAATTTTTCTTTTATGCTTTCATAAGAACTAAATTTTTGAAGTATAAAATATAAAATATTTTCTTCATCGCCCACTCTATGAATACAACTTAAAAAATTCTTAGAATACTTTGCCACGCCACTATCTTCAAGTGGGTGAAAGTAAATACCAGCCCCCTTACTCATAACAAGGGCATTATTTACCTTATAACTAAGGGTTGGGGCATCATATCTTAAAAGCGTGCCAGCTACTATTATAAAATCACTTTTTATAATGTCCTTACTTGTACCATTATAAATAAAACCTGCATTGTCACAAAAGCAAGTTAAAAATTTTTGATAAGCTAGTGCCTCATCATTTACAAGCTTTAAGTTAAATTTTTGCTTTAAATTTTGCAAGATTAAGGCTTCTTCATTTGTGATAAAACTATTAAATTTAATGCTTTGAATTTCTTTGTTTTCAATTAAATTTATTAAATTTTTAAAGGCTTTTTCATCCTTTAAGGTAATATTTTGCGTATCAAAGCCATATCTTGCAGCCTTATTTAAGGTAGCAAAGGAAAAATCATTACTAACCCTATAAATTTTAGGATTATTATCATTAATAGCACTTTGTTTAATATCATAATACATTAATTCACAATCGCTAGAATGAGGATTAGACGCAGGTATTCTTTTTAACTCCCATGCGTTTGAAGTATATTGAAAATTTGCCCCAATCAAAGCACCCGTTGGACAAACACTAGTACACTCTCCACAAAATGAACAATCAAGCACATCGCCAGCACTTGGAGTAATCAAGCTTTTTTGAAATTTTGTCCAAATAGCTAGGGCATCCTTACCCATGCTTTCTTTAAAGGATGCATCAGGGGCAACCCCACCACGAGATGTAGTTTTTAGGGCACTTTCTCCTATATTATCTTTGCAAATTGTAATGCACCTTTCACACACTATACAAAGGCTTGGGTCATAATTTATAAAGCCCCATTTTTTATGTGGTTTATGCGTATCTTGTATCCATTGATTTTGTACGTTTACCCTAGCCTTATGTGTGAAATTTTGTAACTCACATTCCCCGCTTTTATCACAAACTCCACATTGTAAGGGGTGATTTATGCAATATGCTTGCATAATCTCGTTTCTTTCTTGCCATAAATTTTCTAAATTACTTTCTACAACCATTCCATCTTTTGCTTTTGTATTGCAAGAATACACTTTTTTTCCATCTGCTTCAACCATACACATACGACAGGCTAAAGTTGGACTACAACCACTTAAATAACAAATTGCAGGTATAAAAATATCGTTTCGTCTTGCTATATTTAAAATATATTCACCATCTTCAAAGCTACATTCTATGCCGTTTATAACAAGCTTCATTTTGCTTCCTTTACACGAATTTTCATAAAATCAAAGCTTTTATTTTCAAAGTCTAAAAAGGCTATTGTACCTTGTAAATTTTCATCTAGAAAAAGTTCTTTTTCAAGCGTTAAATTTTTTGCTTCTATAATGATTTTTGCGTGGTTTTGGCATTTGGCAATTTGTAAAAACTGCTTAGAACAATGTAAGAATTTATCGTTTAATTTTGTGCGAAAAAGTACCAAGCCATCATAATTATCAAGTTCTTTTAAGTCGTTAAATTTAGCCTTTGAAAAATCTTGTTTGTTTTCATTAGAATCTAAAATTTCACAATTAAATTTATTAGCTAGAAAATTTAAAAAATATTTTATACTTTCATAATCTTTATGAAATTTTAAATTTTCATCTATGATAATAGTTTTTGCATTCTTTAAAAAGTCTAAAAGTTCAAGGGCCTCTTCTTCTCCAAGGCAAGATTCAGCACTTAAAAAACCCTCATCAAAGTCACTAAAATGCTTACTGTCGCTTAATTTACAAAGCAAGGCTAAAACAAAGCTTAAACTTGCAATCTCGCATTTATAAAATTTAGCCTTTAAATTTTTATCATCAAGGCAAGAAATATTGACATTTCGCCCCCTTATTTTTTCACATAAATTTTTATTTTTAAGACTTAACATATCTACACAGCAAAACACATTTTCATAATTCATTTACTAACCTTTTTTAATGTGATAGTCCAGTCAACTTGATTAAATTTTAAAGAATTTAAAAGCTCACAACCATGTTCGCTAACAAAGGCAAAGCTTTTTTCAACCACGCTAAAATCGCCTATTTCAAACAAAACTACCAAGACCTCGTTTATCTTAGCTTTTTTTATGGTATTTTCTAAATCCTTAAAAAAATCCTTGCTTTTTCTTAAATCCACCCGTCTCATCTATCAATCTCACCTAGTACAATATTTACATTTCCCATAATAGCCACGACATCAGCTAAATAAGTTCCCACAAGCATTTCTTCAAAAAAACCACAATGCCAAAAACTAGGGGTTCTAGCCTTTAAACGATAAGGGCGACTGCTACCATCAGAGTGTATAAAAAAGCCAAGCTCGCCCTTGGGACTTTCAGTAGGCACGTAAACTTCACCCTTTGGTGGTTTTAAGCCTTGAGTTATTAAAACAAAATGTTGCATTAAAGAATAATTTTGAGTTAGAATTTGTTCCTTTGACGCACTTACATATTCAGGGTGATTGCATAAAAGCTCAGGTCCTGTATCTTTGTAAAGCAAGGCACATTGTTTTAAGATATTTAAACACTGCCTAAATTCTTGCATATAAACCTTGTATCTTGCATAAGAATCACCTTGCGTAGCATAAGGAATGCTAAATTCAATCTCATTGTAAAGTAAATATGGCTCTTCTTTTCTAATATCGTATTTTACGCCACTTCCTCTAAGCATAACTCCAGTACAACCCCAATTTAACGCCTGTTCTTTGCTAACTACGCCTATATTTTCAGTTCTAGCACGCCAAATTCTATTATCATCAAGCAAGGCCTCATAATCTGCTATGTCTTTTGGAAATTTATTACAAAAATTAAGCATTTCTTTTAAAAAGCCATCGGGTAAATCAAGCATTACCCCACCAATTCTCATTGAAGAATGAGTTAATCTAGCGCCACAATATTTTTCTATTAAATCAAGTATATATTCTCTTTCCCTAAAACAGTACAAAAACACACTCATAGCACCTATATCAAGGGCATGTGTAGCAAGCCAAAGCAAGTGAGAGGCAATGCGATTTAATTCTAAAAGTATCATTCTAATAACAGCTGCACGCCTTGGAATTTCAAGTCCACAAAGCTTTTCAACCGTGGCACAATAAGCATAATTATTTGAACTTGCAGCTATATAATCCATTCTATCAGTAGTAGGAATAAATTCTTGATAAATCATATTTTCAGCCATTTTTTCCATGCCTCTGTGCATATAGCCTATGCAAGGTCTGGCTTTTTTAACCTGTTCTCCATCAAGTTCTAAAACAAGTTTTAAATTTCCATGTGCTGAGGGGTGTTGAGGACCTAAATTTATAATCATATTTGTATCATCGCGTTCAAAGGCTATATTTTCATAATATGGTTTTAATTTACTAGGAATTTGCATTTTAACGCCTTGTATTTAGTATTTTTTTATTAGCTCTCTTTAGCTTTTTAACAAAGGCAACGCCTTCTTCTTCTTGGTATTCTTGCTTGCTAACGTTTTGAACTCTAGGTTGACCCTTTGGAGTTTCATGGTAAAGCTTTGCGAAATTTATAGTATCTTTTTCATTTACAAAGCCACTATCTCGTTGTTCAGCCCCCACTACCTTTCTATGTTCTTTGCCAAAAATTTTATCAATCTCATACCATTTTGCAAATTCATCACCTTGCAAAGGATAGCTTTTTAAAAGTGGGTGAGAATACCAATCATCAGGCATTAAGATACGTTTTAAATTTGGGTGATTTATGATAAAAATTCCAAACATATCATAAATTTCTCTCTCACTCCAATTTGCCCCCTTAAATACGCTAGTAACACTATTTAATCTTTCTTTTACACCTACAAAGGTTTTTACCCTAACCCTTGTTTTATTTTCTAAATTTAAAAGTTGATAAAACACTTCAAAGCCGTTTTTACTTTCCATAAAATCAATAGCACTTGCTTCTGTAAAGCTTAAATATCCAAGGGTTTTAAGTAAATTTAAGGTTTTAACATTATCTTCTTTTTCTATGTAAAGTACCCAAAAATCAAGCTCAACAAAGGAAGATATAATATTTATCTGTGTTTTTAAAACTTCAAAATCATCTTTAAATTTACTTTCTTTAATGTCTATTTTTGTAGTGCTTGGGGCGTGATAAAATCTATCTTGATAATAATTTTTAAGTTGAGCGTTTTTTTTATTTGTATATTTTCTCATTTTAAATTAGCCTTTTTACTTGAATTTTATGACTTGCCTTTTGTTTTCGTATCTTTTTTTGTAAAATCATTAAGGCAAATTGAAAACTTTCAGGTCTTGGTGCACAGCCTGGTACATAAATATCAACAGGTATTATTCTATCTACACCTTGCACGGTTGAATAGGTATTAAACATACCACCCGTATTTGCACAACTTCCCATAGAAATAACCCATTTTGGATCAGGCATCTGGTCGTATAACCTTCTTGTAAATTCAGCATGTTTTTTACATAAAGTACCTGCTATTATCATCACCTCAGAATGCCTTGGACTAGCCCTAAAAATAGTACCAAAGCGATCAAAATCATAACGCGAGGCACCAGTTGCCATCATTTCAATAGCACAACAGGCCAAGCCATAAGATAGAGCCCATAAAGAATTACTTCTGCCCCATTGAACTAATTTATCAACGCTTGTTAAAACAACAGGCAAACCATTTGTATAATTTACTTGATGCTCTGCCATTGAAAAGCTCCTTTTTTATAAGCATATAAAAATCCTATGCCTAAAAGCAATATAAAAACAACCACTTCTAAAAACCCAAACCAGCCTAAATCCTTAAAAATAAGTGCCCATGGAAACAAAAATACAACTTCTATATCTAAAAGTATGAAAATAAGGGCTACTACGAAAAATTGAGAATTTATTTTATTAGCTTGTTTTACAGGGATTGGACCACACTCATAAATTCCAAGTCCTAATTTTTTACGATTTTTAGCTGCTAGGTTATTGCCTATTTTAGCTGCTAAAAAAACTAATCCAAAAAATATAATCACAGCACAGGCTAACATAGCAAAAATACCAAAATATGGGTGTTGAGTGCTAACAGACATTTTATAAACCTTTTTTGTCTTTAATAAAATTGTATTTTACTAAAAAATTCTTATATAAAAATTTAGCTTTATTATTTTTATATAATCTTGTTTCAATTTTTCACATTTTAAAGGCTTAAATTTTTGTTAAATGCTTTTAATATATTTAAAAATAGTATTTAGTATAAATTTTATCTCTTTTTTTGTAAAAAGAATTTATTAAATAAAACTTAAAAAAGCATTTTTTAAAACTTTAGAATAAAAAATAAGAAAGATTACAAAAAGTTACAAAAGGCTTTAAAAAATTAAAGCCTTAAATTTAAATAGTATTTGCATTTATTGCTGGTGCGATATCAGTTGGGACCTTATCTTTTTTGATAAGATTGTCAAGTAATTCGACCTTTAAATCTATCTCAACTAGAATTTCTAAAAGATTTTTTATATCTTTAATGATATCTTTTCTAGTCTTTATATCTTTCTCAGAGAAAAAACTAAGCTTTGTTTTATTCAATCTTTCCATAGTTTCCAAAATGTTAAGATTGTGAAGTTCATCTAAACGAATGCAAATAGCTTCTTTTATCTCACCTAAACGTTCCTCAAAGCTCCATTTTTCATTTTCTTGTTCTATGGCCCTTTCTTTGAGTTGTTCTTCTATAGCTTCTTTGATTTTATCAGCTAATTCTTTTTTCTTTTTTGCTTTCATAATTTCTCCTTTATGAATTCTTAGAATTTGCCTATTAATAGGCGTTTAATAATGCTAAATGCATTAAATAGACTTTTTAACTTTACTAAACTTTTGCTTAATAAAATATTAATCAAAGGCAATGCTTTAAGTTAAATTTAATATTGCCTTTTTTCTAACTTAAGTAAAAAATAGCTACAATTGCAAGATTTTTTATAAGGCTTAATATGTTAAGGATAATAAAACACAATCTTAGCATTTATTTTATGATACTTGCTTGTTTAGATTTTGCATTTATGGGTGCTTGTGTGAAAATTTTAAGCACTGATATTCCTTCTGTTGAATTAATGTTTTTTAGAAATATTATAGGGCTTGTTTTTATGCTTTATTTGATTAAAAAATCAAAGGTTCATAAAGAAGGTAAGCATTTTTTACTCTTAGTTTTTAGAGGAATTTTTGGGACTTTGTCTTTGTATTTATTTTTTTATAATGTATCTAATATAACGCTTGGTGGGGCTTTTGCCTTTCAAAAAACTGCACCCATTTTTATAAGCTTAATAGCTTTTTTATTTTTTAAAGAAAATATAGGCATAAAGGGCTGGTTAGGAATTTTTATAGCCTTTATCGGCGTACTTTTTATAGTTCAACCCTTTGCAAATGATGAAATTCATACTGGCTTTGATTTTAAAAACTCAAGTCTAGGTATTTTAAGCGGCTTTTTTGCAGCCCTTGCTTTAACTAGCGTTAGAGAACTTAGAAAATTTTATACTACAGAAAAAATCGCATTATCTTTTATCTTTATAGGCACTATAATGCCTTTAATTTCTATGATTTTAGGGGAATTTTATCATTATGAAAAATTTGATTTTATAATAGCAGCCTTTGTAATGCCAAACATATGGGAGTGGTTTATAATAGCCTTAATGGGTTGTTTTGGAACACTTTATCAAATTCATGCTACAAAATCTTATGGCATAGCAAAACAAGCTGGGATTGTGGCCGGGATTAGCTATTTAGACGTGCTTTTTTCTTTAATAGTTGGTATTATTTTAGGGGATAATTTACCAAGCTTTATGGTTTTTATAGGTATATTAGGTATAATTGTCGGTGGATTAATTTTAGTTATTAAAAAGAAAAAAAGGGAAAAATAATGCAAAAAATGATTTTAATAGCAGGACCTTGCGTAATAGAAAGCAAGGATTTAGTTTTTAAGGTTGCAAAGGAACTTGAAAGTTTTAGAGATGATGAAAGGATTGATTTTTATTTTAAATCAAGCTTTGATAAAGCAAATCGCACTAGTATAAATTCCTTTAGGGGACCTGGGATTGATGATGGTTTAAAAGTACTTGAAAGTGTAAAAAAAGAATTTAATATGCAAATTCTAACTGACATTCACGAAAATAGCCAAGCAGAAATAGCTGCAAATGTTGCTGATGTTTTACAAATTCCAGCCTTTTTATGTAGGCAAACTGATTTACTTGTAAGTGCTGCAAGGACAAGGGCAAAGATAAATATCAAAAAAGGACAGTTTTTAAACCCTTATGATATAAAATATAGCGTTAAAAAGGTGCTTCAAACTAGGGGCATTGAAGAAGAAGGAAAGGAAGTAGCTTGGAAAAATGGAGTTTTTGTAGCTGAGAGAGGTTCTAGTTTTGGCTATGGAAATTTGGTTGTAGATATGAGAAGTTTAGTTATAATGCGTGAGTTTGCCCCAGTTGTTTTTGATGCAACCCATAGCGTACAAATGCCAGGGGCAGCAGGAGGAAGTAGTGGGGGAAAAAGCGAATTTGTAGAACCTCTTGCAAGGGCAGCTGCTGGGGTTGGGGTAGATGGCTTTTTCTTTGAAACTCATATAAATCCTTGCGATGCCCTATGTGATGGTCTAAACATGCTTGATATTAAACGATTAAAAAAATGCGTTGAAAGTATATTTAGGATACAAGATAGCTTAAATGACCTTTATTGATTTTTGTTCAGGCATTGGTGGTGGAAGATTAGGACTTACGCTTAATGGTTTTAAATGCTTAGGTTTTAGTGAAATTGACAAAGAGGCTATTAAGACTTATAAGAGTTTTTTTGATACTACAAATGAATTAGAATTTGGGGATATTACTAGTATTAATCCTAAATTCTTGCCCGATTTTGATTTATTAATTAGTGGTTTTCCTTGTCAAAGTTTTAGCATTGTTGGCAAAAGAGAAGGGCTTGAAAATACACAAAAGGGACAAATTGTTTATTATTTAGCAAAAATTTTACAAATAAAACAACCTAAATTTTTTATACTTGAAAATGTAAAAGGGCTTATCAATCACAATGAGGGCAAGACTTTAAAAATTATCTTAGAACTTTTGGAAAATTGTGGTTATAAGGTATCTTATCGTTTAATAAATTCTTTAAATTTTAATTTGCCACAAAGTAGAGAAAGGATATATTTTATAGGTATTAGAAATAATTTAAATAAAAAATTTTATTTTGAAGCACCAAGTATATTAAAAGAAGTTAAATTAAATGATTTTTTATCTCCAAGCAAGAAAAATATTTTTGATAAAAATACGACAAACTATCAAACATTTTTAGCCTATCTAGAAAATAAATATAATAAGAAAAAATTTGGTAATAAAATAAATTTAAATGATATTTTAAAAGAAAATTATTTAGTGCTTGATACTAGGCAATCTGATTTAAGATTATATCGCAATAATTTTCCAACTCTGCGTAGAGATAGGCAAGGAATATTATATGTTTTTAATAAAAATCTTTATAAGCTTAATGGCTTAGAAGCACTTAAATTACAAGGATTTGATAAGATTGAAAAGCTTGAATATAAAATTTCAAATCTTAGTCAAAACAATCTTTTAAAACAATGTGGTAACGCAATGAGTGTAAATGTTATTGAAAATTTAGCCTATAATATAAAGAAAATAAATGGATAAAATTTTAGGGTCAAAAACAGCAAAAAATGGTTTTAAAAATGAAAATTTTGTAGTAGCTACTTTTAATGATTGGAAAAATAATTTATTAGCACAAGAATGGCTTAAGGCAATGAATTATAATTTAAAAGAAATTACACAAGTACAAGCAAGAAAAATTAAAGAAAGTTATAAGGCTGATGTGCAAGTAATTATTTTAATACAAATTAAATTTCAAAATTTACAAGATATACAAAATATCCAAGTAAAACTTGTTTCAAATCCAAGTGGCTTTAATCAAATTGATAAAAGATAGCTTAAATCTTATAAAGAATTGTGGAATATACCAGATGATATTTTAGAACTTTTACAATATTTTGTTGGAGAAAAAGAACCAAAAATCAATAATCCCAAAGATTGTCGTAGAATGTTTTTAAATGAATTTGACTTGAAAGAACAAAGCTTACTTATTGATTTTTTCACTTTAAATCAACCCTTAATTTTAAATGATATTTTAAAAGGACGTGGACAATTTGCAAGTGAATGGTTTTTAGTGATTTTAAAAATCAAAGAAGAGCCATTAAAATGGATTTTAAAACCCATTAATGAAGTAATAAATTTTTATAGTGGCAAGGTAGAACTTTCTAAACAAGGTAGTTTAAAAATTGGTAAAATTACTATGCAAAGAAAGGGCGGGGATAATGGCAGAAAAACTGCTAAAATGCTACAATTTAAAATAAATCCTTGTGAGTTGTTTTAATAAATTTAGTAATAAGCTTAAATTTATAAACCAGCTAAAAACATAACATTTTTTTAACTACAAAGCTATTAAGGGCTTTGTTTTGACATTTTAGATAATAAACACAATAAATTTAAAAATAAAGTTTAAATCAACTTTCTTTTTTCAAGCACGTCTTGTAAAGGCATAATAGAAATTTTTAAGTGTTCGTTTTGGACATCTATTAAGTCGATTATACTTTCAAGTAAGGATTCATGTGCATAAACCCAAGCAAGCATTTTATTTTGTTTATCGCCTTCATTTTTTACACTTCTTGCATAAATAGGGGATAGTAAATTTTGTTCGTGATAAAGGGTAGATCCTAAAATCTCAAATAAAAACTCATATCTTTTATTTGCAAGTTTTTCTCTAAATTTATCAATGGCGACAATGGTTTCTTTTAATTTATTTGCATCGTGTTTAAGGGTTATTTTTTGAATTTGGTTTAATAGCTTTTTAGTTGTTTTTTTAAAGGTCATGCTTAAACTCATATTTTTTTTGATTATTTTATAGGTATTTAGTATTAGTTCATTTTGTTCTTTTCTACTTATCTTTTTTACCCTTTTAAAAGGTCTTTTTAACTCACTTGTAAGCAGTTCTTCGCAAACTTCTTTAAAAGGCTTTTCAGTGGCACCTTCAATTCTAGCCCCACCTTCTGTACAATTATAAGTATTAACAAAAAATTTATTTGCATTTATGTAAGATTGAAAGAGATTTCTAAACACGGTCCAAACCTTAGTACTATGAACAATGCCTTCTCCTCCATAAGCAATGGTATCAAATTGATGGTCTATTTCTTCTTTTGTATCAAAATCACTTCCTAGCATATAATCCTTTGAGTGTGACATTCCATCCTTAGCATAGGCTAAGTCTTGCCCTATTAAAATGATATTTGTACAACCCATAGCTTGTGCACACTCATATCCAACATGTGCTACGCTCATTCCTCCTCCTAAGCCACCAAATCTTTTTCCAAGTTTCAAAGATATAGCAAAGGGTAAATTTCTTAAAAAGGCAGCATAGTTTCTTTTATATTTTTCAAGGTATTTTATGGTATTTGGATGCGTTAGGGTAGGTACCATAAAGATAATATCCTTATCAAATTCGCCAAAATCATTATTAAAAAACTCACTAGTTAAAGGTACTCTTTCTAGGGATACTACATAATCAGGCTTTATACCATGTTTATGTAAAATAGTATAAGAAGAATCGGCACAAAAGATTATAGCATTTTTAGCGTATTTTTTAAGTAAGGGAAGTTGCTTTGCAAGGCTTGGTCCAGTAGCTACTATGATAGCATTTTTTGAGATATTTCTTCTTTTTTCAATAACATCTTTATAGCTTAAATTTGAAAGCATATAAGGCATATTATAAAGCATTTGGTCAATGCCAATCATTGCATCACGAGGATCATTCCCTCTTTGAAGGGACCTTGTAACTATCACTTGGTGATTGTATTTATTAATTTCTTTTATATTTTCTTCATATCTTTTATAAAATTCACAATGTAAATTAATATTATAGGTTCTATAAAATAAAACAAAGTCTTTTATATTAAATAAAGCATTTGCAATAGCATAGTGATAGTGTTTAGAATAAATAATAATCAATCTACCTCTATATAAATCTTGTGAAAAATCAAATAAGCTTAGCACTAAATATATAAGTTCAAGTTCTTTTTCATAAACTATTATTCTTTTATGAAAGGTATTTTTGAGTAATGCCTTGTAAAAAATCCCATTTCCTAAGCCATAAAAAAACAAAATAGGCATATAGGAAGAATCTTTAAATTTGTCTAAGTTTTGTTGAAGTTCTAAGAGTGTATCTTTATACATTAACTCGCCAGTTTCATTGTCTATAAAGTTTATATCCAAGCTATCCTTGCCAAATTTTATGCTAAATTTTTTTGTTTTTTCTATCTCTAACAAGGCTTCTTTTAAATCTTTATTAGCCCTTCCAAGCATTGCTTCTAAATTTTTTTCAAAAATTTCATTTTTTATCATTTTTTATCCTTTTTTGGAGTACTTAAACAAAATCGTTACTTTCCCAAATTTTTAAAGTCTTTTCAATCACTTCATTTTGTTTTTGCAAGTACGATAAGCCTTGTAAAAACCAATGCCTTTGAGAGAGTAAAAAATTTATCAAATATTGAGTCTGTTCTTCATCATTTAAAACTTCAAATTTAACTATATTTGCTTCGTTGTGAAAATGTAAAGACTTAGTAAGCTCGTTAAAAAGTTTTAATTTTTTAAAGTCTTTAAAATATGATAAAAGTTTATCTTTAATCTTATTTAAGTTACTATAATTTGGGTTTTCTTGCCTTAGTTCTGGTTCTAGTTTGTCTAGTTCTTTATTGACCTTAATTATATAATTTTTGCTTTCTAAGAGATTTTTTTTGATAAGTTTTTTCATTCTTTGTGCTATTTTTTTAATCTTTTCTTCATTAAAGGAATCTACAAATTCAAAGGGCTTTTGTAAATCTTGCGTTAAAAACTGCTCACAAGCATTTTTAAAAGGAAGTTCTTTGCACCCTTCAATCCTAGCCCCACCTTCTGTACAATTATAAGTACTAAGTCCTAATTTAGTCCTAGCAAAAAATATATCTCTTTCAAAGGTCTTTCTAAATCCTTCCCAAGTAATTTGCGTTCTAACCTGCCCAACCCCTCCATAAGCATTTGTGTAAAGGTGTCCTCTTATTTCATCACCTTGTGTTCCATAAATATGTTCTTTTGGATGAGAACTACCATCATTTGCATAGGCTAAGTCTTGCCCTATTAAAAAAACATTTTCAAATTTAAGCAAGGCAATTAATTCAAATGCCATATTTGCCACACTTCCCCCAACGCCTAAATAACCAAAATCATCAAGCTTAAGGGTTAAGGATGATTGCAAGGGTCTTTGTACTAGCATGTATTTTCTATTATTTTTTTCTAGATATTTAATGGTATTTTCATGCACTAAGGAGGCCAGTATAAAAATTATATCTTTGTCAAATTCGCCAAAATCATTATTAAAAAACTCACTACTTAAACTTACCCTTTCAAGAGAAAAAACATAATCAGGCTTTATATTATGCTTATAAAGTATAGGGTAAGAAGAATCAGCACAAAAAATGGCAACTTTGTTTTGATATTCTTTTAAAAGCGGTAGTTGCTTTATAAGACTTGGACCAGTTGCTACAATAGCTGCATTTTTAAGCTTACTAGTTCTTTTTTTTAATAATTCCTTAAAAGGCGTGTGAGTTAGCATTTTAGGGATATTTTGCAGGGTATGGACTATGCCAGTTAGTGAATCCATAGGGTCGTTTCCGTGATTTCTTACTATAAATCTTATAATATCTACTAGTTTTAAATTTAATTTTTGAATTTCATTTTGATAAAATTGTATATAAAAATCGCTATGTATGAAAAGATTATAAATTTTAACGCTTTTTTGAATTTCATTATAGGTAAAAAGGGTGCTAAGTTGGGCAGTTGTGATATTTGGCGTATAAAAAAGTATAAGTTTTTCACTACTTAATTCTTTGCTAAAATCATTTAAATGAAAGGCTAGGGCTAAAATTTCAAGATTATCTTCAAAAACTACTATATGTTTATGCTTTTCATTTTTACATAATTGTTTTATTAATGCTCCATTTCCAAAGCCATAAAAAAACAAAACGGGATATTTTTTATAAGTTGTATTAAACAAATTTAAATGTTCGTTTAATTCTGCTTTTGCATTATTATAAAGTATATGCCCATTATCATCTTTAAAATTTGCTACGTTCTCTTCGTTTACAACTTTCATAGTATAGGGCTTTTTTAGGCTTTTTAGTTTATATGCTAAAATTTCATCTACTTGAAAAAGTGCTTTTGTATTATTTAAAAAAAATATCTCATTCATACAAACTCCAAAAATTTAATTATAATAAAAAAATATTAAATTTATCTCATTACAGAATAATAAGCCTTTAAAACCTTGCCAACACTGGCTTGTCTTTGTCTTCTATAAATAAATTTTTCTTGGGCGTTTTGTCTTTGTAGGCTTATTTGTTCTAATTTTTCTTTATCTTGAGCGTTGTATTCATCTTTTAAGCTTTTAAATTCAGATTTCACTCCGTTAATATAAATTTGATAAGTAGAACTTGAATCTGCAAATTCCTTTATATCTAAATCCTTGCTATAAGCTAAATATTGATTATAAAGGCTTGATAATTGTTCTTTTGATGCTGAGTTTTTATCTACGCTATTTACATACAGATATAAATCAAAACTCATTTGTTCTTCGTTATTTTTTTTTACATATTCTTCTATATCTTCTTCGCCCTGTAAAATTTTATATAATTTTTCATGCCCATTATATTCGCTTAAAAAGCTTAACTCATTTTTATTTGCTTCTTTTATATCTTGATAAATAAAATTCATTAATAAACCAGACTTTGAAATTTGACCACTTTTATTTAGATAAGGCTTTAAAATTTCATTATTTGAAGTATCATTAACAGCCTTGTCAAAATGAAAATTTATAATCTTATTATCAAGCATTAAGGTATTTAAACTATTTTGCTTTTCAAGGACCTTGTTTAGCTCATTTTTATTATTATAAATTCTTTGAATATCACCCATAAAATCACCATTACTAGTAGAAAAACCTTGGGCTAAGCTATTAATTTGAGACCGGTTAAATAAACTTTCATCATTGCTATTAAACTCATCATTTACGGCTGATAGGGCATTGTGATATTTATTTAAAAGTTGAGGTAAATCAACATGGGCGTAATTAATATTATCCTGCTTACTAGCAATTTCTTTTGTGATAAGTCTAATGCTTTTAATATTTATATCGTAGTTATTTGGGATATTTGCTAGTTTATTTAATTCTTTTTCAAAAAAGCCATTATCATCGATTCTAAAACCAAATTCACTAGCATAATTTTGATTAAAATTAAAATACAAGCCACTATTTTCGTTTTCTTTTGTCTTATTATTTAGTGAATTTTTTGTCTTTAAACTCTCATAAGCATAGGCTACGTTTTGATAATTTAAACCCGAATCAACTTTCATTCATTCTCCTTATTGCTAAACAAAATTAAGCAATAAATGTGCCAATTTTAAAAAAGCATTTAAGAGTAAAAAAAGAATTAATTTAGTAAAATTAGCCTTTTTTCTTAAAACAAATTTATAAGGAAAAGTTATGCCAAAAATGAAAAGCGTAAAAAGTGCTGTTAAACGTTTTAAAGTAGGTAAAAACAAGATTAAAAGAGGTTCAGCTTTTAGAAGCCATATTTTAACTAAAAAACCTGCTAAAAGAATGCGTGATTTAAGAACAACAAAATATGTTCACAGCACAAATGTAAAGGCAGTTGAAAAAATGCTATGTTTATAGCAAAAAGTTTTTGACATTGGTCATTCAAACTCCCCTTATATAAGGGAAAGCTCCAATTTGGACGCCACTTTATGAAAGGATAAAAATGGCAAGAGTAAAAACAGGCGTGGTTAGAAGACGCAGACATAAAAAAATTCTAAAACTAGCAAGAGGTTTTTATAGCGGACGTCGTAAGCATTTTAGAAAGGCAAAAGAACAGCTTGAAAGAAGTTTAGTTTATGCTTATCGTGATAGAAGACGTAAAAAAAGAGATTTTCGCAGATTGTGGATAATTCGCATTAATGCAGCTTGCAGACTTAATAATATAAGTTATTCTAAATTCATTAACGGGCTTAAAAAAGCAAATATTCAACTTGATAGAAAAATTCTAGCAAATTTAGCTATGAATGACTTAAATGCTTTTTCAAAGGTAGTTGAAGAGGTTAAAAAAGCTCTTTAGTGTTTGATGAGAATTTTTCTCATCAACTTACAAAAAAATCTTTCATAAATTAATCAAATAAAATAATAAATAAATCAAATTTTAGCTATAATGATACATTTCAATTTAAGGAAATATTTATGAATGAAGATATGAACGAACTTTTGCTAAAAAGTGTTGAAGTTTTACCTCCATTGCCTGATACAGTTATGAAACTTAGAAAATATACAGATGAGGCTGGGGCTGAGGTTGATACTAAAAAAGTAGCCCAGATTATACAAGCTGACCCTGTCGTAACAGCTAAGCTTTTACAACTTGCAAATTCGCCATTTTACGGCTTTACAAGCGAAATAACCACAATTACTCAAATTATAACCTTACTTGGTATAGGAAATATTAAAAATATAGTTATAGCAAATTCAATAAGAGATAATTTTAAAATTGATGTTAGCCCTTATGGCTTAGATACCCAGGCTTTTTTGGCTAATTGTAATGAAGAAGTAAATTTTATAACCCATTGGCTAGGCGAAGAAGATGTAAGACTTTCTCGCTCCCTTGTTCCTTGTGCCATGCTTTTAAGACTTGGAATCATTGTTTTTTCAAATTTTTTAATACAAGAAAAGAAGGATAAAATTTTTTATGCCCTTTTAGAAAAAAATAAATTTAAAAATATAACTATGGTAGAAAATGAAATTTTAGGTGTTGATCATATTTCGTTTTTAGGCTTTTTATTGCATAGGTGGAATTTTGATGAAAGCCTTATAGAAAGTATTTGTTTTGTAAATACCCCACATTCTGCCGATGATAGCATAAAAAAAGCAGCCTATGCCCTAGCAATCACCGACCGACTCTTTGCACCTTATAGTAATAATTCTCCATTTCGTGCTAAGGCCGCAGTGGCACTGGTTAAAGAGGCTATTAGCGTGGGTGTGCCTTTTAAATTAAAGACCTTTATTGATAAACTTCCAGCTAAGGCTGTAGAAAATTTAGACAAAGAAGATTAATCAAGCTTTTAAAGCTTGATTGTTATAAATGACAAGCCTTATTTTACCTCCTAATGAATTTTTAGACAATTACATTTTAAACGCTCAATTCCATAAACTTGCTAATATTTCTAAAAACGCTTATAAATTTTGGAAAAAGGTTCAAGTTGGAAGATATCAAGGTACAAGAATCATTTTTTTACATAAAAATTATATACTTGAAAAACATAAAAATGCCCTTTTAAAATGCGATGATTTAAGTGGTTATGTCCTAGCTAGTGCTTTTTGTTCTTTTACTACCTTAGCCCCATCTCACCTTGTAGCAAAAAATAATTCAGCCATTTATAAGCTTTTGGATATAAAAGAACTTTGTGGGATTAAATTTGTAAATTTAAAGGCCTTTTATGATTTTTTAGGGCTTGAATATAACAAGCATATTTATATAGAAAAATGCCATTTTTTTAGCCCTGCACCCTTTGAAAAACGCATTAAAATCACTGATACAATGTGTGTTGGATATTATTAAAATTTTAAAAGTGGCTCTGGATGTAGGATTCGAACCTACGACCAATCGGTTAACAGCCGACTACTCTACCGCTGAGCTAATCCAGAATAAAAGTTGTATTATATTAAAAAAGTATGTTCTTGTCAAGCTGTTTACAAAGTTTTTATTAAATTTAGCCTATTATTTAGCTAAATTCAAAAAGTGATTTTTCAAGTACAGACAAAGGTGTTAAGCCTATGAATTTATCACTCATTTTTCCATTTTTAAACACGCTTAAAACGGGCACTCCATACACTCCATTAACCACACTTGAAAAAAATTTCCCAGCCCTTTTTTCATAAAAGGTGCTTAATTTTAAATCCTTTTTTTTGCTCCAAATTCTAGCTTCGTTTTCATCCTTAATCCCGTCTAAAATAAGAAAAATTTTTAAATCATTTTTCAAGGCTAAGTCTTTTAAAATAGGAATTTGTTCATTGCAAACATTGCATTCTTTAGTAAAAAAAACTAGCAAAAAATTATCTAATTTAGAATTTAAACTCAAGGTTTTTTCAAAGCCATTATAAGAAAATGCTAATCTTTCATTAGTATTTATGCTTTTAAATTCTTCACTACAAGCACTTAAAAAAATGAGTATTAAAGAAAGGATACAAGCTTTGATTCTATATTTTTCCAAGGTTTTTCTCCTAGAATTCTTTCTTTTATGAGATTATCTTTAATTATAATTGTAGTGGGGGTTGCGTAAATGCCATATTTTTGCGAGGTTAGCTTTAAATCATCCTTTAAAATATACACATTTTTAAGCCCTAATTGTTCGGCTATTACTTGTACTACTTCCTTGCTATCGGTTGAATTTATAGCAAAAACTTCTATTTTGTTTTTATTATCAAGCACGAATTTATCAAGCCTTGGTAATTCTTCAAGGCAAGATGAACAGCCATTTTGAAAAAAAACTAAGACCTTTAAATTTGCCTTTGAATTGCTTAGTTTAATGTTTTCACCCTGCATATTTTTAGCTAAAATTTCAATTGATTTACTTCCTACCTTTCCTACACTTTCTTCATTAAAACAAGCACAAAAAAATACGCATAAAAAGGATAAAATAATTTTTTTCATTGCATTATACCATGATGAAGGTGTATGCTCCTATCAGCACTTTCTGCAAGCTCAGGATTATGCGTGATTAAGATTATAGTTTTACCTTCTTTTTTAAGTTCTTTTAATGTGTTAAGCACGATTTGTTCATTTGTCTCGTCTAAGTTACCGGTTGGTTCGTCAGCTAAAATAATATCAGGATTATTTATCAAGGCCCTTGCTATGCAAACTCTTTGTTGTTCCCCTCCACTTAATTGGCTTGGTAAGTGAGAAATTCTATGAGAAAGTCCTACTTTTTCAAGCATCATTTTAGCATCTTCTTCATCAGGGCTTGAGTGATAATATTGTGCTAACATTACATTTTCTAAGGCACTAAGATAGGGGATTAAGTGAAATTGTTGAAAGACAAGACCGATTTTTTCGCGTCTAATAATGATTTTTTGTTCTTCACTTAAATCCTGCAAATGCTTATCATTTAATATATACTCTCCACTACTTGGAGAATCCATTAAGGATAAAATATTTAAAAGCGTGGATTTTCCACTGCCAGAAGGTCCCATAATGGCTAACCACTCCCCTTCATAAACACTTAAATTTATATTATTTAAGGCCTTTACCTTGCCAAATTTTTTATTTAAATTATGAATTTTAATAATTTCTTTCACTTATTCTCCTTTTAAATTATCGCAAACATTGATTTTTAAAGCCTTTTTAATAGGAAAATAGGCTGCAAATGCTGAAAATATCAAAGATATTAACACTGCTAAAATTAAGGCAAAAAATCTAAAATCAATACTTGCATTGAAAATCATATAACCAAAAATGTTTGCTAAAAATATCCCACAACTTGCCCCTATTATGCTAGAAATAAGGGCTAATACAGCATACTCGCTTGAAAAAAGTTTTAAAATTTCATTTTTTTTAGCACCAAGGGCTAAACGCAGGGCTATTTCTTTTTTTCTTGAAAAAATAATAGAACTAAGCGTGGTATTTACGCTTGTTGTAACTATTACTAAAATAATTAATATTATTAAAAACATTAAGGCCTTAATTTTATCTAGTACCATGGCCTCGCTTAGTGATACTGATGAAATAGGCTTTATGCTTATTAAATCATTACTTAGCTTTGCAGTTTTATCGTTAATTTGTTCAAAAGAACCATCAAGCACGGCAGTTGCGTAATTAATCCCACTTATATTGCTTAAATTTTGAACTATTTTTAAAGGGGCTATTAATAAAGAATCAAATTCATCGCTACTTGATAGAATTCCTTTAACCACTAGTTTAACGCTTTTTGAAGTGTTAGGATTATAAATTTGAATGCTATTTCTAACCTTTGCTTGTAAGCTTTTTGCTAAGTCAATGCCTAAAAAGCAAGTATCATCATTAAAATCGCTTAGATTAAAACTTCCTTCCTTAACCTCTAAAAAGGGCTTTGTAACCTTTAAAGAGCGAAAATCAGTACCTAAAACAATGCCACTCGTACTTCCTAAATTTAAAAAATCAAATAAAAAAGGCGTTATAGCCCTTGCTTTTAAGCTTTCTTTTATGGTGTTAAACTCATCATTATCTATAAAATTTCTTTCAATATCCTTTGAAGTAATGCTAATATTAGCTCCATACGCCTTTAACTCCCTTGAAAGCTTTATATCAATGTCAAAATAAATATTTAAAAATGCTGAACTTACCATAGCTCCTATAAAGATTGATAAAAATACTATAAAAAGCCTATGATAAGAAAAACTAAGGCTTTTTAGAATTTCTGTTATAAAAAATTTACCTGCCACAAAGCACCTCCCAAGCCGATAAGCCCATAATGCTTTTAATAGGTAACAAACAACCCAAAATCGCAATAAAACCTGCAAAGATTAAACTTAAAGGCAGGGCTATAAAAGAAATTTGTATTAAATAACCAAATATATTAAAGCTTATTAATTCTGAAATTCCTATACCACAAATAAAGCCACAAATTGCTGCGACTAAGGCTACAATGAGATTTTCACTAGCAAAGATTAAATAAATTTGAAAGGTGTTTGCCCCTAAAACCTTTAAAAGTCCTATTTCTTTTTTGCGTGAATTTATCTCAGAACTCATTAAACTAGCAATTGCAATGCTAGCTACTATAATGCAAATTAAGCTTGTAACACCCATTAAGGATTGAATTTTTTTAACCACTAAACTTTCTGCATCGCTAATGGAATTTAAAGGCTTTGCACTAACTCCTGGCAATTCTTCTTCTATTTGATAAGCAATAGAACCAACATAAGCACTACAATACCAAGTATCATGTTCAATCGCATCCAAACTTGCCACATCTCTTCTTGCTTTTTTTGCTAAATCATCTTCTGGTATAGTTAAAGCAGAAACTTCAGCCCTTGCATAAAGTCCTTCTTTATCAAATAAATTTTGGGCTAATTTTAAAGAGGTGATAATTTTATTGCTAAGCTTGTTTGCATGTAAAATAATGCCTACAACTTCTACTTCTTTGTTGTTTAATAAAAGTTTATCGCCTATTTTTAGATTATTATTTGTAGCAAATTCATCACCTAGCATAATTTCTTCTAAGCTATCATCCTTAGCTAATTTTCCTTGAATTTCAATAAAGGGATAAAGGGTTTTAATGCCTGTTTGAAAATCTTCATCTTCCAAGGGTATATCTTTATTAAAATATGTCCCAACAACTAAAGCCTTTTTATCATTTATGTTAAGTTCTCCTTCTAAGAAAGGAGCAAAGGCCGTTATATTGTTTTGCCAAAAAATTTCTTTTATGATTTTTAAATCCTTTTCTTCTAGGTAGCTTTTATTTTTCAAAGGTTCATAAATTTGATTGCCTATTTCTATGCTAAGGCTTGAACCTTTGGGTAAAACTACTATATTTGAGCCATAACTTCTTAATTGTTTAGTAATTTCATTGCCTATGCTAAGGGTAATATTTAGCATAGTACAAATCAATAAGGTAGCTAAAAAGCAGGTTAAAAAGGCTAGAAATTTTTGTAATTTATTTTTAAATATTGAATTTTTTACCATGTTAACTAACATCATTGCGCCTTTGAATTAAAAATATAGCACTATTTTCATCTACGAATTTAGCAGGGTCTTCTTTGAAAAGTTCGTAATTTTTTTCATTTGTAAAATAATAAGTAATGCCCTTGTAAGAATAAGAATAAGGTGCTTTAAGATTAATAAGCTTTTCTTTTGAAACAGGATCACTTACCTCAATCTCCTTAATCTCATTAAAATAACTTGACCCAGCTACCACATCTTTTAAGGCAATTATTATTTTGCCATTTTCTACTTTGTATTCTAGGGGTATTGGATTACAACCTCCAAATTTACCAACGCTTGGTAAGAAAATTCTAACATTACAAGCTATACAAATTAACTCCCCTCCCTTTTTAATATAGCCTAAATCACCACAAATCATACACGCATCAAAGACGGCTACGGGCGAGCTTTTATCTTCTCTTTTGTTTATTAAGAAAAATCTTATTACCTTGCCTTCTGAACTTACATAAGAAAAACGGTGCAGGTTATTATCATTTAATAAATCTACATTAAAGACAAAATTTCCTTCTTCATTTGGTACAAGTTCAGTTGGAGGGTCTATTTTAATAGGTTTTGATGATATAGTATGAAAATAAGCTAAGATAAATAAAGAACAAAGGCTTATAAATAAAATTGACATAAAATAATTATTTACAAAGCTTCTTTGAGCTATTTTTTTTCTAAATTCACTATCTAAAAAGCCCTTTTTTTGATTGATATCTAGGCGAATTCTTAGGGTAAAAAAGGCTAGAAAAATTATATAAAAAAGATAAATATATATAAAAAAGCCACCAAAATAAAGGCTTTTTGCTACAAAACTAAGCAAGACTGAGTAAGTAGGGATTATATCATTTCTCATTAAGGTAAGAAAAATGTTAGCTAGAACCTTGTCAAATTCAAATAAGATAAGCAAGATTAAAAAGATAAAAGAAAGTGTTTTATTGTATGTTTTTTGCCATTTTAAAAAGAAAAATATCACTACACAAAAAACCATGCCAAGACCTATAAAACCAAGCGAAGAAATGGCAACGCTATCAAGTAAGGAGGTACTAAAAATAGGAAAGTCTTGTGAAATTGTATAGTATCCAAGCACTAAGCAAAAGCTAAGTAAAAAGCTTATTATATAAGATAAAATTTTATTTTGCCAAAAAAACAAAATAGGGGTAAAAAGGCAAGTTACAATAAAAACAAAGTTAAAAACAAAGGCTAAATTTTGCGTTTTTAGAAACTGGGCTGCTATAAAAAATGCAAAATATGAAAATAAAACACCTAAAAATAAGGCTAAAAAATTATTTAAAACAGCTTTTTTAGGCACTATTAAACTTACAAAAATAAAAAGTGGCATAAAAAAACTTATGAAATGCACAAAATAAATATTCATATAACTTCTTTCAATTTTGATAAAGGTTTTCTTTATTCTAAAGAGAACTTATACAAAGTTATCGCTTAATATTTTATAAAATTTGTAAGTTTAACATAATATTTTAAGGGCTTTAAGTTTATTTAAGAAAAGTTAATTTAACATGTAAATTTTGATAAGAATTATAACCTTGCTAATTTGCAAGGTTATTTAGTAGCAAAAATATTTTTAAGGTCAAATTTTTGTGTTTGTTTTTCTTCAAAGACACCAGCATTTGAAAAATCAAGTCCCAAAGTAATAGCCATAGTAACATCAACTAAGATATTTGAAATTTCTTCTCTTTTATCTTCTATATAGGCCAAAACGCCGTTATAATCGCTTTTTTCAAGCACTAATAAGGGGTTTGCAATCTCAAATTCAAAATTTTGCTTTCTCACATAAACGCTAAAGACATTATCAAATAAAGCAGTTCCCATAAAAGAACAATTTTGTATAATAGAAGACGCATCAGCATCAAGGGTCCTTTTTTGCATATCATCAAGGCTTTCATCAATCCTTTGACTAAGGCTAGTATGAATTTTTTTCAAGGCTATATCTAAAACCTGTAAAGCCCCTATAAAATCATTTGCATCGCTAATTTGAGAACAAATTTGCTTAGCCTTAAATACGCCTATATTATCAACATCACCTAAGTGCTTTTTTAAAACATCTAACTCATTCATTTTTCATCCTTCAAAGTTGCATTTGTTTTTAAAAAAGCAATAAGTGTTCCTAATTTTTACTAGTCATTAAAGAACAATCTTTAATAATAGAATTAGTAATGGAATTTAAGGCATTCTCAAAGGCCTTTCTTAAAGAATTGACATTATCATTTTCTAATTTTTCATGTTCATTAATATAATTTTTACTTAAAATTACTTGTAAATTTTTAGAATCAATTAAAGTAATATCCATACTTATACGCACATAACTTTCACCATTTTCATTATAAATTTGAGTAAAATCATTAAGTCTACTTTCGAGTATAAAATCACTTTGTACAATGCTATCTTGACTAAGTACCACTTTAAAGCCACTAGTTGCTTTTTGAATCAAAAAAGAAGTGATAATTTTAGCTGGTGTATCTTCAAAAAAGTGATAAGCCCAAGTTTGCATAATGCCATTTTGTTCGTATATAATATCCTTAGAGTTTAACATTGAAGGCATGGAAGGGGTTAAAATTTTAATGCTTTTATTTGTGTTATTTAGATTTAATGTACTTTCACTTTTAAGACGTAGAATTTGAGTTTTATCAACTTGAGGTGCATCCTTGATAGAACAAGATATAAAAACTAAGCTTATAAGTACTATTAAAAATTTTTTCATTATTCTTCTCCTGGGGCTAATTTTGTTTTTGTTTCTTTAAATATCAAATTTGATGGGCTTTTTTGTAGTTGCATTAATAAAGAATTTGCATTTTGCAACACATTTTTTAAAAGTTCTAAATCCTGTGTTAAGCTATAGCGAATGCTATCATAAGAATCAAGCTTTTTACTAGCCTTTGTAGTAAATTCATTAATAGAATTAATGCCCTTATCCACGCTATCTAAGCTAGTTTGTAGCTTTTTACTCAAAGCAGAAATATTATCAGACATTACTATAAATTTAGCACTCAAGGTGGTTAAATTCTTTGAAAGGTCCTTTGAATGAGCGTTTAGATTTTGACTAAATTCAGCTATGTTATATAATAAAATTTCTATATTTTTTAAATTCTTATCGCTAAGTAATTGTTTAGAGGCCTCTTCGGTTTTTTTAATCAAAGAAAATACATGCTCGCCCTGTGCATCAAGCTTTTTAAAGAAACTATCTTTCATTTTTATAACAGGCAAGGCCCCACTAACGCTAGTAAGCATATTGCTTTCTCTAGTTCCTCCTTGAAGTTGTATATATTTAAGCCCTGTAATACCAGTAGTTTCAAGACTTGCATAGGTATCTTCTTTCACAGGGATATTTTCTTTAACCTTTATTAAAATTTTTATTTTAAGACCTTCATTTGTGAAAAAATCAATCTTTTCAACATTACCAACTTCAACGCCCAAAAGTCTAACAGGTGATTTTATACTAAGCCCTGAAACAGATTCTTCTGTATAAATTTCATAATAATCAAAAATTTCTTTTTTTTCTCCATAATCACCAAGCCATAGCATAATGCCTAAACTTGCAAAAAACACTCCAAAAACAAAGAGTCCTACGAAAAAATAATTAGCCTTGTTTTCCATTTTTACTCCATAAATTTCTTAAAAAGTCTTTCATTTTGTTCCTCTAACTCCTCACAAGTTCCTATAAATCCTACTTTTTTATTTTCTAAAATGATAAATCTATCAAGCAGGGTTTTCATGCTATTCTTATCGTGAGTTACAAGTATAACATTTAAATCAAAACTATGTTTAAGGTTTAAAACTAACTCATCAAATTCACGGCTACTATAAGGGTCAAGTCCCGAGGTTGGCTCGTCTAAAAACAAAAGCTTACTATCAAGTGCTAAAGCCCTAGCAATAGCCACTCTTTTTTGCATACCCCCACTTAATTCGCTAGGATAAAGATTTAAAACATGTTCTTGTAAGCCCACCATTTTAAGCTTCATTAAGACAATTTCATAAATGGCCATGTTATCTAGTTTTGTATATTCTTTTAAGGGTATGGCTATATTTTCAAAGACGCTAAAAAAGCTAAATAGGGCAGCAAATTGAAAAACCACGCCCCATTTTTGTTGCAATTTTAAGGCGTTTTTTTGACTTATATTTTTTAATTTATAGCCTAGAATTTCATATTCTCCACTATCAAAATGTTCAAGCATTAACATTTGCTTTAAAAGCACAGATTTACCACTACCGCTACCCCCTAAAATGCCAAAAATTTCATTTTCTTTTATATTAAAGCTTACTCCATCATGTATAAGCTTAGAACCAAAACGCGTTTTAATATTTTCAGCCCTTACAACCACCATTTAAAGCCCCATTTTTGTTAATACTATTGAGAATAAAGCATCAAAAGCAATCACCCAAAAAATTGCATTTACAACGCTTTTTGTAGTGTAAATTCCTATGCTTTGAGTGGTATTTTTCACCTCAAAGCCCCTAAAACAAGCAATAAGCCCTATTAAAAAGCCAAAAATAGGGGCCTTTACAAGTCCTATCACAATGTGTTTTAAGGGCACTGCCTCGTGAAATCTACGAATAAATTCAATAGCACTTACATCAAGGCTAATTTGTGCTATTATCATTCCTCCAACTATGCTTATAAAATCCCCAACAGCCACGATTAAAGGCATAGCAATAACAAGGGCCATAACTCTAGGCAATATGATAAATTCAAAGCTACGAAAACCCATAGTATTCATAGCTGCAATCTCATCAGTTATTTTCATAACTCCAATTTGGGCTGTATAAGCACTGGCACTTCTACCTGCTATTACAATAGCTACTATTAAGGGGGCAAGTTCTCTAGTGGCTGAAATTCCCATTAAATCAACTATGAAAATATTTGCCCCAAATTGTTGTAATTGATTAGCTGCTTGATAGGCTAAAACAATACCAACTAGCAAAGAGGTTAAGATAATAATAGGCAAGGCTTCAAGGGCAGAGGTTTCAATGTGATATAAAAAAGAAATAAAACGAAAATGTTTAGGATTTTTAACGCATCTCGCAAAACTTGCAAAAAAAGCCCCGATAAAATTAATAAATCTATATAAAATTTTAAATAAATTATGCGTTAATATGCCTAAATTCTCAAAACGTTCTTTTATACTTGTTTTCTTTTTTTGTATCTTTTTAACGCGTATAAAATGCTTTTGACAAAGGGAAAAAAGATTTTCAAACCTTTCGTTTAAATTTATTCTCTCAACCATTACGCCCTTTGCTTTTAAGTCATTTTCAAGGGCAAGTACAAATCTCACCCCTGTCATATCAATAAATTTTAGATTTTTAAAATCAATTATAAGCTTTCTTGTTTTAATCTTACTTAGTATATTTTTTAAATCAAGTTTATAAATATTATCTTTATCCCAGCTACCAAAAAGCAAAAAGCTATCGTTTTGAATATTAAAATTTGCCATTTTTTAATTTTAAAATTCCAAATTTTTTAAAGTCATTTTTCTTAATCCTTTTTTAAAAATGTAAAGTATATTACAAAATTATTAATTAAGAATTAATTTTTAAGTACAAAGTTTAAAAGTTTTTCTTTGCTAAATCCAAAATACTCAAACACGTCTTTATCCTTGCCACTTTCTCCAAAGCTTTCTATAATATAAAGCTTGTCGCAAAATTGATAAAGTTCTTTTGAATTTGCGGCCTCAACGCCTATTACTAAGCCCTTTAAAAGTCTTTGTTTATAAGCTTTATCTTGTCTTTCAAAAAGTTCATAACAAGGCATGGATATTACATTGCATGAAATTTCTTTTTTTTCAAGTTCCTTTGCCACTTCTAAACAAAGATTTACCTCACTACCACTTGCAAGAAGGCTAAATTTTGCATTTTCATGTTCTTTTATTAAGTAAGCTCCATTGCTAATATCGCCATATACGCTATTAGGCAAGGCTTTAAGCTTTTGGCGAGATAAAACAAAAGCACTAGGACAATTACTTTTTAAAGCTATCTCCCAAGCTTTTACATTTTCAAGACCATCAGCCGGACGAAAGCTTAAGAAATTTGGCATAGCCCTAAATGTGCTTAATTGTTCTATAGGTTGGTGAGTAGGGCCATCTTCTCCAACGCCTATGCTATCGTGCGTAAATATAAAAAAGTGTTTTAATTTCATTAAAGCAGCAAGTCTTGCAGCAGGTTTTAAATACTCACTAAAAATAAAAAAGGTAGCCGAAAAAGGTAAGAAAATTCCATATCTTGCAAAGGCATTATTAATGGCAGCCATGGCGTGTTCTCTAATGCCAAAATGAATATTTTTACCACTTACAAAATCGCCCATTTGTTTTAATTCTGTCTTATTTGAAGGGGCGAGGTCTGCACTTCCACCTAAAAAACCTATTAATTGTTTAGCAATCTCGTTAATTATTAAGCCATTGCTATCCCTTGTCGCCATATCTTGTCCCTTTAAATCTGGCAATTTAATATCATTAAAATTTGGTTTTAAAAGTTCGTTTAAAAGGTTTTCTTTACCATTTTCTTTTAAAATTTTATTCCACTTTGCTTCTTCTAAATCACCTCTTTCAATAGCACTTTCAAAACGCAGTCTAACACTTTCATCAATCTCAAATTCATCCTTAAAGTCTAGTTTTTCCTTAGCCCTTTTAATCAAATCAGCCCCAAGGGGAGCTCCGTGGCTTTTATGACTTCCTTCAAGTTCTAAAGCCCCTTTAGCAATGGTTGTTTTTGCTATGATTAATACAGGTTTTAAGGCTTTTTTTGCTAAATTTAAGGTTTTATCTATCTCATCATAATCATGACCATTTATACTAAATACTTCAAAGTTCTGTGCTATAAATCTTTGTTTAATATCTTCATTAAAGGCTAAATTTACATTGCCTTCTATTGAAATTTCATTGCTATCATAAATTATTATTAAATTATCAAGCTTGTGTAAACCTGCTATCGAACAGGCTTCATAACTTATTCCTTCTTGTAAATCGCCATCCCCACACAAACAATAAATTTTATGATTGATAAGTTCATCGCCAAGTAAATTTACAGCCTTTTTAGCCGCCATAGCAAAGCCAACTGCATTTGCCACGCCTTGACCTAAGGGACCTGTAGCAATTTCTACGCCAGGAGTTGAAATTTCAGGGTGACCCGGGGTTTTTGAGTGAAGTTGTCTAAAATTTTTTAAATCATCTAAGCTTAAATCATAGCCACTTAAATGTAAAAAGCTATAAAGTAGGGCGCTTGCATGTCCTCCTGAAAAAATTAATCTATCGCGATTTAGCCAGTGTGGATTTTTAGGATTGTGCACTAAATGATAGCTTAAAACTGCCATTATATCAGCTAAGCCAAGGGGTGCCCCTGGATGGCCACTATTTGCCCTTTCTATCATATCTGTACTTAAAAATCTTAAAGTATTTGCTTGTAAAGCTAGAATTTGTGTTTGCATTAATTATCCTCATAAATATTGTTTGATTAGTTCTTTTATCATAAGACCTATATTTTTATCTACTTCTTTTAAAGAAAGAAAACATTCATTTTTTAAGCTTTCAAGGCTATTTTTCGCTTCTTCAAGTCCTAATAAATTTACAAAGGAATTTTTATCACTATCATTTAAACTAGTTTTGCCACTTTGAGAACTAGACATTGTAGCATCTATGATATCATCATTTATTTGAAAGGCAAGTCCTAATTTTAAGCCTATGTTATAAAGCTTTTTATTTTCTTTTTTGCTAAGTTTGCAAATTTGCCCACCCATTTTTAAACTTGCTGCTATTAATTTTGCAGTTTTGTGAATGTGTAAAAATTTTAAAGACTCTAAATCAAGTTTTTTATTTTCAAAATAGCAATCTAAGGCTTGTCCTAACACCATGCCGTTAATTCCCGCGTTAAAACTAAGCGTTTTTATAAGCTTTAATCTAATGCTTTTTTTAATTTTCATCTTTGAAAGTACCAAAAAAGCCTCGGTATTTAAGCCATCTCCTACTAAAATAGCACTTGATTCGTCATATGTTTTATGCAAAGTGGCAATTCCTCTTCTTAAATCTGCATTATCCATAGCAGGTAAATCATCATGTATAAGTGAATAAGTATGGATAAATTCTAAGGCTAGTGCTGCATCAAGTGCTTTTTTTAGATATTCTGGATACTTTACATTAACTACGCCAAGTAAGAGTTGGGCACGAAAATGTTTTCCACCACTTTCAAGCATTTGAGAAAGTGCTTTATTAAAAAAGGGGTGAAAGCTTTTTACAAAGGGTAAATTGTGCTTTAAATGCTGGGTAAAAAGTGTCTTTATCACTTATTTAACCTTATGAAAAATTGAAATTTACCATCGCCCTTGTCTGCGTAAATTCCTATACTATCACCATAGCCATGCAAGGGTAATTTTTCTCTTTTTCTTTCTACTAAAACATTAAAATCATTACCATTTGCTAGTATATCTTGGATATTTTGAGTACTTGTTACTACTTTATTATTAATGCGTAAAATTTTATCTCCTACCATAAAACCAGCCGAAGAAGCCTTTGAATTTGCATCAACCTTTGTAACCACTAAAGCCTTATTAATGTGTAAGCCAAGATTACTTCTATATCCTGTTGGAACGGGTTTTGGCTTATTATCTGGTAAATTAAAACGACTTAAATCCTTTTCAGTAACCAAGGTTGATATATTTAAATCAAAATTATCCCTTATAACGCCAAAATAAAGCGTACTACCTCTATCAGCAAAAAGTACTTTTTCATTTAATTTTCTAAGGTCTTTTACAATCTCTCCATCAACGCTTACAATCTCATCATTTATTAAAAATTGCCCGTTTTTTCTAACGCTATTTACATAAATTTTATTTTCCCTAACAGCAAAATCAACGCCTATATCACCCCAATAGACATCATTATACTTCATAAAATGTTTTAAGTATCTATTGCCTATAAAGGCCCCATTATCAAGCCCAATGCCTAGCATATTACAACAAGGACTATTTAAAAGTCCGATTTTTGTAGTAAAATCAAGCTGGTCCTTTTCGTTAATATCTTGTGCTAGATACTTAATATGCCCTATAAAGGCACGGCTAGGGTCTAATATACCTACCCAATCATTGCGAGTTAAATTTTGTTCTTCTATCATTCTTGTAGGAATAAGGCTAAATTCAGTTTTTACAAGATACAAATTTAAAAAAGGGTCGTACTTTACATATTTGTTAAGCTTTGTATTTTCTTGTTTTAAAACAGCTAGCAAATTTTCACTTAAAGCAAAGGCTGGTAAGCCCTCATAGGTTAAAACGCTTGCCTTATTTTTTTCATAACAAGCAACAAAGTCTTCAAGTTTTGGTCTTTCAACGCCAAATAAAAAGCCTAAACTTAACAAAAATACTAAAAATACTCTCATAATTTTCCCCCTAAGCTACCTAAAACATCGCTTGTTAGGCTATTGCGATTTTGTGCTACCATGGCTAGTACATCATTTATAGCAGAGATTAATAAAATTTGTAGTGATTCTTTATCTTCAAGTAAAGAATCATCAATGCTAACATCGATTATTTCACCCTTGCCATTTGCACTCACCTTAACAAGCCCGGCTCCACTTTTAGCACTAAATTCGCGATTTTCAAGTTCCAATTCTAAACTCTTTGCCTTTTCTTGAACCTGACTTAAAAGCTCACCCATTTTAGAAAAATCCATATTTTCAAACATTTATTATCCTTGATTTGCAACGATTTGTAAAATTACTTCCTTATCACTAAATGGGTATTTTACACCCTTAATTTCTTGATAAGTTTCATCACCCTTGCCTAAAATAACTACTAAATCGTCCTTTTCTTTAAGCGTTAAAGCCTTTTTAATGGCCTCTTTTCTATCTGTAATTTTTAAAGCCCTATCAGCATTTTTAAAACCCCTTGTAATCTCATTTATAATATCTTGTGGGTTTTCATCGCGTGGATTATCACTTGTAATAATAGCAACTTTTGCATAATGTTCAACAACCTGACCCATTATTTGCCTTTTGCTTTTATCTCTATTGCCACCAGCCCCAAAAACTACGATTAAATCCTTATTTTTTAATGAGTCAAGCACCTTTTCAATGCCATCAGGTGTATGGGCAAAATCCACGATAACGCCCTTACTAACTTCTTCAACCCTGCCACAAACTCCACCAAAGCCAGAAATTGCCTTTTCTAATTTTTTTAAATTTGGCTTTGTTAATTCATACACACAAGCACTAGCTACAAGTAGATTATAAAGATTAAAAAGTCCTATTAATTTTGATTCTATATGAAAACTAATATCCCTTGCTTGAACTAGTGCATCAATGCCATCTTGCAAAGAATATGCCTTAATATGATAAAAAGAAGGATTTTCTATGCCATAACTTATAGAATTTTTAACATTAAATTTAATAGTCTTAGCATCCTTATTTATAAATTTTAAACTCTCATCAGTAAAAAAACTTTCCTTAGCCTCTTGATAAGCTTTTAAATTTTTATGAAAATCTAAGTGGTCCTGGCTTAAATTTGTGTAAATTTTAGCCTTAAATTCAAGCCCTTCTATCCTTTTTTGCACCAGGGCGTGAGAACTTACCTCCATAACGAAAAAATCGCACTTTCTCTCACTTGCACTTTTTAAAAAACTTAAAGTTTGCAAAAGTGGCGAGGTTGTCATGCCTTTGTCTGCTATTTGTTCATCATTTATAAAAACCCCTCTTGTACCACAAAGACCACATTTAAATCCTAAATCAAGTAAAATAGAATAAATTGCAGCAGCTGTTGTAGTTTTGCCATTTGTCCCTGTAATGCCTATAATTTTGATATTTTCATCTATATTTAAAAGCTTTTTTGCCTTTTTTATATCTATGATTATGGCACCCTTATTTTTAGCCTCGTCTGCAAAACTAGCATTTTGAAAGCTTTTTAAAAAAAATGAATCTTTAACACATTCTTTAGAATTATCACTAATAAAAGAATTTGAAAGTTTTATAATCACTTTTTTAATCCTATAAGTTTTTTATGCAATCTCATAAAACGTTCATTTGACCATAAATGTGGCGATACATTTTCAAGATAGGTAAAAACTATATCCTTATAGCCATTATCAAAAAGTTTTTCTAAAAAATCTAAAAAATCATCTTTATTATCTATAATCAATTTTGTATTAAAAATCACATTTTCAAAGCTTTTTTTAAAGCCAAGTACTCTTTCGCTTTGCAAAAAATCACCATAAGAAAGAGCGTTGCTTTCTTCAACCTCGTTTTGTCGTTCTCTTTGTTCTTGCCTTAAATCCACATTTTCTAAAATTTCAGCTAAGTCCTTGTCTATATTAGGGATTGTATAATGAGCAAGGTAAAACTCAAATAGTAAAAAGGCTTCTTTTGGAGCTTTAAAGGCCAAATTGCAAAGGTCTATGAAATTTAATAAACGTTTATTTGGACGTCTTTCATAAGCTAGGCAAAAATAGGTTCTAGCTGTGTTAAAATCTTTATTATAAAAGTGTTTTATAGCTAATTTTTTATAATTTTGCGAACTCATCTTTCCCACCATTTAAATTTATTAAGCTTATATCAGGATGAATATCAATCTTTAATTGCCTTTCAAGCCCATATTTTAAAGTAACTGAACTTGCCACACAGCCACTACAAGCACCCGTTAAATGCACATAGACAACGCCATTTTTAACGCCTAAAAACTCCAATCCTCCACCATCTTGTTCTAAGATATGTAAATTCTTTGCAAGACTCGATTTAACAGGATTTATTAGCTCTTCATCGTTAAAAGGTAGCATTTTCTTTCCTTATATAAATTTATTTACTTTATCAAAATTATATTGAAAATAAAGTAAATTAAAGACTTTTTTTAACGCTTTTTTATAAATTTTTAAAATAAGAAAGCTAAAAAAGTATTTAATTTTTACTAGTTATAAAATTTTGAAACTTTAATTTGATAAAATTTTTTAATTAAAAATAATAATTAAGGTAGCGAAATTTCAAATAAATTTATAACTAGCAAAAAAGGAAACTAAAATATTAATTTTTTGCAATGCAAACAAGAATTTGATGAAAAAATAAAAAGAACACTAATTACAAAGCCTTTTTGCCAGAACATTTAACATTAGATAAAAATGTTAATTTACTAAACAAAGCAAAAACAAATGAAATAGAACAATTTTATAAATAGCAATTTCTTTATAGTATAACAAATTCAGGTCTTTACACAAAAGAATTTATAGGCACAGAAATAACATTTGCCAAAGGGCAATAAAGATAGTAAATCAATAAAAATAGATGCTTGTATTTTTGATGATAAAACTTGGTTTGAAAAATATCAAAATTATCAAAAAATAATGATATAGATGATTTAGAATGGCTTAAACAGCATATTATTGCAATAATTGAGTTTAAAAAAAATAATGGAAAAAGTGTACAAGAAATTTATGAAAAGCAAGTAAAGTCTTATTTAAAAGAAAGTGAAAGAGATTTTTGCCTTGGAATTTATTATGATAGTGAAAAATTATTTTTATTTAAAAAGGTAAATAATAAATTTTTGCGTTACGTAGAAGAATTTAATTCACTTGGTTATAACTCAAAAACAAAAGATTTAAATCTACACTTAACCGACCCTTATGAGTATATTCCAAATTTTACAGATTTGTTAAATCAAACACAATCAAAACAATTACAAAGAGATAAAAGAATATTAAAAGATTTAGATACTATTTCAGGTATTCATTCTACTCAAATAAGTAACGCTATGCATAATATCTTAGAAGCTATGGATAAGGTAGCTTAACTAATCAAAAAGGTTATTCTATTTTAATTCAAATTCTAGCAATTAGAATTTTTAATGAAAAAAGAGTTGAAAAAAATAGTAATTTATATCTAAAATTTTACATTACAAAAGATTAGAAAAACTATACAAATATTTCAGATAAAAATTTTTATGAACTTTATAAAACGTATTGAAAAGATTGTTGATGATGCAAGTGGCAATCATCGCCGTATTTTAAAAGAAAAAGAATTGGATTTTAAAAATAATAACCATACAAAAGTTTTAGTTAGCGTTGTTAAAGAATTTCAAGATTACTCATTTGTAAAATCATACAAAACTGACTTATATCAATTAATTTTTAGTAATTTTGCTTCACATTTTGCAAAAGGTATAAATGGGCAATTTTAACACCTATTCCTGTTATTGATTTTTTAGTAAAAATAGTTAATCCAATAAATGATGAAATTATAATTGACCCAACTGCTGGGATTGCGGATTTTTTATCGATTTCTTATGTGAATTCTAGCAGTAAATTAGATGATAATAATATCTTTGGAATGGATATTGATTCTGATATGGTTAAATTTGCTACGCTAAATATGCTTTTAAATGGTGATGGAAATGCAAACATAGAACAAAGAAGTGATTTAGGTTCTATACTTTATAAATTTGATAAAGAAAATAATATAATAAAACTTGACCCAAATATAAATATTAACGGGCTTTGGGATAATAGGGCTGATGATAAAGCACTTAAAAAATTTGATGTAGTTTTGACAAATCCACCTTTTGGACAAGAAAGGGCATTTTACCCACGAAACGAGAGAGATAATAAGCTGTTATGAAACTTGGAATTTATACACACAAGATGACCCTACTAACTTAGAAATTTTGTTTTTAGAAAATGCTTATAGAATTTTAAATGAAAATGGCATACTTGGCATAGTTTTATCAAATTCAATAGTAAGCATTGATACTCATATAAAAGTAAGAGAGTGGCTAATGAAAAATATGAGAATTGTTGCTTTGTTTGATTTGTCTTCAAATGCCTTTGCTGAAACAGGAGTAAATACAAAAATAATTGTTGTTTATAAGCCTAGACAGGAAATATTATTAAATTTACAGCAAAATAATTATCAAGTTTTTGTAAAAAACATAGAAAATTTAGGATATAAGGTAGTAACCAAAAATAGAAATAAATTTTTTCAATCAATATATAAAATAAATCTTGAAAATTTTGAGATAATCATATATGAAAATGGTAAGGCTATGATTGATGAAGATTTTACTCAAACCATACTTGAGTTTAAAAAATGGTGTCTAGGACAAGAACAAGACCTGCAAGATATTTTTATAAAGGAAAAATAAGCTTACAATGAAATCATTTATTGATATACCAAGTATTATAAATTATAAGGATATTATGCAAAATTATTGTAATCTTTCAAGCAATGCTTATAAATGTTTAATTGTAAAAAATTACAATTTAAAATCTCTTAAAGAACTTTTAGATAGAAATTTATTAAGGCAAGATTTAGGCTATAAAGTAGGTTCATTAGCTTATGCAAAATCATCAAAATATTTTTTTATTAAAAGTAGGGCTTTATAAGAGCATTCATTTTTGTTAAACCTTGAAAAAAGTGCGAGCGAGTATATTATGTCACAAGCTTTTATCGATATGAATTTAAAAGAAAATGACATAATTATTTAAAAAGATAGCAATATTGGCGAAGTAGTTATACTTGAAAAAAATTATCCAAATGCTATATTATCGGGTGCATTGTATAAACTTCCTATTACAAAATATAAATTTTATATTTTAGCAATGATAAAACATGGTATTTTTAGGCAACAATTAGATTTTATGGTTTCAAAGGGTGCTACAATAAGATACGCAAAAACATTATTTTTAGATTGTAAAATTTCTTTTCCAAATCATAATGCTGACCAAACTATAACTTTCATAGAAACCATAACAAAGTCCATCATAAAAAAAAGAAAAGTTAATCAAGGAACGACACAAACAAATTTAAAACTTATAAAAAATGAGCTTTTAAACAATCAAAAAGAACATAAATTTATCTATCAAGAACCAACTACAAAAGATTTGCAAACAAGTGGACGCTTTAGATACTGGAGTTTATTCTAAGGAGTTTAAATATATTGCATTCTTGATAAAAAATTATAAATATGGTTATAATAATTTTGAAGAATGGGACTTTAAATTTAGTAGAGAACAAAATTTATAAGAAAGCTGTATCGGTAAAGTGTTTATGGTAGAAATTATGCAAAAAATTTTTATTCATTGGCATTGCCAACATATTTTTCTAAATATGGAACTATTGATAAAATTATATATTTAGGTAATAAAAATCAATTAAAAATATTATCAAAAGGAGAAATTATTTTCGATGCAGAAGCTACATTTAGGGGTATGGTAGTTATAGATAGTAATGAAAATTATATTACAAACATTCATGGCATTACACTTTATAAAAATAATTTAATCAAAAGTATGTTCATAAAGTGTTTTTTAGATTTTTTTGTAAGTAAAAAAATTATAGATTTTGTGAAAGTTGGTGGGCATGGTGGCAGTTTTGCTCAAACATATTGGAATATTTATCTTTTCCAAATTTTCCAACTCAAAAACAAGAAGAAATCACAAAGTTATATCATAATCTAAATATTAATTTAGATTATAAAAAATTAACTTTAGAAAATTTTAACGAAGTTGATAATATATTTTGTGAAAATGCAGGAATTTATGATTTAGATAAAAGTATTAAATATATAAAAAGAATTTTAAACTCAAATATAGAAAAAATTATAAATGATGAAAATGTAAATATAAATTTTTAAAATTAAATTTTAATTTACAACTTCTATATCATCGCCTAAATTCATAGTTATATTTACTTGTTGAGATTTTGGAGGGTTTGCTATAAATTTGCCCTTTTGTCCTTCTAAGAATTCTAAAACCTTAGAATCAAAGGCTTCGTTATAGCTTTTTGCCACCTCTGTATACCCAAAATTTCCATCTTTATCTATGAAAATTTTAACCACAACAGTAATCTTTTTAGAATTTGGATAATACAAACTCCATCTTTCTTGTATAACCCTAGTAACCCTACCTAAAAATGCATCATAAACGCCTGTTCGTTGCTTTTGCGTGTTTTCGCCCTTGCCTTGATTTTCATCTTGCAATAAATTATCAGTAGCTTTTTTTACAATCTCACTTGCTGAATTTTTAGGAGTGCTTGTTTTAGAGTCTGATTTTTTAGAAGATTGAACTTTGGTATCCTTTGCTACTTGAATTTCTTTTACATCGCCAAAAAGTGCGTCAAAATTTGTAGCTTCTTGTTTAATAGGACTTGTTTCAACAGCTTTATTTGTAGTTTCTTGTTGAATCTTTTCAGGTTCAGGTTCTGGTGGCTTTACTTCTTCTTCAACTTGCTTTGGCTGTGGAGTAGCTATGGGCTTTGGCGTAGCAGGGGCAGGGTCTGCTAATTCTATATCCACAAAGCTATCTTGTATATCTGTGTAGCGAATGGCGTTTTCTTGCATTTGTACAAAGCGAAAAAATATAAAGGCAATCACTAGTACATAAAAAAGCACTGCTAATAAAAAAGAATTAAAATTTCCTATGCCGTAATTATTCATTACTCTGTCTGCAAGGCCACTTTATTAAAGCCTAAATTTTTAATACTTCTTAATACAAAAATAACATCATCATATTTTAAATTCTTATCAGCCCTTATAAAAACCGTTTCTTCAGGGTTAAATTGAGACCTTTTTTGAGCTAGGTTATCAGCAAAGCTAACAAAATTAAATTTTTCTTGATTGATTAAAATATCTTTATTTGCATTAATGCTAACTATTAAGCTTTTAACGGTTGGGGAGCTTGAATTTTTTTGAGAACCTTGAGGCAGGTTTATTTTTTCTTCATAGGTAATGCTTGGGGCTGTTACCATTAAAATTGCAAGTAGAACAAGCATAATATCAACTAAGGGAGTAATATTTAATTCTGGCTTTTCATCATCAAAGAGCATTTTAAGCCTTGCTACTTATAACTTTTATCTCGCTATCTATAACGCTTATTAACTCATAAGCCTTTCTTTTTATAATAAGGTGAAAGGTATAAGCAGGGATAGCAACTAAAATTCCACAACCAGTAGCTACTAGCGCCTCGCTAATTTTCGGGGCTATTATACTAAGTGAATTTTGTGTTCCAAGTCCTCCAAAGGTTTCTAATATAGAAATAACCGTTCCAAAAAGACCTATAAAGGGCGAAGTTGAAGCTATAATGCTTAACCAAGTAAGACCTCCAGTTGCCCTTCTTTGTGCTAAATTTTTGTAAATTTCTAAATGCAAAGGATTACTATCAGTGCTTTTTCTTAGAATTGAACGCGTTTTGCTAATATCTTTTTGTCCTAAAAGCAAACTTTCTAAGCTTTGTTTTTCTCTTAATCTCCATGCTGCCAGATAAGTAGATCTTGCAAAAAGTATGGCAAAGGAGATTATAAAATAAAAAGAAAGCCAAGCCAAAACTATGTAAGTTATAAGGCTTGAGCTATTAAAAAAATGAAAGGCTGCTTCTATGTTCATTTACGAGCTTTCGCAGTATCAAGTTTAGAAAAGGTTGCAGCCATAGCTACATTATCTGAGCTAATTGATTGGATTAAATTCTTAGCCTTTTGTAGATTACGTTCTATTTCGCTTTCATCGCCACCTGCAACCCAAACAGCACCCTTTGCTAAAACACAAACCCCAAATTCATCAACTTGGGCATGACCTTCATCAATGGCTATTAATTCATGTTCTCCGTCGTTTTTTTCTATATCAATAACACCTGATTTTAAAGAAGATATTAAAGATGCATGTCCTTTTAAAACCCCAAATTCACCTTCACTTCCTGGCAAATTTACAGATTTTACATCACCTTCATAAATTCTACCCATAGGCGTAACAATTTCGAATTTAAGTAAATCACTCATATTTAGCCCTTAATTTTATCTGCTTTTGCGATAACCTCGTCAATATTTCCTACCATGTAAAAGGCATTTTCTGGTAGATTATCATATTTGCCTTCTAAAATTCCTTTAAAGCCTACTATTGTATCTTCAAGGCTAATGTACTTACCCGGGCTACCTGTGAAAACTTCTGCCACAAAGAATGGTTGAGATAGGAATTTCTCTATCTTTCTAGCCCTTTCAACAGTGAGTTTATCTTCTTCACTTAACTCATCCATACCTAAAATAGCAATAATATCTTGTAAATCTTTATATTTTTGAAGTACGGATTGAACCCCACGAGCTACATTATAATGTTCTTCGCCTACTATATTTGGGTCAAGCATTCTAGAAGTAGAATCAAGAGGGTCAACAGCTGGATAAATTCCTTTTTCAGCAATGGCCCTATTAAGAACTGTAGTGGCATCAAGGTGTGCAAAAACGGTTGCTGGCGCTGGGTCTGTAAGGTCATCAGCTGGAACATAAACAGCTTGAACAGAGGTAATTGAACCTTTTTTAGTAGAAGTAATTCTTTCTTGGAAACGTCCCATTTCACTAGCAAGGGTTGGTTGGTATCCAACGGCTGATGGGATACGACCTAGTAGTGCTGACATTTCTGAACCTGATTGAGAAAATCTAAAAATGTTATCGATAAACATTAACACATCAAGTCCCATTTCATCTCTAAAATATTCTGCCATTGTAAGACCTGTTAAAGCGATACGATTTCTTGCACCTGGTGGTTCGTTCATTTGTCCATAGCAAAGGGCAACCTTATCCAAAACATTACTTTCTTTCATTTCATTATAAAGGTCATTTCCTTCTCTAGTTCTTTCTCCAACACCCGCAAATACAGAATACCCACTATGTTTAAAGGCAACATTATGTATAAGTTCCATAATAATAACTGTCTTACCAACACCAGCACCACCGAAAAGTCCTACTTTACCACCCTTTGCATAAGGGGCAAGTAAGTCAACTACCTTAATGCCTGTTTCAAAAATTTCACTCTTTGTACTTTGGTCTTCAAAGGCTGGTGGGTCTCTATGAATAGTCCAACGTTTTTCAAAATTTATCTCCTCACCTTCATCTATTAAATCACCCACGACATTAAAAACCCTACCTAAAACCTTTTCGCCAACAGGTACGCTAATAGAACTTCCCAAGGCCTCAACCTTTGTTCCACGCACTAAGCCATCGGTCATATCCATAGCTATAGTCCTAACTCTATTGTCTCCTAAATGTGCAGCTACTTCTAAAACAAGTTTATGTTGTTTACCCTCAGCTTCGAAATTTGCAATAATTGCTTCATTAATCTGAGGTAAATATTCTTCAAAATCAACATCAACAACCGCACCAATTACTTGTGAAATAAATCCTTGCATAAGTTTTGTTCTCCTTAAAATTTCTACTTCATAGCCTCAACACCACTGATAATCTCTATAAGTTCAGTAGTAATTGACTCTTGTCTTGCTTTATTGTAAGCTAAATTTAGCTCTCTAACCCTATCTTTAGCGTTATTTGTAGCACTATCCATTGCCTGCATTCTAGCACTATGTTCAGCAGCTAATGAATCAATCAAGGCATAATACATATTGTATTCAAAATAAGTTTTCATTAAATCTTGTAATAAATTTTCGCTCTCAGGTTCTAATTCTAAAATAGAATGAGATTGTGATTCTTCTTCTAATATCAAAGGTTCAACAGGTACTATATGACCTATTTTAATTTCCTGCGATATCATATTTTTATATCCATTATGTACTAAAACTACGCCATCAGTAATGCCATCCATAAAATCCTTAATCGCAGCATGTATTACAGCAGAAGCCTTTTCATAATCTGGACTTGAACTAAGATGAAGATATTTTTCTAAAAGTTCTACCTTTTGAAAATTATAATATTCAATGCCTTTTTTTCCAACAGCTCTCAAGCGTACATTTATATTTTTACTTTTATAATCTTCTAAAAGTTCATTAACTGCCTTAATGGTTTTATAATTAAAACCACCGCAAAGCCCTTTATCAGCAGTTATGAAAATAAGGTCGATATTTTTAACCACTTCTTTTGGATGAAATAAATTAAATCTATCATCAGATTCATTTAATATAAGTTTGTTTAATTGAAAAGAAATTTTACTTAAAATTTCATCAATCTTTTCCGCATAAAGCCTAGCTCTTTTGGCTGCTTCTTCTGCTTTTTTAAGTTTAGCAGAAGAAACATTCTTCATAGCATTTGTGGTCTTTTGCGTATTATGAACGCTTTTGATTTTTCTTTTAATTTCTTTTAAATTTGACATAAAGAAACCTTATAAATGATTTGCTTTAAAATCGTTAATAGCTTTGCTAATTTTTTCTTCTAACTCACTATCTAAAGCCTTTTTAGTGCGAATTTGTTCAAAAAGCTCAGGATACTTAGTATCAATAAAAGAATAAATTCCCGTTTCAAATTCCCTAACCTTGCTAATATCAATATCATCTAAAAAGCCTCTAGTACCTGCAAAGATAAGAATTACTTGTTTTTCAGCAGGTAATGGTGCGTAAGGAGGTTGTTTTAAAACCTCTACCATTCTTTGTCCTCTTTCAAGTTGCTTACGACTTGACTCATCAAGGTCGCTTGCAAATTGTGCGAAGGCTTGAAGTTCTCTATATTGTGCTAGGTCAAGTCTAAGCGTACCTGAAACTTGTTTTGTAGCCTTAATTTGAGCTGCCCCTCCAACACGAGATACGGATAAACCAACATTAATAGCAGGACGAACGCCTGAGTTAAACAAGTCGGTTTCAAGAAAAATTTGTCCATCGGTAATTGAAATAACATTTGTAGGAATGTAAGCAGAAACATCGCCAGCTTGTGTTTCAATAATAGGCAAGGCTGTTAATGAACCAGCCCCAAGACTATCATTTAACTTACTAGCCCTTTCAAGCAATCTTGAATGTAAATAGAAAACATCACCAGGATAGGCCTCGCGACCTGGAGGACGACGTAAAATAAGCGACATTTCGCGATAAGCTACAGCGTGTTTGCTTAAATCATCATAAATAATTAAGGCATGTCTTGAATTATCTCTAAAAAATTCTCCCATTGTTACACCAGCATAAGGTGCTAGGTATTGAAGCGCGGCGGGATCAGACGCACTAGCACTCACAACTATAGTATAATCCATAGCCCCATGTTCTTCAAGTCTTTTAACGACTTGTGCCACATTGCTTTGCTTTTGACCAATGGCTACATAAATACAGATAACATCTTGTCCTTTTTGGCTAATGATTGTATCAATAGCGACTGTTGTTTTACCTGTTTGTCTATCGCCTATGATTAATTCTCTTTGACCACGACCAATAGGAACTAGTGCATCAATGGCCTTTATGCCAGTGTGAAGTGATTCATGAACGCTTTTTCTAGCCATAATGCCCTTTGCTTTTTCTTCAACAAAGCGATATTTATCGGTATTAATAGCACCCTTAGCATCAATTGGCTCACCCAATGCATTTACAACACGACCTACCATAGCATCGCCAACAGGAACCTTTAAAAGTCTTTTAAGTCTTTTTACAGAAGAACCTTCTTTTAAATTACTTCCTTTGCCTAGAATAACGATACCAACGCTACTTTCTTCCAGGTTTAAGGCCATCCCTTTGTCGCCATTTTCAAATTCTACCATCTCACCAGCCATGATATTTTTAAGACCATAAACCTTAGCAATACCATCGCCAATAGAAATAATCTTACCTGTTTCTTCGATTTCTAAATTTAAATCAAAATTTGCGATTCTTTCTTTGATGATTGAACTGATTTCATCAGCTTTAAATTTCATTATTCATACTCCTTAAATAGTTTTTAATATAAATTCACTTATTCTGTTTTGAAGTGTTTTCATAGAAAAAGAAATTTCATAACCTAACTCTTCTAAAACAATTTTAACGCCATCAATATTTATAAGTTGATTTTGCAACTGAATTTTAACCTTGAATTTTTGACTTAATTTAGCTTGTAATTCTTCAAGCTTTTCTTGGGCTAAGACTTCTTTTGTATAAACAAGTCCTATATAAATATTTTCCTCAGTTATTTTTTGTCTTTCAAGTTCTTTGACTATTTGAGGAATATAAGAAATTCTTGAATTTTCAACTAATAAATTTAAAAAATTCTTACAATTTAGACTTAAATTTTCAAAAAAAGAAAAAAGCAATTCCGCTTTTTTTTTCTTTTTAACCTGCGTTGATTCTACTATTATTTTAAATTTTGGTAAGGAAAAAGCAGGGACTAGACCACTTAATGTTTCATAAATTTCATTAATATCTTGTTTAGAAACAGCCCTTGCGTATCGTTTTGCTATTATATCATTCATTAGGATACCTTTTTCGTTATAATATCAATAACTTCATTTTGTTTAAGTGCTACTTCTTTGTCGTTGAAAAGTTCTGTTAAAACTTGAGAAACAACTTCTTTTTGCATTTTTCTAAGTTCATATTCTTTTTGTTCTTCAAAATGCTTTTCAAATAACACTAACTCTTTTTTTGCATCATCTTTTATCTTTTGTGCTAAAAGTTCGGCTTCCTGTTTGGCGGTAGCTATTGCATTTACTGAACTAAGCCTTGTATCTTCAAGCTTTTTCATAGTTTCAAATTTCTTTGCCTTGCTTTCATTAAGTTTTTTTTGAATTTCATCAAGTCTATTTGAAATTTTATCCTTTCTAGACTTAAAAAAATTCTTTAAAGGAGAAGCTATAAAATAATAAAGAATAGCAACAAAAATAATAAAATTTATAAGTCTTGGAACTATGTCATATTCGCCACTTCCACCAGCACTTGCAAAAAGATATAAAGGGAATAAAAATAAAAGTATTTTTTTCATAATTAAACCTTTTTAATGCTATTTTGCAAACTTTGTTTAAAATCGGGCAAATAGGCAAATAATTGCTGTTTTAATTCTTGTTTTTGCGTTTCAAGTTCTGTGTAAAAAAGAGCCATTTTTCGCTCTAACTCATCTTTTTTTGCCTGTATAAGCTGATCAGCTTCTACTCTTGCTTCATTAATCGCACTTTGTTTAATATTATGAATTTCTTCTCTAGTTTTTTTATAAATCAATTCTACTTCATCATTTGCACCAAGCATTTCTTTTGAATTTTCTTTAACTTTGTTTTCATCTTTTTTAATAGAATCATCTCTTTCATCCATAAATTTTAAAAGTGGCTTATAAAATATAGCATTTAAGATAACTATCATAGCTAAAAATATCGCTACTGTAGCTATCATTATGGAAGGGCTCATATCATCAAACATAACTCTCCTTTATTTATAATTTATTAACAAATCTTTAAAATCTTATCTAAAAAAAGCTAAGATTCACTTAAATTATTTTAAAATTTTTACTAATTTTTTAATTTTTTCAATACTACTCAAACAAATGGTAAGATTTTCCTTGCTGTTTTTACACTCAAAACCTAGTTTTTCAAGTATTTTTTTAAGATTTTGCATTTGAGCTTCAAACTCAAGTCTATTGGGTAAATTTTGCACTTCTTTATTTTTAACACTTTGTGCAATCTTTTCTGTCTGTCTAACATTTAATTTTTGCCCTATAATGCTATCTACTATAACCTTTTCATCATCCTTATTAAGCCCGACAAGCACCTTAGCATGACCTTGTGAAAGCTTACCCTGGGCTATTAATTTTTGAGTTTTTTCATCTAAATTTAAAAGCCTTAGTGTATTTGTTATTTGAGTTCTTGATTTATGTATGAGAGTAGATAAATTCTCTTGTGTTATTTTATATTCTTCAATCAAACTTTTATAAGAATGTGCTAATTCTATAGGATTTAAATTTTCCCTTTGTATATTTTCAATCAAGGCAAGTTCTCTAAGCTTATCTTCTTTAGCATCGCAAATTATGGCCGAAATTTTTTTGAGGCCTAAAATTTTACTAGCCCTAAGTCTTCTTTCACCCGCTACAAGTGTGAAATCTGTACCATTTTTTACTACAATTATAGGTTGGATTAAGCCGTGTTCTTTGATTGATTGGGCAAGTTCATTTAAGGCTTCTTCATTGAAATTTTTACGAGGTTGAAAAGGATTTGTCTTAATTTTAGCGATTGAAAGTTCTATAATCTCTTTTTTATCAAGTCCTAATTCTTTGCTATAAACTGCATCCATATCACCTAATATAAAACTTAAGCCTTGTTCTTTATTTAAACCCATTTTCTTAACCTAAAATAGAATATGCCAAATTTTGATAAGCAACAGAACCGGGCGATTTAATATCAAATAAAATAATAGGCTTACCATAACTTGGGCTTTCAGCTAGTTTTATATTGCGAGGAATGATTATAAATTCATCTTTTTTACTATTGTCAAGTCTAAATAATTGGTCTGTAAAATTTTGTTTAATATCAGCAACCACGTCTTTTGAAAGATTATTCTGAGCACTAAACATAGTAGGCAAAAAGCCACGAATTTTGAGCTTTGGATTTAGAGTTCGTTTTATAATTTTAATCGTATTTAATACCATTGCTACGCCTTCAAGTGCATAAAATTCACATTGTATAGGAATGATAACGCTATCACTTGCAACAAAGGCGTTTATTGTAATATTTCCTAGTGCTGGGGGCGAATCGATAATTATAAAATCATACTCGTCAATCACTTCTTTTAATTGATTTTTTAAAACTAGTTTTGTTTCATTATCTTTACTTTCGGCAAGTTCTTGTTCAATGCCTACTAAACCTATATTTGAGGGTGCAAGGTGAAGTTGAGGAAGTTCTGTTTTAAGGATAATATCAGAAAGTTTTTTCTTGTCTATGAAAACATGATAAATATTATATTCATAAGTGCTTCTTTTAAAGCCAAGCCCTGTTGTAGCATTTGCTTGAGGGTCTACATCAACAAGTAAAACTTTTTTTTCAGCCACGGCCAAAGAAGCAGCTAAATTTACTGCTGTAGTCGTTTTTCCAACACCACCCTTTTGATTTGCAATAGTAATAATCTCACTCATCTTAAACTATATACCCTCACATTATCTAATAAAATTGATCCATCCTCATAGAGCAAAACATTATCTAATGGATATTTTTTGCCCTTGTAATGAACACTAAATTTTCTTGATTTTTCAAATTCTAGCACATATTTATTAAAAATATCTTTCCATTGAATTTTTTCATCTAAATATTTTACAAAATCATGCACAAGTTCCTTTAAATCAATCTCTATATCTAAAATTCCTGCACCATTTGGGGCCTTTTTTAAATTTAAACCAACTCCAACTATAACAAAATTTTTTATCTTTGAACTCATGAGCCCACCTACCTTTAAATCATCTATATAAAGGTCATTTGGCCATTTAAGCCATACATTTGAACCCTTTTTTGCAAGGCATTCTTTTAATAAAAAAGCAAAATAAATACTAGCTGAACTTAATTTTAAATCCTTGCTTAAATCATCTTCTTTTATACAAAAAGAAAGGTGTAAATTTCCCTTAAAGCTAGTCCATAAATTTTCTCTACTACCTATGCCACTACTTTGTTCTAAGGCATAAATGGCAGTATTTTGTGTAATTTTATTTTGTCTAATTTGTTCGCATAAAAAAATCTGAGTAGAAGGTAAATTTTCAACACAAATTATCTTCATTTTTAAGCCTTTTTCCATTTAAAAACACTCTAGCATCTAAAATTTTTTTACCACTTTCTTGTATTTTTTTTATCCTTAATGTCCCTTTTTTACAAGCTAATAAAAAAGAATCTTTTTCAAGGGCTAAAATTTTACCCATTTTTTCATGTTCTTTTTCATCTATAAATTCTATATCTATAAATTTTAAGCCATTTTCTAAAAAAATACCTGGCCAAGGTGTAAAGGCTAAAAATTTTTGATAAAGTTCTTTTGCATTTTGCAAACTTACAAGCCCATCTTCTTTTTTTATCTTAGTACAATACGATGCCCTTGTGTTATCTTGTTTTATAGGGTTTAGGTTATTAAAATTACAAAGTACCTCTTTGCAAAGTATGCTTGCTAAATTTGCTAAATCATTAAAAACTTCTTTTGCATTTTTACCCCTAATATCACATTCAACGCTTTTTAAAATATCTCCTTCATCAAGCCTTTCATTCATTAACATAGCACAAACGCCACTTTTTTCATCACCATTTAAAATAGCACTTTGTATAGGACTTGCCCCTCTATATTTTGGAAGCAAAGAAGCGTGTAAATTTATGCAAGGGGCGATTTGCAAAACAGCCTTTGGTAAAATTTTTCCATAAGCAGCAACTACTATAAAATCAGGCTTAAAAGCCTTAATTTTAACTATTAATTCATCATTATTAAAATTTTTTGGCGTAAAAATGGGTACTTCTTTTAAATTATGCAAGGCATAATCCTTAACAGCACTAGGGCTTAAAATTTGCTTTCTACCTACCTTTTTATCACTTTGTGTAAGAATTGCCTTAATATTATAACCAACTAAGCCTTGCAAGATTTGCACAGCAAAATCAGGAGTCCCCATAAAAATAATATTCATTTAAACCTACCATTAGTTAAATTAATCCATGTCAAGTACTGCACCCTTACTAGCATTACTTACTAGTTTTTGATACATTTTTAACCATCTTGAATTTAGATTTTTTTCTGGTATTTTAAATTCTTTTTTTCTTTTTTTAATCTCACTTTCGTCTAAACGAGCATTTATTGTATAAGAATCAACATCAATATCTATAATATCACCATCCCTTAAAAGTCCTATTAAACCAGACTCAGCAGCCTCAGGGCTAATGTGACCTATACAAAGACCCCTTGTAGCCCCACTAAATCTACCATCGGTTATTAAAGCTACATCACTTCCAAGACCCATTCCCATTAATAAACTAGTAGGACTTAGCATTTCTTGCATACCAGGGCCTCCCTTTGGCCCTTCATAGCGAATTACGCATACATCACCCTTTTTAACTGAACCCTTTATAATGCCCTTTATTGCCTCGTCCTGTGAATTAAAACAAACAGCCTTGCCACTAAATTTACGCTCTCCCATAATACCAGCAGTTTTTACAACACAACCTTGTAAGGCTAAATTTCCAAATAAAATAGCAAGACCTCCTACCTTTGAATAGGCATTGTCTATTTTTCTAATCACTTCTTTATTATGAGTTGTAGCATTTTTAATTCTTTCTCTTATACTTTCGCCAGTTATTGTTAATGCATCAAGTTCTAATAAATTTTCACTTTGCAGAGAAATTTCTTTCATTACAGCATTTACGCCACCGGCCTCATGTATATCACTCATTACAACGCTAGGTAAAGAAGGGGCTATCTTAGCAATATGGGCTGTTTTTTTGCTAATCTCATTTAAACTAGCTATATCTAGGGCACAACCTGCCTCTCTTGAAATTGCAAGCATGTGTAAAATCGTATTTGAACTTCCACCCATAGCCATATCAACAACCATAGCATTTTTAACGGCTTTTTCATTTATAATATTTTTTATTTTAAATTTATCATCTAAGGCAATCTCACAAATTCTTTTTGCTGCCTTTCTAAGCAATTCTTCTCTTTGTGGGGTTAGGGCTAAGATAGTCCCATTTCCTTCTAAGGCAATTCCCATGGCTTCGCACAATGTATTCATAGAATTTGCTGTAAACATACCACTACAACTACCTCCTCCAGGACAGGCCTTGCACTCAATATCCTTTAAGGTATCTTCATCTATTTTATTTACTTCAAAGGCCCCAACAGCTTCAAAAACGCTATTTAAGGTAAGTTTTTCTCCACTTTTACTATAACCAGCACTCATAGGACCACCACTTACAAAGATAGTAGGTACATTTACCCTTAATGCACCCATAAGCATTCCAGGGGTTATTTTATCGCAGTTTGGAATACAAATAAGGGCATCTAGTTGGTGAGCGTTCATCATAGTTTCTATAGAATTTGCTATAAGTTCGCGACTTGGCAAAGAATAAAGCATACCCCCATGCCCCATAGCAATGCCATCATCAACGCCTATAGTGTTAAATTCAAAGGGCACACAGCCATTTTTTTTAATCTCATCCTTTATAATTTTTGCATAATCATTTAAAAAAAAGTGACCAGGTATTATATCTATATAGGAATTGGCTACTGCTATAAAGGGCTTATTAAAATCTTCATCCTTTAAGCCACAAGCCCTTAATAAAGAGCGATTTGGGGCCTTTAAATGTCCTTTTTTTATCGCATCACTTCTCATAATTTATCCTTTTTTAATCAAATATTACAAAGCCATCATCTTCGTGTTTATGTATGTTTTCTTGGCTTTCGTTTGTGCTTGTTTCTACAGCTTTAACATTTTCTTCATCAAAGCTATTATCTATATTAAATTCAGCATAACCTTCCTCGTTTTGTGTTTCACTACCTTCAAAGCCTGTAGCCTTTGGCATATTTTCATAAAGGCTTTTTAAAGTGCTTTTATAAAAGGATAAAAAGCTTTTATCTATCTCAAAGGCAGGTCTTTCTAAGCCCTTATTTAACTGAGTTGGCACAGAAGAAAGCGTGGTTTTAAACATGTTTACTCCTTCTGTGCTTTTTATAGGATATACAAGTTCTACATTAGAATCAAGTTGGGTATTGCTTTTAATATTTGTCGCACTTTGAGGCTTATTTGCGTTGATAAAATCAATATGTCCTTCAAATCTAAGTCCTAAATTTGAAGTTATTGACTCGCCACTTAGCCATTGTTCACTTTTTTGGGCGTTACTTTCATCAATATAAATTGTAATATTACTTGTAAGCTTATAATGAGGGTTGGAATTGCTTAACTCATAGCCCTTTAAGGCGATAATATTTTTCATTTGTTCTTCTAAATTTTGCTTTAAAAGTTCTATTTCTTCATCTATCCTTATCCTTAAAACAGAATTTTCAAAATAATCAGTGTAGTTGTTGTTTCTTTCTATGTTTATTTCTTGTAAAGCTACCCGGGCACCTGAACTTACAGGCTTTATATCAGGATTAACTTGAGGCTTGAAATTTGGCATAGAAACATTTACAAAGGTAGAACTAGCACCTCCACACGCTGCGAAAAATAAGGAAATCACTAAAGACAAAGAGCTTATAATGAGCAGATATTTTTTCATTTGCTAAACCTTTTTTAGAAATTTTTGTGAAATTATAACAAGTTAAAGTTTTTTTGCTATATTTTTACAAAATTTTTTGGAAAAGATTGTGAATTTTTGGCAAAATATTTATTCAAATTTCGATGTAGTAGCGTTTTCTATATTTGGTTTTAAGGTTCATTGGTATGGCATTATGTATGTTATTGCCTTACTTTTAGCCTTGGTTTTGGGAAAATTCTTTGTTAAGAAATTTAAGATTAATATTAGCAATGCTATGCTTGATAATTATTTTGTATGGGTAGAAATTGGCGTAATCTTAGGGGCTAGACTTGGTTATATTTTAATTTATGATGATAATACCCTTTGGTATCTAATAAGACCTTGGGAAATTTTTAATCCTTATCATAATGGCGAATTTGTAGGAATTCGTGGCATGAGTTATCATGGGGCAGTGCTTGGATTTTTTATAGCAACCTTTGCCTTTTGTAAAAGACACAAACAAGATGCTTGGCTATATTTAGACTTAGTGGCCTTAAGCGTACCTTTGGCGTATTTTTTTGGTAGAATTGGAAATTTTTTAAATCAAGAATTATTTGGACGTGTTACTGATGTAGCCTGGGGCATTTATGTAAATGATGTTTTAAGGCATCCATCACAACTTTACGAGGCCATTTTAGAAGGTCTTGTGGTTTTTGTCTTTATTTATTTAATTAAAATTAAACAAAATTTTAAAGGTGAGTTAATAATAGCATATGCCGGACTTTATTCATTAGCTCGTTTTATCTGTGAATTTTATAGGGAACCTGATTTTGGTATGGGATTTGTATGGCTTAATTTTAGCATGGGTCAAGTGCTTAGTTTACTAATGTTTTTTTGTGCAATGTTACTTTATGTTCACCTAAAATTTAAAAAACAAGGGATTTAATTTATATTAAAGGCTAATGTAATATAATACTTACATTTTCAAACATTAATTTTAAGGAGTAAAGATGAGTACTCAGCTTATCGAAGGATATTTTGGTAAGTCGCTTGAGGGTAAAAAAAGTAGAATACCTGCAAGATTAGACTTTATCCAAAGTGCTACTGGCCTTTTCTTAGGGCTTTTTATGTGGATACATATGATTTTTGTATCGACTATTTTAGTTAGCGAAGAGTTTTTTAATTCTGTTGTTCATATTTTAGAATTAAAATTTGTTTATGATAACCCTGTTATGAGTTATGTAACCTCGTTTTTAGCAGCCTGTGTTTTAATCATATTTATTATACATGCTTGTTTGGCGATGAGAAAATTTCCTATAAATTATCGTCAATACCAAATTCTAAGAACACATACTAAAAAGATGAAACATAGCGATACTTCACTTTGGTGGGTTCAAGCTTTCACAGGTTTTATAATGTTCTTTCTTGGTTCTGCGCACCTAGTTATTATTATTACAAATGCTGATAAAATCACAGGTGAGCTATCAGGTGCTAGAGTTGTAAATCACTTTATGTGGTTATTTTATATAGTTTTACTTCTTTGCGTTGAATTTCATGGTAGTATAGGTCTTTATAGACTTTGTGTTAAATGGGGTTGGTTTGAAGGAAAAGATGCAAAACAAAGCCGTAAAAAGTTAAAAGCTGCAAAATGGATTATAGGTATTATTTTCTTGGTTTTAGGAATTTTAAGTCTTGCAGCCTTTGCAAAAATCGGTTATTCAAATTTATATTAATGGAGCAAATTTATGAATATACAATATAGTGATGCTTTGATAATAGGTGGAGGTTTAGCAGGTCTTCGTGCAGCCATTGAAGTAGCAAAAAGTGGTCAAAGTGTAACACTTTTGAGTATTTGTCCTGTTAAAAGGTCGCACTCAGCAGCTGTTCAAGGTGGTATGCAAGCAAGTTTAGGAAATGGAGCTAAGGGAGAGGGTGATAATGAGGATCTACACTTTGCCGACACGGTAAAAGGTTCGGATTGGGGATGCGACCAAGAAGTAGCTAGAATGTTTGCACAAACTGCCCCAAAAGCAGTACGTGAATTAGCCTCTTGGGGTGTGCCTTGGACTAGAGTTACAAAGGGTCCAAGAACGGTTGTTATTAACGCACAAAAAACCGTTATCGAAGAAAAAGAAGCCTCTCATGGACTTATAAATGCAAGGGATTTTGGTGGTACTAAGAAATGGAGAACTTGTTATATAGCCGATGCGACAGGGCATTGTATGCTTTATGGCGTAGCAAATGAGGCCATTAAACACCAAGTAAAGATTATAGATAGAATGGAAGCAGTACGCATTATGCACGATGGCAAAAAATGCTTAGGTGTAATAGCTAGAGATTTAACAAATGGTCAATTAATTGCTTATATAGCAAGAGGGACAATGTTAGCTACTGGTGGGTATGGTAGAATTTATAAACAAACTACAAATGCAGTTATTTGTGAAGGAACAGGTGCAGCTATAGCACTTGAAACAGGGCTTTGCAGACTTTCAAATATGGAAGCAGTGCAATTTCACCCAACTCCTATTGTACCGAGTGGAATTTTACTTACTGAGGGCTGTCGTGGAGATGGTGGAATTTTGCGTGATGTTGATGGTTATCGCTTTATGCCTGATTATGAACCTGAAAAAAAAGAACTTGCAAGTAGAGATGTCGTAAGTCGTCGCATGATGGAACATATTCGTAAGGGTAAGGGTGTAAAAAGTCCTTATGGAGATCACTTATGGCTTGATATTTCAATACTTGGCCGTGCTCATATTGAAAGAAATTTACGCGACGTACAAGATATATGTAAAACCTTTAATGGCATAGACCCAGCAGATGAGGGTCCAAAGGGTTGGGCTCCTGTTTTACCTATGCAACATTATTCAATGGGTGGAATTCGCACTAAGCCAACAGGTGAAAGCCAATGGTTAAATGGTCTTTTTGCTTGTGGTGAGGCAGCTTGTTGGGATATGCATGGCTTTAATCGTTTAGGTGGAAATTCTTGTGCTGAAACGGTTGTAGCTGGTATGATTATAGGTGATTATTTTGCTGATTATTGTAAGAATAATGGCGAGGTGGTTGATACAAATATAGTAAAAGATTTTTTAAGCAAAGAATATCAATATCTTAAATCATTAACTACTAAAGAAGGAAAATATAATGTTTTTGAGATAAAAAACAGAATGAAAGAGTTAATGTGGGATAAGGTAGCTATATTTAGAACAGGACAGGGCTTACAAGAAGCAGTTAATGAACTTGAAGAACTTTATAAGCATTCTTTAGATGTTAAGGTTCATAGTAAAGAATTAGACACTGCAAACCCTGAACTTGAAGAAGCTTACAGGGTGCCTAGAATGCTAAAAGTTGCACTTTGCGTTGCTAAGGGTGCACTAGATAGGACTGAAAGTCGTGGGGCACATTATAGAGAAGATTATACAAAAAGAGATGACTTAAATTGGTGTAAAAGAACACTTACTTATTGGGTTGAGGGTGAAACTATGCCAAGGGTTGAGTATGATGAACTTGATATTATGAAAATGGAAATGCCACCGGCCTTTCGTGGATATGGTGCAAAGGGTAATATCATAGAAAATCCTTTAAGTGAAAAACGTCAAGCAGAAGTTGATGCGATTCGTGAAAAAATGGAAAGTGAGGGCAAAAGCCGACAAGAAATTCAACACGCTTTAATGCCTTATGAACTTCAAGCAAAATATAAAGCATTAAATCAAAGAGTAGGAGTAGATTATGAGTAGAACATTAAAAATTAGGGCTTTTAAATATAATCCTTTAAGCAAAATTTCTAAGCCACATTTTGTGACCTATGAACTTGAGGAAACTCCTTTTATGACAGTCTTTGTTTGTCTTACTACAATTCGCGAAAAAATGGACGCTGATTTGAGTTTTGATTTTGTTTGTCGTGCTGGTATTTGTGGAAGTTGTGCGATGATGATTAATGGCGTTCCTAAACTTGCTTGTAAGACCTTGACAAAGGATTATCCTGATGGCGAGATTGAATTAATGCCTATGCCAGCGTTTAGACACATTAAGGATTTAAGCGTTAATACGGGTGAGTGGTTTGAGACTATGTGTAAGAGAGTTGAAAGCTGGGTTCATAATGATAAAGAAGTTGATATTTCTAAGCTAGAAGAGCCAATCGACCCTGCTGTTGCTTATGAAACCTTTGAACTTGATAGATGTATAGAGTGTGGAATTTGCGTTGCAAGTTGTGCTACAAAATTGATGAGACCAAATTTCATAGCTGCTACTGGGCTTTTAAGAACAGCTAGATATTTGCAAGACCCACATGATCATAGAAGCATAGAAGATTTTTATGAATTAGTTGGTGATGATGATGGAGCATTTGGTTGTATGTCCTTGTTAGCTTGTGAGGATAACTGTCCTAAATCTCTACCTTTGCAAAGTAAAATTGCTTACATGAGAAGACAACTTGTTTCACAAGCTAATAAATAAAATTTCCCCTATTTTTAGGGGGAATTCTTAATGAACTTACAAGAGTTTTTACAACAAACTTGGCAAAATCGCTTACAATTTTTAGATATAAATGCTAATTTTAAGTGTGACCTTGATATTTCAGAATGTGCCATAATTTTAAGTGCAAATTTACAAAATTATGAAAGATATTTTTTATTACAAGAATTTAAAAACATTTTTCAAAAAATAGGATGCAGGGTTGATATTTTTGAACTTCAAAACACTCAACTTTGCCTTATAAAGCTTATAAAAGAAGGTTTTTTAGATAAAAATGATTTATTAAAGGCGTTAAAAATTTTAGAAAATGTTTCAAATAATATTTTAATAAGTGAATTTTTACAAAAATTAGAAGTTAATAAAATCGATAAAAAAGCCGAATTTAAAGCAAGTTTTAAAGAACTTGATAGTATAAATTTAAAATTACAAGAACTTAGCTTAAGTGAAAATACAAAACAAAGATTGCAAAGTACGTTACATAAATTTAAAAATTTAGAATTTAACATAGCTATTACAGGCGTTATGAATGCTGGTAAATCAAGCCTTTTAAATGCTTTATTAAAAGAAGATTTTTTAGGCGTTTCTAATATACCTGAAACTGCAAATTTAACCATTTTAAAATATGGGGATTCTAATATAGCTAAAATTTATTTTTGGAATGAAAATGAATGGGAAAATATAATAAAATCGGCTAAGTTTAGTGACGAGTTAAATGATTTTGTTTTGAAGTTAGAAAAAGAAGTAAATATAAAAGATTATGTATTTAAAGAAAATAAAATACAAGAAATTCCAATAAATACTTTAAAGGATTTTAGCAGTGCTAAAAATAAGCTATCAGCTCTTATTAAAAAGATCGAACTTTACACAAATTTAGAATTTTTACAAAATAATATCTCAGTAGTTGACACTCCGGGGCTTGATGATATAGTGGTTCAAAGGGAGATTGTCACAAATGAGTATTTAAAAGAAAGCGATTTTTTAATACACCTTATGAATGCAAGTCAAAGTCTAACGCAAAAAGATAGCGAATTTTTAATAAATTGTTTGTTAAATTCTCGCTTAAATAAATTCTTAATAGTACTTACCAAGGCTGATTTATTAAGTCAAAATGAACTTGATGAAGTGATAGAATATACTAAAAATAGCCTTCAAAATAGACTTGAAGCAGTTGATATAAATTTAGTAGAAAAGATTGATTTTTTATGTGTTAGTGCAAAAAAGGCTAGTGATTTTTATCAAAAAAAGGCTAATGAAAATTCTTTAAAAGAAAGCAAAATGCTAGAATTTGAAGAATATTTATTTAATGCCCTTTATGGAGGGCAAAAAAGCAAAATTGCCCTAAATGCTTATAAAAAAGAACTTTTACTAGAATTAAATGCCCTTATTGAAGAATATGAACTTGCAAATAAATTATTAAAGGATAAAAGTGCGAATTTAAGCCTTGAAAATGAGAATTTATTAAAGGAATTTAAGGAACAAAAAAAGGCCTTAGAATCTGCAAAAAACGAGATTAAATTTAGTAAGGATAAGTTAGAAAATATCCAAAGTGGGATTGAAAATTTATTATTACTTTTGGCTAAAAAGCTTAAAGAAAGGCTTGTTGATGAGCTTAGCTATATTAAAAATAATGCTAAAAAGCTTAATTTAGCCCGTATTTTAAATATTATTGATATTTGCGTAAAAGATGGGATAAATGATATTTTAAGAGAGGTTAAGTTTGAAAATTTAAAAAAGATTGATGATATAAAGACAAAATTAAGCATTGAGTATAAATTCTTGCAAGATGATTTTGATAACGGCTTTGAAGCCTTTAAAGACGGTATTTCTAAAAATATTGATAATATATTTTCAGGAGAAAAATTCGCCCTTTTAAGAATGCAAATTTCAAAATTGTGTGAGCAAAAAATGGAACTTTTCATGCTTGAAAAAGAACTTGATACTATGATTTTACAGGGTTTCAAGGATTTTGAATTGAATAAAATGCTTGATAGCTTAAATATAAATTCCACCTTTTTTAATTTTTTAAATGAAAAATTGCAACATTTTGAAAAAATGCAAAATGAAAAATTACAAAATTTACAAGCCTTGCTTTCAAATTTAAATAATGAAAATGTAAATTTTACCAGTACCTACGAAGAAAATAACGAAAAAATAGCTCTTTTAAATCAGCTAAAAATAGGACTTTTAAATGCAAATTAAAATTTTAAATGACTTTATAAACGCTTATAACAATGCCTTTGAAGTAAAATTTGATGAAAGCTTTAAGGGGCAGATTAACGCCCTTTGTAAAAGATTAAAAGAACCCTTTATGCATCTTAGTAAGGCTATGACTGATGAATTAGACGAACTTCTTTTTAGCCTTGATAAAAATGTAAATATAGCAATCATAGGTCAATTTTCAAGTGGAAAATCAAGTCTTTTAAATTTGTTATTAAAAAAAGAATGTCTTCCAACAGGCGTTATCCCCGTTACCTTTAAGCCTACTTTTTTGCACTTTGGAAAGGATTATTTTTTAAGAATTAAATTTAAAGATGGTAGTGATAAGGTAACCGATATTAGCGAGTTAGCAAGTTATACAGACCAAAGACAAAGCAATAAAGAAGCAACCTCTTTGCACATTTATGCCCCTGCAACAATCTTGCAAGAAATCACCCTTGTAGATACCCCAGGCCTTAATGCAAACGATACAGACACACTTACAACTATGAAAGAATTATCAAACACTCACGCTGTAGTGTGGCTAAGTTTGATTGACAATGCAGGTAAAAAAAGCGAAGAAGATGCTATAAAGGCAAATTTAGAACTTTTAGGGGGTCAAAGCATTTGCGTTTTAAATCAAAAAGATAAGCTAAATGAAAGTGAGCTTAATAATGTTTTAAACTATGCAAAGGGCGTTTTTAATCAATATTTTAAAGAAGTAATTGCCATTTCTTGCAAAGAGGCAAAAGAAGAAAAAAGCTATGAAAAATCAAATTTTCCTTTGCTTTTAAAATATTTTGAAAATTTGGATAAAAAAAGCTTGAAAGAAAATTTTACCAAGAGAAAAATGCTTTATTACACTCAAATTTTAGAAAATGAAACAAGGCTTTTTGAAGAGGTTTTTACGCGTTTACAAAATGAATTTAAAGACTTTGAAAGCTATTTAAAAGAGTATTTTAAAAATTTGCTTGAAAGGGTAGAAATTTTAAGTCACCAGCTTTTAGATAAGCTTAAAAGCATAAGTGAGCGAATAAGTACGGAGATTTTTTCTTATGTAAAGGAAAAGGACGCTCATTTTTACAAAGAGGCTAAGGGCTTTTTAAAAAATGGCTTATTTATTAAATATGATTACAAAAGTCCTTATATATCAAGTGATGATGCCTTTTTGGCTATGTTTTACAATTCTGATATTATGAGTAAGGAATTTAAAAAAACGAAAAATGAATTAGGTATTTCTTTTGAAAATTTAAAAAGCGATTTAAGGCAAGGTTTTGAGAAATTACATAAGGATATCTTGCTTTTTAAGGCTAGGTTTTCAAATTTGCAAAAGGATAATTTTTTGCAAAGCGAGATTAATTTTAGCGAACTTAGGGCCTTTGCAAATGCAAGTGATGAGTATTTTTTAAAGGACTTTGAAAAGGCTTTATTTAAGCATTGTTTAGAAATCGATATCTTTTTTGAAAAACTGAATTTAAAGGCCTTTGCAAATTATGAAAATGCTACAAAATTAAGTCTTAGTTTTTTTAGTAGAAAGATTAATGAAAGCAGAGCATTTTACGAGCTAGACAGCACGCAATTTTCACTTTTTTATCCTAAAAAAAGTGAAATTTATGAAAGGGTTTTAACCGAGTTAAATGTATATGAATTTGAAGCCTTGCTTATATCTAAGCCAGTTATTACTAAGATTATTAAGTCTTTTTTTAATGAAAATTTTGATATTATTAGTCAGAAAAATTCCTTTATAGATGAGAAAAAAAGCGAATTAAATAAAAGATTAAGCTTGATTTTAAGTATAAAAAAAGACTTGGAGAACTTATAAATGCGAATTTTGCTTTTGTTATTTTTAAGCATTTTTGCCTTTGGAGATATAAACGAGGCCATGAAATTTTATGATAAAAACAATTTTGTAAAGGCCTATGAAATTTTTGATTATCTTTGCGAAAAGGGCAGTGCAAAGTCTTGTTTTTTCTTAGCTTACATGAATGAAAATGGCCAAGGCGTTAGTAAAAATATAACAAATGCAAATAAATTTTATGAAAAATCTTGTCGTTTTGGACTTGCTAAGGCTTGTTCAAATTTAGCTATTAATTTAAGAAGTGAGAGCAAGGAAAATGAAGCTCTTTTGCAGTTTCACAATGCTTGTAAGCTAAATGATACGCAAAGTTGTAACACTTTAGGGCTTTTTTATGAAAAGGAAAAAGATGGGGAAATGGCTATTTATTTTTATCACACTTCTTGTAATCTAAAAGATGGTAGGGCTTGTTATAAACTAGCTTCTATTTATGAAAATGGGACACTAGTTAGGCAGAATCTAAAAACTGCCCTTAGTTATTACTCAAAGTCTTGTAGTTTAGATTTTGGAGAGGCTTGTTATTTATTGGGTCGTTATTATCAAAAAGAAAAAAACGAGATAAATATGGCAAAAAGATACTTTGCTATGGGTTGTGATAAAAGACATGAGCAATCTTGTGCTATTTATAAGGAGTTAAATAGTAAGGATATTAAATTATATTAAGGAATAAAATGAGTTTTGCAGTTTTAATGGCAAGTGATGAAAATTTAGACTTTGCTGTGGCAAATGTTATAGTAGGGCTTAAAAGGTATAATAAAAAGGATATTACAAAGATTATTGTAATGTATGATGGTATAAGTGAGCAGATTCAAAGGCAGATTGAAAGCATTTGGCCGGGAGTGGTTGAGTTTAGATATTATGGTATACAAGATTTTAAAAAAGATTATCCGGGGGATATAGATAAAATTCCTTGGCCAGATAATAAAAGATGGGGCAATGGATATATACTGTATGCTAAATTTTATATTTTTGAACTTTTAAAAGAATTTGATAGCGTTTTATGGCTTGATAGCGATATGTTAGTAACCCGTGATATCTTTGATAGAGCCCTTAGCTTTGATTATGACATGGGGGGGGGCTTTATGTAAAAATGCATATATCACAAAGCCGTATCTTAAAAGCCTTGGTATAAAGGGTGAAAATATAAAGCCAAATGGTGGACTCTTTCATTTAAACAAATCCTTACTAGAAAAAACACAAAATAATTTAACTAAAGAATGCTTTGAAAATTTACGTTTTATTTTTGAAGTACAAAGGCATCATGATTTATGCCTAAGCGATGAATCACCCTTTGGGGTTTTAATTGATAAATATAAGTTAAATACTAAACATTTAATTCCATTTGCAAATGTTAATCTAGTATCTAGTAGTGCAAGTAGCGATATTTGGCATTTAGCAGGATTTGCGAATAAACCTTGGAGAAACAAGGATGTACTATTTTGCCTTTACGAATGGATGGTAAATTACAAAATTTGCGTTAATGAATTTGGCTTTATTGATAGACTTGATTTAATTGACATTGATTTACAAGAAAGCAAAATGTATAAACTTTTATCTTATATAAATAAAGAAAAACTTGATTTAGAAGCCATTAAACAACTAAGGGCTAAACCAAATATAGCACAACAAAAGGACTTAGAAGAATTAAGATTATTTAAGGCAAAACGCGAATTTAAAGAACTTCAAACAATAGCCCTTAAAAAAGAACTAAATAAAAAATATCAAAATTTAAATGTCAATCTTAGCATTTCACAAGATATTAAAACAAACGCTGTAGCAAGGGTTAAAAACCAGCTCTCATATAAGCTTGGTTTTGCAATGATACAAAATTCAAAATCCCTCATGGGTTACATAAGATTGCCTTTCGTGCTAAGTTATATTTACGCACTTCACAAAGAAGAAAGTGCTAAATTTAAACTAGCTACTCAGCAGCACAAGCACATTTTATCACCACTTGAAAGCTATGCAAATTATGAAGATGGTTTAAAATGTAAAGAACATTTAAGCTATAAACTAGGTCAAGGCTTTATCAAAGCCTATAAATACTGGTATCTTGGGGGTTTAATAAAATTTGTCTTAATAGATATATTTTTAATAAAAAGAAAATTTAAGAAAAGGTACTAATCACCTTTTCAAGACAAATTCCCTCCCTTAAACCTTCATCAACTACTATAATCTTTTCATTTTCTAAAATGGAGTAAAATAAAAAGCAACCTGCTACGAGGTAATTTTTTCTCATGGACCCGACCCATTTTTTAGCCTCGTTTTCACTCATGGACCAAATTTTAAGCCCTAGATATAAAAAATCATTTTTGCTTAAACTTTTACCATTTATTAAATTTGAATCATACTCATCATATCTTAGCCCTTGTTTTAAAGAGACTAAAGTAGTAGGAACGCCCGAGTTTAAAACTATATTTTTACACTTCATTTTATGAATCATTTTTTTCATAAATTTTACCTCTTCAAAGGCTTTAAATGCAAGGTTTAAAAGCTTTTTATCTTTTATCACAGCTTGTAATTTAAGTCTTTTATTTTTTGTATTTTTTAAAAAAGGACATTTTAAAGCACTTTGCATTGCTAGGGGGTTTTCAATAGCCCTTTCATAAAAGCTAATAATGCCAAAATCAAAGCTTTGAAAATAGCTTTTAAAAGTAAACTCACATGACGCCCCACCTAAATCAATAAAGCCAAACTCACCACTCATTTTTAAATTTCTAAGCCCAAATTTCATACCCAAAATGCTTAATCTTGCCTCAGTTTTTGCGTCAATTGTCTTAAAATTTATATCAAATTCATTTTTTAAATTTTCAAAAATTTCATTTGTATTATTAGCCTTACGAAAGGCAGCAGTAGCAAAGGCTCTAGCATTTTTTAAATCATATTTTTTAAGCTTTGTCAGGGCATTTTTAAGTCTTAAAATAGCCTCATCTCCTATTTTGCCACTTTCATTAAGATTTTTAGCAGCCCCAATTATAAATTCAAAACTATCAATTTTTTTAAAATTTTCATCCATTACAACGCCACGCATAGTATTTGAACCCAAATCAATCCCAAGCATAAACTTTTCCTTTAAATTTTTTTAGTATAATAGCAAAAATTTTTAAAGGAAAATTAATGTTTTTAGGCGTAAATATCGACCACATTGCCATTTTAAGACAAGCAAGAATGGTAAATGACCCAGACCTTTTAAAAGCAGCTTTTATATGCGAAAATTTGTGCGAACAAATCACTATACATTTAAGAGAAGACCGTCGCCATACCCAAGATTTTGATTTAATAAATTTAATTAAATTTTGCAAATTACCTATAAATTTAGAATGTGCTTGTGTGGATGAAATTATAAATTTAGCTACGACTTTAAGACCTAGCAGGGTTACTTTGGTGCCTGAAAAAAGAGAAGAATTAACAACTGAGAGTGGTTTAAATTTAGACAATAAAGACCTTGTTTTAAGCATTGAAAAATTACAAAATGCTGGCATTGAGATATCTTTATTTATCAATCCAAATTTAAAGGATATTAAACAGGCATTTGAATTAAAAGCCCAGTTTATCGAACTTCATACAGGTAATTATGCAAATTTATATAATGCCTTATTTACAAATATCAATAATACAGCTTTTGCATTAGATGAGCTTAAACTTTCAAAATTTGAGCTTAAACAAAGACTTAAAGATGAATTAAATAAGCTTAAAATTTGTGCAAAAGAGGCCAAAAGCTTGGGTTTAAAAGTAGCTGCTGGACATGGTTTAAATTATCATAATGTAAAAGAAATAGTTAAAATCAATGAAATTTGTGAGTTAAATATAGGCCAAAGCATAGTTGCAAGGGCTATTTTTGTAGGGCTTAAAGAAGCGATTTTAGAAATGAAGGCCTTGCTTAAAAGATGAAAAAAATAGCCATTAGCATAGGCGATATAAACGGCATTAGCGTCGAACTTTTAGCAAAAACTCACAAAGAACTTTGCAAGATATGCATCCCTTTTTATTTTGTGCATAAAAATTTATTAAAACAAGGTTTAAAACTTGCAAATTTAGGGCTTAAAAATGTTAATCTAGTGGAATTTCACAAGGGCGTAAATGATAGTTTTAAACTAATTAAAAAGGGCAAGAAATTTAATATTTATTCTTATACAAGTGCTATAAACTTTGAAGTTTGCAGAGATTTTAAAATAAGACCTGGACAGGTTAGCGAACAAAGTGGAATGTATTCTTTTTTAAGCTTTGCAGCAGCAAATAATTTTGTAGCAAAAAAACGTGCAAATGCCCTTGTAACCTTGCCTATAAATAAAGAAGCTTGGAGTAGAGCGAGTATCGAGTTTAAGGGGCATACTGAATTTTTAAGAAAATTTTATAATAAACAAGCCATTATGATGCTAGGTTGCAAGGAGTTATTTGTAGGGCTTTTTACTGAGCATATTGCCTTAAATGAAGTAAGTTCAAAGATTGAATTTAAGGCATTGTGCGAGTTTTTTTATGATTTTTACAAAGAAAGCAAATTTAAAAAAATTGGTGTTTTAGGCTTTAATCCACATGCATCTGATAATGGAGTAATAGGTGGAAGAGAAGAACTCATCATAAAAAAAGCGATTAAGTTTACAAACGCTTATATAAATTTTTTAAACACAACAGGCGATACAAAAGAACTTAAAGAATTTTTAGATAATGAAAATTTACAAAATGAAATTATAAAGCATAAAAAAAATGTTTTTATCCCTTATCCATTGGTAGCAGATACAGCTTTTTTAAAGGCTAATTTAAAGCATTGCAATAGGCTTATTGCAATGTATCATGACCTAGGCCTTGCACCCTTAAAGGCCTTGTATTTTGAAAAAAGCATTAATGTAAGTTTAAATTTACCAATAATTCGCACAAGCGTAGACCATGGAACAGCATTTGATAAGGCATTTAAAGGACTTAAACTAAATACAAAAAGTTACAAGCAAGCAGTAAAATTTGCTATAAAGCTTTCAAGCAAATAGCTTTTAGGGCAACTTGATTTTTTTTTTTTTTTAATAAAATGCGTTTTCAAATTTTACAAAAAGGAGAAAACATGGACTCAAACATTGTACTTATGTCGCTACAAGATAAGATATCATCAGAAGGTGCTCCATTATTAAAAAGCAAGTTAGATAAGCTTTCACCACAACAAATGGAAGATTTTAATGTTAAATTGCCATTTTTAAATCTTAAAAATCCTATTATATGGCTTATCTTAGGTATTTTCCTTGGTACCCTTGGGGTAGATAGATTTTATAAAGGCGATATGGGATTAGGCGTTGCTAAATTATTTTTATGGTGGCTTACTTTGGGACTTTGGATATGGCTTGATTTTTTTGTATGGAAAGGTATTAAAAAAGATAATTTAAACAAAGTTTTAAAGGTTCTTTAATGCAAAGCCTCCAAGCTTTGTACTTACCCTATCAATCTTTATATCCTTAATTTTTCCCACTTCCCTAAATTTATTAAATTTCAACTCACAAAAAAACTTTTTCCAAATTCCCCACCTAACCCTTACCTTTTTAAACTCCATTTAAGAATAATTCTATATAATTTCACTTCGTTTCGTCAAAAAACACGAAACTCAAATCCAAAATAATTTTAGTATTGTTTTGAATTTTGTTCTTTAATTTAGTATTGTTATTTTTAAATCTTATTAGTCAATCTTTGAAATCTAAATAAGTGATCGATTGAGTCAGAGATAAGCTTTAAGCTTATAAATTTTCTTTGAAGTCTTTGAAAAAAGATTATAAAAGATTAAACTTTCTTTATTTTATGGAGAGTTTGATCCTGGCTCAGAGTGAACGCTGGCGGCGTGCCTAATACATGCAAGTCGAACGATGAAGCTTTTAGCTTGCTAGAAGTGGATTAGTGGCGCACGGGTGAGTAAGATATAGTTAATCTGCCTTTTGCTAGGGGACAACATTTAGAAATGAGTGCTAATACCCTATACTCCGTTTTATCACAAGATAAAATGGGAAAGTTTTTCGGCAAAAGATGAGACTATATAGTATCAGCTAGTTGGTAAGGTAATGGCTTACCAAGGCTATGACGCTTAACTGGTCTGAGAGGATGATCAGTCACATTGGAACTGAGACACGGTCCAAACTCCTACGGGAGGCAGCAGTAGGGAATATTGCGCAATGGGCGAAAGCCTGACGCAGCAACGCCGCGTGGAGGATGACACTTTTCGGAGCGTAAACTCCTTTTCTTTGGGAAGAATTCTGACGGTACCAAAGGAATAAGCACCGGCTAACTCCGTGCCAGCAGCCGCGGTAATACGGAGGGTGCAAGCGTTACTCGGAATCACTGGGCGTAAAGGGCGCGTAGGCGGATTATCAAGTCTCTTGTGAAATCTAGTGGCTTAACCATTAAACTGCTTGGGAAACTGATAATCTGGAGTGAGGGAGAGGCAGATGGAATTGGTGGTGTAGGGGTAAAATCCGTAGATATCACCAAGAATACCCATTGCGAAGGCGATCTGCTGGAACTTAACTGACGCTAAGGCGCGAAAGCGTGGGGAGCAAACAGGATTAGATACCCTGGTAGTCCACGCCCTAAACTATGTATGCTAGTTGTTGGGGTGCTAGTCATCTCAGTAATGCAGCTAACGCATTAAGCATACCGCCTGGGGAGTACGGTCGCAAGATTAAAACTCAAAGGAATAGACGGGGACCCGCACAAGCGGTGGAGCATGTGGTTTAATTCGAAGATACGCGAAGAACCTTACCTGGGCTTGATATCCTAAGAACCTTTTAGAGATAAAGGGGTGCTAGCTTGCTAGAACTTAGAGACAGGTGCTGCACGGCTGTCGTCAGCTCGTGTCGTGAGATGTTGGGTTAAGTCCCGCAACGAGCGCAACCCTCGTCCTTAGTTGCTAACGGTTCGGCCGAGCACTCTAAGGAGACTGCCTTCGTAAGGAGGAGGAAGGTGGGGACGACGTCAAGTCATCATGGCCCTTACGCCCAGGGCGACACACGTGCTACAATGGCATATACAATGAGACGCAATACCGTGAGGTGGAGCAAATCTATAAAATATGTCCCAGTTCGGATTGTTCTCTGCAACTCGAGAGCATGAAGCCGGAATCGCTAGTAATCGTGAATCAGCCATGTCACGGTGAATACGTTCCCGGGTCTTGTACTCACCGCCCGTCACACCATGGGAGTTGATTTCACTCGAAGAGGGGATGCTAAACTAGCTACTCTCCACAGTGGAATCAGCGACTGGGGTGAAGTCGTAACAAGGTAACCGTAGGAGAACCTGCGGTTGGATCACCTCCTTTCTAGAGTACAAAGTAAGTTCTCTCACAAGACTTACTAAAACTCAATCCTCATTTGTTTAGATTTTAAAGATTGATAATAAAAATAGTGCAAATAAATATAAATTTTAAGCTAACTTAAAATACGAGATAATTCGGGGAATTAGCTCAGCTGGGAGAGCGCCTGCTTTGCACGCAGGAGGTCAGCGGTTCGATCCCGCTATTCTCCACCATAAAGGGCCTATAGCTCAGCTGGTTAGAGTGCACCCCTGATAAGGGTGAGGTCACAAGTTCAAGTCTTGTTAGGCCCACCATTATTTATCAATCTTAGTAAGATTTATTAATAACTAGTCTTGAAAGCTAAAATAAGATTATAGTTTATAATTTTATTTTAGGTTTTAAGACCTAAGATAATAATTTTTTTATTATATGTTCTTTTAATTATCATTGTTAAGAGTCACAAGCAAGTTTTTAAACAATTTTACAGGACTTGTTAAAGGGATTAAAGAATTTTATTTTTATCTTTAAATTTTTAAAGATATAAGTTTCAAATATCACGTCTTATATTTTTGCTTAATATAAGTTTTTGAATGCTTTCCGTCTTAGATAAAAGAATTTAATCGTATAAAACTTTAACAAGGAAGTGATGCGTTTTAGAATTATATAAATACAGCTTAAATTTAATTTTTAAATTTAAATGCTTATTTATGCACAATACTTTTTAATTAAGTGATAAAGTTAAGCTTAAACTTTCAAGCTTTTATAAGGCTTGGTGGGGTAGGTCTTTAACTTTTGTTACTTTTAGCACGAATTTACTCCGTGCGTTAAAAAGTAAATCAAAAAGGTAAGCTACTAAGAGCGAATGGTGGATGCCTTGACTGGTAAAGGCGATGAAGGACGTACTAGACTGCGATAAGCTATGGGGAGCTGTCAAGAAGCTTTAATCCATAGATTTCCGAATGGGGCAACCCAATATATTAGAGATATATTACCTAAATGGAGCGAACGAGGGGAATTGAAACATCTTAGTACCCTTAGGAAAAGAAATCAAAAGAGATTACGTTAGTAGCGGCGAGCGAAAACGTAAGAGGGCAAACCTAGTGCTTGCACTGGGGGTTGTAGGACTGCAATGTGCAATAATTACGGTAAGCATAATATTCTGGAAAGGATAGTCAAAGAGGGTGATAGCCCCGTGTGCGAAACCAAGATTTAGCTAGCAGTATCCTGAGTAGGGCGAAACACGTGGAATTTTGTCCGAAGCTGGGGAGACCACTCTCCAACCCTAAATACTAATACCAGATCGATAGCGAACAAGTACCGTGAGGGAAAGGTGAAAAGAACCGCGGTGAGCGGAGTGAAATAGAACCTGAAACCATTTGCTTACAATCATTCAGAGCACTATTATGAGTCCTTTTGAGGAATTATAAAAAATAAGCTTAGACTTTAAATTTTTCTTTTTAAATTTATCTAAGCTAAAAAGCAAAGCCAAAATTCTTCAAAAGGATTCATAAGTGTGATGGACTGCCTTTTGCATAATGAGCCTGCGAGTTGTGGTGTCTGGCAAGGTTAAGCAAACGCGAAGCCGTAGCGAAAGCGAGTCTTAATAGGGCATATAGTCAGATGCTGCAGACCCGAAACGAAGTGATCTATCCATGAGCAGCTTGAAGCTAGTGTAAGAGCTAGTGGAGGAGCGAACCCATAGGCGTTGAAAAGCCCCGGGATGACTTGTGGATAGGGGTGAAAGGCCAATCAAACTTCGTGATAGCTGGTTCTCTCCGAAATATATTTAGGTATAGCGTTATGTCGTAATTAGAGGGGGTAGAGCACTGAATGGGCTAGGGCATACACCAATGTACCAAACCCTATCAAACTCCGAATACCTTTAATGTAATCATAGCAGTCAGGCGGCGAGTGATAAAATCCGTCGTCAAGAGGGAAACAACCCAGACTAACAGCTAAGGTCCCTAAATCTCATTTAAGTGGAAAACGATGTGAAGTTACTTAAACAACCAGGAGGTTGGCTTAGAAGCAGCCATCCTTTAAAGAAAGCGTAATAGCTCACTGGTCTAGTGATTTTGCGCGGAAAATATAACGGGGCTAAAATGAGTACCGAAGCTTTAGACTTGCACTTAATTCTAGTTATTTAAGAACAAAAAAATAAAAAAATTAACTTGTATAAATTCAATATCTTATTTGATGTCAAACTATAAAGCAAATATAGAAATTTTATACAATATTCTTTGATTTTAGTTGTAAACTTTATCAACATAAAAGTAATTAGAATTAAGTGCAAGTGGTAGGAGAGCGTTCTATTTGCGTTGAAGGTATACCGGTAAGGAGTGCTGGAGCGAATAGAAGTGAGCATGCAGGCATGAGTAGCGATAAAATATGTGAGAATCATATTCGCCGTAAACCCAAGGTTTCCTACGCGATGCTCGTCATCGTAGGGTTAGTCGGGTCCTAAGCAAAGTCCGAAAGGGGTATGCGATGGCAAATAGATTAATATTTCTATACCAACATAAATGTGCGATGGAAGGACGCTTAGGGCTAGGGGGGCTAGCGGATGGAAGTGCTAGTCTAAGGTTGTAGGAGCTTATATAGGCAAATCCGTATAAGAATACTCCGAGAGCTGAAAGGCTCTTCAAAGTCTTCGGATAGCGAGGAGAACCCCTGATGCCGTCGAGCCAAGAAAAGTTTCTAAGTTTAGTTTATGTTGCCCGTACCGTAAACCGACACAGGTGGGTGGGATGAGTATTCTAAGGCGCGTGGAAGAACTCTCTTTAAGGAACTCTGCAAAATAGCACCGTATCTTCGGTATAAGGTGTGGTTAGCTTTGTATTAGCATTTACTGCGAAAGCAAAGAAACTTACAACAAAGAGTCCCTCCCGACTGTTTACCAAAAACACAGCACTCTGCTAACTCGCAAGAGGATGTATAGGGTGTGACGCCTGCCCGGTGCTCGAAGGTTAATTGATGGGGTTAGCATTAGCGAAGCTCTTGATCGAAGCCCGAGTAAACGGCGGCCGTAACTATAACGGTCCTAAGGTAGCGAAATTCCTTGTCGGTTAAATACCGACCTGCATGAATGGCGTAACGAGATGGGAGCTGTCTCAAAGAGGGATCCAGTGAAATTGTAGTGGAGGTGAAAATTCCTCCTACCCGCGGCAAGACGGAAAGACCCCGTGGACCTTTACTATAGCTTGACACTGCTGCTTGGATAAGAATGTGCAGGATAGGTGGGAGGCTTTGAGTAATAGACGCCAGTTTATTATGAGCCATTGTTGAGATACCACTCTTTCTTATTTGGGTAGCTAACTAGCTTGAGTTATCCTCAAGTAGGACAATGTCTGGTGGGTAGTTTGACTGGGGCGGTCGCCTCCCAAATAATAACGGAGGCTTACAAAGGTTGGCTCAAAACGGTTGGAAATCGTTTGCAGAGTATAAAGGTATAAGCCAGCTTAACTGCAAGACATACAAGTCGAGCAGAGACGAAAGTCGGTCTTAGTGATCCGGTGGTTCTGAGTGGAAGGGCCATCGCTCAAAGGATAAAAGGTACCCCGGGGATAACAGGCTGATCTCCCCCAAGAGCTCACATCGACGGGGAGGTTTGGCACCTCGATGTCGGCTCATCGCATCCTGGGGCTGGAGCAGGTCCCAAGGGTATGGCTGTTCGCCATTTAAAGCGGTACGCGAGCTGGGTTCAGAACGTCGTGAGACAGTTCGGTCCCTATCTGCCGTGGGCGTAAGAAGATTGAAGAGATTTGACCCTAGTACGAGAGGACCGGGTTGAACAAACCACTGGTGTAGCTGTTGTTCTGCCAAGAGCATCGCAGCGTAGCTAAGTTTGGATAGGATAAACGCTGAAAGCATCTAAGCGTGAAGCCAACTCTAAGATGAATCTTCTCTTAGCTCTCTAGTAGACTACTAGTTTGATAGGCTGGGTGTGTAATGGATGAAAGTCCTTTAGCTGACCAGTACTAATAGAGCGTTTGGCTTACTTTAATAGCATCACTTCCTTGTTAAGGTTTTATAGTGTTTTTAAACTTGCTTCTTAACATTGTTATATAAATATTTTAAAAAAATATTTATATAACAATGTCCGTGATTATACAGATGTGGAAACGCCTTGTGCCATCCCGAACCAAGAAGCTAAGCATATCGTGGGTGATGATACTACGTCTTACTGACATGGGGAAAGTAGCTCATTGCGGACTTTGTTTTTTTTATGATTTCTTTATTCTTTTTTATTTACTTTTTTTCGAGTGTATTTCATATAAAAATTATTATTTTTTTATTTCATAAGAACATGTCAGTTTTAAGTAAAAGTGTTAATTTTTAGTAATTACAAGACTTATATTAATTTATAAAAGAATAAGTTTATAACATTTTTTAGCAATTTTGAAAAGTAAAAAAATTACATTTAAATGTATTTTTTTAATTTTAACAGGGTTTGTCTTAATCAAGTGCTATAAATTAAAAAAAAATGCAAATTTGAGATTTATATAAAAATCGCTTAATAAAAGCGATTTTTAAGCTTTAAATTTATTTATTCAACGCTGATAGAATCTTTAATCGAATCATAAATTTTATCACCAATACCCTTTACTTTTTTAATATCTTCGATACTAGTGAAATTTTGTTCGTTTCTATATTCTATGATAGCATTAGCCTTTGCATCACCAACACCATTTAAACTTTTTAATTCATCTATTGTGGCAGTATTGATATTTATAGTAGCAAATAAAAATCCTACAAAAGCAAAGATTAAAAATAAAATTTTTTTCATGATTTTTCCTTTTTTTAAAAAATGAATTTGAATTCTAACTAAAAATATTTGAATTTAAGATAAAAAATAACATTAGCATAAATTTTTAATAATTTATTTTTTGCACAATCTAAAAAAGTTTGAAAAAAGTAATTTTCAATACA
>NZ_VJNV01000034.1 GCF_008633915.1 Campylobacter sp. LR291e | reverse complement strand
AAAGCTTCATTAATAATTTCGAGATTAATTGCCTTAAATGTAGAACCTATTGCAAGAGATTCAAAATAAAATTGCATACAACTTAAAATATAATACAACATTGCATTATTCATAAAATTGCTTTTTAAAGCACACAAACCTCGCCCTATTGCTATTTTATTTTTAGTGATATTTACAATTCCAACAGGAGCGCGAACGCACAAAAGGACAGAATCTGGATATGCGATTTTTACGGGATTATTTGTAATAAAATTAGATTCTTTAATAAATTTTTCTCCGAAAGCAATTTTACCTTGATGAAAATCTAATGTCGTATTTTGAAAATATAACAGATTTTTTGCGATGATATTTTCACTATTTAAAGATTGTCCCATATTTATCTCACACACTTCCCCGAGTTTCACCCA
>NZ_VJNV01000033.1 GCF_008633915.1 Campylobacter sp. LR291e | reverse complement strand
TGAGTAATACCAGCAGTTTGTTCTTTGATACTTTCTGCCATATCGTTAATGGATTGAACAAGTAAATTTGCACTAGCTTCAATCTCACTTAAAGACTTTTGAGTTCTTTCAGCTAGTTTTCTAACCTCATCAGCTACTACTGCAAAGCCCCTACCATGCTCTCCAGCCCTTGCTGCTTCAATGGCTGCATTTAAGGCTAAGAGATTGATTTGGTCAGCTATATCTCCTATTATGCCAGTTACATTTTTAATGTCTTCGCTTTGAGTTATAACATCTCCTGTTTTCATAGAAACATTTTGCATAGAAGAAGTTATTTGTTCTAATGCTGCAGCTGTTTCTTCAAGTGAGGATGCTTGTGAGTTTGAAGAAGTGGTAAGGTTATGAACTGCTTCTTGAAGTTTTGCACTTTCACTTGTTAAAGAATTTGCAAAAGATGCACTTTGTTTAAGCA
>NZ_VJNV01000032.1 GCF_008633915.1 Campylobacter sp. LR291e | reverse complement strand
TATATTTTGTTAAATATTCTTGTCCTATTAAAATTTTATCCTTATATTCTATAATAGGACGTTTAATAAGACTTAAATTTGATAAAACTAATTGTTTTAAGCTTTTTTCATCCATATCTAAGGATTTTAAATTTAATTTTCTAGCTGTCATACCTTTTAGATTGATTAAATCTTCAAAGGTTCTTTGTTTAAGCCAAGTATTTAAAATACTTTCATTAATCTTTTTAATATCTAAAAAATCAAAATTAATACCTTTATCTTCTAAGTAAGATAAAGCTTTTTTCACACTTGAACAATTTTTAATCCCATAAACTTTCACGCCCTAGCCTTTTTTACTAAATCAGCGATTAAAAAGGCAAGTTCTAAGGCCTGGTCAGCATTTAACCTTGGGTCGCACTGAGTTTCATACCTTTTTTGCAAATTCTCAGTTTTTACATTTGAGACAATGCCACCCGTACACTCTGTAACATCCTGCCCTGTCATTTCAAGATGAACTCCACCTGGATAAATGCCCTCGGCTATGCCTACTTCAAAAAAGGCCCTAACCTCTTTAATGATATTATCAAATTCTCTAGTTTTATAATTACCAGCCTTAACAGTATTGCCATGCATTGGGTCTATACTATAAATTAAATTTAAGCCCTCGCTTCTTAATTCTTTAAAGATTTTTGGCAAATTTTGTTCTATTTTTTCGGCACCCATTCTAATAATAATATTTAATCTTCCTTCTTCATTGCTTGGATTTAAGGCATTTGAAAGGGCTATGATATCACTAGCACTGGCACTTGGACCGATTTTAACGCCTAATGGATTTTTAACCCCACTTAAAAAATGAACATGTGCTCCATCAATCTCACGCGTCCTTTCGCCTATCCAAAGCATATGGGCAGAACAATCATAAATTTCATTGCTTAAACTATCAACCCTAGTAAGTGCTTCTTCATAAGGCAAAAGTAAGGCCTCATGCGAAGTATATATAGAAACTTCTTTTAAGCTTGGGACATTGCCAGTATTGATACCACAAGCTTCCATAAAGGCTAGGGTCTCTGAAATTTTTTCACTTATATCTGTGTATTGTTTTTGCAATTTACTCTTTTTCAAAAAGCCCAAATTCCAGCGATGAACTTCGTGTAAATCAGCTAAACCACCCTTAGCAAAACCTCTTAATAAATTTAAAGTCGTAGCACTTTGATAATACGCTTCTATCATACGTTTAGGACTAGGCACTCTCGCCTTTTCATCAAATTCAAAACCATTTATAATATCGCCTCTATAACTTGGCAAACTAACCCCATTAACCTCTTCAAAATCAGAACTCCTAGGCTTTGCAAACTGCCCAGCAATGCGACCTATCTTAACCACGGGACAGCCACCTGCAAAGGTTAGCACAATAGCCATTTGCAATAAAAGCTTAAACATATCCCTAATATTTACAGCACCGAAATTTTCAAAGCTTTCAGCACAATCTCCACCCTGCAATAAAAAGGCCTCTTTTCTAGTGACCCTTGCGAGATTTTTTTGTAAATTTCTGATTTCACCAGCAAAGACAAGAGGAGGTAATTTTTCAAGCTTTGCTAGAGTTTTATTTAACTCTTTTTCATTTGGATAAACAGGTTGTTGCTTTATAGGATAGTTTTTCCAAGAATCTTTTTTCCAATTCATAATAAATTCCATATTTTAATAAATTCATAATCCTAGAAAAATTTTTAAATGATAAATAAATGAAGCTAAGAATATGAATGTTTAAATAGCAAAAATTTGAGAAAAACTCAAATTTTAAAGCTAAACTACTATTTTTTAAGTTCTTTGATACGAGCAGCCTTACCACGTCTTTGTCTAAGATAAAATAATCTAGCACGTCTAACATGCCCTCTTCTAAGTACGCTAATGCTTTCAAGGCTTTCGCTATAAATAGGGAAAATTCTTTCAACACCTATATTATTAGCACCAATCTTGCGTACAATAAATGTTTCACCTACTCCATTACCTCTTCTAGCTATGCAAACACCCTCGAAATTTTGAATTCTTGACTTATCGCCTTCTTTGATACGAATAGCAAGTTTTAAAGTATCACCAGCACGAAAATCAGAAACCTTTTTTTCTCCAATTTGTTTTGCCTCAAACTGCTCAATATATTTATTTTTCATATCTTTTCCTTACTTTTTGCGTTCATGCTCCAAGAATAAATCTGGCCTAAAAAATTTCGTTTTGCAAGACGCTAAAATGTATTTTAAATCGGCAATTTTAGCGTGATTACCCTTTAAAAACACTGAAGGAGGATTAAAAATTTTAGCTTTTTTACTTGTATCAAAATCAAAGGGCTTTGCAAAAGCAGGAGCTTCTAATAAATTATCTTCAAAGCTTTCTTCTTCTAGACTTTTTTCATTGCCTAAGACCTCATCCACATTTCTTAAAATCGCATCACTTAAAACAAGGGCAGCTAACTCTCCACCTGTTAAAATCACGTCACTAACGCTAAAAATTTCATTTGCAAAAAGTTCAATCACTCTTTCATCAATTCCTTCATATCTTCCACAAACAAAGACAATATGTTCTTTTTTACTAAGTCTTTTTGCATCCTTTTGAGTAAAGGTCTTAGCACAAGGGTTTAAAAAGATAAAATGAGCCTTTGAATCTTGCTTTTTTATGAATTCTAAACTATCAAAAAGAGGTTGAATTTGCATTAAAAGACCAGCCCCACCTCCTATTTTATAATCATCTACCTTTTTATGTATATCCTTGCTAAAATCTCTAGGATTTATGAAATTTAAAGAAAATAAATTATTTTTCCTAGCCCTTGAAAGTATAGAATCAGAAAAATAAAACTCGATTAAATTTGAAAATAAAGACACAAAAGAAAGTTTCATTATGAATTTTCCAAGATATAAATAGCCTCGTCGCTACAATTAATTTTAAAATTTTTTATATCAACACTTAAAACATATTTATCAATGTAAGGTATATAAAAATTCTTAGCTAAACCTTGTTTTATAAGTGTTTCATCGGTGTTAATTTCAAACAAACAAGAAGAAGTATTTTCTAAAATATCAACAACTTTTCCAAGTCTTTGTTTGCTATCATAAACCTCGCATTTTAAAATATCAAAATAAAAAAATTCATCCTTTTTAAGTTTGCATTCTTTGCGAGTTTTTTCTATACTTTGATAAAGTTCTTTATTTACTAAATTCTTAGCTAAATTTATATCTTCAAAGCCTTCAAATAAGATAGTTAGATTATCCTTATTAAAAGCTTTGATAGTAAGTGTTTTGTCATTACAAAAAAAAGTAGCACCTTTTTTAAACTGAGATAAAAAATCACTTAAATTATGCAATCTTAAATGGCCATTTAAACCTATAGTTTTACCAAGTTTTGCAACCTTTAATAATTCATTCAATGGCTTTAACCGTGACTCTATAATTAGTATCATCCTTGCTTTTATAAGCTGAAATCACAGTTTTAATAGCATTAATCATCTTGCCATTTCTACCTATCAATTTACCCGTATCAGCCTTGTCCGCATAAAGAATAAGTTCTACAAAATTATCGCCCAAATCAAGCTTTTCTATGGAAATTTTTTCAGGATATTGAGCTATTAATTTTGCATATTCTTCTAAAAATTTCTCAACCATAATTATTTACTAGTAATAGAAATAACTTTATCGCTAAGTCTAGCACCGACGCTTTTCCAATAATTTAATCTTTCAGTGTCAAATTTTACTACTTCTGGTTCTACCATAGGATTATAATATCCTATACTTTCGATCCAGCCACCATCTCTACGTTTTCTACTATCAGTTACAACGATACGATAAAATGGTCTTTTGGTCCTACCCATTCTTGTAAGTCTAACTACTGTCATATTTTCTCCTTAAAACTTTTAAAAAATTTTATTTATAAATACCACTAATATTTATAAATAAAATTTCACATAGGTCTTCTTGCTTGATTCATCATCTGCATTAAGCTATCCATTCCTTTTTTACCCGAAAAACGTTTTGCAAGTTTTGCAGCATTTTCAAACTGCTTTAAAAAACGATTTACTTGAATTTGAGATAAACCAGCTCCTAATGCAATTCTTCTTTTTCTAGCATTATTTAAAAGTTCAGGGTTTTGCCTTTCTTTTAAGGTCATTGATGAAATCATTGCCTTTATATGAATAATTTCTTTTGAATTTTCAAGGTCTATATCTTTTAATTGAGAAGCCATATTTGAAAGACCAGGTATCATTCCTATTAAAGATTTCATACTTCCTAACTTTTTCATACTTTCCATTTGATTTAGAAAATCTTCAAAATTAAAAGCCCCTTTTTTAATCTTTTGAGTTAATTTTTTCGCATCTTTTTCACTAATTACGGCTGCTGTTTTTTCAGCTAAAGTAGCTAGGTCACCCTCGCCCATAATGCGACTTACTATTCTATCAGGTACAAATAATTCTAAGTCAGCTACCTTTTCACCAACACCGACAAAACGCAAAGGAATTCCTATTTGTTTAGCTATACCAAGTGCAACCCCACCCTTTGTATCAGCATCAAATTTGCTTAAAATAACCCCACTAATGCCTAAACTATCATTAAAAGCTACAGCAGTTTTTACCCCATCTTGCCCACTCATAGCATCGGCTACATAAAAAATTTCATCAGGGTTTAAACTTTGCTTAATATCTCTTAATTCTTGCATCAAAGGCTCATCAATAGCCAAACGACCAGCAGTATCGACAAACAAAACATCCACCATGCTTTCTTTTGCTTTTTTAAGTGCTTCTTTAGCTACCTTTAAAGGATTTGTTTCATTTTCTATATAAAAAAGTGTTAATTCATTGCTTTCGCAAAGTTGTTTTAATTGTTCAACAGCGGCCAATCTTTGTAAATCACAGGCTGCGATTAATACCTTTTTATTGCGTAATTTTAAGTAATTGGCTAATTTAACCGTGCTAGTTGTCTTACCTCCACCTTGAAGTCCTACCATTAAAACGATAGTTGGTGGCTTTAAGGCAAACACAAAACCCGAATTTGCACCCTTAATACTTAAAATTTCTTCTAAATTTTTCTTAATGGCTAATAAAAATTGTTGCTGTCCTATACCACTTTTTTTTAAATCTTCTTCTATTAAAACTAAAAGTTCTTTTACTACTTTATGATGCACATCAGCCTTTAAAAGGGCTTTTTTTAGTGTATCTAAGGCGTTTTTAAGTGCCTTTTCATCATCTATAAAACGAAGTTTATTAATAGCAGTTTTAAAAGATTCGCTTACAAGTTCAAACAATTTTTACCTTTTTTATTAAAATTTTAAACTTCGCATTTTATAAAATTTTTGCTTAAATAGCTTTAAAAATCAAAATTTTTTAACTCAAAACCAAAATTTGAAAAACTATCATCTGGCAAGGCCTTAAATTTATAATCTAAAAGCCCTATTTCAAAGCTATGCAAATACATTCTATCAGCCTTAATTTTAGCATATTTTTCATCGCCTATAACACCATGTTTTATAAAAGAAGTATGCAGTCTAATTTGATGAGTGCGACCCGTTTTAATGATAATTTTAACCAAACTTTTATGCTTAGCAACCATTAAGGGTATTATTAAAGAATTTGCTTCTAGTCCTTGTTTTGAAATTTTACTAATAGCCCCACTCTTACCCTTTGTAGTTAACATAGGCTCATTTATCTCAATTTCTTGGGCTATTATGCCATCAAGTATGGCTATATAGCTTTTAAAAACTCTTTGTTTTTTAAACTCATTTATGCAAAGTTGGCGAAAATTCTCATCCTTACAAAGCAAGATAAGCCCACTAGTTTCTTTATCAAGCCTATTTAAAAGCCTTGCTTTGAAAAGTTCTTGCAAATTCTCACTTATTAAAGAATTTGGTTTATTTACAGCTATAATTTTTTCATCTTCAAAGATAATTTTAATATCTTGCATTTTTTTAATTTTAAATTTAACACTTGAATTTAATAAAGACCTAGCAACTGCAATTTTTTGTCCATTTACAAACACTAAACCCCTATCGATTAAATCCTTTGCCTTTGAGTGTGAAATTTTTTCTTGCAAAGCTAGTAATTTATATGCTTTTTCTTGCATTAATACCATCTTGAATACTTTGCATTATAGGGCTTAAATCTAGTTTTGATTTTAATTTTGCCCTTGTTTTAAAATTATGTATAAAATCATTTAAGTCCTGTAAATTTTCACAAAAACACACATTTTCAACCATTTCAAAGAGACTTTTTTGATTGTGTATAAATTTGCCACTTATTAAAACATTATCAAAACTTGCAACCTCTATAGGATTGTGCCCTCCTATATTATCAATAAAAGAACCACAAAGTACCACTATATCACTAATCGCATAAAAATTTACAAGCTCACCTAATTTATCTAAAAGCAAAATTTCTTTATTAAATTCGCTAATATCGTTTAAATTTGAAAATTTATCAAAGCTTAAATTTAAGTCCTTTAGCAAAGTCTCAACCTCCACAAAACGTTCAGGGTGTCTTGGGGCTATGATTAATTTTTCATTTTTTTCTAGCTTGAAATTTTGTAATAAAAGTTCTTCTTCGCCCTTATGAGTACTTGCAAAAATTATTAATTTTTCTTTAAATTTAGTATATTTTTTACTAGGATTAATTTTTAAAGTGCTTTTAATATTTGTAAAAACCTTAATATTTTTTGCCCCAAGTTCGCTAAATCTAGTTTTATCTTTATCACTTTGTACAAAAATTTCATCTATATAAGAAAAAATTTTTTTATAAAAAAAAGAAAATTTTTTATAAGAAGAATAAGAATTATCAGAAATTCTAGCGTTTATTAAAAGTATTTTAGCCTCTTTTAATTTTGCTATAAATACAAGCATTAACCAAAATTCAGCCTCAAAAATAACTAACACCTTGGTTTTACTCAACCAAAAAGGCAAAAATATCTCAAAGGCTAAAAAATTTACCTTAGAACAAAAACTTTTAGCCAAATCAAAACCCGTTTGAGTGATAACTGAAATTCTACTATCATAATTTAAACTTAATTCTTTAATGCTATTAACTTCCCCATAAGAACAAGCATGAAAATGTACATCTGCTTTTTTTTGAATTAAATTTTTATATAAAAAAAATCTTGCCTTTAAGCTTTGTTTATATTTTTCCTTACAAAATGAAAATATGAAAATAAAGGGGCTTAAAGGTATAAAAAGTATGATTAAGATTAAATAATAAAAAAAAATCAACTCTTTGTGCTTTTTGATTTAGTACTTGTTTTTACGCTCTTTGTACTTTTTGTACTCTTAGTGTCAGTTTTGCTAGTACTTTTTGCCGAAGTAGCTTTTGCCTTTGTAGCTGTTTTTGTATTTGTAGTCATCTTTGTACTAGCTTTTTTAGTGCTTTTACTTTCTTTTTTTTCTTCTTTTTTACTAATTAAATTATGGGCTTTTTCATCTTCAATATATAAAATTCTACCACAATGTGGGCAAGTTACAATCTCTTCACCCTTTAAGATATCCAAATAAGTCTTATCATAAATTCTCATAAAACAACCATAACAAGCTTGTTTGCGAACAGGAATTACAGCTGTATTTTTTGCCCATTTGCGAATTTTTTCATAAAAGCTTAACATTCTTTGATTTATATCACCGACAAGCTTAGTTTTTTTATCATAAACTACCATTCTTTCTTTTTCTATATCGTTAATCTGTTTTTGAATGCTAGTTTGAATATTTGTAAATTCTTCTTCTTCCTTTGTTTTTTGTTCTAAAAGCTCATTTTTAAAGCCTTGTTTATTGCTTAATAGCTCGTCAAGTCTTATTATCTCAGTATCTGCAGCCTTTAATTGTTCTTTTGCTATGCCTTCTTCTACCTTTAAGGCATTTGCCTCTCTTTCTGTTTTAATCAAGGCACTTTTTTTAGAAAGTTCTTTTATTTTTGCATTAAATTCTGCTATGTGATTATTATTTTGCACCTTTTGTTGTTCTATGTCTTTTATCTCATCATCAATTTGTGAAAGCTGGGTATTGATTTTATTAATTTTATTCTCAGATAATCTTAAAGCCTTACTAATATCTTCAATCTTTGGTTCAAAGCTATCAATCTCTTGGTCTATCTTTGATAAAAACACTAATTGTTCAAGGTACTTGTTCATAGAATTTCCTTAAAAATATTGAAATGGATTTTTTGAAACTGATATTATAACCTTTAAGGGCAATTTTTGCAAGTATTTTTTTAAACTTTGTGCAAAATATCTCTCGCTTTCATAATGCCCTAAATCTATTAAATTTAACTTATTGCTAATGGCTTCTAAGGCCATATGATACTTAAAATCTCCACTTAAAAAACAATCAGCCTTAACTAAATTTATCAAATCTCCCCCACTTCCAGTACAAATTGCAAGGGTTTTAATATTTTGCTTACCACAAAAACTAGTTCTTAAAATTTCTAAATTTAAACTCTTTTTTATATCATCACAAAGTGTCTTAAAGCTTGTATTTACTTCTACATATATTAAAAATTTATCCTGTGTAAAGTTTTTATAACCTAAAATTTCTTTCACAAAATACGCATTTAAATGAGATAAATCATAATTTGTATGCATAACAATCAAGCTTATATTTTTTTTAATTATTTCTTTTATAAATAAGCTAGGGTATTTATCATTGGCTAAATTCTTTAAACCCTTAAAAATCAAAGGATGATGAGTTATAAATAAAGAATTTTCTTCTGCCTTTTCAATCAAATTTTCATCTATATCAAGGCTTAAATAAATGGTTTTTATCTCATCGTTTTCATTACCTAATAACAAGCCACTATTATCCCATTCTTCTTGGTTAGCAAAGGGACTTAAATTATCTAAAAAATTATAAATTTCACTAAGTTTCATTTAATTCTCATTTAAGCTTTGCTTATAAACACTAGCACAAGATTTTGATAGCTCTCTAATTTTAAGCATATAATCTTGCCTTTTAGCCACTGAAATAGCCCCTCTTGCATCAAGTAAATTAAAAGTATGGGCTGCTAACATACAATAATCATAAGCTGGTAAGGCAAGGCCCTTTTCTAAAATTTGCTTACATTCTTTATAGGCATTTTCAAAATTTTCATTTAAAATTTCTACATTACTTACTTCAAAATTATACTTACTATACTCAAATTCGCTTTGCTTGTGTATATCATTATAAGTGATTTTTTCACCATTAAACTCATTCCAAACTATGTCATAAACATTATTTACATTTTGAATATACATAGCAAGTCGTTCTAAACCATAGGTAATTTCAGCACTTACTAAGTCAACAGCAATGCCTCCAACTTGTTGAAAATAAGTAAATTGAGTAATCTCCATTCCATCAAGCCAAACTTCCCATCCAAGTCCCCACGCACCAAGACTTGGGCTTTCCCAGTTATCTTCTATAAAACGAATATCATGCTTTTTTAAATCAAAACCTAAATTTTCAATACTTTTTAAATACAATTCTTGGATATTATCAGGGCTTGGCTTAATGAGTACTTGAAATTGATAATAAGCCCCTAAGCGATTTGGATTTTCCCCATATCTTCCATCTGTTGGCCTTCTACTAGGGGCTACGTACGCAGTGGCAAAGGGTTTTTTGCCTAAACTTCTTAAAAAAGTAGCAGGGTGAAAGGTACCAGCCCCTGCTGGCATATCGTAAGGCTGCATAATAGCACATCCTTGTTTTTGCCAAAAATCTTGTAAACTTAATATTATTTGCGAAAATGTCATTTTTGCTCACTTTGTTCTAAATTTTCTTCTAAAATTTCTATATTTTCGGCTTCTTCTTTAATATTTTCTTCTTTAGAATTTTTTTCTTTAGAATTTTTTTCTTCCTTATTTTCAGCCATTTTTTTATCAGAATTTACACCAAAGGCCTCCATTGTTTTATTCCACATTAATTTATATTTTCTTTTCATAAACTCAGCCTCTTCTCTGGCGTGTTTTAATTCTTGATTTAAGGTATCTATCGTCTTTCTATCTTCATCGTAAAGTTCTTGCATTGAATAAAGGGCATCTTTTAAGAATTTATTTTCATTTTTTAAAGTATCAAGGGTTTCATCCTTTGCATCAAGCACCTTTTCATGCAAATTTAAAATGGTTCCTATAGTTTTTTCAACAAAGCTTTCACCTGCTAAGGTCATTGAATTTACCATTGAATTTTTTGAAACAGAACTTGGCACCACGCTAAAGGTACCTTGATTTGCCTCTATATAAATTTTGCCATCTTCTTCTTTAAAATTTAAGGCACCATTTGCCATCATTCCCTTAACGACGTCCTCATTTAAATGCACTAATTTGCAAAATTCTTCAAGTTCTAAATAAGTTTGCATAAAAATCCTTTACAATAAAACTTCCACAGACTTAGAATCCTTAATCAAATTCTCCTCATTTTCACTTCTTTCATCCCTTAAAGCATTGGCTAAATTTTCATCATTTAAGGCTAGAATTTGCACAGCTAAATAGGCTGCATTAATAGCCCCTGCCCTACCTACAGCAAGGGTTGCTACTGGAATTCCCTTTGGCATTTGCACGGTTGAAAATAATGAATCCATACTAGCTAAAGCACTTCCTGGCATGGGTACGCCAATTACAGGCTTTATAGTAAGTGCTGCAACAGCCCCTGCTAAATGTGCTGCCATACCTGCTACTGCTATAAATACCTTAGCTCCTTTATCTTCTGCTTGTTTTACATATTTTTTAGTTCTTTCAGGGCTTCGGTGTGCTGAACTAATTACTAATTCATACTTAACTCCGAATTTTTCAAGTATTTTAACGCTTTCAGTAATAAGTTCATAATCACTCTTACTTCCCATTATAATAGACACAAAAGCCATTTAAATTTCCTTTCTTAAAAAGCTAAATTCACTAACTTCGCTTGGCATTTTGATAGCATTTTCATTGCCACTATGAATTTCACTCATGCTTTTACCATTTTTTGTTATAAGTTCTTTAAATTCAACAAAAAATTTATCATCTTTTTTATAAATTTTACCAATTTCATTATCACATTCTTTTAAATTTGAATTTAAGGGTGTCAAAAGCTCATAAGCTGTATTTAAAACAATTTTACCTTTGCATTTAATAAACTTGCCATCCTCACAAATTCCATGAACTTGGTGAGTCCCTTCTTCTATGCTTGAGAAATGATTTTGAGTATTTTGTTTTTCAAAGGCCCTTTGTATCAAATAACCATCTGTAAAACCACGATTTTTTAAGGTATTAATTTCATTTTCATATTTTTTAGCGTTAAAGCTATCATTTAAAGCATCCATTATAGCCATCTTATAGGTGCGAGTTGTAAGTGCTACATAATACTCACTTTTAGTACGACCCTCGATTTTAAAGGCATTTATACAATTTTCTTTCATAATTTTTTGTATATAAGCACACAAATTTAAGTCCTTAGAATTAAACACATGAGTACCTTCTTCATCTTCTTCTAAACGAAACAAAACGCCATTTTCTTCATTTTTAGCATAAAGTTCGTATTTAAAGCGACAATCATTAGCACAACTCCCCCTATTACTCATCCTGCCACTTTGCACAGAACTTATCAAACAGCGTCCAGAATATGCAAAACACATAGACCCATGCACAAATGCTTCAAGTTCTAAATTCGTTTTTTCTTTGATAATTTTTGCATCATTTAAACCAAGTTCTCTTGCTATAACTACGCGTTTTACCCCGAGTTCTTTATACATTTTAGCATCTAAGTAATTTAAAACATTTGCTTGAGTTGAAATATGTAAATTTATATCAGGGGCTAGCTCTTTAAGTAAATAAATAGTTCCTAAGGACGCCACTATAAAAGCATCAGGCCTCATTTCATAAAGCCTTAAAATATGTCTTTTTAAGCCTTCTATTTGACCACTTAGATAAAAGCCATTTAATGTAACATAAATTTTTTTACCCATTTTATGAGTGTATTTTATAGCCTCTTCAAAGCTATCATAATCAAATTCCCTATCTGTTCTAGCCCTTAAAGAAAAATTATTAACCCCGGCATAAACAGCGTCAGCACCATATGCTAAGGCTATTTTTAACTTAGTAAAATTTCCCGCTGGTGCGACAAGTTCGGGTATAATCATTTTTGTCCTAATGATGCAATCAGTGCCTCGATATCATCATTGCTTACTACATCAGTATTTATATCCCCTTCGATATGAACGGCTGAACCAACGCGTTTTTTATCATCAATCTTGCCCTCAAATAAAGAACTCATATAGCGACTCAATGCTCTCATAACATTAATAACGCGTTCAATTTTTTGTCTATGTATATCTTGATACTGCATAGCATCCATTGCCATAATAACTTCATCTTGCCCATCTTGCAAATTTGTAGCTATTTCCTTGCTTTTGTCTTTAATATTTTTATTTAATTCAAGCGCTTCAACAAAGCTTACAACATGTGGAAATTTAGTATTTAGCTTAGTAAAAATTTCTATATTTTTATCAAAAACCTTATTTAACTCACTCATTAGGGTTTCAGAATTTGCAAAGAAATTATTAATACTTTCAAGTTTTTCTAATAACTCAGTAGCCTTTACTTCGCTATCCTTTGTCACATCATCAAGCTGGTGAACTACCTTGTGTTGGTCATTTGGTGGAGGAGGTGGCCAAAGTACATCAGGATGTGGGGAATAATCAGCGATTTTAACATTTTCAAGCATAACATTATCGCCCTTATCCTCCAAGTCTTTCAAGCTTTCATCATCTTCAAGCTTATCTGTGTTTTCTTCATCAAGAGAAACATCTCCCTCCATTAAAGCATCAAGTTCTTCTTGAGTCATAACTTTCCCTTTTTATAGTTTAATACTTAAAATTATAGTCTATTTATTTTAATTTGTCGTTATTTTTTACATATTTTTCATATTAAATTAGTCTTTTGTTTCTTTTTTATAAAAATTATTTTCATTACTAGGCTATTTTTAAGGCTTTGAAAGGACTTTTAAAAATAAAATTTTAAAAAATGTAAAAAATTTTTTTTAATTAAAGCTTAATTAAAAATTTTATGCTACAATTTTAAAAATTAATTCTTAGAAGGAGTAAAAAATGGGTAAATTTGTTAATAATATTGACGAATTTTTTAAGTTTTGTGAAAAAAATGAGGTAATTTTTGCTGATTTTCGTTTTACTGATATGATAGGTACTTGGCATCATATTACCTATAATATACACGCTATTAGCAAGGAAACTTTTGAAGCAGGAATTCCTTTTGATGCAAGTTCGGTTAAGGCTTGGCAACCTATTGATAAATCTGATATGATTTTAAAACCTGACGCACAAAGTGCGTTTTTAGACCCCTTTACGGCCGACCAAACTATAGTTGTATTTTGTGATGTTTATGATATTTATAAGGGGCAAATGTATGAAAAATGCCCTAGAAGTATAGCAAAAAAGGCTATGAATTATCTAAAAAATAGTGGCATTGCTGATACTGCTTATTTTGGACCTGAAAATGAATTTTTTATCTTTGATAATGTAAAAATCGTAGATAGTTCAAATTGTATGAAATTTGAAGTAGATACAGAAGAAGGCGAGTGGAACGATGATAAGGACTATATTGATGGCTATAATACAGGGCATAGACCAAGGGCTAAGGGTGGTTATTTTCCAGTTCAACCTGTTGATTCTTTTGTTGATATTAGAGCTGAAATGGTTCAAACTCTTGAAAAAGTTGGTCTTAAAACCTTTGTTCATCACCACGAAGTAGCACAGGGACAATCTGAAATTGGTATAAATTTTGGCACCTTAGTTGAGGCTGCTGATAATGTACAAATTTATAAATATGTAGTAAAAATGGTAGCTCATTTAAATGGCAAAACAGCTACCTTTATGCCAAAACCTTTATATGGTGATAATGGCAATGGAATGCATGTACATATGAGTTTGTGGAAAGACGGGGTAAATTTATTTTATGATAAAGATGGCTATGGAGGTCTTAGCCAAACAGCTATTCATTATATAGGTGGAATTTTAAAAAATGCTAGAAGTGTAGCAGCCTTTACAAATCCAAGTTCAAATTCGTACAAAAGGATTATCCCTGGTTTTGAAGCACCTTGCATTTTAACCTATTCTTGTCAAAATAGAAGTGCAAGTTGTCGCGTACCTTATGGCACAGGCAAAAATTCAGCTCGCATTGAAATTCGTTTCCCTGATAGTACCTCTTGTCCTTATCTTGCCTTTGTAAGCTTGTTAATGGCAGGGCTTGATGGCATAGAAAATAAAACTACGCCTGTTGGTCCTATGGATGAAAATTTATTTGAATTAACCTTGGATGAAATTCGCGAAAAAGGTATAGAACAATTACCTCACACTCTAAGAGGAAGTTTAGAGGCCCTAATTCGTTACAATACCTTTTTAAAGCCTGTTATGAGTGATATTTTTATAGATGATTATCAACATTTAAAATTTGAAACTCAAGTGTGGCCGGTTGAGGCTAGGCCTACTGCTTATGAGTTTAAAACCTGCTATTCTTGTTAATTTAAGCGACTTTTTCAGTCGCTTAAATTAAATATTATTTTTAATCTTTTTGTATTATAACGTCGAAATTTTTCAAGGAGTTTTACAATGAAAGTTAAAATTTTAGTATTTAGCTTACTTGATATTTTATTTGTAGCAAAGATGAGTTAAAGAATAATGCTATAAAAGATAGAAATTATTATGAAACACATGAAGATAAACTTAATGCTAAATTTGATTGGTGTTTAAATAAAATTAAACAAAATGGTGGCGATGGAGTAGATATTAAATAAGTATTTTCATATAGAACTCAACATATATTTTCTAGGGCAAAATACCTTGCAAGCTTACTTGAAGACTATGAATACATTCATTTTAAAGATGATAAAATCGATATGGAAAACTGCATTATGGCAACCACAATAATATGCGATAGAATTTTAGCAAAAGAAATGCAATAATTAATGTCATCTCAACAATAATCCATTATGTAAATTTAAATTTGCATAATGGAATTTAAATATAATTTACTATATTTTTAATCCTTAAAAAACCAATTAGCTTTAAAAAAACCTTATTATGAAATTTCAAAAATTATACTTAAAGTATAGCCATTTTTATAAATTTTTTCGTTTTTTAAATCTGAAAAACTTACTGCATATGTAAGTATCTTACCACTTTCAAACACTTTTCCTACTAAAGCTTTTGAAAAATCGCTAGTATGTATATAAAGCACATCTAATTTTTATCTTAGGTCTTATGCTATTATCTATCTCAATCATAAAAATATCATAATCATTCATATCTTTATAATTTTCATGTTCATATAAATATAATGGTATCATTTTTGGATAAATACATTTTTTAATTATTTTTGGATTATATATCCAAAAAATATTTTGAAATTTGCCTCTAAGAGAATCTAATGTAAAAAAAACAAGCTTAGTAATTTTTTTGAAATACTAATTTATTATCTTGCATAATAAATTGTGGAATATATTCAAAATTACAACGATTTTTTATATTTGTATACAAATTTTTCCTGTTTAAATTACAAGCTTTAATACGAGAAGTAAGCACATTCTGCATATAAAAATAAATAAAAATATAAAAAAATCATTAAATTTCTTTAATAATATACAATATTCCAACATATTGTATATCTTGGTCTATTTGATTTTATATAAGATAATTATATAATTTTTCCCAATTATAGTTAAGTTGTAATGTAGTCATTGGTATATGTCCTGTATGAATATAACATGAATTATTTCCATATTCATAGCAAACTAAACTCTGTAAAATTTTGTTTTTTTCAGAATAATCATCAGAATATCTATACAGAAGTATCTGGTGTAAAAATTTTATATGTAATATATGTTTTTATATAGGACTATTAAACACAATCTCAATTTCATTATTATTAAAAAACAAATTTGCTTTTATTTCTTTTTTGCCAATGTCGTATTCTTTATATTTTAAGATAAGCTTCGTCTCATTACTAATATTTAGCTTATTAATTACCAACCTATAAGAAATATTAGTAATAGATAGCCATACTTTTTTATTGTTTAAAACAATATTTATCTTTGTCCTTCTGATATTATTTTTGATTGTGTGTTTCCATTCAAAACTTTAAAATTGTATATTTATTCTCTATTTTCAATCTTTGCAATCTCGTATATTGATGCAAAAAGTACTATATTTTTTTCATTATACTCATATAAATTATTAGAATTTTTATAATCTAGGGCATATAAATTTAAACACAATAAAATAATTAATATTTTTTTCATTGTTTATCCTTGGTTTTTTAATAATTAATTATATCAATTTTTTTATTTTACAAACAAAAATTTTTAAAATACTTGTATAAACTAAGCCTTAAAATAAGTAAAATTTTGCCTTAATGCTTCATAGCTTATAATGCCAACGCTTGTGGCCAAATTTAAACTTCTGCCACATTCTTTCATAGGAATTTTAATCATATTTTCTTTATTTAAATCCATTAATGATAAAGGCAAACCAAAGCTTTCACTGCCAAAAAATAGGTAATCCCCTTCTTTAAATTTAACTTCAAAATAAGCTTTAACGCCCTTAGTTGTAGCAAAAAAGAACTGTTGTTGAAAAGCTAAATTCTTAGCCAAAAACTCGTCTAAATTCTCCCAAATAATAGGTTCTAACTTAGCCCAATAATCAAGACCAGCCCTTTTAAGTGCCTTATTTGATATATCAAAAATGGTAGGCTTTATGATATGTAAGGTAAAACCTGCATTAAAACACATTCTACCGATGCTACCTGTATTTTGTGGAATGCGTGGATTTACTAAGACTATATTAAACATTAAACAAGAATTCTTTTAATATTTGGGTGTAATTTTACTAAAATTTCATAGCTTATAGTGTTAAAAAAATCTGCCCAAATTTGAGCGTCTTTTAAAACACAAATTTCATCCCCACTATCTTCGCAAGAAAAACTATCCATAGACATTCTACCAAGCATTTTTTTACCATTTGCTAAATACAAAATTCCTTTTCCATTGTATCTAAATAAACCATCCGCATAGCCTAAATCATAAGTTGCTATATTTATACTTTCTTTTGCTACAAATTTACCACCATAGCCCACACCTTGCCCGACTTCTAAAACCCTAGAACTAAGTTTATGAGCGTATAAACTTAAAATTTTTTGCAAACTTTCATCACCATAACCAAACTGCGTTAAACCTACCCTGCATAACTCATCTTTTGGAAAATTATTTGTTCTAAAAAGGGCCGATGAATTATAAGAATGAAAAAGCAAATCTTTTTTAGCTAAATTTTTTATAATTTTCTTAGCCATTTCAAAGATATTTTTTTGTATAAAAAAACTTGCGTCCATTTCATCAGAACCCGCAAAATGCGTAAAAATTCCTTCTAAATTTAGCTTATTTTTTAAAATTTCTTTATAGGCAAATTCTAAATTTTGAACACAAACGCCATTTCTATGCATTGCTGTATCTATTTTTAAATGAATGCGAGTATTTTCTTTAAATAAACGGGCTTTTGAGATATCATTTAAGGCATAAATAAAGGCTGAGTTTTCATTGCTATTTGGGATATGAGATAGGATTAAGATATTATCAAAAAAAGCCTTTAACTCATTAGCCTCACCTTCATTTTTAACGGCTATGAAATTTACACCCATATTTTTTGCAATGGGTGCTAAAAGCGTGGCTGAGTGCCCATAAGCATTATCTTTAAAAACGCAAATTATCTTATTAAAACCACCTGCCCTAGTTGCAATTTTATTTAAATTTGCTTCGTAGAATTTTTGATTTATTCTAATTAAAGACATTATTTTTCTGCGAGAATTTGCATCTTGCCATTATTTCCTAACCTTACATACAAAACCTTATCGCCTCTAAATTGATAATTTTTTGTGTAATAATCTTCAAAAAATGATATCCTATACATTTTATCGCCATTTATATTTGGATAAGGGCTTATAGAGATATTTGAGAATTTAATAACCTTATGTTCTTTGCGCGAAAAAATACTTCTTTTCATTTCGGCAAATTGTGAAAACTGACTCTTATCAAAGCGTCTAAAATTATCCTTATCATAAAAACTTAGATAGGTATCAACATCGCTAATTGTCCAAGCATGTTTCCAAGCAAATAAATCAGCAAAAAGTCCTGCTATCTCATCCTTTGAGGCACTTACATAATCCTTTTCTTCTGTTAAAACAAAGACCTTAGTTTTACCATCATCAAGCACCTTTGAAAAATTTTCCAATTGGTCATTTGTTAAAGCTATACAACCTCTCGTTTTGAATTCATCAAGCCTTTCTCCATCAAGAGGATAACCATGAATCCAAATTCCACCACCTGTTTTACCTTGTAACTGATCAAGTAAATTTGGATAAGAAGTAGCAAAAGCAAGAGGTCCATAATACTGATCAGGTCTAAACTTACGACCCAGCTCATAAAAACCAACAGGCGTTTTTAAATCGCCTTCTTTTTCTTTATCGCCCATTAAGCCGGTAATTACATCTTTTTGTTCAAATTGTTGCTGTAAAACCCCGTTTTTATAAGAATAAACCCTTACTACCTTATCTGTTTTATTTGTCCTAACGATAAAGGCATCATTATCATAATATCCCAAAGAAATATCCTTATTTGCTAGTTGCTCAAGCCAAAGATTTTTATTTGCAAGTTCTTTTTCAATAGCCACACCAACAGCTTCTAAGCCGTCATTTAAATAAATTTTTACCAAATCAGCAGAGGCGAATAAGCTAGTTATGAAAAGAAAAAAAATCGTAATTAATCTTAACAAAATTTATCCTTATTGAAATGAAATTAAAGTGAAATTATATTATTTTTTTCTTAAATAAAAGCAAATCTAAAAATATTTATTAAAAACAACTCAAATTTAATAATCGTTTGCAAAAAGTTAATTTTTATTTTTTATAATACAAAACTTGTTTTTTACAAGCAATATATTCAAAGGAGAAAATATGAAAAAAGCGATGCTTTCTTTAAGTCTTTTAAGCCTTGGGCTCTTTGCAGCAGATATTAGCGTAGAGGATGTTTTTGTTAAACAAACTCCTCCAAATGCAAAAAATAGTGCTATCTTTTTAACGCTTAAAAATAACAGCGACAAAGACATAGCCTTAGTTAGTGCAAAATCAAATTTAAGCGATAAGGTAGAACTTCACACTCATACTAATCAAGATGGCAAAATGTCTATGATTAAGGTTGATAAGATAGATATTAAAGCTCATTCTAATACTGCTTTAAGACCTGGCAGTTATCATATAATGCTTTTAGATATTAAAAATCCAGTTGATGCAAATACTAGGGCTGATTTAACTCTTGTTTTTGATAATAAAGAAAGTATAGAGCTTAAAAATATTTCTAGCAAAGAACTTAAAAAGCCTAACCACCCAAAACCAAAGGGTGATAACACAACAAATGATAAAAAATAAAATTTTTCTTATTTTAATCTTTGTTATTATACTTGGCATTGCTTTATATGGGCTTTTGCCAAGTTTTTCAAATGAAAATTTACTTCCCTTAGAATGTAATTTAAATAAAGAAAATTGTGAATATAAATTTAAAGATAAAATGGTTAAAATTTCACTTAATCCTAAACCTCTACAGGCAATGGATATTACTCATTTAGTAGTTGAAAATTTACCTGAATTTGAAAATTTAAAACTAGAACTTTATGGGCTTAATATGGATATGGGTAAGATAAAACCAAGATTAATTAGACTTGAAAATGGTAATTATATAAGTAAAATTGTACTTAGTCTTTGTAGCTTAGAACAAATGCGTTTTAGAGGCGAATTTATACAAGATAATAAGCCTATAGGGCTTCATTTTGATTTTGATTTAACAAATAGGTAAGAATATGAAAAAAATTTTAATTGCTTTAATAGTATTTTTATGTGTAATAATGACTTTTTTTTACTTTAAAGATACAAATAAATACGACTTTGTGCTTAATTCTGAATTTGGAGAAAATACTACTTTATCAACCTTTAAGGGTAAAAAATTAATTATTTATTTTGGCTATACCTTTTGCCCTGATGTCTGCCCTGCAACCTTAGTAGTTTTAGCACAAGAATTAGAAAAACTTGAAAATAAAGACGCTTATTTATTATTTGTTTCCCTTGATATTGAAAGAGATAAGGATATTAAAAAAACAAATGAGTGGTTAAGGTATTTTTACCCAAATTCCACCTCTTTAATAGCTAGTAATGAAAAAACTTTGCAAAAAATAGCAAATAATTATGGGGTAAAATACCATAAAGTTGACTTGCACGATTCTTTTATGCAATACTCAGTAGCCCATAGCAACGCCTTATATTTTATAGATGAAAATGGTAACTTTTGGGGAGATATCACAAATTTAGACCCAGAAGAATTACAAGATACCTTAAAGAAATTTTTGCAAGGATAGATTTATTTATAAATAAAAAATTTTTGACATTTTTACAAAAAAGTTAATTGATTAACCACAAAGAAAATTCAAAAAAGTACGCTAATAGTAAATGAAGAACTCACATTATACAAATATGTAATTTTATTAAAAAATGTTGTTAAGAAATTCTTAACAACATTTACCTACGCCACCACTATTATATCTTTTTTCTAAACGTTCTTTGAAAAACTCACCTCTGCTTTGTGGTTTTCTATCAGGGTGTGCTTTTTTCATATGTTCTAAATATTTATCATAACTTGAAAGCCCAACAAGTGGATGGAAAAACCTTTCGGCTTTTCCATATATATGCTTTATTCTACTGACTATTTTTAATGGAGTCGAGTTTGACATAAGCATTTTCCTTAAGAGGAATTTTAATCTTACCAAAGCAAATACCAGCGCAAGCGATGATTACAAGCAAGGTAGTTATCATAAAGAATATACATAAAACAGCATTTAGAATATTAGCAAATTTAGACTGAGACGCGATAGATAGGTCTTTTTCAATCTTAGCTTTTTCGGCTTCATCTTGTATACTAGCAAGTTGGGCTTTTAAGGCTTCTATTTTATCGCCTTGTACCTTAGCAACTGCAATGTGTGAAACAGCATTATGAACCCTATCACCTTCTTTGTAAGGTAAAACTTTTTGAATTCCACCATAAAGAGTAGCTACTAAAACAAAGATAGCAGGTACAAGTGTAACCCAAGTGTAACGGGCTTTTCCCATTTTTACTAAGATAGCAGTAACTAAAAGCAAAGCCATACCAGCTAACATTTGGTTACTTACGCCAAAGAGTGGCCAAAGTGTATAAATACCACCTTTTGGGTCGATTGCCCCTTGATAAAGGAAATACCCCCAGCAAGCAACGCCTATAAGGGTAGCCAAAACACCAGCCCAGAAATTATGGATATTGCCAAGTGGTTTATAAATATGACTTAACATATCTTGTACCATAAAACGGCAAGCCCTAGTACCAGCATCAACGGCTGTTAAAATAAATAAGGCTTCGAATAAAATAGCAAAGTGATACCAGAATTTCATCATATCAACCCCACCTAATAATTCATGTAAAATCAAAGTAACGCCGATAGCAAAGGTAGGAGCACCACCTGTTCTTGAAAGAATAGTTTTTTCACCTATATTTTGTGTAAGATTGTTAATATCTTCTGGTGTTACCTTAAAGCCCCATTCTGAAATCACAACAGCAGCTTGTGCTACATCACTAGTAATTAAAGCAGCTGAGGAATTTACAGCAAAATAAAGACCAGGTTGTAAGATAGAAGCACAAATTAAAGCCATGATACCAACAGCACTTTCTGCAAGCATTGAACCATAACCTACAGGCAAGGCGTGGGTTTCATTTTCAAGCATTTTTGGAGTTGTACCACTTGAAATAAGGGCATGGAAACCACTAATAGCGCCACACGCAATGGTTATAAACAAGAAAGGAAACCAAGCACCAGCAAAAACAGGACCTGTTCCATCTAAATATTGTGGATTAATCTTTGGCATTTGTAAATTTGGGGCAACAAAAATAATAGCAATAGCCATTAATACGATAACACCTATTTTTAAGAATGTTGAAAGATAATCACGAGGTGCTAATAAAAACCATACAGGTAAGATTGCAGCGATAAAGCCATAAGCCATAACTATTAAAGATAAGGTAGGAGCATCATAAGTAAAATACGCAGCAAGAGCTGGATTATTAGCTACATCATTACCCCAATAAATAGATAAAAGCAAAAGTATAAAACCTATAACAGAGGCCTCTCCAACCTTACCAGGACGCCAAAAACGCATATAAAGACCCATGAAAATCGCAATAGGAATAGTCATTGCGATAGTAAATAGACCCCAAGGAGAATCAGCTAAAGCCTTTACAACAACCATGGCTAAAATCGCAATGATAATAATCATAATACCAAAGATTGCGACCATAGCAACACCACCTGTAAAAGTGCCCATTTCATCTTTAATCATTTCGCCAAGTGAGCGACCATTTCTACGAGTAGAGATGAAAAGAACAACAAAGTCATGTACTGAACCTGCTAAAACGCCACCAACCAAAAGCCAAAGCATTGAAGGCAAGTAACCCATTTGAGCAGCTAGTATAGGACCTACCAAAGGACCAGCACCAGCAATAGCAGCGAAGTGATGGCCAAATAAAACATATTTGTTTGTAGGAACAAAATCACGTCCGTCATCTTGAGTAACAGCCGGAGTTGCTCTATTTTTATCAAGTCCTAAAACATTATAAGCAACAAAGCGACCATAAAATCTATATCCAATAGCATAGATACAAATCGCTGCGACAACTAGATAGATTGCCGATACTGTTTCGCCATTTTGTAATGCCAGATAGCAAAAACAAAAGGCACCAAGAACAGCTATAAATAGCCATAGTATTTTATTAGTAATACTACTCATTCATTCTCTCCTTAAATTAAATTACATTACAAGATTAGCAAAATAAAAATTAAAATTAGTGAAAAAAGTTAAAAATTGTATAATTTTTTACTAAAAGTAACATTTTTTATTAATTTTTAAAACTAAACTTAAATTTAGCTTTAAAAAATATTTATGTATAACTTGAAATTTATTGAAAATTTAAAGTTATTTGTGTTTGTTTTTAGTGAAAATGTTTATTACCTACGCCTATGCTTATTTTTAGTATCCATTGTCTTATAAATTACTATCAGTTAATAAATCACTAAGATTTTCTTTATTTTCTTTTAAATATAATAAATTGCATTTAAATAAATTTCGTACTTGTTCTAATTGTAATTTACTTGCTAAAATACTTGAATCAATAAAATGTTTTTTAGGGATTTAATTTAAATCTAGTTCATATCCAGCATTTTTAGCTAATTGATTAATAAAAGTGCGTTGTGTTCTGCCATTGCCCTCTCTAAAAGGATGCAAGGCGTTTAAATTTGTAAAAAAATCCGTAATCTTATCTAAAAATTCATCACTTTCTAAGCCACAAAATAGCCTATTTTCTTTTAAATCGTTAAAAATTTCATCTGCCTAAATCGCCAGGTACAAAATGCGTCAAACCCTTTAAAAATGGCATTAATAAATTTAATTCAAACCTATCTTTTCCTGCCCACTCATAGACATCTTAAAATAAAAAATAATGAATAGCCTTTAAATGTTTATAATCAAATAAGCCTTGATATGGTTAAAAAATAATTGCTTCTCCCTAGCTTCAACCATTTTTACTTCTTTTTCAAATAATTCTTTTAAATTATTTGCCCCTATTTTATTAGTTTTAAGCAAGAAATTATCAAATTCTGTCATTTAACTCCCCAAGCCCTTAGTTTTTCATTCATAATATCTTCGGAGTCTTCACCTCTATCAATCCTAATTAAATCAAAAATATCCTCTTCATCCAAATACATACCCTCAATTGCCGAATTTCCTATAATAGAAAGATTTTGTTTATATTGTTCGTAAGTTAATTCATCTTTGTAGCGATTTAAAAGATCGATACATTTTTGAATTTGTAGGTCCATATTAGCACCTTTGCAAAAATTACAAAATTGTATAAAATAAAATGGTGCGGTTAGCGAGATTTGAACTCGCACACGCGTGGCGCACTACCCCCTCAAGATAGCGTGTCTACCAATTCCACCATAACCGCAAAAGCCCTAAATAAGGGCTTCATTTTTAAGCAAAAGGTATAAAAGGGTTAGCATAAAGGGCGATTAATGCAATAACAAGTGCGTAAATAACTTGTGCTTCTATCATCGCTAATGCGATAAACATTGTTGTCATTAATTTCCCACCAAGTCCTGGATTTCTTGCAGTACCAGCAATGGTAGCAGCCGCAGTATGTCCCATACCTATAGCCCCACCAAGTGCAGCAACACCAAGTCCAACACCAGCAGCTAAAACAGAAAAAGCTTTAATCCAAACATTGATTGCTTCTTGTTCAACAGGAGCATTTCCAACATCAGCTAATGCAACCACTACAAAAGCCATGAGTAAAAAAACAATTTTTTTCATCGTAAGACCTTTAAAAAGAATTTGTTTTAAATCCGTTCGGCTTGCGTATCCCTACTTAACATTTAAAACGGCTATTATTATAACAATTGCTAACTTTAAATAAATTTAATTACTCATTTCTTAAAGCATCTAAAACATCAATTTGAGTTGCCTTTTTTGCAGGGTAAAATGAAGAAAAAGCTATTATAAGCAAGGTGCCTATTAGGGTAAGCAAAAAATCTAAAATGGATAAATCAAGAGGAAGCTTACTAGTACCATAAACATCAGCTGGTAAATTTATAATATTAAAATTTCCTAGTACAAAAAGCACTATAAAGGCAAGTATAATCCCACATATCATTCCACTTCCACCGATTAACATGCCTAGTACAAAAAAGCTTTTGTTAACTTCTTTTTTACTGGCACCTAGTGCAAGTAAGATAGCTATTTCATTACGTCTAGTCATAACTATCATTAAAAGTGAGCTAACTATATTTAAACTAGCTACTAGGATAATTAACATTAACACTATAAAAAGTGCCCTTTTTTCGAGTTCAAATGCAGAAAAAAAATTTGAGTTTTGTTCCCACCAACCTATACTAGCATAATCATCGCCTAAGAAATTTTTTATCCTTTCAATATCCTTAAAGGCATCATTTGAAAAGACATGCACTCCATCATACACATCAAAGATATTTAAAATTTTTCTAAGGGCATTTACATCAACAAACATATAAGCCTTATCATAAAAAGCAAGACCAGAAGTAAAACAAGCCTTTACATCAAAACGTTTTGTTTGAGGTATCAAAGAAAAGCCACTTGGATTAAAATTTGAAAAAATAAGCGTGTGTTTATCATCTTTTTGTAAATTGAACTCACTTGCTAGATTACAACCTATTAAAATATCATAATTGCTTAATTTTTTATCCTTTAAGGCCTTTGCAATAACTTCATTTATCTTTATCTCATCACTAAAATTTACACCAAAGACAATGCCACCTTCAAAGCGATTGTCGCCCTTTGAAATAACTTGAGTACTTAGATAAGGACTAAAATTTAAATTTGGAAATTGAGTTTTTAAACTATTTATAAGATTATCATCAATCCTTGCGTAAAATTTTGGCAAGATTGTAATAGGATAATTCATAACAAAAAAACGTTTTTGAAATTCCTTGTCAAAGCCATTCATTATAGCCATAGCAACAAGTAAAACGCAAAGCCCTACACATACGCCTAAAAAGGCTAAAATCATTGATAGGGCTATAAAGGGTTGTTCTTTGTCAAATCTTAGATATTTAAAAAGTAAATATCTTAAAACGCTTTTTTTCATTATTTTAAGCTAAAATTCCTTGCTTTGGACCACTTTTTCCATGGCATTCTTTGTATTTTTTACCACTACCACAAGGACATTTTGCATTTCTTGGTACCTTTTTAAATTCAGCCTCGCCACCTTCGCTTACTCCAATTTCCACGCTTTGTGCCCTTAATTTTTCAGCTTCTTCATTTACCTTTTCTTCAAGCTGTTCTTGTAAGCTATCCTTTAAAACAATGCTAAATAAAAGCTTAACACTATCAAATTTAATGCGTTCGACAAGCTCTAAAAATAAATTATAACTTTCTTTTTTATATTCTACTAAGGGATCTTTTTGATTATAACCTCTTAATCCTATGCCCGTTTTTAAGATATCCATTTGATATAAATGCTCTCTCCAAGCATTGTCAAGCACTTGCAAATATAAAATTCTTTCTATATTTCTAAGCTGGTTTGTTGGAATGGATTGCATTTTGTTATTATAAGATTGTTCTAAAATTTCATTTAATTTATCTTGAATTTCTAGTATGCTTAAATTTGTAAAATCTTCTTTTATTATTTGGGTAGAACAATCATGTAAAATTGTATTTTTTAAGCTTTCAAAATGCTCTCCACTTAAACTTTCTTCAATCATATACTCACTAATTACACTAGCTACATACTCAGCAATATTTTGAGAAATTTTAGCCCTAATATCATAATTTTCATCTAAAAGCTCGTTTCTATATTTATAAATACTCTTTCTTTGTTCATTTGCTACATCATCATACTCTAAAAGGTGTTTTCTACTTTCAAAATGCAAACTCTCTACTTTTTTTTGTGCATTTTCAACTGCCCTTGTAACAATACCTGATTCTATGCTTTCGCCTTCTTTTATACCAAGTCTATCCATAATAGCCTTAATTCTATCACCCCCAAAAATTCGCAAAAGATTATCTTCTAAACTTAGATAAAAACGACTCATTCCAGGGTCTCCTTGCCTACCTGAACGACCTCTTAATTGATTGTCAATGCGTCTGCTTTCATGCCTTTCAGTGCCTATTATGTAAAGTCCTCCAAGTTCTCTTACCTCATCATCAATCTTTATATCAACGCCTCTACCAGCCATATTCGTAGCTATAGTTACAGCACCCTTTTTTCCAGCATCTGCTATGATTAAGGCCTCTTGTTCATGGTTTTTTGCATTTAAAACATGGTGAGGGATTTTTTCCTTAACTAGCATATTATGAAAAACTTCACTTCTTTCTATGCTTGCAGTTCCTACTAAAACAGGTTGTCCCTTTGCATTTGCGTATTTTATCTCATCAATTACAGCCTTAAATTTTTCATCTTGAGTTTTATAAATTAAATCATGCCTATCTTGCCTAATAACAGGGATATTCGTAGGTATTGAAACAACGTCAAGTCTATAAATTTGTGAAAACTCGGCTGCTTCAGTTTGAGCTGTTCCTGTCATACCTGCTAATTTTTTATACATTCTAAAATAATTTTGAAAGGTTATATCGGCTAGTGTTTGACTTTCTTCTTGGATCTTAACCCCTTCTTTTGCCTCTAAGGCTTGATGTAAGCCCTCGCTAAATCTCCTACCCTCACTTAATCTACCTGTAAACTCATCCACTATAACTACTTCTTGATTTCTTAGCACGTAATGAACATCTTTTTCAAAAAGATTATGAGCCTTTAAAGCTTGGTCCAATTGGTGTGCTAAAATAGCATTATCAAGGCTATATAAATTTTCAACCCCAAAAAGCTTTTCTGCCTTTGAAATTCCTTCTTCTGTGATTAAAATCGAACGATTTTTTTCATCTACTACAAAATCACCTTGTGGTTTAGCCGGTGGAATTACATTTTCCGCCCTTTGCATTTGCTTGGCTACTTCATTTGCCTTAATATATCCATCTAGTGTGCGATTTGTTGGACCACTGATTATTAAAGGCGTTCTTGCCTCGTCTATTAAAATACTATCAACCTCGTCTACAATCACAAAATTATGTCCTCTTTGAACCTTATCAGAGGCTGCAAATTTCATATTATCACGCAAATAATCAAAGCCAAATTCATTATTTGTACCATAGGTAATATCGCAAGTATAAGCAAGTTTATGCTCATCATCTGAATTTGAAAGCACTACCCCTACTGAAAAACCTAAAAAATTATATAAAACGCCCATTTGTTCAGCATCTCTTTTAGCTAAATAATCATTTACCGTTACAACATGCACGCCCTTTAAAGTAATGGCATTTAAAACCACAGGCAAGGTGGCTACAAGGGTTTTTCCCTCCCCTGTTTTCATCTCAGCAATCTTTCCTTCGTGAAGTACCATACCTCCTATTAATTGCACATCAAAATGTCTCATTTGTAAGGTTCTTTTACCTACCTCTCTAACAATGGCAAAAACATCACACAAAACATCATCAAGGCTTCTTTCATCTTTTAAAACTGATTCTTTTATTTTATTAAATTCAGTCTTTAAATCTTCATCGTTTAAGGCTTCATAACGAGATTCAAGGGAGTTTATTTGTTCTACACGTTTAAGATATTTTTTAACTTCTCTTTCATTTTTTGTACCAAATATAGATTGTAAAGCTTTTGCAAACATTTAAAAACCTTTGCTAGAAATTTTAAAGTCCTTATTATAACGATTATTTAATTAAATTTAGCTAGAATACAAATAAAAATATGAAATTTTTTAAAGGATTATTATGAGAATTATTCTTTGCCTATTTTTGTGTCTTTTGCAAGGCTTTTGCTTTAATTTAAGTTTTAAAAATTTTTCTAGTGATTTTACTCAAAGTGTTAGTTCAAAAAATTCAAAGATTGATTACAAAGGACATTTTATAATAACTCCAAATCAAGCCTTTTGGAAGTATGAAAGCCCTAATAAAAAAGAAATTTATATAAATAAAGAAGATATTGTTATAATAGAACATGACTTAGAACAAGTTATTTTTTCTAAATTTGATAAGGTACCAAATTTAAGCGAAATTTTCAAAAAAGCAAAACAAATAGATAGCAAAACCTACGAGGCAAAATATGACAATATCAATTACACTATAAAATTAAATAAAGATAGCGTTGAAAATATATCTTATCAAGATGAATTTGAAAACAATATTTTAATAGAATTTTACAATCAAAACAAAGATGATTTTATAAATTCAAATGTCTTTACTCCTAAAATTCCTAAGCATTATGATAAGGTTCGCTAAATTTAATTTTTATAAGAATTTAAAGCTATTTCTTGCAAGGAAAAATCAGCTTTTTTAACATAAGAAAAACTTTCCTTACTAAGATAATCAAGCAAAGTTTTTTCCATTATACTAGCTGCTTTTATAAGCTCATTAGAAAGTTCAAAACTCATAGCCTCTATCCTTTTTGGAACACAGGCTAAAATTTGAGTTTTTGGTAAATCCCCATTTAACTCCATAAACTGCAAAGTTTGAAGCATTTCAAGCTCATGTGCACTTCCACTCCAAGAAAGCTTTTTTGGCATAGCATCATAAGGAAAAAAAAAGACATCGCCTATATTAGAACTATCAGCCTCAATGCAATCTACAATAACGATTTTATCATATTTTGCGATAATATAGCTCAAATGAAAGGCTAAGGTTCCACCATCTATAAAGTCTATATTGTGAGTTTTATGTGAAAAATCGTAGTTTTTTTGAAGTTGTTTGCAAAGATGAACACCAACGCCTTCATCTGCAAACATAATATTTCCTATACCAAGTATAAGAAAATTCAATTTTTTTCTTCCTTTATAAAACGATAACCACTAATTATCGCATCGAGGGCACCATCTTTTCCTTTTACAGCGTTAAACACAGCCATATAAATGTGGATAGGTACAAAAATCAATATAATCCACATAAAAATTCTATGCCAAGTTCTAACGCTTGCAAGTCCACCAAACATAGCCTCAACGGGTCTTAAAAGATTATGCAAAGCACCCGCTAGACCTTCGTGATAGGTATGTACATAAAGAATTAAACCTGTAAGAATAATGCCAAAAATCACTAGATAAAAGAAAAAATAAGTAACAAATTGCAAAGGATTATAAACGCCCTTTAAAGACGGGTGTTTTCCTACAAAAAGATAAAATTTAATCTGTTCTATCCATAATTTTACATTAAAGGTATCAACTATGCTTATTCTTTCCTTAGCACTTACCCTATCAAAAAAGAAAAGATAAATTTTAAAAATAACACAACCAATTAAAACAAAACCCACAGCTTGATGAACTAAGCGAATATTTGCTTGTAAAAAGCTTGTAGGTTCGCTATTTGGAGCAGCGCTTATAAAAACATAGGAAAGATAAAAGCCAGTCATCGCTAAAACTACTATACAAACGGCCCTAACCCAATGCGTAAAACGCAAACCTATGCTAAATTCGTAATCAGCCTTTCTTTGCAAAGCTTTATCTCTATCTTGCATGAAAGCCTCCTATAAATTGACATTAACTTTATATTCACTTAACTCATTTCCCTTTGTATCCATAACATGCACAGCACAAGCAATGCAAGGGTCATAAGAGTGAATTTTTCTAATGATTTCAAGTGGTTGTTTAACATCGGCTATTTTAAGACCAATTAAACATTGTTCATAACTTCCACCTACACCATTTGCATCCTTTGGAGAAGCATTCCAAGTAGATGGTACCACAGCTTGCCAATTTTCAATAACGCCATTTTTAATCCTACACCAATGGCTTAATGTACCCCTTGGAACATGCCCTATGTATCTACCTTTATATTCTTTATTTGGGTCTATTTTATAAGTAGTATAGGTACTTTCATCTATTTTTAAATTTTCAATTAAATTATTAAAGGCACGAAGTCCATGAGTAGCTATAATCTTAGCCTCAAGGCAACGAGTGGCAGTTCTTCCTAAGGTACTAAATACAGCTTCAAGTGGTAAGCCAGTATCCTTTAAAAACTCATCTACAATAGGAACTACATTTGCATTTCCCTTAGCATAATTTATAACAACATTTGCTAAAGGTCCTACTTGCATAGGCATTCCATCATATCTTGGGGCCTTAATCCAGCTATATTTGCCTTTTAAATCAAATACCTTACCCTTAAGTACTTGACCATGATGGTCAATGCTTTCTCCATCAACAAGCCCTGTATAATTAGGATTTGTCTTGCCATCATAAGGGTGTAAGGCTTCATTATCAGCATACCAAGAATGAGTAGCCTCTTCTGTGATTTTATCTTCTTCTACCTCATAAACCTTGCTAATATCGCCATTTTTAATGATACCACTTTCAAATAACCACTCATTTTTACCGAGTTGAAATTCTTGGAAGGTAAATAAATTTGTAACGCCAACATCGTTTAAAACGCTAGGTTCATTAGCATAAGCCTTACCAGCCATAATCAAATCAGGATAATAAGCCCGGTTAATGAAATCAGTGACCTCTTGAATCTTAACCAAATATTCTCCCATTCTAGCAGGTGATAAAAGATCCATTACGCAAGTAACACCACCAACGCTTAGACTTTGTGGGTGAGGTTGTTTAGAACCAAAGATAGCCATAGCCTGGGCTACTGAGCGTTGAATTTTTAAACATTCTAAATAATGGCTTAGGGCTATTAAGTTTTCCTCAGCACTTAAATGATAAGTAGGATGCCCATAATAAGCATTTGCAAAAGGTCCTAAATTTCCTTTATCTACAAATGCTTTAACCCTTTGTTGCACCTCTAAAAGTTTATCAGCACCAGTAGCATAAGGATTTGGAGTAAAATTAAAGGCTAAATCACTAGCTTTTTTTACATCAGCACCCAAAGCACTTACAATATCTACCCAATCAAGTCCGTGTAATTGATAAAAATGTACTATATGGTCATGTAAAAATAAAGCAATATTCATTAATGTCCTAGTAAGTAAGGCATTTAATGGAGGTTCAATGCCAAGTGCATTTTCAACTGCTACAATACCGGCCTTATAATGAGAAAAGGTACAAACCCCACAAATTCTTTGTGTCATAAAACCTATATCGCGTGGATCACGTCCTTTTACTATAGTTTCTATACCACGCCAAAGCGTAGAACCAGCATATGCTTCTTGTACTACATTATTATCATCAACCACAACTTCAATTCTAAGGTGTCCTTCTATCCTAGTAATAGGGTCTACTATTATTCTTTGACTCATTTTTAATCCTTATTTTTTTGTATAGAAGCAATAACTGCATGTGCTGCAATAGCAACGCCTGTTAAACAAAGCACACCTATGCCTATCTTATCGCTTAGATTATCAGCCCCAAGTCCTAGGGTAGTACCAAATTTATGACCTGCCATAGGCTCTTCAAATGGTTGCATATTATCCCAAAAATTAGGCTCAGAACAACCTATACAGCCATGCCCTGCTTGGATAGGCCAAGAGGTGTGGCTATTAAATCTTTCCCTTGAACAATTATTAAAGGTATAAGGTCCCTTACAGCCTACCTTATAAAGACAATATCCTTTTTTTGCACCCTCATCGCCAAATTCTTGCACGAATTCACCGGCGTCAAAATGCCCTCTTCTTTCACATAAATCATGAATTCTAAGTCCATAAGCCCACTTTGGTCTATTATAAACATCAAGAGTAGGAAGTTCTTTAAATAATAAAAGTTGTAATACATTACCAACTATATTTTTTTCACTTGGAGGACAGCCAGGAACATTAATAATAGGCTTTGAAGTAATCTTATGAACAGGTTTTGCATTGCTAGGATTTGGCCTTGCTGCTTGAATTCCACCAAAAGAAGAACAAGTACCTATAGCTAAAACTGCCATAGCATTCTCACAGGCCTTTCTTGTAATCTCATAACCAGTATGTGCTTGTCCTCCAACGGTTAAATATCTTTCTTGATCCCCTGTTGGAATGCCTCCTTCTACCATTAAAACATAATTTCCCTTATATTTTTCAATGGCATTATTAAGATTATCTTCTGCTTGCCAACCAGCTGCAGCCATTACGGTTTCATGGTATTCAAGTGAAATATAATCAAAAATCAAACTATCAATAGTAGGGGCATCACTTCTTAATAAACTCTCACTACAACCAGTACACTCTGCCATATGTAGCCACACAACAGGCACTCTATCAGCAAGTTCTGCAGCACGTGCTACCATAGGCACAAAACTAGTAGGAAGTGCTAAAAATGCAGTCATAGCACCAGCCCATTTCATAAAATCTCTTCTGCTAAAACCAGCTTGTTCTAAGGCTTTGGAAATAGAATTGTTGGAATTACAGGAAGGTAGTTTCTCAAGTGCATCTAATCTAGCACTTATCTGAGAATAATCAAGCATCATATCTCCTTTTTTTGCTTAATATAATATTCTTTTCAGTTACAATAATAAGCTAAGTTCATTTAAAAGCTAGTTAAAGCGTTTATTTTTGTTATATTGTGTGCAATTTAGTAACATAAAAATAAAAAATTGAAGAAAATTTATAAGCCTTTTTTAAGCTTTCTAATTAAAAATCTAGCTGGGTGAATGTATGGTACAAATTCTTTAAACATAGCTAATGGTTCATTACAAATTAAGGCACAAAGATACCTAGCAGCAATTATACTTGTACTAAACCCCCTTGAACCATGACCAAAATTTAAATATAAATTATCATGATTTTTTGGCAAAATTTGAGGTCTTTGTTTTGTCCAAAGTAAGCCTTTATAAGCATTTTTGTAAAATTCTTCATCATAAAAAGCACCAATTATTGCAAATCTATCGCTAGAATAAGAACGAAATCCTACCTTTGAACCTATGAGTTTTAAATTATAAATTTTAACAAATTCCTTAATATTTTCTAAATTTTCTTTATCATCTTCTAAATTTGGCATCTTGCTTAAATTTAATCTATCATAACTAGCCCCTATTACTTGCAAATTATCTATTTTAGGACAAATATAACCCTTTGAAGAAAGGGCGATTTTAGTATTTAAAAAGGGCTTTAGGTGGCTAACCTGTCCTCTAACCTTACTTAAATTCATAGCATCATAATTTATAAAATCCTTTGTATCACTACCCATGGCATAAATTATTATATCAAAATTTGGCCTTTTATCTGCATTTTTAAAATACAAACTAAAATTTTTATCTTTTTTAAAATAGCTAAATTCATGCCCTAAATAAAGCTTTGCCTTGCTTAATTTAAGTAAATTTTTTACTATTTTTTTTGGGATTATTATTCCACCATCCTTTAAAAAAGCCTTATTATCATTTATACAAAATAGAATATTATCCCTTTGATCTAAAAATCTTTTATTCATTAATTCATTATGGCTAAATTCCATAACCCCATCAAAGCTTAATCCTAAAATTTGCCTATAAAATCTACTTGCTTCTATATAAGCAAACTGCGAAAATTCGCCAAGTGCCACGCCTTTTTTAAGTATCAAAGAACTTAATATTCCACTTTCATTATAACTAGTACCTTCTTCTAAAATTTCATTTTTTTCAAAAATGCTAATTTCAAAACCCCTTAAGCTTAACTCATAAGCTAAACTAGTTCCACTAATACCTGCCCCTATGATAGCTATTTTTTTGCCACTTATATTTGAAAGAAGCCTTGAAAAATAATTTTCTTTTTCTAAAATTTCACTTTCTTTTTTAAAAAAAGCCCTTAACATTTCTCTTTTATGAAAACTTTTTATTTTTTGAATTTCAAAGTCATATTTTAAAAGTATATTTTTTACCTTAGAAGAAGCACTATAGGTACAAATTATGGCATTTTTTAAACAAAGTTTGCTTAAATTTTTAATGGTATTTTCACTAAACATTTCTTCATTTTTACTAGGAGAAAAGCCATCTAAATACCACACATTAGCCTTAAAATCTAAATTACTTAAAACACTTATATCATCAAAGATTAAGTCTAAAAAAATATCCTTAAAATAAAAACGATAATAGCCCCTTTTACAAGGTGGATAAAATTCTAAAAATTTATCTATGTATTCTTTAAATTCATTGTAAATTCCAAGCCTTTCATAGCACTCTTTTAAAATGTGTTTTTCTATATAAAAACCTTCAACGCTTACATAAAAAAGTCGTTTTGGTCTATTTTTTAAGCTTAAAAAATGCTTTAATGTTAAAAAGAAATTTAAGCCTAGGCCAAAGCCTGTTTCTGCTATGATAAATTGTTCTTTTGTATCAAATTCAAAGGCTCTTGTATAAACAAATTCCCTTTCATTTATACTATTTTGTGAGTTAAAATAAAAGTCGTTAAAATCAAGCGAAAAGGGGGTATTATCCTTAAAAACTAAATTCGCTTTTTTCATTTATTATGATAAAAATAATTTTCAACCCCATCAGCAATCCCTCTTGCTAATAGGTCTTGGAAATTCTTATTTGCTATTCTTTTTGATTCGCTTGGATGAGAAATATAGCCAATCTCTAATAAAATCGCTGGCATTTGAGCCCCAACTAAGACCCAAAATGGTGCCTCTCTTACTCCTCCATCAACTACCTTATATTTTTGCCTAGTATTTGATAAAACGCTTTTTTGTATATCGATTGCTAATTTATTTGAGGCAATTATTTTTTCGCGGTTTAAAAAGTGTAAAATATTTTGCTTAGAAAAATAATTAACCTCTTCTAAATCGCCTTGATTTTCCTTCTCAGCGACCTTTTTACTGCGTTCACTTCTAGCAGGAGATAAGAAAAAGGTTTCAACCCCTTCCATAGCCTTAGCCTTATCTTGCGTTGGTGCAGCGTTTGCGTGTATTGATAAAAACAAATCTGCCTTTTTATCATTTGCATACTTTGTCCTAGTTCTTAAATTTATAAAATTATCCTTACTTCTAGTGTAAAGCACCTTATAGCCCCTTTTTTTAAGCTCATTTCCAAGCTTTAAGGCCGTATTTAAAACTATATCCTTTTCTTTTAATTTTACCTTGTTATTAACAGCCCCAGCATCTTTGCCACCATGCCCAGCATCAATTACTATAAGCTTGGTTGCCTTATAAGCAGAACTTAGAGTATTTTTACCACCCTTTGAGATAGTTTTTGTAACGACAACTTCTTCTTCATCCTGCTTTTTTTCTTTGCTTTGGGTCTTTTTTTGTGTTTTTTCTTTACCTTGAGTTTTAGTGCTTTTTGTAGTACTTTTAGTATTTGAAAAGGCTAAAATTAAACTTTTATCACTGAGTTCTTTAAAAATTTTTTCTTCTTTAATAGAACTTAAAACTATACGAACAATTTGTGGAGTAAACTGAGTGATAGTAATAAATTTATCCTTAAATTCATAATTTTTACGACCACCTTCTAAAATACCTTCAAAAGAATAAATATAACGATAATACTTTGAGTCCTTTGTAGTGCTAATATTTATTTCATCATTATCTAATTTTTGATTTAATTTTAATAACACGCCCTCATTTTCTTTATCTACACTTAAAACATAAAGGTTTGAATTTTCTTTTTTAACATCTTTTTTTTCAGGCTTTTTTTCTTCTTTTGGCTTTTCTTCTTTTTTTACCTTTTTAACTTCACTTTCTTTTTTAACTTCTTTCTTATCAAAACTAGCTAAAAGATTAACCTTATTTTCATTAAATTTAAATTCTACATTAATTTTTTCCTTTGCCCTTACTACTATACGAATGGTTTTTGGGTTATATTGAGATATTACTATGGAGTAATCTTCATAAGTAAAATCCTTTCTAACGCTTTCAAAAACACCACTTAAATCAGTAATATGTCTATAATTACCTTTTTCATCTAGCACAAAGCTTTTTAAATCATCTTTATCTATCTTAGTATTTAAACTAAATTCCACGCCTGTATCATTTTTTTTAGCATTTAAAATATAAATTATCTTTTGCGAATTTTTTGAAGTGCTTGAATTTAGGGCTATTATACTATTATCTGGTAGTTTTGAATTTGTGTTTTGAGTAGTCTCATTTTCTTTTTTTTGAGTATTAAGTGATTTTGTAGCTTTTTTTAAATTATTGATATTTTCAGCACTTACCCCACTTTCTTCAAGCTCACTAACATAGCTTTCATCGCTTAAATTTAAGGTATTTGAACTTACCACTAATCTTTTTAAAATTTCTAGCTTAGTACTTTCATCATCCCTTATAACACTTTGTATATATAGGCTTTTGAGTTGTTGGTGATACTTAGTTTGCGTGTCAGGGTTAGAAGTTATAAAATTATCATCAAAAGATGTTAATTCCTTTTCATAAGTAGCAAAAAGAAAATTGAATAATATTAAACTAAGTAATAAAACCCTACTCACCATTCACAAGTTTATCCATTAATTCTTTCACTGAAATTAATTCTTTCAAACGATAGCCATTGGCACCCGTAAAGAAAAGTCCCGTTTCTTTTTTGCCCGCATAGGCATCATAAAGCCTATCAGCTATACAATAACCAACCTTTGTAGCCTCCTTACCTCGCCCACAAGGTGCTACGCAATTACTAACACAATTTATCTTAGGTCCCATTCTTTTATCCACTAAATTTAATAAATTTGTCCTAATACCGCGAGCTGGGTATCCAACAGGAGATTTTATAAGTTCTATGTCTTCTTTTTTGCAATTAATCAAAACTTGCTTAAAATCATCACTTGCATCGCATTCAAAGGTACCTATAAAACGAGTTCCCATTTGTACGCCACTAGCACCCAAATTTAAAACATTTTCTATATCTTTTTTATCCCAAATTCCACCAGCTACTATTATAGGAAAGGACCCCCAATTTTTAGCCTCTTCTACAACAGGCTTAATTAAATTTTCAAGTTGATAATTTATATCAAGGCATTGTTCATAAGTAAAACCCTGATGACCTCCACTTTTTGGACCTTCTAAAACAACAGCATCAGGCAAACGATTATAGCGAGCTTGCCAACGTTTACAGATAATTTTTAAGGCCTTAGCAGATGAGATTATAGGTACAAGTGCGACATCTTCAAAACCCATTGTAAACTCAGGTAAATTTGTAGGCAAGCCAGCCCCAGAAATAATAACATTAAAACCAAGCTCACAAGCATCCCTTGCAATCCTTGCATAATCATTACTAGCACATAAAATATTACAACCCAAAGGTGCGTTTCCACAAACCTTTCTAGCATTATCAATAATGGCTTTAAGTCCATTTCTTGAATAAAAATTATTACTACCATAAGGCTTTGAGTTAAATTCCTTGCTAATATGGCTTAAATTCTCATAATATCCAGTTCCTACAGAAGAAATAATACCAAGCCCTCCATTTAAAGACACAGCACTAGCTAATCTATCCCAACTAATGCCAAGCCCCATTCCACCTTGAAAAATGGGATATTTTATAGTATGCTTTCCTATAGTTAAGGGTTTAAAACTCATTGAATTACCTTTAATTTTGCAAATTTTCTCTTGCCTATTTGTAAGATATACTCACCTGCTTTAAGTTTCATTTGTTCATCTTTTATTTTTTGTGAATTTATGCTAACTGCATTTGCTATTATATCACGTCTTGCAGCAGAAGTTGAATGGCACAAAGCACATTCTACTAAGGCCTTAGCTATCCAAATTTCACCACTAATTTCAAATTCTTTTATATCACTTGGCAAGGCATTTTGAGAATGGACCTTATCAAATTCATCCTTTGCAAGTTTTGCTAAATCTTCATTATAATACCTTGTAACTATTTCAAGGGCTAAATTTTCCTTTGCCTTTTTTGGGTGTAAAAAATTATTTTTAATATTTTCTTTTATCTCTTCAAATTCAGCCAAACTCTTAGAACTTAAAAGTTCGTAATATTTTAACATTAACTCATCACTAATGCTTAAAAGCCTTGCATACATTTCGTTTGGATTTTGAGTAAGCCCTACATAATTTCCTAAACTCTTACTCATTTTATTAACCCCGTCAAGCCCTTCAAGTAAAGGCATCATAATAACGGCTTGTTGTTTTTGAGTGTTATAAATTCTTTGTAGGTGCCTACCCATTAAAAGATTAAATTTTTGGTCTGTCCCACCCATTTCTATATCACATTTTAAAGCCACGCTATCATAGCCTTGAAGTAAAGGGTATAAAAATTCACAAATACTTATAGGGCTTTGTTCTTTAAATCTTTTAGTAAAATCATCCCTTTCAAGCATTCTAGCTACGCTAAAAGTAGAACTAAGTTCGATTAAACCGGACGTTCCTAAAGCATTTATCCACTCAGAGTTAAAGCAAATTTTAGTTTTATCTTTATCTAAAATTTTAAATACCTGTTCTTCATAAGTCTTAGCATTTTTTAAAACCTCTTCTTTGTTAAGTCTTTTTCTTGTTACATTTTTACCAGTTGGGTCTCCAATTTGTGCTGTAAAATCACCTATTAAAAAATATACTATAGCCCCATGCTTTTGTAAAAAGGCTAATTTTGTTAAAACTACGCTATGTCCTAAATGCAAGTCAGGGGCTGTTGGGTCAAAACCAAGCTTAACAAAGAAATTTTCGCCCTTTTCATAATAATTTTCAATCAAAGTTTTAATCTTTTCTTCATCAATTATTTCAGCACAACCTCTTTTAAGTTCTGCAAAAATATTGCCCAAATCCATACCCACTCCTAAATAGAACTTTCTTTATATGCGTCATTTAAATACACAAAATCTAAAATTTTACAACGCGTTTCAAGTCTTTCGCGTATCTTTTTTACCTTGACATTCTCAGGTATTTCCATGGTTATTTCAAAATAATCAGCCATAGAATTTACGCTTGAAAGATTAATCGTCAATAAATTTATTTGCATTTTAGCAAGTAAATTTAAAAATTCGGCTAATACGCCTTTTTTATTTTCTAAAGAAAAAATCATTTTATAACTTTTTTGCGTATCTAAATCCCATTTTATAAAAACCATTTCTTTATTTTCATCAAGCATTTTTCCTGCCCTAGTACAAAGCTTATGGTGTATGCTAGCTACTGAATTTTTAACAAAGGCTATTATATCATCGCCCTTTTTTGGATGACAGCAATACTCAAATTCCACATTTGAAATTTTATGATTTGCATAAAAAATGCAATTGCCTATTTTTTGTTCTCTAATATCATATTTATTGAAAAAATAAGACTTTTTGCCGTATTTTTTAAGTATGTTTACCACATCTTTTAAATTTGATTGACTTTCTGAAATTTGGCGAATTCTGCGACTTAAATTTTCCTTTTCAATCCACTCTTCAATAAGTTCTTGTTTTTCACTAAAAATAAAACAAAGTATATTAAGGGCATTTTGATAACTAATCTCTTTTGCCTTTTGCCTACAATACTCCCTAATACTAGCCTTTGCCTTTGCGGTTTTAACGCTATCAATCCAAGAACACCTATAAAAACTCTCATCACTAGTAACAATACGAACAATATCCCCATTTTTAAGCTCAGTTAAAAGTGGCACTTTTATACGATTAACATAAGCAGTTTTTGCATGAAGTCCTATTTTAGTATGTACCTCGTAAGCAAAATCAAGCACGGTTGCACCTCGTGGCAAAGTAAAAATTTCACCATTTGGAGAATAAACAGCCACGTCTTCAACATATAAACTATCTTTTGCATACTCATAAAGTTCTACAGCATTATAGTCCTCACTAATATGATTTATACTTTGCATAGAAAGGTCACTCAACCAATCAAGCCTAGGAATAGCCACATTGCCACTTTCTTTATACTTCCAATGTGCAGCTATGCCAAATTCTGCGATTTTATGCATATCAAAGGTACGAATTTGGGCCTCTATAATATTTTTAGTATCAAAAAGCGTAGTGTGAATTGTTTGATAACCATTTTGCTTAGGCAAGGCAATATAATCTTTAAAACGCGATACAAGAGGGTTAAAATGCGTATGTAAAACCCCAAGTGCTAAATAACAATCGCTTATCTTTTCTACTAAAATTCTAACCCCAAGCAAGTCAAGTACCTCTTCAATCCCAACGCCCTTTCTTTGCATTTTTAAATAAATAGAATAACTATGTTTTATACGCTTTTGAATTTCAAAGGTCCCTTGCCTAAAACCATTACTTAAAAATAAAAGTTCAATCTTAGTAATAAATTCATTAAGTCCAAGTTGCATTTGTTGGTCGTTTGAGTTTATATAATTAAAAATTTGCAAGTACTCATCAGGCATTAAATATTTAAAACTTAAATCCTCTAAATAATTTTTAATGCTTGAAATTCCAAGTCTATGAGCTATAGGGGCGTAAACCACAAGGGTTTCTTCGCTAATTCTTTTTTGTTTATCCTCCCTTAGTGCATCAAGGGTTAGCATATTATGAAGTCTATCACAAAGCTTAACTATTAAAACGCCAACCTCTTTGACACTAGCAAGTAGCATATTTCTAAAAGTAAGGGCAGATTTAGTTAGGTTTTTGTTTGAATTTGATTCTATAAGATTATCCTCTCTTATTTCAATAATCTTAGTAAGCCCTAAAACAAGGCTTAGCACTTCTGAGCCAAATTCATTTCTTAATTCTTCTTCGCTACAAGCTGTATCTTCTATCACGTCATGTAAAAGTGCAGCCAAAATAGTAGGCTTATTTTCACTTAAAAATGCTACTAAACTAGCCACTAAGATAGGGTGAACTGCGTATGGTTCTCCACTTTTTCTAACCTGTCCTTCGTGCGAACTAATGCAAAAATCAACTGCCTTTTCTAGTAATTCATCCTTATCACAAACCCTAAATAAAAGTTCTCTAGCACCTTCAAGGTCTTTACAATTTTTAACCTCTTCAACTAAGTCTTCAAGAAATAATTCTTCATCAAGTGTTTTCAACTAAGCCCTCTAAAGTAATTTTGCCCTCGGCAATCTCAAAAAGTGCAAGGTCTGCTAACTTCATTTTTGTCTTATCAAATTCGATTAAAGGCTGTGCACCTTGTGCTAATTGTTCCGCCCTTTTTGCAACAACAAGGGCAAGTTTATACCTGTCATCATTCATTTTTTTAAGTGCTTTTGCCACAACTTCTTCAATTCTTTGCATTTTTTCTCCTTAACTATTTTTTACTATAGAACAAAGGCTAGTATCACCTTGTATTATCTTTAACAAATTCCCTTCCTTAAACATATTACAAACCACGATAGGCAAGGTATTATCCTTAGCTAAAGCAATAGCTGTATCATCCATAACCTTAATATTATCTTTCATTGCCTCGTCATAGTTTAAAACATTGATAAATTGAGCGTTAGTGTATTTATTTGGGTCCTTATCATAAACCCCATCAACCTTTGTAGCCTTAATAACCATATGAGCGTTAATCTCAACTGCCCTTAAAATCGCCGTTGTATCAGTGGTAAAATAAGGATTTCCAGTACCAGCTGCAAAGATAACAACTCGCCCTTTTTCTAAATGCCTATTAGCCCTTCTCATAATATAAGTTTCACAAAATGCTTCCATTTTAATAGCACTTTGAACACGTACCTCAACACCATAACTTTCCAAGGCCTCTTGTATAGCAATAGCATTTATAACAGTGCCTAACATTCCCATATGATCGCCACTTGTTCGCTTTATAAGTCCACCCTTTGAAGCAGATACACCACGAATTATATTTCCACCGCCTATAACAATACCAACTTCTATATCATTTTCTACAAGTTCTTTAATCTGCATCGCAAGGTATTTTAAGATTGAATTTTCTATACCAAAACCATTCTCACCAGCTAAAGCCTCACCCGAAAATTTAACCAAAACCCTTTTTTTTTCTTGCATAATATCTCCTTTAAACTTTGCAATTATAGTTAAAATAGTATTAAAATAAGCTAATTTAAGCTAATGAGTTCTAAAGGATTTATGTGAAAATTTTTTTGAGTAACCTCAAAGGTTAAATCATCTTTTATCCTACCAACAACAGCACCTTTTTTTATATTTTTACCTACCTTAACGGTCGGGGCTATCTTATCTAAGTGTGCATAAATAGTATGAATTCCATTGCTATGTTCTATAATCACAACCCTTTCAAGCATACCAGTATCCTTTGCAAAAACGATTTTGCCATCAAGTACGCTTTTAACAGTGGCATCGCTTTTTTTACTACGCAAAATCACATTTTCATTAAAAATTTTAATATTATAAATTGGGTCTACATAATTGCCAAATTTTTGCTTTACAACAAAGCTTTCTAGGGGTGCAATAGTCTTTTTGCCAGTGTATTTTTTAACATTACTTCCTTGATAGCTAGAACCTATTTGACGAATTTTTTGACTATCATTAGAACTAATCTTACTATCCTTAGCGTTAGTTTTAGAATTTTGCTTTTCTATAATTTTAAGTTGATTTAGTGTCTTTCTAATCTCATTTTGCTGGGCACTTAAATTTTCAAGCTTTTTAGTATAAATATCCCTATCCATTTTTTGCTTATTAATAACATTTAATTGCTTTTTTTTAAGCTCGTTAAATTTATTTACTTGTTCATTATAATCTTTAAGACTTAAATTTATTTTTTTAATCTGTTCTTGTTTATTATCTATCATCTTACTTAGTCCATCATAATCCTTACTAAGCTTTGAAATTTCATCATTTAGCATCATATCAATGCCTTGTAATACCTCTAAGGCTATAAAGCTTTCCTCACTTTCTATATAACCTTGGGGAATGGGCAAATCATAAGCAAAATCCTTAGCTATCAAGCTTACTAGTTTATTTTCCATTAAGGTCCTATTTTTTAATAATTCCTTGTTTTGATTAGCTAAATTATCAAGTTCTTTATTTTGTACCTTAGCATTGCTTTCTAGTTTTGAAATTTGCAAATTTAAATCTTGTATTTGAGAATTTATCTCTTTTAAAGCCTTTTCTCCATTTAAAATTTCAACTGCTAAGTCTTCAAGCTTTTTATTTAATTGTTCTTGGCTTTTTTTATTTGCTTCTAAATTCTTTGTTTTTTCCTTAATAGTACTTGAAAAAAGTACGCTTAAAGCTAGTAAAAAACAAAAAATAATTCTCATTTTTTAACCCTAAACATAACAGAATTTACACAAAATAAAGAAACTATTAAGGTAGCTACAAAAATAATTCCTAAATCAATGAAAAAATTTATAGGAGGAAGTTCTATATCTACGCTTTTTAAGCTTTCTTGTACTATGGATAGATTATAAAATTGGGTAAAAAATCCAAGTAAAATTAAAAAGGCGATTAAACAATCTAAAAAGACTATTTTATAAAGCATAAAAGAACGAAACCAAAAAGGAGCCCCAAATAAACACATAATCTCCACCCTTTGAGTGTGTTCATAAAGCCAAATTCGCATTTGTTTTAAAAATAAAACAAAGCTTAAAAGTATGATTATAAAAAGAAAGGACCAAAGAATCATTTCTATTAAGACAAGCAAAGAATAAATTTTATTATGCGTTTTTGCGAATGTTTCTACCTTGTTTATGCCATTAATACTAAGTAATTGTTTTTCTATGTTTTCAAGTTCACTTTGAGTAGGTAAATAATCAAGTTTAAGGCTATAAAATTTAGGTAAAGAACTTCTTAAAAGCTTTAAATTTTTTTCAGAAACATCCTTTTTAAGCCTATCTATTAAATCCTTTGGATCAAGTAAGCTCATACTTATAAAAGAACTTACCTTTGATTTTATATTTTTTTCATCAAGCGCTATAGTGCTTGTAACTATAATGTTATAGTCCTTATTTACTATATTTTCATAATGCTTTATAGTAGCATTTGTAATAAAGACAAATTCAAAGGCAAACATCATAAAAAGCAATGGTAAAATAAGGGCTAAATGCGTTCTAAGAGATTTCATGCATGTTTCCATTGTCTATATTAAAACGTCTATAATTTACCCTTAGATTGCTTGGAATTCTATGAGTAACCACTACAACACAGGTTCCTAATAACTCTCTAGCTGATTTTAACAAAGTCCATATAATATCTGAGGAGTACTCGTCCAAATTCCCAGTAGGCTCATCACACAACAAAAGCTTAGGATTATGTGCTAAAGCTCTTGCCATTGCAACCCTTTGTTGTTCTCCACCAGAAAGCTGGTCAGGCATTTTATCGGCCTTAAAGGTTAAATTTACATGTTTTAAAAGCTTAGCAGCTTGCTCTTGGCAAATTTTCTTACTATAACCCTTTATCATTAAAGGTAACATAACATTTTTTGCCACGCTCATTTCTTGGATTAATCTATAATCTTGAAAAATAATACCTATCCTTTGCCTAAGTTTTAAAAGCTCATTATTTCCTATATGTTTCATAGATGCCCCACACACTTCAAGCTGACCAGAAAGCAGGTCTAAGTCCCCATAAAAAGACTTTAAAAGCGTGCTTTTTCCACTTCCACTTTTACCTGTGATAAAAACAAAATCATCCTTATTAAAGATAAAACTAGCCTCTTTAATAACAAGCTCGTCATAACCTAGTGAAAGTTTTTGTGCTACTATGAAATTTGACATCTTTTTCCTTTGCTATAATTTTGTTTTGTTTTTGCTTAAAATTCAAGAATCTTTCTCAAAAAATGCAAGGCTTTTAAATTTGCGTGAGTTTTAAAGGGTTCATTAAGAATAAATTCAATCTTATCGCTAAGTAATAAATAACTATGTTCTGGCTTATTGAAGTCCCCAAAGGCTATCTTTAAAACAAAATTTTCTTTAGTTTCATAAATGCTTTCTAAATTTAAAAAAAAATCATCTTCTTTAAATTTTTGCTTAGAAAAATTTTTTGCAAAATTTGCTAATTTTTCTTTATTAAGCTTAATCTCTTCTATATTAAATTTTTCAAGTTCTACCTTTTTTTCATCGCTACTTATCTTTGATACTATTAAATCATAAATATCCTTTTCTTGCTTTTTCCACCTATCTTCATACTTGCTTGAAATTTCTAAATCCACATTTTTATTAATTAAAATTTCATGCTTTTTAAAGCTTAAAAATTGTTTTAAAGTAAAATCAAGGTACTCAAAACTATCAGTCCTTAACTCAAATTTTCCATTATCAATTAAAACCCTTGCAACCTCTTTGCAAAATTCCTTACTTACAACCCTTCGGTGTGGCTTTTTATCCCAAGGAACAGGAAAATGCAAGAAAATTTTTTCAACACTATTGCTAGTCAAAACGTTTAATAAAAGCCTTGCATCGCTTTGAATAAGCAAGATATTATTTAAATTTTGAAACTTAGCTAATTTTGCAACTTGATTTAAACTAGGATTATAAATTTCAACGCCAAGTATTAAAATTTCCGGATTTTTTTTAGCTAAAAAAAGCAAATGACGACCCGAACCAAAGCCTATTTCTACATAAATTTTTTTATCTTTAATCCTTTGTAAAAGCTCGTTAAAATCACTTGCTATTAATGGAGTTTTACTTGTTAGATTATTATTTTTAACACAAATTGCACTATCAATTATATTATCACAAAACTCATCCCTAAACAAAACCAAGGCCTCTTGCAAAAGCCCTATTTTTGAAGGCTTAGAATGCTTATCTGCCTTGATTATAAAATAATCTTTTTCTTTTTTGATTTGTAAAAAAAATTTTTCATCGTTAAATTTGGTTAAAATAAGCGTAACTGATGAATTTTTAGCACTAAATAAAAAAGAAATGCCCTTTTTTTCAAAGGGCAAAGTTAAGGATTTTAGATATTTTGTTCTAAAATTTGGCATTATTGTTTTGCTTTTACCTTATTAGAAGCTTCTGATTGTAAATTTCCTGAATCAATGGCATATACTTCATAAGAATACTCAACCCCTGGCAATGCATTAGTATCAAGCATATTTTTATTTTTTATACCCTTAAACACTGCTGCTTTTTCACCGCCTGTTCTTTTTACTATATACTCAACTGCCCTATCATCATTATCAGACCATTCTAAACTTATACCCTCGCTAGTACTTTTCGCACTTATAAGGCTTGGGGCACTTGGAAGTCCTAGAGTTTGACCTGAAACGCCCTCGCTTTGCAAAGGACCTTCAAGCCCATCAATATCCACTATACTAACCTTATAACTTTTTGATTTACCAGCACCTCCAACGGCGTCTTCATAGTGATTTGATTGAGTTTTTGCAACTAGGGTATAAGGTAAAAAAGTTGAGCTTGTAGCATAAACCTTATAATATGAAAAATCCTTATAATTGCTTTCATTCCATTGTAAGCTAATCTTATTTGACCCATCAATACTTGCACTAAGTCCTTCTACAACAGGTGGCAAAGCCTTACTTGTAGCACTTAAAACAGCACTTGCCTCGCTAATCACCCCATCAAAGCTTTGTGCATAAATTATATAATCAAAGCTTTGATTTGGTTTTAAATCATCATCTATGTACTCAGCATTCAAGCGATTTTTAATCTGGGCTAGTTTTTTAAATTTGCTTTCATCACTTTCTTTTCTTTCTATGATATAAGCATTAACCCTTAAATCGCTATGTGGTCTCCATACAAGCTTAATTTTATTTGCTAAATTTGTAAGGGCCTGTGCGTAAGAAATGGCAGGCAATCTAACATCTGTCATAATCTCAATCACATCGCTTTCTTCTGAAATATGATTTTGGTCATTAAAGCTTTTCATCTTATAAAAATACTTTGTAGAAGGTTCAAGCTTAGTATCTACAAAATGCGTTTGAAATTTATTTGTAATAGTTTCAACAAGCTTAAAAGTAGGCTCAGCCTCACTAGCCCTATAAATATAAAAACCCTTGATATTTTCATTATACAAAGGCTCCCATTCAAGTGCGACATTACTCATATCGCTTAAGCTTTTAAGCTGTTCAATCTTTGGTAAACTCTCATTTAATAGCACTTCTTTAGCGGTAAATTGTTGTGAAACTCCACTACAAGCACTAAGAAAAAGAGTTAAACTCACTGAGCAAAAAATCAAGTGTAATTTTTTCATGTACTTCTCCTAAGGTAAATTTTTTCAATAATCTTTCTTTGAAATCTTGCATTAAAGGGGCCTTAACAAAAATTTCTTTTTTGCTTCTTGGATGCGTAAAATACACATAATAAGAATGCAACATAACCCTTTGTTTTTCGCCCTTAAAACCATATAATTCATCTCCTAAAATATGCCTATTTATACTTGCTAAGTGTGCCCTTATTTGATGAGTTCTACCTGTAAAAAGTTTTGCACTGATTAAGGCAAAATCATTACAATCTAAACACGATATAAAAGCACTTTTAGCACTCTTTGCACCTATTTTTAAGATACCTTTTTCATCAATAGCTAATTTTTTGATACGATTATTTGGCGTTCTAATCAATGCCTTTTCTATGATTATTTTACTATCTTTTAGTGGCAAATCAATTAATGCAAGATAAATTCTACCCATAGTTTTTAAAAAAAGTTGTTCGCTTAAATTTTTATGAGTAAAATTATTTTTAGCTATCACAATGGCCCCACTGGTATCTTTATCAAGCCTGTGTATTAAACCAGGTCTTAATTGCCCACCCAAATTTGAAAGCATAAAATTTTTATTAATAAGCCAGTCTACTAAAGTTGGTCCTTTAACCGAATTTGCCCCGTGAACTACTAAATTTGGTGTTTTATTAAGCACTAATAAATCATCATCTTCATATAAAATTTCAAGGTCAAAATTTATTTCTTGTTTTTCTTTAATATCTTTTATTTTAGGCTTTAAAATGCAAATTTCATCATTTAAATTTAACTTAAAAGAGGTCTTGTTTTGAATTTTATTATTTATTTTAACTAGGGAATTTTTAATTAATAAACTTACTTGATTGCGACTTTGTTTAAGGTGCTGGGCTAAAAAAATATCAAGTCTTATTTCTTCATTTGCTAAAAAAGTTTGCATTTTTTCCTTCAAATACTTTAAAAGTTTAAAATTTTAGCATATAATAGTAATAAATTTTTTAAAGGTAAAAATTTTGATTGTATTAGATAGACGCATTCTTACACATTTTGATTATATGCAGCCAATCTTAGTCTTACCTATTGTCGCGATTTCTTTTTTTTTAACCTATGAGGCAAGTGTAAATTTAGTAGAAAAACAATTTATATACACCTGTGTAGGCTTTTTCTTTTTTACCTTTTTCTTTTTCTTTCCCATTAGAAAACTTATGTGGCTTATACCCTTGTTTTATTGGGTTGGCATTCTTTTACTTTTAAGTGTTGATATCTTTGGCGTTGAAAAACTAGGGGCTGCTAGGTGGCTACAAATTCCATTTACTACTTATACCATACAGCCTTCTGAATTTTTTAAACCAGCCTTTGTCTTAATGCTTGCATATCTTATTTACAATAACCCACCACCTGATAATGGCTACAAACTTAAACAATTTATAAAGCTTAGCTTTTATATAATCTTGCCATTTTTATTAATAGCAAAAGAACCCGACCTAGGAACTGCAATGGTTCTTATAATAGTAGGCTTTGGAACGCTTTTTATCATAGGGATAAATTATAAAATTTGGCTTAGCATTGTTTTAGTACTCTCAATAACCTCGCCTGTAATGTATACTTATTTATTAAAGCCCTATCAAAAGCAAAGAATTCACGATTTTATAGCCGAAAAACCAAGCTATCAAGTAACCCAGGCCATGATTGCTATAGGCAATGGAGGACTTTTAGGAAAATCGCAAAGTGAGGCCACGCAAACGCATTTTAAATTCTTACCCATTCATACTAGCGACTTTATCTTTGCTTACATGGTAGAAAGATTTGGTTTTGTCGGGGGTTGTGTTTTAATCGTATTGTATATTTTTTTAATCTTGCATTTATTAAGCTTAAATCATAAACTGCGGAAGGACCACTTTGGGCGAGTAGTTTTAAACGCAGTTGCCTTATTTATTTTCATTTATACAGCTGTTAATATCTCTATGGTTATAGGCTTTGCGCCAGTTGTTGGAATTCCCTTGCCTTTTTTTAGCCATGGAGGAAGCTCTTTTACTACCTTTATGGTATTTTTTGGGCTTTTGCAACACTTAATAACCTTTCGTTTTTCTTGGTATGAAAAATACTAAATTTTTTTTAAGCAAAATATGCTATAATTTCGCTTTTTTACAAGGTTGGATTTATAGCTCAGTTGGTTAGAGCAACCGGCTCATAACCGGTTGGTCGCAGGTTCAAGTCCTGCTAAATCCACCATTAGTCATACTTTTAAAAAATAAATTTCTAATTTACTTTTAACTTTTCATTAAGAAGAGTGATTAATTTTTCTTTGTCTATCTTATTATTTTTAGTACAAATGTCTTTACTTGATATCTCTATATATAATATTTTCATTTTTTCTAAAAGTTTTTTCTTTAAAGTATCATTATTTTTAACTTGAATATATTTTTCTTCTCTTTCTTTTTCATTAGCTACAAAACCACTTCCAGTGTGTCCACTCCCATGAAATTCTATTACACACAAAGGTAGTTTAGAAACTTTATGCAAAAGAACAAAATCTGCAACAAAACTAGAATAAACTTTCCATGTTTCATCATTAGTGGTTTTATCTATAAAAGTTTTATAAGCTACTTGTGGACAAACTATATAAGCTCCTCTTATACAATTAACTAAAGCCCAATATATATCAGTTTCACTTTTATTCATCACTTTTTTTATTTTAAAATTTCCTTTTTCTACTAAATTTATTTTATCTTCAAAGGTCAAACTTTCTTGTAATTTTGTGCTTTCGTATTGTTTTTTTCTAAAAACACCTTTTTTATTTCTATTATAAGCATAAAAAATACGTACAAAAAACCTAAGAAACATAAAAACTCCTTAAAATGTATTTTCATAAAAATAACAATTTTTGTCTAAATATTACTAAATCTTCTTCCTAAAAACTAGTTTTGAAATTTGTTCAAAAGGGATTCTTAAAAATGGCTTGTAGATTACAAAGCCACCGATTAAGCCTAAAATACTACCCACAATCACATCTTGTAATCTAGCAAGGGCTATTAAATTCGCATCCACATTCATAAAGCTAGTAGCCTCTGCTAAGTAAGTTACATAAGGGGTTAAGAAAAATATAGCTATAGCATAGTTTCTAGTTACTACAAATTCAGTCATAAAAACTAAAAACATCATTAAACAAACAAAAGAAATAGTACTAAATTCAATCTTTAAAAGATACCAAGCAAACAAGGTCCCAAGGGCTGTGCCTAAAATCCTTTGAATTTGCTTTATCCAAACCCCATTTAAAGAAATGCCTTGCATTACAACAGTGCAACTTACTGCTACCCAATAACTTCTTTCAAGTTCTAAAAATGCCCCTAAAAATACAGCAAAACCTACAAAAAAGCCTATAATAACAGAATCAACTACTATTACCTCAAAGCCCCAGTTTCCTCGCTTTGGTATGGGCTTTGGAAGTGAGTTTTTAAAGCAATAAATTACCAATAAAGAGTAAATAAAGGCTATGAAATTTGCTACCATAGTACCAAGGGTTACAAGCCCTGTTAAAAAGATATAATCTTGAATTTCAAAGGGAAAAAATGAACCCAACAAACAAGCAAAAACGAAGAAAAAATAACCAGGTGCCCCTACATCATAATACCTTACTAAAATAGAACTAGCCATAGCTACAAAGCCCACTAAAATAGGCATTAAAGTAGGTGCTAAGTGTGTTAAAAGTCCTAGTAAAAAAGATAAAGAAATTCCAAAAGAACAACACATTACAACTGCCATTCTATGATACATAGGAGTATTTGGTATATATAAAAACGCCATTACCCCTATCATAGAAATAAGACCTAAATCAAGCCTTTTATAATATGCCCCAACCCCTAAAACCAAACCAACTCCCAAGGCTATAAAAAAAGGTAGTTGCCACACTCTTTGAGTGGAATTTAAGGCTAAAATATCTATAAAATGTTTAAATATTTTTTGCCTCATTGCCTTATTTGTCCATCACCATAAATGATATATTTGTAAATGCAAATTTCATCAACCCCCATAGGACCTCTTGCGTGAAGCCTGCTCGTGCTAATTCCAACTTCTCCACCAAAGCCAAATTCTCCACCATCACTAAAACGAGTAGAAGCATTTGCATAAACACAAGCTGAATTTATAAGCCTTTGAAATTTGGCTATGTTTTGTACATCATTTGAAAGTATGCAATCGCTGTGAGATGAACTAAATTCATTTATATGCCTTATAGCCTCGCCCAAATTTTTAACGCTTTTAATGCTTAATTCAAAATCAAGCCACTCAGTAGCAAAGTCTTTTTGAGTAGCTAAAAAAAGTTCTAAATTCGCATTTTCAAAATGTTTTATAATGTTTTTATGGGCATGAATTTTAATATTATGCTTTTTAAAGGCTTTTTTTAATAAATCAAAAAATTCTAAATTTATATTTTCATGTATCAATAAGCTTTCTAAAGCATTACAAGCACTTGGTTTTTGGCATTTTGAATTTATTATAATATCCACTGCATTTTTTAAATTTGCACTCTCATCAACAAAGATATGACAAAGTCCCTTATCTTGCTTAATGAGTGGAATTTTCGTATTTTGTGCTATATTTTTTATCATTTCTTCGCTACCTCTTGGAATGATAACATCTATTAAATCATCAAAGGCTAGCAATTCCTTAATCTCGCCCTTATCATAAAGCATTAAAAAACAATCTTTCAAGGCGTATTTTTCAAGTACTTCACAAACTATATTAAAAAGGGCTAAATTTGTATTCTTAGCCTCGCTTCCTCCTTTTAAAATACAAGCATTAGAACTTTTTATCATTAAGGCTATAATCTCAGCACTTAAAGCCGGTCTTGCCTCATAAATTACACAAATTAAACCTATAGGAATGCTAATTTTTTGAATGCTTAAGCCTGCATAATTTTTCCAGCCTCTTTGTATGTTGTTAATAGGGTCTTCTTGCAAAGCAATCTTTTCTAAGGCATCGCACAAAGAAGTTAAACGTTTTTCATTTAACAATAACCTATCTCTAATAGCCCCTGTTTTTTTGAAATTTGCCATATCCTTTTCATTTGCCTTTAATACATTTTTAAAATTTTTTCTTAAATTTAAGGCTATTTCAAAAATTATATTTTCTTTATCCCTTGAGGTTAAGTCTAGTAATTTTTGAGAATTTTTTTTGATATTTTTTATTAAATTTCTCATTTTTAATCCTTTATTTACGAAAAACTTGCTAAATTTGTTTATTATACAATCAAAATTAAAACCAAAGGTAGTATTATGAAAAAAGTTGATTTAATCGTTATCGGGGCAGGTCCTGCTGGTATCGGGTGTGCAGTTGAGGCAAAACTTGCAAATAAGGAAGTTTTACTTTTAGAAAAGGGTGGTCAAATTTGTCAAACCTTAATGCAATTTTACAAGGATGGAAAAAGGGTAGATAAGGCTTATAAAGGTTGTGATGGTACAAATCATGGGCATATTCCTTTTGAAGATGGTACAAAAGAAAGTACTATTGAAACCTTTGAAAAGGCATTAAAAGACAATAATATCGAGATTGAATTTTCAAGCGAGGTTGAAAGCGTTAAAAAAGATGAAAATGGCTTTATACTAAGTACTGGTAAGGGCGTTTATCAATGTAAAAATATAATAGTAGCAATTGGTAGAATGGGGCGCCCTAATAAGCCTGATTATAAATTACCTTCTTCTCTTGCTAAGGTGATAAATTATAACGCAAATTCAGTACAAAGTGGTGAAAATATCCTAATTGTAGGTGGAGGAAATTCAGCTGCTGAGTATGCTGTGGATTTAGCAAATTCAAATAAGGTTTGTTTATGTTATAGAAAAGATAAATTCACAAGGTTAAATGATATAAATTTACAAAATATTAACGATGCTGTTAGTAAGGGCAAGGTCGAATTAAAACTTGGCATAGATATCGTTGAAGTAGAGGATGAAAATGGCAAAGTTAAAGTTAAATTTAATGATAATTCAAGCCTAAGTTATGATAGATTAATTTATGCAATAGGAGGTTCAACCCCTGTTGATTTCTTACAAAAATGTGGTATAAATGTCGATGAAAAGGGTGTTCCTGCTATGAATGAAAATAAAGAAAGCAATGTTAAAGGAATCTTTGTAGCAGGTGATATAGCTACTAAAAACGGAGCTAGTATAGTTACTGGCTTAAATGACGCATTTTCCATTATAAAAACCTTATCTTAAATTTTAAACTTCTACTTTTTGTAGAAGTTTTTAAAGGGTGTTTCTTGCAAAAGCCACAAATTCAAGTAATTAGTAATTTTTTAATAGATTATGTTAGTACTATACTAAGTTCTGGTACCTATACGGCTATAATTTCAAAATGCGTTGGACGCATAGCTGAAATTTATGGCCATGATATAAATAAATTATTTTTTTCACCATTATTCACTAAATATCACGGATAAAGATGATAATTCCATTTATAGAACCTATATAATCCCTAATAAACACATACATTTAAATTTTAAACTTATCTTAGACCTTAGTGGCCTGTCCTGGGCAATTTATGATAAAAAATACGATTTAGAACTTTCAAAAAGGCTTTTTGAAAACTAAGTACCCAAAAAAATATCCTTATATTTATAATCTTTTCTTTATTTCCTTGGCAAATGCGTCCTTTTGTTCGCTTTTTGGTGGCGATATTTTTGGGGCTATTTTTGTATTTTTAGGTACGCTTTGTGGCTTGATTTTAAGATATTTTTTAACTAAAATAAAAATAGACTTACGCGTTCAATATGTTATTTGTGCCTTTATTTCTTCTTATATAGTTTATCTTGGTATAGTATTTTCTTATATACAAAAAGCAGATATCGCCCTTGGTTCAAGTATTTTATATTTAATACCCGGGGTATTTTTCATAAATTCTATAATTGATATCTTAAAAGACCATATTATAATGGGGATAAGTCGCATTATTAGCGTTGTAATCTTAGTTTGCTGTATAGCAGCAGGAATTTATCTAACTTTAAGCATTAGCGATTTTAGGTTTTTATTCTGATAGAAATATTGTTAAAAGATATATGTTTTGCAGCCATTGTGGGTTTTGGCTTTGCCTATGCTTGTAATTCTCCCTTAAAAACATTGATTTTATCAGCAATCCTAGCAGCCATAGCCTATGTTTTGCGTTTTTCTTTGCTAAATTTTGGCATAAATAACATAGCAATTGCCACCTTTATAGCATCTTTTTGTATAGGTTGTTTAGGAATTTTGCTTGCAAAGCTTTCAAAAACACCTGCTGAAATTATTGCCTTTCCTGCCTTAATCCCTATGATTCCAGGAATTTATGCTTATAAGGCAATTTTAAATTTCATATCCTTTACTAGAACTGAAAACATAGAATTAAAAAACAAATTTTTAACGCTTTTTTTTGATGAGTTTTTTACTACAATCTTTGTTAGTATATCCCTTGCCAGACATTAGTATAACTTTATTAATATTTTTTGAACAAAGCTTTATGATGACAAGGGGGAGAAAGGAATTTAAGAATAAATCCTTTTAAGCAAAGAAAACACCGCCCTTTTAATGCGTTCAATAGAGGCTAACTCACACCTTTCATCCGTTGAATGAGGATTATAAATATTTGGTCCTATACAAGCACAGATTAAATCTTGTTTTTGTTCTATTATGCCACATTCCAAACCAGCATGGATTGCTGAAATTCTAGCCTCTTTAATCTCTTTTTTAAGCTCATCTAATAACATTTTACTAAGTTCATTTTCCCCACCCTGCCAAGGTGCGTAAAAATTATAAGTTTTTATTTTAAAATCATTAAAATGAGCCTTTGTTTCAAATTCCAAATTTTTCAAGGCTTCTAAATTATTTGACCTGGCAAAAAGGCTAAATTTAACCACCTTTTTTTTCATTTTTAAAAGGGATAAATTTATACTGCTTTCAACTATGTTTAAATTTTTATTATAAGACCTAACCCCTTGAGAAAAGGAATTTATGATATTTAGTAAAAACTTACTTTCTTTTACAACCCTTACGCATTTTTTACCCTTGAATTTAAGTTCTATAAACTCATTTTCTTTAATCTTTTCTTTAAATAAAACTAATACCCTGGCATTTTTTGCTATAGAATTTATCCTTTCCCCGCCATTAAATTTAATTATTTCGCCACTATTTAAGGCTATAAATTTAGCCATTTCTTTAATGGAATTTTTACGATTTTCTACAATATCAATGCCAGAATGCCCACCCTTAAAATTCCTTGCGTTTAGCTCATAAACATAACCGCAACTTTTTTTAAAATGAACTTTCAAACTAGTATCTATATCAAGACCTCCAGCACAACTTACTATAATATCTTTTTCATCTTCGTGGTCTAAATTTAAAAGCATTTTTGAATGAAGTTTAAGCTCTAAATTCTTAGCCCCAAGAAGTCCTACTTCTTCGTTATTTGTAAGCAAACACTCAAAATTATCAAACTCACTCATAACCTGCATAATAATAGCTACTCCTATGCCGTTATCTGCTCCTAATGATGAGTTTTTAGCCTTTAAAAAGCCATTTTCTTCATAAAGTTTTATATTTGGGGCTTCCCCCATACAAACCATATCATAATGACTTTGCAAACAAATTTTAGGCTCCCCTTTAATACAATGGATATTTCCAGCCTTATCACTTTTTACAATGCAATTTTTATCTTTTGCAAATTCTATTAAAAAATCCCTTAGTTTTTCAGTTTCAAAACTGCAATGAGGAATCTGACTAATTTTTTCAAAATTTTCTAAAACTTCTTTCATTTATACTCCTTTGTTAAAATTATGGCATATTTTAATGAATTTTAGGCATACAATGAGAATAACAAGAAAAAATATACTAAATTTAAGAAGACTTTTAAGCAATCCAAAACAGCTTTTCATACTATTAATAATAAGTCTAGCCTTATTTTTAATGCAAGAATTTAGCCAAGAAGGTGAGCATTTTAGTGCCCAAGTTTTAAGGGTTATTGATGGTGATACCATTGAAATTTCATATCAAAATGAAAAAAGCAAGATTCGCTTTTTTGGCATTGATGCACCCGAGTTAAAACAAGAATTTGGGGAAGAATCAAAGCTTTTTTTAAGTTCTTTGATAGATAAAAAGCAAGTTGAAGTATTTAAAAAAGATAAGGATAAATACAATAGAATTTTAGCCATTATTAAGCTTAATAATGAAGATATTAATAAAAAAATGGTTAGATTTGGATACGCCCATGCCTATATTTATTACAGCGATATTTATAAGGATGATGAAAAAATCGCAAAGGAAAATAAATTAGGACTTTGGGCAGATAAAAACCCTGTAAGTCCTTATGAATGGCGTAAAAAAAATAACTTAATTAAGAAAAATTAATCAAATTTGCTTTATAATCCTTGCAGGATTTCCAGCCACAATCACATTTTCAGGCACGTCCTTTGTCACCACGCTTCCTGCAGCAATTATAGAATTATCCCCTATTGTCACATTTGGACAAATGGTAACATTAACCCCAAGCCATACTCTATTGCCTATGACAATGGGCTTATTAAAAGTAGAGTGGCGATTATAAGGGTTAATATCGTGATTTATGGTAACGATATTGCATTTTGGACCGATAAGAACGTCATCTCCTATACTAATGCCACCCCTATCCATAAAGGTACAACACTGATTCATAAAAAAATTCTTACCTATGCTAATATTTTTACCATAATCTACATAAAAAGGAGGGATTATCCACGCACTGCTATCAACTTCTTTTCCTATGATTTTACTAAAAAGTTCTCTTATTTTTTCTTCGCTATGATTGCCATTATTTAGCTCATTTGTAAGCCTTGCAGTTTCTAAAATAATATCTCTAATCTTTTCAAATTCCTTAGTTTTTGTATCGATTAACTCACCTTCTATGTCGCGTATAAAAATATCACGGTTAGTACTTTTACTTGGGGAATTTCTTTTGCTATATGAGTTCATTTTTTCTCCTTTTAAAATTGAAATTATAAAACTTAATACTAGCTATAAGTCAAGTAAAAATTATAAAAATTTATTAATTAAATAATGCTAAGATTTCAAAAATAAAAAAGGTTAAAAATGCTTTATAAGATACTTTTAAAAATAAGCTTAATTATCACAATAATGCTAAGTTTTAGTGCATGTTTTGTAAATGAAAGAGGGATAGGAAATCGTTATTATAGTGATTGTGTGGAGTATTATGATGCAAGTGGGACCTATCATAAGGATTGCCCTGAAAATTGGATAGATATCCCACAAACACCAAGCGAGGTTAGAAAAAAGCTTAATTAACCTTAGCCCCTGGCATATTTGGCATAACGCCAGTATTAACAGCAATGGTTTCAGCTGCTTCTTCTTCTGATTTAGCATTTGTAGTTGAAGGTGGTCTTTTAAGCCTAAATATATGCTCATCAGTTACTACAATTTGCAAGGTAGATTCAAAAACCTTTATCTCCTTAACATGTCCAACCACTCTAACATCTCTTTTTTTAGAAGTTTCATCAAAAAGTGCATGGGCTTCAAGTTCAAGTACGTCTCCAAGTTTTAAAGGTGCATAAAAAAAGCAACGAGAACCGATTAAAACAGAATACTCTTTATTAATAGCTGCTTGTGCTACATAATTGGCCGCTGCAAAGATATAACCATCAAAAACTAAGCCTTGGTCATCTACTATCATATCAGGGGCAGTTATAAGTACGGATTTTGCGTGATTTTTTGAAAGTTCTATTATAGTACCACTAACTGCTGTATTTAACTCAGGACATACTAAAAGCTCAGATTTAACACGGGTTATATCTTCTTGCGTAGCAAATTCCTCAAGCTGGGCGAATTCTTCGTAGTTTTGTTCTTTTTTTGCCATATTTAAACCTTTAATTTAACATAAACACGTTTTGGACTCTCATAACCCTCGAAAGTTAAACTGCTATCATTTGGATCTAAAAAATCACCCAAAGAATAAGAATCAATCCACTGCGTTTTACGTTGTTCATCAGTGCTAGTTGCCTTTTTTGCAAGAATTTCAAAGTCTACAAAACCAGCCCGTTCGCACCAATTTCTTAAAGCTAATATCGACGGAATGAAATAAATATTTGATATTTTTGAATAAGTTTTTCTAGGAATTAGTGCAACCTCTCTTTCATCATCTATATACATAGTATCTAAAAACACTACTCCTTTATCGTTTAAGCCTTTTTTTAAATCCTTTAACATTTTTATAGGGTCGCTTCTGTGATAAATCACGCCTAAACAAAAGATAATATCAAATTTTTTTTCATAACTTGGTAAATTTTCAACACCTAAAAGCTCGTATTTGATATCTGTTTTAATTAAGGAATTTATTAACTCAAATTGTAAGCGATATTTAATGCTTGGGTCAAAGCCGGTTATGCTTTTTGGGTTAAATTCAAGCATTTTAAACATATAATAGCCATTATTGCAACCTATATCAGCTACATTTTTATCCTTTAAAATATCTAAATATGGTCTTAAAATATCAAATTTAATAAAACTTTGCCACTCGCTATCTATAAACAAATCACCTATTTTAAAGGGTCCTTTTCGCCAAGGCTTTAATTCCTTAGCTAAATCTAAAATTTCTTTGTCCTTATCTTTATTAATAGCTATATCAACGTTTTTACTAAGACTAAATTTAGCATTTAAATCGCATTCTTTTAAGGCTTGAATTCTTTTAAAAAGTGGAGATTTTAATAATTGATTTTCAAGCATTTAATCTCTTAAAAAGCCTGTAACTGGCGAACTAGGTCTTGCATTATTTATACTAGCAAGACCTGATAAATAAGCAAGTCTACCTGCCCTAACCCCTAAGGCAAAGGCCTTTGCCATGCATGCTATATTATTAGCCTCTGCAATGGCAGTATTTGCCATAATAGCACTTACCCCCATTTGCATAGCCTCACAAGCTTGTGCAGGGTTTCCAATACCTGCATCAACTATTATAGGTAAATCAATCTCATTTAATAAAATTTGGATAAATTCCTTAGCACAAAGTCCCTTATTGCTACCTATTGGCGCTGCTAAGGGCATAATAGCAGCTGCCCCTGCATCTTGCATACTTCTAGCAGCGTATAAATCAGCACTCATATAAGGCAAGGGCGTAAAGCCATCCTTTGCTAATAACTCAACTGCCTTTATAGTTTCATAATTATCAGGCAATAAATACTTGCTATCATTAATAATCTCTATCTTTATAAGCTCACCACAACCAAGCTCCCTTGAAAGTCTTGCTAAACGCAAGGCCTCTTCTGCATTTCTAGCCCCTGAAGTATTTGGCAAAAGGGTAATATTTTTTGGGATAAAATCTAAAATATTAGCTATCTTGCTACCATTTGCACGGCGTAAAGCCAAGGTTATAATTTCAACCCCGGCCTCTTCAATGGCTGATTGTATTAAATTTAAAGAAAATTTACCAGAACCTAATATAAAACGAGAAGAAAATTCAAATTTTCCTATCTTTAAAATATCTTGCATTTCTAACCTTGAAAGTGTAATAAAAACTTATTTTAGCTTAAAAATTTTAATCTTATTTAAATTTATCGTTCTAACTCGCTAATGCCTATATTTTCATATTCAATAGTGGTTATTTGATAATAGCTATTGATTGTTGATAAAAGATTATAACGAGAACGAAGTAATTCTTGTGCTGTTGAATTTAAGCTATTGTTTGCGTCTAAATAATCCTTTAACTCACTTTTTCCAAGGCTGTATTTTTGATAATATGAGTTAGTGATTTGTTCTTGTTTAGTATAAATGTCTTGCAAATTTGCATAAAGGGCAATATAGCTTTGATAATCCTTTGTATTTAACCAAAACTCATTTATAGCACTTTGTAAAATTTGAACATATTCAAATAATAAGGTCTCGTAGGCAAATTGTGAAATTTTAATATTTTGACGCACCCTGCCATAATCTAAAAAAGGCAAATTTATTAAAATACTCCCACTTAAAACCTCAAATTTAAAGCTATTTTTTAAGCTCTCATCGCTCCCACTTAAACCACCACTTAAGCTAATGCTTGGCAAAATAGACTTTTGAACGCTGGTATAATCCTTAAAAGCTGAGTAAAGATTATGAATTTTTGATTTTACGTCCGGGCGATATGAAAAGAAATTTAAGGGCAAGTCATAATTTGGCTTTAATTCTACAAAATCCTTTAAAGAAAGACTTGAAAAATATTCTATGTAAGAAAAACCACTTTCATCTCCTATTAAATCTTTTAAGGTCTTTATCAAGGTGTTTTTATTTTGTTCGTTGCTTAATAAATTTTGCTTAGCATTTAAAAGACTTTGTTCTACGCTTAAAAGTTCTAATTCTTCTACCTTGCCAAGTTCGTATTTTAAAACATACAGCTTGCGCATTTGTTCTAAATTTGCAACATAATCTTTTAATAAAATATCTACATCGTTAAAATAAGCAAGTTCAAAAATTCCATTAATAGCCGAATTTAAAATACTTAGTTTTAAATTTTCTAAATCATAAGCACTAGCTATTGCATTAAATTCAGCTGCCTTAGTTTCATCGACTATTTTGCCATAAATATCAAGTTCATAACTTAAATTTAAATTATTTGAAATAACCCTTGAATTTGTAATGCCTGTATTTAAATTTTTACTCTTAGAAATTCCAAAATTTGCACTTAATGTTGGATACATATCATAATCAATTAAATTTGCATTTGCTATCATCGTTAAAAGCGTAGTTCTAGCCACATTTATATCAGAATTATTTGCTAAAATATAAGTCATAAATTCATTTATTTTTTCATTGTTATAGGCTTTCCACCAGGTCCTGCTTATATTTAAGTCGTTAAATTCATCTCTTGTAATGGTTTTTTCTTCAATCTTTGTAAGCTTTACCCCACAAGCACTTAAAAATATAAGTAAAAATATTAAAGATAATTTTTGCATATTATTCCTTTGATAAGGCACTTATTGGATTTAAATTTGCTGCATTTTTAGCAGGGAAAAAACCAAAAATAACGCCTATAAATACGGAGCTTAAAAGCCCTATTATAACAGAGGTAGCTGATAAAATCATAGGGAAATTTTCGCTAAAGGTATTAAAGGCAAAAACAACGCCTATTGATAAAATAACGCCTAAAATTGCCCCTATAGCACAAATCATAACAGCCTCAATTAAAAATTGCATTAAAATATCTTCTTTTCTAGCCCCTATAGCCATGCGAATTCCAATCTCTCTAGTCCTTTCGCTAACTGATACTAGCATAATATTCATAACCCCTATTCCACCGACAATCAAAGAAATAATAGCTATACAAGTAATCATTAAGGTTAGGGTTTGTTGATTTTCTTCAACAGCTTGTTTTATGCTATTTGAATTTATAGTAAAAAAATCCTTTTGTCCTCTTTTAATCTCTAAAATTCTAATAATAGCTTGTTCTGCTAAAATAGGGTCTGCATCATCCTTTATCTTAGTATTTATATCTTTTAACTCGCTTGAACCAGTGATTTTATTCATCATAGTAGTATAAGGCATGTAAACGCGAACCGTGCTATCATCAAACATTCTTTGAGTATTTTTTTCCAAAACGCCAATAATTCTAAAAGACTTGCCAGAAAAGATAATATTTTTATCTAAAATATCCCTAGCATTTACATTTGCAAATAAATTTTGATGTGCGTTATAATCAATCACAGCTACATTTGCACTCGTTTTTAAATCATTTTCAGAAAAAGATTGCCCTGCACTAAAGGTATAGCCCTTAATACTAAATTCATTTATCCCAACACCTTGCCCACTAGCATTTAAGGATAATTCTTTATAGGTTACTATGCCACTTGAACTAACCGTTGCTTCTACTGCATCAAGGTAAGGTAAGGAACGAAGCGTGGTTAAGTCGCTTAAATTTAGCCTTTTTGTATCTGAACGTGTATCACCAAAACCACGGCCTGTTTTTACCTCAATGGTATTTGTACCAAGCCTTGCAATAGAGGCTAATACCTTTTCTTGAGAACCAAGTCCAAGGGCTACGACGCATACAACAGAAGCAATCCCTATAATGATTCCAAGCATGGTAAGCAAAGAACGCATTTTATGAGCAATGATTGAAGAATAAGCAATTTTAAGGCATTCAAAAGCTTGATTTTTAAGCAATAAAAAAGTCTTTTTTTCAATTGGCATTTTTTTAACTTGAGGTCTTTGTTTTAACTCACCACCCTTGCTATCGCTTAAAATTCTACCATCCTTTATCTCTATGATTCTTTTTGCCCTACTAGCAATTTGTGGGTCGTGAGTTACTAAAACAATGGTATGACCTTCATCATTTAACTCTTTTAAAATTTCAAGCACCATAATACCACTTTTACTATCAAGTGCACCGGTTGGTTCGTCTGCTAAGATAAGTTCGCCACCATTCATTAACGCCCTAGCTATACTAACCCTTTGTTGTTGACCTCCGCTTAATTCATTTGGCTTTGAAAGATATTTATTGTTTAATTCTAAGTCATTTAAAAGCTTTTTAGCCCTTTCATCTCGCTCATAAGTAGATTTTCCTGCATAAACAGCAGGCAAGGATACATTGTCATTTGCACTAAGTAAGCTTAAAAGATTGTATCTTTGAAAGATAAAGCCTATTTTTTCGCGTCTAAGCCTTGCTTTATCATCTTTGCTAAGCGTGGTAACTTCATATTTATCAAAAATAAAACTGCCCGAACTTGGCTCATCAAGGGTGCCTATTATATTTAAAAGCGTGGTTTTTCCACTTCCACTTTGTCCTATAATGGCTACAAATTCACCCTTTTCTATGTGTAAATTTATATCCCTTAAAATAGCTGTTTGACCTATGGTTTTATTTATATCTTTTAAATGAATCATTATCTTACCCTAGGTTTTGACACACTTACGTCAAGGGACATTATAAGCTTATCGCCCTCATTTAACCCCTCTAAAATTTGAGTATTTAAAGAATCTTTTGCCCCAAGGGTAACATATTTTTTAGTCCTTACCCCATTTTCTAAAATATCAACATAATAGCCACCCCTATCATTTTTTATCAAATAAGTAGGCACAGCTAGAATATCTTTAACGCTATTTACTACTATTTCATTTTCTAAACTCATTCCTATGCGTAAAAAATTATCATTGTTTTGTACGAAAAAATTTGCATAGTAATAAATTGCTGTTGAAGATGAGCTAGAACTTGAACTTGAAGAACTTGTAGAAGAAGTAGAATCACTTACTTCTGTATTTGCTGGGTCTATTGAAGCTATGTTTGCTTCGTATTTTGTATCAGGATCGCTTAAAAGTGAGAAATTTACCACGTCCCCTATTTTAATCTTACCAACATCTGCTTCTGCAATCTCCATTTTTACTTCCATAATATCTAAATTTGCTATTCTAACAATGGTTGGCGTGTTTTGACTAGCATTAACAGTTTGTCCCTCATCAACTGCTACATTTATGATAACTCCATCAATGGGTGCGGTGATAGTGGTATATCCTAAATCTTTTTGAGCGTTTTTTAAGGTGATTTCATATTGTACTACTTGGGCATTTAACTCAGCCACATTTGCCTTTAATTCATAATAAGAATTTTTTAAAGTTTCTAAGCTTTCAAGCGAGGTAGCCTTGGCTGCAAAAAGCTTTTTTTCTCTTTCGTATTGTTTTGAGGCTATTTCAAAGGCTACTTTTTTACTTTCTAAATTTGCCTTTGCACTTTCAAGCTGGGCCTTTGTAATGTCAAGTTCATTTTGTTGTTTATCCTTATCAATTTGGGCTATTAAATCTCCTTGCTTTACCTTATCACCTATATCTACATAAAGTTTTATGATTTGTCCACTAACTTGTGCACCAACGTCAACTTGTTCTTTAGCATAGACCTCGCCAACTGCTTGAATTACTTCTTCTATATTTGATTTTCCTAATTCTTGGACCTTAATTTCACCTTGTGCATCCTTTTTAAAGAATAAAAAATAAATAACTATTATCAAAATACAAGCTAATAAAATAAATAAAATTTTCTTTTTCATTAAAAACCTTAAACTTAAATTTGTGCGTTATTGTATAGTATTATTATAAATTAATTGTAAATTTCAAATATTTTGCCATGTTTTTCATAGTTTGAAATTTGATAAGGCTTATTATTTTCATCAACTATTACAACCCTTGGTTTAAAATTACTTGCCTCTTCTATGCTTAAATTTGCATAGGCCATAATTATAACCTTATCATTGTTTTGAACTAGCCTAGCAGCTGCCCCATTTAAGCAAATCATGCCCTCTTCATTTGTAGCTATGGTATAGGTTTCAAAACGAGCCCCTGTGTTAATGTTTACAACTTGAACCTTTTCATATTCTAAAATTCCACTTGCCTTTAAAAGCCTTTCATCTATGCTTATACTTCCCACATAATCAAGCTTGGCCTCCTTTACAACAGCACGATGAATTTTAGCCCTTAACATATTTATCATCATTTTAAATCCCTTAATAAAAAATTATCAATTAATCTTGTTTTGCCTATATAAACTGCAATCGCCCCTAAAATTTTATCCTGTATAAAATCAAATTCTTGCATGGCATCAGGGTCAACTAAGCTTATATAATCAATCTTAGCTAAATTTTCTTTTTCTAATTCTTTTTGCATAGCATTTTTAATTATTTTTGTATTTCTTTCACCCTTTAAAACTAAATTTTGCCCTAAAAAAATCGCCTTTGATAAAATTGTCGCTGCCTTTCTTTCGCTATCATTTAAATACACATTGCGCGAACTTTTAGCTAGATTATCACTTTCTCTAACTATAGGGCAAACTTCAATTTTCACATTTAAATTTAAATCCTTAACAAGTTGCTTAACCACTGCACATTGCTGGGCGTCCTTTTGTCCAAAATAAGCAATATTAGGTTCTATTATATTAAAAAGCTTAGTTAAAATAGTACAAACCCCTCTAAAATGCCCCGGCCGGCTTGTGCCACAAAGTGAATTTGTAAGGCTTGAATTAATATCAACAAAGCTAGAAAAATCACTTGGATACATATCTTTTTCATTTGGTATGAAAAGAATGTCCACGCCGTTTTCTTCGCAAAGTTTTGTATCTTTTTCTAAATTTCTTGGATACTTAGCTAAATCTTCATTAACCCCAAATTGCATAGGATTAACAAAAATGCTTAAAACTAACTTATAATTTTTTTGACCTGCCCTAACTAAACTTAAATGCCCTTCATGTAGATAGCCCATAGTAGGCACAAAACCTATACTAAAGCCTTGTTTTTTCCACTGGCTAATACATTCTTTCATTTTTGAAATTTCATTAATAACTTGCATTTTTAAACCTTAATAAAGCCTATCTAACCACTCATCATTTATATTAAAACTAAAATTTTCATCAGGAAAAACCCCACTTTTAACCTCATCTATATAAGCTTTTAAAGCTACTTGATAATCTTCATTTAAATTTGCATAATTTTTTACAAATTTAGGCTTAAAATTTGTATTAATGCCAAGTAAATCATGCCATACTAAAACCTGTCCATCAGCGTACTTTCCAGCCCCTATTCCTATAGTTGGCACGCTTAAAGAATGGGTTATTTTTTGCATAAGTTTTAATGGTACGCATTCTACTAAGACCATAAAAGCCCCTGCATCTTGTAAAGTCCTTGCATCATCTAAAATTTTTTGTGCACTTTGCATGGTTTTTCCTTGTACCTTGTAGCCACCCGTGTTATTTATGTTTTGAGGCATTAAACCAATGTGTGCTATAACCGGAATTCCTGCTTCACTTAGTAATTTAATAGTTTTTGCCATTTCAGCCCCACCTTCTATTTTAACGCCATTTGCCCTACCTTTTTTTATAAATTTAGTAGCATTTTTTAAGGCGTTTTTTTGTGAGCCTTGATAAGACATAAAGGGCATATCAGCCACGACAAAGGCATCTTTTGCACCCCTTGTAACTGCCCTTGTAAAAACTAGCATTTCATCAACGCTAATACTTAATGTATCTTCATAACCTAGCATAGCCATAGCTAAGGAATCACCAACTAAAATCATTTCTACCCCGGCAGTATCTAGGGCCTTAGCACTAAAATAATCATAAGCAGCGACCATAACGATTTTATTATTATCTTCTTTTTGCTTTTGCAAGGTTAGGATTGTATGTTTCATTTACTTTCCTTGAAAATTTAAAATTTCATAATTATATTTTTTTTTCGTAAAAATACAATAAAAAATATTTATTATTTTTGATTTATTATTTTTGATTATAATTTTAAAATTACAAAGGAGAAAGTATGAAATTTAAAAAAATGTTAAAACTACGGCATGCTTGTAAGCTTTTTGATGATAGAAAAATTTCACAAAAGGATTTAAAATTTATCTTAAAAAGTGGAGTTTTGAGCCCTAGTTCTCACGGTTTTGAACCTTGGAAATTTTTAGTCATTGAAGATAGTGAAAAAAACAAGGCCCTTAGCAAATGTTGTCAAAATCAAGAAAATGTCGCTACTGCAAGTCATAATATCATTATCCTAGCCAGAACTGATTTACAAAGCAAGGATGAATTCGCTCAAAGTCAAATTCGCCGTTTTACAGGAAGTAGCGAAGAAAATTTTCAAAGGGTGTTAAAAATTTACACACATGATACGGATTTAATGGATGAAAAAGAACTTTTTCATTTTTCTCAACTTCAATGCTACTTAGCTCTTATGCAAATGAGCTTAGCAGCTATGAATAAAGGCATTGATTCTTGTATGATAGGAGGATTTGATAAAAAGGCAGTTGATGAGTTTTTAAATTTAAAATACCCATTTCAAACAGCAGTTATATTGTCGCTTGGTTATAAGAAAAACGAGCCAAAGTACGCAAAAGTGCGTTTAGATTATAAAGATGTAGTGGAGTTTATATGAGTTTAGATATTTTTAAAACAAGATATTCTTGTAGGAATTTTAAGGATGAAAAGATAAGTAAAGAAAGCTTGAATCAAATTTTAGAAGTAGCAAGGCTTAGTCCTAGTTCATTAGGCTTAGAACCTTGGAAATTTATAGTGGTACAAGATATCAATAAGCTTAAAGAATTAAGCGTTATTGCAAATGGACAAGCCCACGTTGCAAAGGCAAGTGCTGTTATTATCATAGTTTCAAGGCTTGATTTTGCTAAATATTTTGAAAAAAGGCTAAGACAAAGAAAGATGAGTGAAGAAGATATTAACACTCGTTTAAAGCTTTATAAGCCTTTTTTAGAAAATATGAACGCCTTTGAAAAAATAAATTATGCAAGAGAACAAGCCCATATCGCACTAGCTAGTATATTATACGCTGCAAATGCCTTAAATATCGCAACTTGTACCATTGGAGGCTTTGATAAGGCTAAACTTGATTCTTATTTAAAATTAAATGTAAATGAGATGCAAAGTAGCTTAATGATAGCCCTTGGAATAAGCAATGATGAGAAAATTCCAGCTAAAATGCGTTTTGATTTTGATGAAGTGGTAGAGTTTATTTAAAGGGAAAAAATGAAATCATTATTAGATGATTTATAAAAAGAATTTAAAACGCTTAGGGGCATTGAAAATTATGTTTTAGATAATGATGAAAGATTATTTGATTTTTTACTTGAAAAATCACAATTTAAAGATAAATATAAAAAGGAATTCTTTAAAAACATTAATACTTTCATTTTTGAAAAAGAAAAATTCCTAAGCTTTATAGCTAGTAAAAGCTTAAATGAAAGCTATACTAGCTATATTAAATAAAATAGGACTTAGGACTAAAAAAGATAGCTACATTAAGCAAGATTCAAGAGTTATTCTAAATTTTGCTTATAAGGATTGCGTTTTAAAGGGTTCTCAAAGCAAGGATGAAAAAGATAAAAAATATACTGAAATTTTTTTCAATGATATAATCGCAAAAATTGATGTTTTGCTAAGTTCTAAGGTCTTTTATAATTTTGAATTGATTAACAAAGATTCTAATAATGAAGAGAGAGAAAATACAAACAAACTTAAAGAAATCTTAAATAGCTTTGAAAACAATAATTTTTTAAATTTACTCATAAAAGGCAATAACCTTTTAGCCTTACATTCTTTGAAAGCTAAATTTGCTAAACAAGTAAAATTAATATACATTGACCCTCCTTATAATACAAGCAATGACAGCTTTAAATATAATGATAAATTTAAGCATTCTACTTGGCTAACTTTTATGAAAAATCGCTTAGAAATTGCAAGGGAATTTTTAAGAGATGATGGGGTGATTTTTGTAAATATGGACTATAATGAAGTTCATTACTTAAAGGTTTTAATGGATGAAATATTTGGCAGAGATAATTTTCAACGAGAAATTATTTGGAGAATGGGTTTTGTATCTGGGTATAAGACCATGAAAAAGATTATAAGAAACCATGATACTATTTTGCTTTATTCTAAAAATTATAATAGTGTCAAATTAAATAAAATTCATATATAAAACAAAGATTTTAAAGAGATTTTACCACAATCTAAAGAAAATATAAAATTATTTAAAAATTATGGATTAGATGAAATAAGTATAAATAAAATTTTTTATCAAATTAATCATGAGATGTGTGGAGATAAATACTCCTTAGAGGATACTTGGAATTGCAATAAATGGGATGAATTAAATAGTGTAGCAATAAAAAACTCTGTATCACTTGATGAAGAAACTGTTTTAGACAATAATAATGTAAATTTTAAAGGACAAAAACCCGAAGCCCTTTTAATAAAGAATAATCGAAATTTCAACACAAGAAAACGACCTAGTAATGAACTTTTTTGCAGGGAGTGGTACTACCTTAGCAGTAGCCCATAAAATGAAAAAAAGATATATAGGCATTGAACAAATGGATTATATTGAAAGTATCACAAAAGAAGGCTTAAAAAAGTAGTACAAAGCGAACAATGTGGAGTTTCCAAGGCTTTAAATTTTAATGGTGGAGATGAGTTTTTGTATTGTGAATTAATGCCTTTAAATGCTAAATTTAAGGAAAAAATAGACAATGCAAAAAATAACGATGAGTTAGAACAAATTTTTAATGAGATAAAACAAAGAGCTTTTATTGATTATAGAGTAGACATTAAAAGGCTTAATGATGATGAATTTAAAAAACTTAGCTTTGATAAGCAAAAAGAAATTTTAAGAAAAATTTTAGATACAAATATGGATTATGTTTTGTATTCTGATATAGAAGATTGTAGCCTTGATATAGATGAGTTTATAAAAAAGATAAACGATAAATTTCAAAGAAAGATTTGGCACTAAGGGCCTTGAAGAATTAGAAATTCCAAAACATATAAAAGATAATTTAAGCAAAGATTTAAGAGAATATCAAACAAATGCCTTAAAATACTATCTAACAAATGGAGAAAGCTTTAAGAAAAATCACCTTTTATTTAATATGGCAACGGGCAGTGGAAAGACCTTGATAATGGTAGCTTTAATGCTTGATTGTTTTAAAAAAGGATATAGAAATTTTGTATTTTTTGTAAATTCAAATCCTATTATACAAAAAACAAAGGATAATTTTTGTAATCAAATTTCATCAAAATACCTATTTAAACAAAAGATTATGATAGATAATAAAATCGTTAAAATAAATGAAATTTCTAATCTACAAGAAAGCGATAACTCGACTATAAATATCTATTTTACAACTATACAAAGCCTGCATTCTTTGTATAAAATTCCTAAGGAAAATAGCTTAACTTTTAATGATTTAAAAGAATTTGAATTTGTATTTAGCGGACGAGGCACATCATTTAAACGCTGGGACAAAGGGTGTAAAAAATAAAAAAGAAAAAGAATTAAAAGAAAATTGGGAAAGCGTTATAACACAAGCTTTTCAAAGCAATAAAGAAAATAAAATGTTTGAATTTAGTGCAACTATACCAAATGATAAAAATGTACAAGAAAAATACGAAGATAAACTCATTTTTGAATATAATTTAAAGAATTTTTGCAAGGATGGTTATTCTAAACGCATTTTTATAGAACAATATCCTAATGATAATATAAATTTACGCTTTTTAGGGGCTATGTTGCTTAGTTTATATAGGGAATTAGTTTTACATAAATATAATAGAGAATATATAAAACCTGTAATTTTATTTAAAAGCAATACCATTTCTAAATCAAAAGAAAATCAAGCTAAATTTGAGGAATTTGTATCAAATTTAAAAGAAGATGATATAAAAAATTTTTATGATACATTAAATAACAATAATCTTTTTACAAGTGAAGAACTTTTCAATAAAAGTCATATATTTTTTAAAGAATGTTTCAAGGATGAATATCTTTTAAAGCTTGTTGAAAGAATACAGCTTAAATTTAAAAAAGAAGTTATTATAAGTGTAAATGAGGATAAAAAAGATGAACCTTGGCAAGATGTTTTGAATAACCTTGAAGACAAAGACAATTATAAGGATAATTTTTGCTGTTAACAAGCTAAACGCGGGTTTGGATGTGCTAAATCTTTTTGATATAGTAAGGCTTGATAATAGTACAAAAGATACTATCTCGCAAGCCCAACTTATAGGCAGGGGTGCTAGGTATTATCATTTTTTAATAGATAATTTTGATGAAAAATTTAAAAGAAAATTTGATAATGTGGCTATCACAGAAAAAGAACTTGCTTGTCTTGAAAAACTAAGCTATCATAGCACAAATGATAGTGCTTTTATTAACGAACTTCAAAACGAACTTAGGCAAGAAGGTTTGATAGATTATATGCAAGAACATAAAAATACAAATTAATCCTACTTTAAAAGAAAAAATTAAAAATGAAAGAATTTATTTTGTAAACAATAAAAAATACGAGCTTAAAAGTAGCGAACGAAAGGCAAATAAAGAAAAATTAAAAAGTATATTAAAAGATGAAAAAATAGCATTAATAGGTGATAAAATTTTAGAAAGTGAGCAGTTTTTAAAATCTCAAAAAGCAAAAAGTAATGAAAGTTACTTTCCTAAAAAATTGAAGATTTTAATATAGAAGAAAGATTTTTTTTAAAGGCTATGAATATAATAGAACTTGAATTTAACGAACTTAAAAAGAATTTTAATTTTGAAAGCAAAGAAGAGTTTATAAAAGAATTTAAAACATACATAATACAATTTCACACAAATCAAAAAAAACACTTAAAAACTAATGGTAAACTCGAACTTGCAAAAGCAGTTTTGAACAAATTTAAAGACAACAAAGATAGGGTAATGGTCAATTATAAAATAGGAGATTTAAAAGTACATAAATTTGAGATTAAAGATAATCAAACTATATTGATAAGTAAAGAAACAAAAATAGTAAATAAAAATTATGAGTGGCTTTATTGCAATAAAATTATAAAAGATAGTGAGCTTGAAACTAAAATTTTAGACTATAGAAAACAAAAAAAAGAATTAGATGATGTTTATGATACTTGGTTTGTATTAAGAAACGAACGTTTTAAAGAATTTAAACTTTATGCTGATATAGGAAAAGAAGTGGTTAAAGCAAGAGGTTTTGAACCTGATTTTATATTGTTTGCAAAAGAAAAAAAATGGTGAAGATTTTGGTGTTGAATGTATATTAGAGGTTAAGGGAGAAATTTATGAAGAAAAAGATAAATGGAAAGAAGATTTTATGAAAGAAAATAATAATAAGGAATTTAAAATTATTAATAATATCTTTGATGATAAAATACTAAAATTGCTTGGTCTATCATTTTTTAAGGTTAAAAATAATAATAATTTTGAAAGAGAATTTGAAGACTTTGTATTAAAAAATAACAATAAACTTAAAGGACTTTAAATTCCTTTCAGTTAAATATCCTTTTACCTTGCCAAAAGTTCTAAAACCAAATTTGCTTGGTGTGCTGCACAGATATTAACGCGAGGGGCCATTAAACCATTACCATGTCTAGCTGCATTTTTTAAATCTCCACAAACATAAAAATTTTGTGCAATTTTTCGCGTTTGAATAGAATTTGAATCCCCATATCCAGCAAGACCAGAGGCACAGATTAAAATTTTATCCTTAAAAATAGAATGAAAATTTTGTGCTAACATGGCCTTAGCCTGAGCACTATCAAAGGCCTCACAAACTATATCATCATTTATAAAAAGTTCTTTGATATTATCCTTTGTAACCCTTGTAGTATGTATATTTACGCTTATAAAGGGGTTTATTTGCTTAATTTGAATTTGCAAAGCCTCGGTTTTAAACTTACCCAAATCATTAACTAAATAAGCTTGTCTATTTAGATTACTTGCATCAACTATATCAAAATCGATTAAATTTAAGTGCCCCACCCCACTTCTTGCAAGCATAATGGCTATGTTAGAACCAAGCCCACCAAGTCCACATATGCTAACACTTGCCTTTTTAAGCTTATCATGTAGTTTTGGCGTATGCCTTGCCCTCATCATAGCATCAAGGGCGTTTTCATCAGGCATAGTATTTTTAGGTATGCAAAAAAGCTCATCCCCCTCTTTCAAAGGCAAATTTTCCTTAGTAGCAAAGCCATTTACTATAAAAACATCGCTTTCATCCTTGCTTTGCGTTTTGAAAAAATCAAGGCTATTTTGAAACTGCGTCGTACATTCCTTGCCATTAAATTTAATACGCATCAACCACCTCCCACAAAATGCACAACCTCAGCTCTATCGCCTTCTTTAAAAACTAGGTCTTTAAACTCATCTTTTTTTATTATTTTGCCATTTAATTCTAAGGCTACAAATTCTTCCTTTAAGCCTCTTTGTGCTAAAAAATCCACAAATTTAAGTTCTTTAAAATCTAATTTTTCTCCATTAATTATCATTTTTATCCTTAAAAATTTTCTATTAAATCCTTGAAAATTAAACAAAGTTTTTCAAATTCATCAATGCTTACTCTTTCATCAACTGCGTGAATTCTATCATTACAAACGCCAAATTCAGCCACATTTACGCCAAATTGTGCAAAAAATCTCGCATCACTAGTACCTCCCTTTGTGTTAAGTTCAGGCACAACAGAGGTTATTTTTTGTACGCTTTTATTTAGAATTTGAACGATTTTATTTTGCGAATTTGTAAGAAAAGGCAAGGAACTTTGTTCTAAGCAAAGTTCGAAATTTAAACTCTCACAAATCTTTTCTACATAATTTTTAACATCTTCTATGCTAGTTTGACTAGAATTTCTCACATTAAACATTATTTTTAACTCACTTGGGGTTACATTGCTAAGCTCTAAACCCCCTCTTATATCGGTGATTACTATCTTTGAGGGGGCAAATTCAGCACTACCTCCATCTAGGTTAAAATCAGCCAAAAGCTTTAAAAGTGGGGCAAATTCATGCACTGGATTTATACATTTTTCAGGGTATGCTACGTGTCCTTGTTTTCCTTTTATACGCAAAATTCCATTTATAGAACCTCTCCTGCCTATCTTTATACTATCGCCTAATTCCTTAACGCAGGTAGGCTCAGCCACTATAGCAAAATCAGGCAATAAATCTTTTTCTTTTAAAAATTCCAATGCCTTTAAGGTACCAAATTTAGCCTCGCCTTCTTCATCGCTTGTAATGATAGCCGTTAACCTGCCCCCATTAAAACTAGCATTACTCATAGCCCATAAAAATGCTGCAAGCCCACTTTTCATATCTTGCGCACCCCTTGCGTAAATAAAGCCATCTTTTTCAACGGGCTTAAAAGGACTAGTATTCCAACAATCTCCTGGCGAAACCACGTCTATATGACCTCCAAAGGCTAGGTGTTCGCCCTCATCTTTAAACTTTTTGCTTAAAATTAAATTTCTAACCCCATTTTCATCAACAAAAAAGGCATCAAATTCGTTTAATTCTAAGGCTATAAAATTTAATGCCCCATCATCTTTTGGAGTGATTGATTTAAATTTTAAAAGCTCCATTAAAAGTTCTTTTGCATTCATTATCTTTTCCTAAAAAAAATTTTTGTATATTAGCATAATTGCGAAATATTCAATAATAATTGCTGAAACAAAATTTATAATATGTATAATTTTTGCCGTAAATAAGTGACTAAATTTACCCACAAAAAAAGATAGGCAAAATACCCAAGAAATAATGGCCAAAATCAATCCAAAAAACATAAAATTTGCGTGTTCATTTAAGGCACTAAGGGTTGCTACGCTTAGCCAAAAGCCTATTATGTAGGGGTTTAAAAAATTTAAAAATAAACCCTTGCTAAAACTTTTTAAAAGCCTTTCGTTTATGTTTTGACTTTGAATTTGTAAATTTTTTTGCTTACTTTTTAGCATTAAAAAGGCTATGTAGCTTAAAAAACAAAAGCCAAATATTGCTAGGGTTTTTAAAATATAATCTTGATTTAAAAATTTTAAAATTCCAAAGCTAAGCAAAAGAAAATAAATCATATCAGCACACATTGCCCCAAGCCCTAATAAAAAGGCGTTTTTAAAGGATTGTAATGCGTAAGTTAGTATTAAGATATTTAAAGGACCAAAGGGAACTGCTACCCCAAAACCTAATAACAAGCCATTTAATAATGCCTCAAGCACCTAAAAATTCCCTTATATCTTCTGAAATTTTAAGTATAGCCGTACTAGCATTTTCTTCATAAGCCTTATCAAAACATGGTCTTAACTCGGCTATATCAAGGCTATTTAAAATGCTTTGTTCGCACATTCTAGCATAGCAATGAACGGGTAAAACGGTCCCACTTGTGCCAATTGCTATAAATAAATGAGTTTGTTCTAAGAGTTTGTGAAGTGTATTATAGGCCGGGGCTTGTTCTTCAAACATTATAATATTATGCCTTATATGCTTACTATCACATTTAGGACAGCTTTTGTCTTTATAACTTTCATAGCCTATATTAAAGATATTTTCACATTCTAAACAGCGAAGTTCGGGTAAAAAGCCATGTAAATGAATGATCTCCTTACAACCTGCCCTTTCTAGTAAATCGTCTACATTTTGAGTTACTACAAAAAGATTATCTTTATAAGTATCTTTTAATTTGGCTATTACTTCGTGTGCCTTGTTTGGGACTACTTCTTTAAGTTGTGCCCTTCTTTCATCATAAAAATCAAGGACCTTGCTAGGATTTTTAGCAAAACCAGTAGCAGAACACACCTCCATTAAATCGTGTTGTTCCCATAAGCCTCCATTATCCCTAAAGGTTTTAAGACCACTTTCAGCACTTAAACCAGCGCCACTTAAAATCATTACATTTTTCATTTTTAACTCCCCTTTTATTAAAAGTTGAAATTTTAGCATATTTAGCTTGAAATTTAACAAAAAATTAATAATAATTAAAAATATATTCTTTTAACAATTAGTTATTAAACATAAGGAATTTATATAAAGTTTTTGCTAAAAAGCACGATATAGGATTGAATCTTTTCAAAATATTGCTTAAAAGCCTAGCTTAGCTAGGCTTTTTTTTATGTCTATTTTTTAATCTATAAAAGGTATAATTACACAAAAACAAGGCTCAAATATACAAGATATAATCATTAATTGCGATATGCTTGATTATGTAAAAACGCTAAAAAAACAATAGTATAGATTTAATCATTGCAGACCCTCCTTATTTTGAGATTAAGGGCGAGTTTGATTTTGGTGTTTTTAAAGATAAGAATGAGTATTTAGCTTGGTGTAAAAAATGGCTTATGCAGATGCAAAGAATTTTAAAGGATAATGGGACCTTGATATTATAGGGTGGGGTTGGACATAAACCACTTACCTTTGCAAGAGTGGCTATTATGATTGAAAATGAAAAATTATTTAAGATTAAAAACTGGATAACCCAAAGAAATAGTCGTGGTATAGGGACTAAGAAAAATTATATGTCAGCAAGGGAGGATTTTTTATTTTTAACAAAAAGCGAAAATTATACCTTTAATATCCCTTATACTAATGAAAAATCTACTAGAAAAGACTTAGGGGCTAATGGAAAGCCTAGAAAAATACACATAAAAGGGTTTCTAATGTATGGGCTGATATAACGGAAGCTTCTCAATCAAGCATTGAAAGGTGTGGCCATCCTACTATAAAAGCCCAAAAGCTTTGCGATAGGATAATTCAAACGCATTCAAATGAAGGAGATATTATCTTCGTGCCCTTTGTAGGAAGTGGAAGTGAAATAATATCTGCAATTCATAACAATAGAAAAGCCTTTGGCTGTGAAATAAATAAAGAATACTGCAAACTAGCAAAAGAAAGGATGAAGAAGTTTTTAAATGATTGACATAAAAGATATTATTTGTATTGATTGTGCTAAATTTAATATAAACGATAAAAATATACAAAGATTACAAACCATACACATAACACTTGGCAAGAAAACAGATATAAGCTAACAAAGAAAAAAGATACTAAGCTTGGAAAAATAGCTGAATTTTGTGTTAATCAATATTTAAAAACTAATATAAAAACTCTAAATTTACCTAGTTATAATGATTTTAGAACAGATAATTTTAAAAAACACGCACCCTTTGATTGTCTTTTATTTAATGATAATGTAAATATAGAACAAATCATAAATAAAATAAATAATGAAGTAAGTAAGTTTGCTTATGGGAGTATAAGCGATAAATTAAAATATGAGTGTTTGCAAAATAAAATTTATATTTGTAAGATAAAATCAACTAGGATTAACAAAAGACATTTATTAAATAAAAAAAATAAATTTTCAAGCTATTTTAAATGATGATTTTTTAACATATCTTAAATATTTAAGGATAGATAAAAACAATTTAATAAATAGCATTGAAGATTATAAAAACTATATAAATAAAAGATTTAGCGTAAATATAATTAAATTTTAAAAATAGAACTTCAAAACATGGTCCATATTTATATAAGAGTTTACATAGACGAAATAAATAAAAAGGCTTATATTATAGGAATGGTTAGCAATAAAAGCTTTAAAAATAATCTTACTATAAAACATATGAGACAAAAAAATAAAAGTGAAAATGCCTTATATTTGGCTACAAATTTAAAAAATGGAGTTTGTATAAAATTATTATCAAAATTAAGTTTTTAATTTTATCTAGTACGCACCCTATTTTTATTAAGCTTAATTGAAATTAATTTATCAAACCACACAATATTTTTATATAAATTTAACTCATTATTTTTTATTTGTGCTATTAATTCGTAATTTTTGCTATTATCATAGATAAAAACATTATCACAAAAGGAAGTAACTTTTAATAAATTTTGCATACTCTCATAATATCTTTTTTCTATCAAATTTGAAGCTACATTATGCTTACCCTTGCTAACTCTTATTTTTACCCTTTCTTTTGCAATATCTACGCTATTAACCCCCATAAAATACAAGATTATATTATAGTTTTTTTCTTTTAACTCATTAAATAATCTTAATATAGACTTGCCACAAAACGTACTTTCTTTATTAAAACTTAAATTATCATTAATATACATATCACGCATTTTTATGGCTATCTTTGAGGCCCTAATTTGAGTTTGTCTATCTCTTGGGTCGCCTATGCTTTAGGCTATCTCATCCACATTAGTTCTATATCCTAAATTTATCTTTTCTTCTTGCATTTTATAATATAAAGTAGAGTTTTTCCTGTCCCATTAACACCCCTAAAAATGCTAACTTTAAGCATAATTACTCCTTATAAATTTTTTAACAACTTCTGCCCTTAAAAGATAATTTTTTAGTTTTTAAATCCTTGCTTTTTTCTTTTAAAATGTTAAGGGCCAATTTGGCTTGTTCTTTAATAAAAGTTTCAAAGGCATTTAACCATTCATCACTAAGATTAAAAAGTTCATGTTTTTTAATCTTAAAATTTAAAAGTTGTTTTAAAGAATTTTCATGTCTAGGTCTAACATAAATTGAAAGTTGTTGTTTAAAAGTATAATTCATGCTAGTAATATAGTTTTGTGCAATACTTAAAATATTTTTTAAATCCTGTGTTTGCATTAAATTTAACAAGACTAAGCCATTGTCAAAAATGGGGGCAGGTCTTAAAATTTCATTTGTATCATTATCAATAATCATTCCAAAATTTCCCAAATGCCTATCTGTATTGCCAATAATTGCATCAAAAAGCATTAAATTTTCAAAATTTTCCTTGCCAAAAATATCTTCAATATATTTTTCTTTTTTAAACGAAAATTTCTCTTTTCTTTCTTCTTTTGGCAAAAAATAATAAATCGGTACATAGCCTTCTTTTTCATTTGTAAATATAGGGCATGCACTAACTAATTCTTTATGAAATTCTTTTAAATCATAAAAAACAGCATCAAATCCTAAAATTTTAGCTACTTGATAAGAATAATACTCGCTAAATACTTCTTTTCCTTGAAAATTTCCCTTATACAAATAAATTTTTTCATTGAGTCTATGCCAGCATTTTTTAAGCATGCCATTTGTAGTAAACTCAGGTGAAATAGTTAAACCACTTATGCTTTCATTTTTACCAATAAAAGCCACTAGTTCTAAAATTTCACTAAAATTATTTTCATAAAGATTATAATCTTTCCATTTATAATTTTTATCAAAGGGCGTAATCCAGTAAGTATCATTTAAGGATAAGCCAAAAGAAATATCTATATAAGACATAAAATTATTTGGGTTATAATCTTTATGTGCTTTTAAAATTTTATTTGCAAAAGCCCTATTAGAAGGAATTTTTCTTTTTTCTATCCACTTGCTTATATTATCTTTGGTTAATTGAACTTCGTAATTTAAGGGTATAGGCAATAAATCTTTTTTTAAAACTAAAAAATTGACAATATGATATTCGATCCTAAATTTATCAATTTTTTCTTTTTTAATTTCAAATTCCAAAATATCGATATCTTTATTTTTTAATACATATCTCATTTTTCTAAACTTTGCATTAAGTCATTAATATTATAAAATGGTCCTTCAACCTCGCCATTTTCAATCTCCTTAATAGCCCTTAATGTATCCTTGCTAAACTTTTTAGTTAAAATTTTAGCTTTTTTAACTTTTTTTGTATATTTTTTTTATTCATAATCTGTGTATTTACCTTCTTCTATAAATTGTTTTTTAACTCCTAAATTTTTAAAGTCATATTCAGTAATTACAGCATGTTTTAGATTTTTTATATCAAAAAAGCATCCTTTTCCTATCAAAATAGGATTAACTAAAAAAAGTTCTTAAAATAGGAACCTATGTTAAATTTTTTTGCTAATTTATCATTAAATTCATAAATTACTTCTTTTTCTAAAAGCCCTTTAAGACTTCTATAAAAAGAACTTTTTGACATATAACCCTTAACGCAACCTTTAAATGAAGTACCCGTTATAACAATACCTTGATAATTCATGCGATCTAAAATATTAAAAAACAATTTCTTTTCATTTTTATCTAAATAAATAGCATAAGTAGTAAGATTATCAATCAAAAGTTGTAAGAATTCGTCTCTTGTTTGTGCTTTTGTTATTATAACTTCACTTTTAGTCTCATAATCCATTTTATCCTTTTCCTAAATGTAGTTTTTAAAATTATAACAAAAACTTAAAATTTAAATTCCACTTTCCACTCGTTATTTATATTTTTTAAAGTAAATGTTTCGGTGGCTGTTTTGCCATTTGTTAAATTTAATTTTAAAACAATCTTAGCATTTTCTTTTTCTATTATTTCTTCTAAAACTTCCACACCCTTAATCTCGCCATAGTGCTTAAAGCCCACATTTAATGCATTTACTAAAAAATCAATATCAGCGTCAATCTCTGCCTTTTCTAAGTTCTCAAATTTCTTATCGCCCATATACATTAAGGACTTTACCTTTTCATTGTCCTTATCTTTTATAGCAAAAAACATTTGAGAAGCTATTTCGCTAGGGTTAGCAAAAGAAAAATTTACAAAAAAGACTAAAAGAAAAAATCTAAATATTTTTAACATTAAATATCCTTTTTTTAAAAAAATATTATTTAATTTTCTTTAAATTTTTCTTTAATTTTTTAAAGATTAAGGAAATTTCACATTTTCTTTTAAATTCATAAAAAACCTTAAAAAAATATAAAAAAAATTTGTGAAAATATAAAGCTTAAAGTGCCTTTTTATAGGTATTTAAAAAGAAATTCACAGCGTGAAAAGGCTGTGAATAAAATGTAAAATTTCTTTAACTTAAAGGGAGTAAATTAGTGATTTTTAACCTTATCAAGCTTTGGAGCTATAACAAAACGACAATAAGCAGCGTTTGGATTTTTCTTAAAATAATGTTGATGATAATCTTCTGCCTTAGTATAGCTTTCAAGCTTATAAAGCTTAGTAACTATAGGCTTAGAATAGCTATTTTGAGCGTTTTTTATAAAATCATCTATGATTTTTTTATCATCATTACTTTCATAAAAAATAGCCGAACGATACTGAATTCCAGCATCTGCCCCCTGTCTATCAAGGCTAGTTGGGTCATGCATTTTAAAAAATAACTCAAGCACCTTATTAAGCGAAATTTTACTATCATCAAAGCTAATCTTTGCTACTTCTATATTGCCATCTCCATTACTTACTGATTTATAAGTGGGATTCATAGGTCCACCTGAATAACCAACCTCGGTATTTGTAACACCTTCAATAGTCTCAAAAACTGCCTCAACGCACCAAAAACAACCTCCTCCTAAAATTATACTTTTTTCGCTAGCATTTGAAATTCCAAGCATTAAAAGCACTCCTAAAATAATTTTTTTCATTATCTATCCTTAAAATATATTTAAAATCAAATTATATAAGTACTTTTTAAATAAAGACTAAATTTATATTTTTTTCCAAGAAATTTTGCGATTTTTAATGGTATCTAGGTAAAGTTGATGATTTTTATCTAACATATTTTTATCATTTTCAAGGTGATAAATATGATAAGCAATGGCATAAAATTTAAGCCTATGAAAAAATCCACCATTAAATAAAAATCTTGCCACAAATTCACTATCTTCCCTGCCCCAGCCCTCAAAATTTTCATTAAAACCATCAATTGCGTTAAAATCGGCCTTAAAAAAGCTCATATTGCAAGTCTTACTACCTCTAACAATCTCTTTTTTATCAAAAAAATTAGCCTTAGTTTTTGAAAATTTATACATAAAAAAGGCAAGTATTTTACTTCTTAAAGCCTTTATATCCTTGTGCTTAAAAGCCAAAGCAAAATCATTTGTTTTTAAAATTTTATCGCTTTCATTTTCATTTAAAATAATCCTAGAACCTTGCAACAAAACGCCCTTTTGTGCAAATGCTAAATGGTCTTTTATAAATTTTTTTTCTAAAATCATATCCCCATCGATTAAAATTATATATTCATTTTTTGCTGCTTTTATGGCTAAATTTCTACTTTTAGCTGCACGAAATCCCTTATCTTCTTGCCATACATGCTTTAAAGGACAAGAAAAATCTAGCATAAATTTATTTATAAGTTCTTTTGTATCTTCCTTGCTTCCATCATCTGCGATTATTACTTCATTGGGGGAAGGTGTTAAATTTTTTACAGAGTTTAAAACTAAATTTAATCTTTCTTTTTGATTGTAAGTAGTGATTATAAGAGAGGTTTTAGGAATGCTTAATTCAAAGGCTTTCATGTATTTAAACACCCCTCCCAGTGCGTTACAAAATGAGATTATAAAACCCTTATAGCCATAGCAAATTCCCTTTTTTAAAAAATAATGCTTAAAAAAGGTAAAAGCACCATGATTTAAAGCCTTCATAGGAGTTGATTTTTTATGTAAATTTTGCTGCGCCCATAGGGTTGAGTACTTTTGCATTTTAGTAATCAAATGTGAAATATCATTAAAAGCATAGTGAATAAGGGAAGTTTTAAGATAAATTTTTTGCGTTTCTTTTGGTAAAATAAGGCTTTCATGCACTAAATTATCATTAAATTTGCTAAAATTTTTATTAAAAATTCTAAATACAAAATCAGGATCCCATCCACAAGCCTTTATCCACTCATTTTTATAAAGATTTTTTCTAGGCAAGGCTACAATAGAATTTATATTTAAATTTATGTTTTTAAGCTCGTCTAAACTTTCAAGTATCTCATCGCTATCAATTAAAAAAATCCACTCATTTTTAGCCTTTGAAATGGCTAAGTTTTTTAAGGGGCCAAAGCCTATAAATTCGCTTGAAAAAAGTTGTAAATTCTTATAATTTTGTCTAAATTCTTCTATAAGTTCTATGGTTTTATCATCGCTTTGATTATCAACTATTACAATCTCACCAAATTCCTTAACCGAATTTAAACACCTTAAAATATGGTTTTGGGCATTTTTTACTATCATGCAAACTGAAATTTTACTTAAATTCATTGTCTCTCTCGTAAAGTTTTTTATCAAATCTCCTATGAAAGAAAAAATACTCATCAGGCTTAAATTTAATCATTTCTTCACAACACCTTGCTTGATAAAGAGTTAATTCTTCTATATTATGATTTGTACTATCCATAGTCTCAAAGCTTTTTATATGATATTTATTATCTTTTTGATATATAAAACAAGCAATCATTAAGGCATTTGTTTTCTTAGCTATAACACTAGCTGCCATGAAAAAATTTACTTCTTGGCCAAAAAATTTTATTTGTAAGCCCTCGGTGTGTGAAGATTGCTGGTCTGTTAAAAGGGCTAACATTCTATTATTTTTCAAGGCTTTTAGCATTTGTTTAACGCTTGTGCCACTTTTTTTATCTATTAATTCTATGCCAAACTGAATTCTATTTTTACTTAAAATTTTATCCATAACCTTACTATCAAGTCCCCTGCTAACTACTGAAATAGGACCAAAATTTATTGCAAAGGCTAAAGAACCAAGCTCCCAATTTCCATAATGGGCTGTTGTTAAAATGAGTGGTCTTTTTGAATTTAACGCCTTTTTAATGCTTTCTTCATCATCAAAAACTACTTTTTTTAATACTTTTTCCTTTGTAGTGTTTTGATTTTGCAAACAATCTATACCAAAATTTGCAAAATTATTATAAATTTTAAAAGAAAGTTTGTTTCTTGCTTTTTTGCTTAAATCCTTAAAACAAATTCTAAGATTTATATCAATTATGCGTCTGTGCTTTTTATCAAGCAAAAATACCACTTTTGCAACAAAATAAGCTAGAAATTTTAGTATGAAATTTGGCAAAATGCTAACTATAATTTTAAGCACATAATAAGTGCTTAAATAAAGCCTATCTATCATTGTCATATAAAATTTCCTTAGCTAAGTCATAAATATCTTTTTCGTTTATGTTTTCTATGCAATTATCATTTTTATCGATATGATAGACATCAATATCCTTTTTTCCAGCATTTATGCTTTTATTAATATGAGTTTTAAAAAAATTTCTTGCACTTGGCGTTGGTCCAAAAATGGTAATTGAGGGCTTATTCATAGCAAAGGCCAAATGAGTTGGACCGCTGTCATTTCCTATTACTAAGCTTACTAATCTAGTTAGGGCTATTAATTCTTTCAAATTTAATCTTGGCAAAATTTCAATTTGTCCATTAAGCATACTTAACTTTAAAACTTCCTTGCTAAAATTAAGTTCTTTTTCACTTCCATGACAAAGCCAAATTTTTATATTTTTATCATCGCAAAGCAAAGTACAAAGTCTAGCTAAATTTTCTTTTGGGTAAATTTTATTTTCAACGCTAGAACCCACATGAATTAAGATATTTTTTTGACTCAAATTTAAATTCTTAGCTAATCTTTCTTTGATACTCTCATCTGCTTCAAAAACGCTTTGTTTAAAAATGATATTTTTTGGCTCAAAATCAGCATTTAAAGCAAAGGCAACAAGACTTAGGTATCTTACATAGACATTTTCACTATAAGATAAATTTAATTTTTGATTATAAAAGTTATGGGCTAGACTTTCTTTTAAGCTTTTTGCATCAAAGCCAAAACTATTGCGACTTAAAATCCTTGAAACAAGGGCTGATTTTATAAGACCTTGCAAATCTAAAACGCTATTGTATTTATTTTTCCTAGCATTAAATAAAATCTTAAAGCTTTTAAAAATTTTTTTATCCTTTAAAGGCAGGGCATATAATTTATCAATCAAGGGGTGATTTTCTAAAATTTCTTTAAATTTTTCATCAATAAACCAATGAATTTTTATATTTGGATTATTTTTTTTAATAAAATGCAAAACGATAGCACTTTGGATAATATCACCAAGTGCAGATAAACGAACTATTGCTATTTTCATGCATACCTAATTTTTATAATTTTTTGCTATGATTTTAACAAATTTTTTTAAAAAAAGGGTAATGAATGATGCAAAACAATATAGAATATATTTGCGTTTTTGATTGTGAGACAATCCCTGATACAACGCTTATTAAAAAAATTTATGGCTTTGATGGTGATGATTTAGAAATTAGCCAAATGGCTCAAAGTGTGCAAAAAGAAAAAACAGGCAGTGAGTTTTTACCCATTCCCTTTCATAAAATAGTAAGCATTTGTGCGGTAATATGTGATAAATTTGGTCGTTTTATCAAGGTTGATAACATAAATGGGGAAAATGAAGAAGAAATGGTAAAGAATTTTTTTCACTTTGTTAATAAACGTAGGCCTCGCCTTGTTAGCTTTAATGGTAAGGGTTTTGATATGCCCGTGCTTATTTTAAGGGCATTAAAATACAATGTAAAGGCACATGCTTACCTTGATACTAGCGAAAAATGGAATAATTATAGAACAAAATATACAGAAAATAAGCATTGTGATTTATTAGAAATTTTAAGCAATTTTAATAGTAGTGGACGAATGACACTTGATTCTATTTGTTCTATGGCAAATTTACCTGGAAAATACGATATAAGTGGCGATAAGGTAATGGAACTTTACTATAACAACGAACTTGATAAGATAAATGAATATTGTGAAAGCGATACACTAAATACTTACATGCTTTTTTTAAAATATGAATTTATCAAGGGTTATGTAAATGAAGAAGATTATATGAATTATCTTTTTAAAATGAGTGAATATTTGCAAAAAAATAAAAAAGAAAGGGGCTATACGGAAATTTTTGTTAAGGCTTGTGAGGATGAGATAGAAAGGATTAAGACCTAATTTAAAAATTTATTTTAAAATAACAAAAAAGGATAAAAAATGAAAATTTTAATTACAGGTGGGGCTGGTTATATAGGCTCTCATACCCTAAGACAGTTTTTAAATACAAAACACGAACTTTTCGTGCTTGATAATCTTAGCAAGGGTTCAAGTATAGCTATTAATGATTTACAAAAATTAAAAAATTTTAACTTTATAAAACAAGATTTAAGCGATTTTAAGGGCGTAAAAGAACTTTTTAAGAAAGAAAAATTTGACGCAGTGGTTCATTTTGCAGCAAGTATAGAGGTCTTTGAAAGCATGCAAAATCCTTTAAAATACTATATGAATAACACTATAAACACTACAAATTTAATACATTCTTGTCTAGAAGAAAATGTAAATAATTTTATCTTTTCATCTACTGCAGCTACTTATGGAGAGCCAAAAACTGAGATTGTTAGCGAAACAAGTACTTTACAGCCTATAAATCCTTATGGTCGTTCAAAATTAATGAGTGAAGAGGTTTTAAGGGATGCAAGCAAAGCAAAACCAGAATTTAAGCATTGTATTTTAAGATATTTTAATGTGGCTGGTGCTTGTATGGACTTTGATATAGGTCAACGCTACGACAAGGCTACGCTTTTAATAAAGGTAGCTGCTGAATGTGCTGCAGGTAAGAGAGATAAAATTTTTATCTTTGGGGATGATTATAATACAAGGGATGGAACTTGTATAAGAGATTACATACATGTAGATGATATTTCAAGTGCTCATTTAGCAGGACTTGAGTATTTGCAAAATAATGAAAGTTCAGTTTTTAATGTGGGTTATGGCCATGGATTTAGCGTAAAAGAGGTGATTGAAACTATGAAAATGGTTAGTGGGGTTGATTTTAAGGTTGAAATTTCACAAAGAAGACCAGGAGACCCTAGCATTCTTATATCAAATGCAAATAAAATCAAAGAAAAAACCTCTTGGAAGCCAAAATTTGATGACTTAAAACTCATTTGTAAAAGTGCTTATGAATGGGAATTAAAACTAATAAAGGAAAAAAATGTTAAAAATGTTTAAGTTGAGTTTTTTAGCTCTTATTTTAATGTGCTTTATGCAGTGATGGTCCAGGTAAGGTTGTAGAAAATTTTACTAAGGATTCTTTTAGTAGCAATGTGAAAAAAATGTTTTCTCACATTTATATACCAGAAGAAGAATTGCAAAAAACAAGTACTAAGAAAGTATTTATAGGTAAAATGTCAATGATGGCAGGATAGATTAAAAAAGAAGTTGAGAAAAAAGGTGGTTTTAAATCAATAGAAATTTTAGATGAAAAAATATATAGTGAAACTGATACTGCTGTGGTAAAAGTTAGAGTAATTTTTAAAGATGGTAGTAGTGGTGATGAAAGTTACACTCTTCATAAAACAAAGAATGGTTGGAAAATTAACATGAATAAATAAAGCTTAAACCCTTGGGGTTTAAGGTTATAATAAAGGAAAAAAATGTTTATATTAAGTTTTTTAGCACTTATAATAGTTATTTTATAGCTTGTAGCAAGGAAGATACTAGTATTTCAAATAATAATATAACTAGTCCAAATGTGGTAGCACAAGATTTTATATAATAGCCTTTTCAAATAAAAATTATAAACAAATGATTGATTTAATTGATTTAGATGAAGAAAGATTACAAGACAAAGATTATATTAAAACTGATTTAAAACAAGATATAGATAAAATAAGCGATAGAAAACTACTAAATGGATATACTGAGATTAATCTTATAGAATTAATAGATGAAGAAATAAAAGAAGATGAAGCTAAGGTTATACTTAAAATAGAACTAAGAAGAGAAACTTCAAGCGTTCAAACTATAAGGCTTAAAAAGATTAAGGGCAATTGGAAAGTAAAAATGGACCAAAATTCTAGCCTTTAATTTTGTGTAAAATTGTTTCAAAAAGCTTAAAATAATTTAAATTTAAAGCATTAAAATAAAATTTTTGCTAAAATATAAGAAAGTTTATACAAGGATTAAAATATGGATAAGGAAATTCAAAGACTTCGTGCTGAAAATGAGCTTTTAAAAGAAGAATGTTTGCATTTAAAAAAATTATTAAAACCAAACGAAAAAGAAAACAAAATAAGGGTTGAGATAAATGAACTTATAAAGGATATGTTAGAATTTAATCTACTTGATGAGTTTTTACAAGAAATTAGTTTTAGCAAAGATGCCCTGGTTGCAAATTTGCTTAAAAAAACAGATGATGAAAGATATAAAACTATTAATTTTTTGCGTCATTTATGTTTTGAAGAAAGTATAAAAAAAGATGAGATAAGCACAAAGAAAAATATCTTTAACAAACAAGAAAAGGAGATTTACAAAGCACTTTGCAAGATAGCAAATAAACATAGTGCTAGTGTTTATCCGCAAATTTCTTTATCGGCTATTTTAGAGCATAAAAATAGGGCTTGTTTTGCAATGAGTGGAAAATTTGTTGATTTTTTAATAGCTTGTAGCGAACATTCAAAACCACTTTGCGTGATAGAATACTTTGATAATAATCACTATACTACAGATGATGATTTAAGAATTCATAAACAATACACAGATAAACTTAAAAAAATGCTTTTAAAAAAGGCAGGTGTAAAACTCATAATTTTAGACTTTGCAAATTTACAAAATGAAAAAGGCGAACTTTCAAAAGATAAGCTAAACAAGGCTTTAAAAAAGGGTTTGAAAGAAGTTTTTTAAGTTATTATTTTTCAAAATACCTAAATTTCAAAAAAATTAAAAAAAATATAATTTTGTATTTGATTTAAAGGGATAAAAATGAGCGAGTCTAATCATATAGACAAGTATAAAGAATTAGAAAAACAATGTACAAAATTAGAAAATGAACTAAAAGAAAAATTACAAAATTATTTTGATGAAAAAATTGAAATTTAACAAAAATAAGAAAAAATGTTAAAAAAATGTTTAAGTTGGATATTAGCCCTTATTTTAGTTAGTTTTGTGGCTTGTAGCAGTGATAGTCCAGGCGATGTTGTAAAAGATTTTACTAATAATGCCTTTAATAACAAAACAGAAAAAATGCTATCTAATCTTTTATCAAAAGAAGAAATGAAAGAAGAGTTTAAAAAAGAAGGAAAAAAAGAAGCATCAATAGGTAAAATGCAAATGTTAGCAGGACGCGTACAAAATATGACAGCTAGTCATGGAGGCCTTAAATCAGTAGAAATTTTAGAAGAAAAAATAGAAGGTGATACTGCAAAGGTAAAGGCTAGAACGAATTTTAAAGATGGCAAAAGTAGCGATGATAATTTTAGACTTCGCAAAGCAAAAGATGGCTGGAAAATTCAACTTAACTAAAAATTTTTAAGCCTTTATATGCTTAAAAATTTAAACTCAAATGAAGAAAAAATTATTTTTAATTTTATGCTTAATATCTTTTTTATTGATAATTATCTTTTTTAAACCCTTTAAAAATACTGAAAATAATGGCTTAAAAATACAAGATTTAAAGGATTTTCCAAAGTTACAAATAGCAGATTTGATTTTTAGACAAGGCATTGGGGCTGATAGCCTAATTATACAACAACTTAGCCAAAGTCCTTTTTATCATATAGGAATTATTGTTAAAACAAGCCCTATAATGATACTTCACGCAAGTGCTGATTACGAGGATAAAGACTTAAATAAAGTTGAAATTATAAGCCTTGAAGATTTTTTAAAACTTTCAAAAAACATAGCTATAAAAAAGATTAAATTTGACCCACGTACAAAAAGAAGAACTTGTTAAAAATTTAAAAAATGAGATTGGAAAGGAATTTGTTTTAAGTAGCGATGAGGATAATTTGTATTGTACTACCTTGCTTGAAAAGGCCATAAAGCCATTTTTAAATTTTGATTTAAATTATTCACATGTACAACTTCTAATTTTTCGTGGAAAATACCTATATCCAAAAGCATCTTATGATGATAATAATAGCGTTTTGATATATAAATTTAAAGATTAAGCGCCCTATAAAGCAAGATATCAGCCCCGTTTTTTTGAGTCACATTTGAAAGCTTAGAACTTATAAATTCTAAATTTAGCCTAAATATGCTTTTTAAGACATTTTCATTACTTAGTGTATTTTGCATAAAAAGATCGCATAAGTTTTGATTATATAAAAAAAGGGCGTTAAAAAATTGATGATTTTTTGTAGCATGTGGATAGGGGATAAATATGCAAGGTAAGGCATTTGCACAAAGTTCAAAAAGTGTGCTAGCTCCTGCTCTTGAAATAGCTAAATCAGCCTTAGCCATTTTTAAACACAAATTCTTATCAAAGTCAAAAATATCAGCACTAATTCCTAAATTTTCATAAGCCTTTTTACATTTTTCAAGATCATTTTTTCCACATTGATGAATGATTTTAATGCCCTTTTCATTTAAAACGGGGGCTAAATTGAGAGCTAATTCATTAATAAAACTCGCCCCTTGAGAACCACCTAAAAAAATGATACTTTCAAGTTTTTTTCTAATTCTTGCATTATCAAAAAATTTATCACTCACAGGATAAGGACAAGGATTTTTAATAAAAGCAGAATAAAAGCCCTTAGCAAAAGGTTTTAAAAGCATATTTAAAGACCCACTTTTTGAATTTTGTTCGTGTATAAAAAGAGGAATTTTACTAAATAAAGCCCCAAAAGAAGCAGGGGCTGCACTATAACCTCCTACGCTAAAAACAGCCTTAATATCATATTTTTTAAAAATTTTCTTACACTCAAAGGCAAGTTTTATTATGTGAAAAAAAGCACTAAATTTACCAAATTTAGCCTTATTTACAACCCCACTTGAACTTAAAAAATACTTAGCTTTAAATTTGTTTTCATTTTCAAACCAAGCCTTATCCTGCCCATTTTCACTTCCTATATAAATGCACTCAATACCCTTTTTTGTTGCACTTTCAAGTAGTGCACGAACTATAGCAAGGTGACCACCAGTGCCACCACCTGTTAAAACTATCATAATTTAACCTTTTTTGAAATCATTAACACATACCCAAGCCCTATACAAATAGCCCACATCGAACTACCTCCATAGCTTAAAAGTGGTACAGCAACGCCCTTTAAAGGTGTTAGTGAGATAACGCCAAAGGCATTCATAAAAAAAGAAAATAAAAGCAGCAAGGCAATGCCTGAACAAAATATAAAATGTTCTTTTTTTTCACAACGACCCGCAATGCGTAAAATTCTTAAAATCATATAAAGATATAAAACACAAATAAAGCCAAGCCCTACAAGCCCTATTTCTTCGGTAATACCTGATAAAACAAAATCGGTATGCACCTCGCTTAAAAAGCCTAATTTAAAGGTACCAAGTCCAAGGCCTTCTCCAAAAAAGCCTCCATGTGCAATAGCGTTTAAGGAGTGAGAAATTTGATAGGGTTCATTTTTTTCACTTACCTTTAAAGCTACACTCATCCACTCAGGAAAGATAGGTAAAAAGGCATCTTGAATATTGCCCCACCAACTTTTTATACGCTCTATTCTTCTTTGATTGCTAAAAATTACCATAAGCCCTATGATAAACACAAAGACACCACCAAGGGCAAAAAGCCTTTTACTTGTACCTGCAAAAAAAGCTAGGGAAAACACTAAAAATAAAGAAATAATACTTTGTCCTAAATCATTTTGCGTAAAATAAATATAACCAATAATCAAAGTAGATACGATTAAATAGGGAAGCAGTATTAAAATTTCGTTTTTAATAGCCTTTTTATCATCGTTAATTCTTCTTGTATAAGACCAGGCTAAAAAATATATCAAGCCTATTTTAAAAAACTCAACAGGAGAAACAGATATGGGCCCAAGTCTTATCCACCTTTTTGCCCCTCCACTTGCAGTAGCTAGTGAGGTTGGCAAAAAAGGTAAGATTATAATGCTTATAAAGGATATTAAAAGCACAAATATAATAAATTTATTTGCATAAGGGCTATCGGGGTTAAGTTGCGAAAGTAGAAACATTATTAAAATTCCACTTAAACCAAAAAAAAGTTGTCTTATAAAAAAATGAAAGTCATCATATTCAAAATATAACACGGCAAAAGAACTTAGCGAGTAAGAAAAAATTATGCCTATGGTGATTAAAACAGAACTAGAATAAAACAATTTTTTATCTGCACACATTAAAGACCTTGTTTAAATTATAAATTTCAATTATAGCTAAAATGAGTTTATGCTTTTTTATAAAAATTATCTTTTTACAAAGAATTTAAACTTAGTTTTGCTAAAATTAATGAAAATTTTTTAAGGTTGCTTTATGATACATATTCACAAAATTTTAATTGCAAATCGTGCTGAGATTGCCGTTAGGGTAATTAGGGCATGTAGAGATTTACATATAAAAAGCGTTGCTGTTTTTACTGAACCTGATAGAGAATGCTTACATGTTAAAATAGCTGATGAAGCTTATAGAATAGGAACTGATGCCATTAGAGGATACTTAGATGTAAATAGAATAGTAGAAATTGCTAAGGCTTGTGGGGCTGATGCAATACATCCTGGATATGGTTTTTTGAGTGAAAATTACGAATTTGCTAAGTCTTGTGAGGATGCAGGTATCATTTTCATAGGACCAAAATCAGAAGTAATTCATAAAATGGGTAACAAAAACATAGCAAGAAATTTAATGTCAAAAAATGGAATTCCTATAGTGCCTGGTACTGAAAAGCTAAATTCTCATACCCTAGCTGATATAAAAGGCTTTGCAGAAAAAATAGGCTATCCTGTTATTTTAAAGGCAAGTGGAGGAGGTGGGGGGCGTGGCATACGCGTAGTTTATAAGCCAGAAGAACTTGAAAATTCCTTAGAAGCTTGCAAAAGAGAAGCTTTGACTTATTTTAATAATGATGAAGTTTTTATGGAAAAATATGTGGTTAACCCTAGACATATTGAATTTCAAATAATAGGCGATAATTATGGCAATATAATCCACCTTTGTGAAAGGGATTGTTCTATACAAAGAAGGCATCAAAAGGTAATTGAGATTGCCCCTTGTCCTGGAATTTCTGAACATTTAAGAAAGACAATAGGCGTTACAGCAGTTGCTGCAGCTAAGGCGGTTGGCTATACAAATGCAGGAACGGTTGAGTTTTTACTAGATGATTATAATCGCTTTTATTTTATGGAAATGAATACAAGAATTCAAGTTGAACACCCGGTAACCGAAGAAATTACAGGGGTTGACTTAATAGTTCGCCAAATTCGCATTGCAGGGGGTGAAATTTTAGACCTTGAACAAAGCGATATTAAGCCAAGAGGCTTTGCTATAGAGGCTAGAATTACAGCTGAAAATGTGTGGAAAAATTTCCTTCCAAGCCCAGGTAAGATAGGCGAGTACTACCCTGCTTTAGGACCTTCTGTACGCGTGGATAGTCATATTTATAAAGATTATGCTGTGCCTCCTTTTTATGATTCTTTACTTGCAAAATTAATTATCAAAGCAACTAGTTACGATTTGGCAGTAAATAAGCTAGAAAGAGCATTGAAAGAATTTGTTATAGATGATATTAGAACCACAATTCCTTTTTTAATAGCTATTTGTAAAATGAGAGAATTTAGAAGAGGTTATTTTGATACCTCTTTTATAGAAACTCATATGCAAGAACTTTTAGAAAATACAGAAGACAGGCACCAAGATAATAAAGAAGAAGTTATCGTAGCCATTGCAGCGACCTTGAAAAAGATTAGAGAAAGTAGGCAATAATGGACTTTTTAGATAGCTTAAAAGACATAAAAAAACAAATGCAAAATGATGTTAAAAAAGAAGAAAAGTCTGATAACGAAGATGAATTAAAACAAATTTTTTTAAAGGAAAAAAAACTAAGAGATGAATTTAGCGAATTTATAGCTAGTGAAGATATTAAGAAAATTTAATGCTTAGTATTGATTTTTGTAGCTTGGAAGATGAGTGCCCTTATTTAGCAGATAAAAAATCAAGAATGGAATTTAAGTGTATTGTGGGTTGTTCTAAAAAATTGAATTTAGAACTTGTAAAAAGGGGCTGGAGAAGATTTGGATATTATTTTTCAAGGCCAATTTGCAAGGATTGCAAAGAGTGTTTAAATTTAAGGATAAATGTAAAAAATTTTGAATTTAGTAAAAGTCAAAAAAGGGTTTTAAGGAAAAATGAAAAAACTAAATTCATACTTAGAAAACCAAAACTTACAAACGAACACATTTTTTTATACGATAAATATCATACAATAATGCGTGAAAAAAGGGGCTGGAAAGAAGGTCTTATAAATTTTGAAAAATATTATAATTTATATATAGCAAATTCTTTAAATTTTGGCTTTGAACTTGATTTTTATATAGATGAAAAGCTTGTATGTGTGGATTTTATAGATATTTTAGAAGATAGTATTTCAAGTATTTATTGTTTTTATGACCCTGATTTTTCGCATTTAAGTTTAGGTAAACTTTCTTTATTATATGAGCTTAAATTAGCTAAAATTAACAAACTTGATTACATATATTTAGGATATTATGTAAAAAATTGTCAATCTTTATCTTATAAAGCCGATTATACACCAAATGAAATTTTAAAAGGAACTTTTTCACTGGATGAAAAAGTTTTTCTATGGGAGAGTTAAAATGCAGATAGTACAAACCTTAGAATCTCTAAATGTCAATACAGATGACATATCTTTATTTCATTATTTTAAGGATTTGATTATTAAAAATTTTAGCAAGGTTGTGGGTAGAAAGGATAAAGTTTTTTCTTTCTTTGATGAGAGTGAAATTCCACAAAGAAGGTATTTTTTAAAGCTTTTAAATCAAAAATTTAAAAAACTTTCTAATGAAAACATAGAAAATTTAAACGATGCACACCTAAAGACCTTTAAATTAAATTTCAAGCAAGAAAATATGCTAAAACCTATGCTTTTTATTAAGGTAAGTTTTGCACAACAAAATATTTTAATGAAACTAAGTTCTAATGAAAAAATTTTTCTAACCTATATGAGAAATTATTTTAAAAATCACCTTGTAGAATACGATGAAAGCACTAAGATAGCAATGTTAAAATATAATGATGAAATTACCTTTGAACTTTTTGAAGCCTTTGCTGATGAGAGTGAGCATTTAAAGTATTGTGTTGATTTTTGCATAGATAGCAAAGAATATAAGGATTTTAGGGATAATATCCACAAAAAAGAAAATATGAAATGGAAATTTAACGCCCTAGCAAAGCTTTTTAATAATTATTTTAATATCTTAGAGTGTACCCCACAAAATGATTTAAGCGAGATAAGGCAAAAATATCTTGTTATGGTAAAGCTTTATCACCCAGATTTCCACCAGGATAAAAGTGCTATTGAAAAGGCTTATTGTAGAGAACAATTTGAAAAAATTCAAATCGCTTATGATAATTTAAAGGCACTTTATAAAAATAATGCTTAGTCAAATTTATTTATCTAGCATATATTTAACTGTGTTATAAATTTTAATCGCAGCCTTTGATTTATTCATAGTATAAAGATGAATTCCACTAACCCCACTTGCGATTAAATCAACTATTTGGTCTATCGCATAAGCAATTCCTGCTTCTTCAAGTGCTAAGGGATTGTTTTCGTATTTATCTAAAATTTTTTGAAATTTAAGAGGAATTTTAGCCCCACATAAACTTGCAATCTTAGTAACCTGTCTTTTATTTGTAATTGGCATAATGCCCGTTAAAATAGGCACTTTAATACCTGCTATTTCGCAATGTTCTTTAAATTTATAAAAGTCTTCATTGTCAAAAAACATTTGAGTTATAAGCTTATTAACCCCTGCGTCAATTTTAATTTTAAGATTATGTATATCTTGTACAAAATCCTTTGCCTCGTTGTGTTTTTCAGGGTAAGCTGCAGCATAAATTTCAAAATCCCCTTGGGTTTTAATGAATTTTACCAAATCACTAGCATAAGAAAAATCCCTACTTTTTTCTTGTCCCTCGCACACATCGCCCCTTAGGGCTAAAATATTTTTTATGCCTAATCTTTGGCATTCTTTTAAAATTTGGCTTACTCTTTCTTTGCTAGAATGTATGCAAGGTAAATGAACAATACTGGGGATTTTATACTCATTTTGTATTAAATTTGCTACTTCTAGGGTATGTTTTGAGTTTATACTACCACCAGCCCCAAAGGTAACGCTAATAAAATTTGGCTTTAAAATACTTAAATCATCAAAAATTTGAGTTAAATTTGAGATATTATCCTCTCTTCTTGGAGGAAATATCTCGTATGAAAAGCTAAATTCAGCACTCATTTTAATTCTTTTCTTAACTCAATTGTCGCACTTACTAAATTTTTAAGGCTTTCAATGACCTCTTTATAAGCCCTTGTTTTAAGACCACAATCAGGATTTATCCAAATTTGATTTTGTGGCACTTTTTCTAAAATTTTTCTAATTGTATTTTTTATCTCATCAACACTAGGAACCCTAGGACTATGTATATCATAAACTCCAGGCCCCACTTGTGTTTGAAAATTCACTGCTTTTAGCGTATCTAATATGCTTAAATTTGATCTTGAAGCCTCAAAAGATATAACATCGGCATCCATTGCGTCAATTTCTTTTAAGATATCGCTAAATTCACTATAACACATATGAGTATGAATTTGAGTACTTTTTTTTACCCCACTATGTACTAAATTAAAAGCAGGAATGGCCCAATCTAAATACTCCTTATGCCAATCACTTCTTCTAAGTGGCAATTTTTCACGCAAGGCCGCCTCGTCTATTTGTATAATTTGAGTTCCCACGCTTTCAAGGTCTAGCACCTCATCCCTTATGGCTAATGCTATTTGTTGAGTACTTTCTTTTAAGCTAATATCTTCTCTTGGAAAGGACCAGTTTAAAATAGTAACAGGACCTGTAAGCATTCCTTTTACAATCTTTTGGCTTAGACTTTGGGCGTATTTTGTCCAAGAAGTAGTAATGGCCTTTTTACGAGAAACATCACCCCAAATAACAGGAGGTTTAACGCACCTTGTACCATAGCTTTGAACCCAGCCATTTTGAGAAAATAAAAAGCCTTGCAAATTTTCTCCAAAATATTCAACCATATCATTTCTTTCAAATTCGCCATGAACTAAGACATCAAGCCCTATTTCTTCTTGTATTTTAATACATTCTTTGATTTTTGCCTGATTAAATTCAGTATAGGTAGTATCTGAAATTTTTTGTTGCTTAAAGGCAAGTCTATTTGCCCTAACATCAGCACTTTGTGGGAAAGAACCTATTGTTGTGGTTGGTAAAAGTGGAAGTTTGAAAAGTTCAGTTTGAGTTTTAATTCTTTCTTTAAATTTAGGCAATCTTACAAAGTCACTATCCTTTAAATTTGCTACCCTCTCCCTTACCTTTTCATCGATTCTATTTGGAGCTTTTTTAAATAATTCTTCATTAGCCTTTAATAATGGGTGATTTGCATCCTTTGAATTTAGAATTTCTTTTAATTCTTTAAGTTCTATTAATTTTTCCTCAGCATAAGCAAAATGTTCTAAATAAGCCTTATCAAGCTTTGTTTCATACTTAATGCTGTAAGGTACATGCAAAAGAGAACAAGAAGTATTTAAAACTATATTTTTAGCCTTTTTTTGAAGTTTTTCTATGATTTTTAGGCTTTTATTATAATCATTTTTGTAAATATTTTTACCATTTACAACACCTGCAAAAAGAATTTTATCATCAGAAAAACCATATTTTTCAACCAAATTTAAACTTTCTTTACCCTCGATAAAATCAAGCCCAAGGCCGTCAATATCAAGTTTAAGCAAGTTTTCATAAATGTCTCTAATATCACCAAAATAAGTTTGAATCAAAACCTTAATATTGTTTTTACTTGCTAAAATTTCCTTATAAAAGCTTTCAAAAAGTGAAATTTCATCTTTACTTAAATCATAAACTAAGAATGGTTCGTCAAATTGAATCCACTGAACACCTAAATCATTTAGCTTTTTAAGCAATTCTTTATAGACATTAACAAGCTTAGTTTTAGCTAATTCTTTATTTGTTTCATCGCTAAAATTAATAAGCTTAAATAGGGTAAAAATTCCAACAATCACAGGCCTAGCCTCTATACCTAATTTTTTAGCCTCCTTATAAGCATTAAAAATCTTATCTCCTACAAGGGCGATATTTTCGGCATCATCGCATTCTGGTACCAAATAATGATAATTTGTATTAAACCATTTTTTCATAGCCAATGCTACCTCATCGCCTTGTTCGCCTTGATAACCTCTAGCCTGTGCAAAATACTCATCAAGCTTTGGTAAATTAAGCCTTTTATATCTTTTTGCAACTATGTTAAACAAAAAGGCAGCGTCTAAAATGGTATCATAAAATGAAAAATCATTACAAGGTATATAATCAATCCCTGCATCTTGCAAGCTTTTAAAATGTTTAAATCTTAATTCTTGTGCTAGAGTTCTTAACTCACCTGCTGAACTTTCTTTTTTAAAATACTTTTCAACTCCAAATTTAAGCTCTCTTAAAGCACCTATTCTTGGGTAAGATATAATCGAATTTTGCATATTTTTTCCTTAATAAATTTAATAAAGCTAAACTAGCAACTTTTTTACAAGAAAAGAAGTGATTAAAGTCAAAAGATAAATAAAACTAAATGCAACCTTTTCCTTGTCTTTTACAAAAGGCAGCTAAAAGTGCCTTAAATTACATATATTTGGCACATCAGTTTCATTTACATTCTCCTTCAAAGTTAAGAAATTTTTGAAAAAATTATAAATAAAAATCTATTAAATGAAACTGAAAATTTGCTCAAATTTATAAATTTTTAAGTTTTATATCCTCATTATTCATAACGCTAACGCCTAAATTTAAAACACTCTTAGCTATTTCTTGAGCCTCTTTTAAAGAATGCATTTTACAAGTACCACATTGATAAATATTAAGTTCAGGTATATCAGCTTCGCTTTTTACATTTAAAATATCTTGCATAGAAGCTTCCCATGAACGTGCAACTATCTCTTCATTAGGAGTTCCAATTAAACTCATATAAAAACCCGTTCTACAACCCATAGGAGATATATCTATAATCTCAACTAAGTCATTATTTAAATGTTCTCTCATAAAACCAGCAAAAAGGTGTTCAAGTGTATGAGTGCCTTTTTCACTCATTATTTCTTTATTTGGCAAACAAAAACGAAGGTCAAAAACGCTAATATTATCACCCTTAGGAGTAAGCATTGTTTTGGCAAGTCGCACGGCTGGTGCTTTCATTTTAGTATGGTCTACTTTAAAACTATCAAGTAGAGGCATTTTTTCTCCTTTGTTAAAAAAATTGAAAAAATTATAACTAAATTTGATTAAAATTTAAAATCCTTAAAAGACTTATTTTATATAATAGGGATTAAAAATTTTTCAAGGAAAATAAATGTTTGAAGTGGTTATAGGGCTTGAAGTTCACGCCCAATTAAATACAAAAACAAAAATTTTTTGTGCTTGTGCAATCTCTTTTGGAGAAGCACCAAATACCAATGTATGTCCTACCTGCCTTGCATTGCCTGGTGCCTTGCCTGTTTTAAACGAAGAGGCTGTAAAAAAAGCAGTTGCCTTTGGAAAAGCTATAAATGCTACTATTAATAAAAAAAGCATTTTTAATCGCAAAAATTATTTTTATCCAGACCTGCCAAAGGCCTATCAAATTTCACAATTTGACATTCCTATAGTAGAAAATGGGGAACTTTTTATTAATTTAGATGAAAAGTCTAAACGTATAGGCATTACAAGGGCACATTTAGAAGAAGATGCCGGCAAAAACATACACGAGGGCAATCATTCAAAGGTAGATTTAAATCGTAGTGGAACGCCCTTGCTTGAAATTGTTAGCGAACCTGATTTAAGAAGTAGCGACGAGGCAGTAGCTTACCTTAAAAAACTACATGCTATTATTCGTTTTTTAGATATTTCTGATGCAAATATGCAAGAAGGGAGTTTTCGTTGCGATGCAAATGTTAGCATTCGTCCAAAGGGCGATACTAAGCTTTATACAAGGGTTGAGATTAAAAATTTAAATTCCTTTCGCTTTATACAAAAGGCCATTGATTATGAGGTAAAAAGGCAATCAAGTGCTTGGGAGGATGGGACTTATGAAAGTGAAATCGTACAAGAAACTCGCCTTTTTGATACTACAAAGCTAGTTACAAGAAGTATGCGTGGTAAGGAAGATAGTGCTGAGTATAGGTATTTTCCAGACCCTGATTTATTGCCTGTTTTATTAAAGGATGAGTTTTTAAATATTAAAATACCAGAACTGCCCGATGAAAAAAAGGCTAGATATATAAGGGAATTTAACATTAAAGATAGCGATGCTAGTTTGCTTATAAATAGCCTTGAAATGAGTAGATTTTTTGAAAAATTAATAGATAAAAAATTAAATCCTAAGCTTTGTGTTACCTGGTTAAATACTGAATTAATGGGGCTTTTAAAGGGAGAACTTAGCATAGAAAAATCCCCTGTAAATGCTGATAAATTAGGAGCTTTAATAGCTAGAATTGAAGATGGAACAATTTCAGGCAAGGCAGGAAAAGAGGTCTTAGCCTTTATCTTTAAAAATACCGATGCTAGCGTGGATTTAGCCATTGAAAAACTAGGCTTAAAACAAGTTAGTGATGACGGGGCTATAGAAAAAATTATAGATGAAATTTTAAGCAAAAATGCTGATAAAGTAAATGAGTTTAAAAGTGGTAAAGACAAGCTTTTTGGCTTTTTTGTAGGTCAAGTTATGAAAGAAGGAAAAGGGGCTTTTAATCCTGCAAAGGTAAATGAGCTTTTAAAAGCAAAATTAAGCTAAATTTCAAGCCTTGAAATTTAGCTTTGTTGTTCTTTAAGAATTTTATCAAATCCCCATAAATTCCTAGTCTCGTTAGCTTTTTTAGGATTTATTATAAGCATTTCTTCATCACTCCCAAGCCTATCTTCAATCTCTCCAAAGGCATTTATAAACAAGCTATCACCATAAAAATTCCATTCTTCGCCTTGCTTTAAAGAACCTATCCTATTAACCCTTAAAATATTAACTGAATTTAAAAAAGCACGAGTTTTCAATAAAGACTCCCACCTATCCTTACTTTCAAATGCACAAGCTGTAGGCATTATAACAATATCAATTTTTTTAGCCATAATCTCTTGCCAAAATATATCAAAATGTGCTTCAAAACCAAAAAGTAAGGCACATTTAAGATTGCCATGAGTAAAGCTAAAAATTTTAATATTTTTTACTTTATTATTAAAAAATTTCCTTTCATTCCAGTGAGTATAAGGCATTAAAATTTGTTGTTCATAACTTTTAATCATAGTCGGCGAAACCTTTAAACAAAGCTTTTTAAAACCTTTACTTTCCACACTTACAAAGGGAGCTATTATATCTAATTCATATTTTTTAGAAAGCCTTATTAAACTTTCCTTTTTACTTTGACTTTGCTTTAATATCATGGATTTTGGCATGGTTAATAACTCAGTAAAAAAGCTATTTATCACATATTCGCCAAGTACTACTAAATTTGCCCCACTATCCTTTGATGCCTTTAAATAATAATCAAGCCTTGATTCACTCATTGCTAAGGTAGGAAACTGCAAGGCTGCTATTTTATTCATCTATATTTTCCACTTCTAATTTAGCATTTTGCAAAATTTCTCTTGCTGTTTTTATGCTTTTTAAGCCTTCTTTGTAAATTTTAACACACTCATCAAGGCTTAGTTCTTCATTATTTTGATTTAATTTTTCAAGCACTTCATTTGCTTTTTTTATACATTCTTCATATTTCATTGATGAACCTTATAATTTGGAGCCTCGTGAGTTATAGTAACGTCATGTACATGACTTTCTTTAAGCCCGGCACTAGTAATCTCAACAAATTCAGCCTTTTCTTGAAAAATTTCAATACTCTTAGCCCCAACATAACCCATAGATGAGCGGAGTCCACCAATTAATTGATGTATAACATCCCTAATAGCCCCTATGTAAGGAACTCGCCCTTCAATGCCTTCGGGTACTAATTTATCTTGTGCAGTTCCTTCTTGAAAATACCTATCGCTACTTCCTTTTTGCATTGCCCCAAGGCTACCCATTCCCCTATAGCTTTTATATTGTCTTCCTTGATAAGTAAAAAGTTCTCCAGGGCTTTCATCAGTACCAGCTAAAAGCGAACCTATCATAACAGAATGAGCCCCTGCTGCAAGTGCTTTAGCTATATCACCAGAATACTTAATACCCCCATCGGCAATCACAGGTACTTCATATTTTTTAGCCTCCCTCGCACATTCATCAATGGCTGAAATTTGAGGCACCCCAACGCCTGAAACAATGCGAGTAGTACAAATGCTACCAGGTCCAATGCCTACCTTTATGCCATCAACGCCCACATCGCACAAGGCCTTAGCTGCACTAGCAGTAGCTATATTACCAGCTATCACTTCTAATTTTGGATATTTATTTTTAATAGCCTTTATGGTATCAATAATGCCCTTTGAATGCCCATGGGCACTATCTAAAACGACAATATCGACGCCAACTTCAACCAAGGCATCAACCCTATCCATTTGCCCAACGCCAATAGCAGCCCCAACTCTTAAACGACCAAAATCATCCTTATTTGCGTTTGGATATTCCTTTTTTTTCTTTAAATCCTTTATAGTTATAAGCCCTTCTAAATAGCCATTATTATCAACTATAGGTAATTTTTCAATCTTATGTTTTGAAAAAATTTTTTCTGCATCATCTAGGGTACAACCTTGCAAGGCAGTAATTAAAGGCATTTTGCTCATAACATTTTCAACAAAGCTTGTATAGTCATTTTCAAAACGCAAATCCCTATTTGTTAAAATTCCTATAAGTTTTTTATCATTATCTACAACAGGAACGCCTGAAATTCTATACTCAGCCATTAATTCTAAGGCATCTTTAACACTGGCCTTTGGTCCTATAAAAATAGGGTCCATTATAACCCCACTCTCACTTTTTTTAACCCTTTTAATCTCTCTTGCTTGTGAGCTTATATCCATATTTTTATGGATTACCCCAAGTCCACCAAGCCTTGCCATCATAATAGCTGTTCTATGCTCAGTTACCGTATCCATAGCAGCAGAGATTATAGGCATATTAAGATTTATATTTTTTGTGAGTTTTGTATTAATGCTAACTTCTTTTGGTAAGACCTCTGAATAAGCAGGAAGTAAAAGTACATCCTCAAAGGTCAAAGCCCGTTTTACAATCTTCATTTGTCACCTTTCTTTTATGATATTTTCAAGACTTAAAGCACCATTTAATAAAGTTTGTTCATCATAAGCCTTGCAAATAAGTTGGGCTGAAATATTTAAGCCATCCTTATCCTTACCAACGGGTATAGAAATTCCACCAAGTCCAGCTAAATTTAGCGAAATAGTATAAATATCTTCTAAATAAGTTTGCATAGGTGATTTTGTACTTTCAAATTTAAAAGCAGTTGTAGGGGCTACGGGCATAAAGATTAAATCACAATCTTGTAAAATTTCTTCATATTTTGCCTTTATAAACGCCCTTGCCTTTTGGGCTTTTATATAATAAGCATCATAATAACCACTACTTAACACAAAGGTCCCTAGTAAAATTCTTCTTTTAACCTCTTCACCAAAACCCTGGCTCCTAGAATTTATATATAAATCCTTTAAATTTTCACAATCTGCCCTTCTTCCATATCTTACCCCATCATACCTACTTAAATTAGCACTAGCTTCTGCTGTTGCTATTATATAATAAGCAGCAATGTCAAATTTACTATCAAGCAAATGCTTATACACTATCTCATGCCCATTTGCTCTCATCATATCAATACTTTTTAACAAGGCATTTTTTACCTCTTCATCAGCCCCGTTTACATAATTTTCAATAACGCCGATTCTTAATTTTACCTTTGAATTTAACTTTGGGGCTGTTTTTTCAAAGGCAATATTTGCACTAGTACTATCTAGTTCATCATGCCCTGCGATTGCATCGTATAAAATGGCGACATCTTCTACATTCTTAGTTAAAACACCTATTTGGTCAAGGCTTGAAGAATACGAGGCAAGGCCGTATCTACTAACCCTACCATAACTTGGTTTAAAGCCTACGCAACCACAAAATGCTGCAGGCTGGCGAACCGAACCACCTGTATCACTTCCTAAACTTGCCAAAGCTAAATTAGCAACAACAGCCGCTGCACTTCCTCCACTACTTCCACCTGGTACATGGTCTAAATTTAAAGGATTTAGAGTTTTTCCATAAAATGAAGTAGCAGTGGAATTTCCCATAGCAAATTCATCCATATTACAACGTCCAAAAGGCACAAAGCCATTTTTCTTTAAATTTTTAATAGCAGTTGCATCAAAGGGGGCCTTATAGCCTTGCAAAATCTTACTTGCACAAGTTAAGTCCCAACCCTTAACGCTGATATTGTCTTTAATGGCAATAGGAATTCCACTTTCTTCCACCTGGCTTAAATCAGTGTTTAAAAATTGTTCTATGTAAGCCCCTATTTTTCTTTCTTTTTTAGCTTTTTCATTTAATTCTTTTTTTAAGGCCTCAAGTTCGTTTTGTGAGTATGATAAAGCTTCTTTTAAGGTAATCATTTTTTATCCTTTTTTAATTTAATAAAAAAAACTGCCACTGCACTAAGGGAAAATACCACTATAATAGTACTTAGTACTATGGATTGAGGAATAGGATTTGAAAACATTATTTATTCCTTAGTACTTCTTGGCATCTTTGGCAAGGTTCGTTTTCATTTATGCTATTTAATTTCCAACACCTTGGGCATTTATGTAATTTCGCCTTAACAATTTTAAATTTCTCATTTTTAAATTCAAATTCAGCTAATGCTTGATTATCATCAAATTTTTCAATCAAACTCACTAAGAAAAAATCAGCCAACTCATCCCTTGGCAATGCTAAAATTTGACTAGAAGTTATCTGAAAATGAAGTTCTAGGGTAGATTTTATAACTTTATTTTTCTTTAAAATATCTATTTGTTCAAAGAATTTTTCCCTTATTAAAAGTAAATTTTCATCATCAATACCAAAATCATAATTAAATTTTTCTTTTAAGCTTAAATCAAAAACATCCACTGCATCTTTTTTTATCAAAGAATTTGCATGTTCTAAGGCCTCATCAACGCTATAAGTTAAATAAGGGGCTAATAAATTTAAAAGTTCTCTTGCAATCAAAGCCATAGCAACTTGGGCACTCGTTCTTTTTTTGTCATTTTTGGCATTACAATAAAGCCTATCTTTGCAAATATCAAGATAAATTCCACTTAAATCAGCACTTAAAAAATTTAAAAGCAAATTAAAGGCCTTTGCAAATTCATAGCTTAAAAATAACTCCTTGCTTTCTTTAAATACCCTTGTAGCCTTGGTTAAAATCCACTTATCAAGGAAAGAAAACTCGCTTACTTCTAAGCTTTGTAAGTCATTTGTATTTGCTAGTAAAAAGCGAATTGTGTTTCGGATTTTTCTATATTGTTCACCAACTTGTTTAAGTATATTTTCAGACATTTTTAAATCACTAGAATAATCACTCAAAAATACCCATAATCTTAAAATTTCGATACCATAATGCTTTGCTACAAATTCAGGGGCTATAACATTTCCAAGGCTTTTACTCATCTTTTGACTTTTTTCATCAGTGGTAAAACCATGGGTTAAAATGCTTTTATAAGGGGCTTTTTCATCACTTCCACAAGAAACTAAAAGTGAGCTTTGAAACCAACCTCTGTGCTGGTCACTTCCTTCTAAGTACATATTTGCCATACTTTCACCTGCATCATATTCCCCACTTTGCAAAACGGCCTTAAAAGTACTTCCACTATCAAACCAAACATCTAAGATATCATATACCTTTTCTAAATTTTCTGCCTTATATTTTGAATTTGCAGGCAGTAAATCTTTAATATCAAATTCCCACCAAGCATCAGCTCCGTATTTTTCAAAAATACTAGCTATAAAGTCTAAAATCTCATCATCCAAAATAACTTCTTTAGTATTTTTATCTCTAAAAAAGGCTATAGGCGTACCCCAATCTCTTTGCCTTGAAATACACCAATCAGGGCGATTTTCAATCATAGAACTAATGCGTTTTATAGCATTTTGAGGATAAAATTTAATCTTTGAAATTTCACTTAGGGCTAATTCTCTAAGGCTTTGATTGTGTAATTTTTTATTGTCCATTGTGATAAACCATTGCTTTGTAGCCCTGTAAATTACGGGTTTATGTGTCCTCCAACAAAATGGATACGAGTGAGTAAATTTAGATGAATGTATTAAATTTTCGCCCAAAAGTTCTAAAATTCTCTCATTTGCCTTAAATACATGAAGTCCTATAAACTCATCTACCACATTTTCATTAAAAAGCTTTTTAGTTTTTAAGCTTTCATCAAAACAACCCCCATCATCAACAGGCATAATAACCTCTATATCATATTTTAAACTAGCATAATAATCATCTTCGCCATGACCTGGTGCAGTATGCACTAAACCTGTGCCTCCGTCCATTAATACATGTTCGCCTAAAATAAACATTGATTTTCTTTGATTTAAAGGATTTATAGCGTGATTTTTTTCAAGCAAACTTGCCTTAAATTCCTTTTGTATTTCACCCTTAGTAAAGTTCTTTTCTATCATATTTTTAAGCAAAGCTAGGGCAAATATAAAGCCATCCTTTGTTAAAACATATTTTTCATTAGGATTTAAGGCTATGGCTTGATTTGCAGGCAGTGTCCAAGGAGTAGTAGTCCAAATAACAGCTTTTGCCCTTTCTGCCCCAAGTTTTTCTAAGCTATTTTTATCTAAATCAAAGGCTACAAAACAAGAATAATCTTCTTTGTCCTTATACTCCACCTCTGCTTCTGCTAAGGCCGATTTTGCAGCCCAACTCCAAAAAACAGGCTTTAAACGTTCAATCACAAGCCCCTTTTTTGCAAGGGTACATAAGGTGCGATAAATTTGGGCCTCAAAGGCAAAGGTCATTGTTAAATAAGGCTTGTTCCAATCAGCTATGATTCCTAACTTTTTAAACTCATCCTTTTGAATTTGGACAAATTCTGTAGCGTGTTTTCTACATAAGGAGCGAATTTCTTTTTTACTTAACTCACTTTTTTTACCCTTTAAATTTAACTCAATTTGCTGTTCAATAGGCAAACCATGACAATCCCAGCCAGGCGTGAAACGAATTTTTTCTCCATTAAAATAATGAGTTTTAACAATGCTATCTTTTAAAATTTTATTTAAGGCATGTCCTATATGTAAGTGCCCATTAGCATAAGGGGGGCCATCATGCAAGGTAAAACTAGTTTTAGCATTTAATCTTTTTTGCTTCATTTTTTCATAAGCATAATTGTTATTAAACCATTTTTCAAATCTTTCTGGTTCAAGTTGTGCCAAATTTGCACGCATTTCAAAGCTTGTATTTGGCAATAATAAAGTATCTTTGTAATCCATATTTTTTCCACCTATTTTTTTAAAATTTCTAATTTTACTCAAAATTGCTTTAATTTAAGATATAATCACGCAAAAAAAGGAAAAAAATGAATCATTTGCTTTTTATTATAGGCGATAATATCATTATGAATGAAGATTATAAGGCCTATATTTTAAGAGTTTATAAGGATAAATTTAAAGAAGTAAATTCCATAAGAATGCAAAGTTCAAGCGATAAGGAATTGCCTTTTTTACTTGAAAAAATTAGCCTTGAATATGATTATATAACTATTTTTGTAGCAAATGAATATTATGCTGTGGTGGCTAAAATTCTAGCTACCTTGTGCGAGGACGTGCTTGTCTTAAAGGATGAAACCTTAGTGCCTGACAAGGCCTTTTATGATAAAAATAGCTTTGTTTGTGATTTTAAAGATTGTAAAATAAATTTAGTAAAAACTGATACTAAGGCTAAATTGCCAAAATTGCTTGGTGAGTTAAATTTAAATTTTTCTTATTTTTCCTTACTTGGCATAGATGAAGAAAGTGCTTTAATCTTACTTGAACCCTTAGCAAAATCCTATGAAATTGATATAAAATCCACTATGCTAACGGATAATTTAACTCTCATAAAAGCCTTTAGCTTACAATATGGCAAGATGGATGGCTTTTTAGCAAGTGTACAAAAGCTTTTTGATAAGAAATTTTTTAAAGGAAGTGACCCTATTAAATTTATAGTGGATAGGCTTTTAGAACGTAAAATAAAAGTTTCTTTTGTAGAAAGTTGTACTGGTGGGCTTTGTGCAAGTGAGCTTACTAAGATTGATGGGGTGAGTGAAATTTTTGAAGGTTCAATCATTACTTATTCAAATCGCTTAAAACACGAATGGGTAGGCGTTAGCAATGTGGTGCTTGAACAAGATGGAGAATATAGCGAAAAATGTATTTATTATATGTTAAAAGGGATTTTTAAGACTGCAAAACCTGATTTTGCCTTGGCTATTAGTGGGGTTGCAGGGGATGAAAATGACAACAAAAATGGCAAAGACATTAAATCAGGTACAATTTATATAGGGGCAATGTTTAAAAATGGAACATATATACAAGAAGTTTTAAATCTTTGTGGAGATAGGGAATTTAAACGCAGACAGGCTATGCTTAAAGCCTTTTATCTTATGCCAAAATTAAGACCTGAACTCTTTGAACTTTAATTTTATTCTTTAAAAGCATAAAATTATTTTTTAAAAAAAATTTTCTAAATAATAAATTTTTATTGTATAATTTACTCGCATCTTAAATTTTAAAGGAGAACAAATGAAAAAAATTATTCTTGCATCTATGGCCGTGGCTAGCTTTTTATTGGCTGCAAATACTGAGGTTTTTGACCCAAAATCAGTAAAAGAACACATTGTAATCAAAATGGATTTACTTGGCAAAGATGGCAATAAAGCAGTTGGCGAAGTAGTTGCTATTAATACAAAATACGGAGTTGCATTCTTCCCTAACCTACATAGTTTAGAACCTGGCGTTCATGGTTTTCATGTGCATGAAAATGGAGATTGTGGGGCAAATGACAAAGGTTTAGGAATGAAAGCTGGAGGTCATTGGGACCCGGCAAAAACTACAAATCATTCTTTTACATGGGATGATAATGGACATAAGGGCGATTTACCTGCACTTTATGTAGATAAGGATGGAAAAGCAACTAATCCTGTATTATCACCAAAGATTAAAAATATCAGTGAGCTTAAAAATCTTTCTTTAATGGTTCATGTTGGAGGAGATAATCACAGCGACCACCCAGCAGCACTTGGCGGTGGCGGTGCTAGAATGGCTTGCGGTCTTATTAAATAACACTTCACAAAGGCTATTGCCTTTGTGGATTTTACTACGAATTTTTAAAAAAACTACTATTAATTTTTAAGTTTATATTTTTTATAATTTTGCCTAAAATTTTAATCTGTTAAAAAATTTATTACCCAAGTTTATGTTAGATTATGCTACTATCTCATTAAAACCTAAATTAGTTGCTTCTTTGTTGGTTAAATAATAAAGTAAATTGTATTTTTGACCATATTTACTTTTAGTTTGTTTTGCAAAACAAGGAATGTCAGAGTGTGTAATGGTTTTACGAACAAATAAAATATCATCAAAATCATCATTTAAAATTTTTTCTAAAATTTCACTTTTAAAACTTAAAAATTTTTTAATAGCTATTTTGTCCTTAATAGTGAAAATTGAAGCATATTCTTTATTTTTCATTATTTAACCTTGGTTATTTTTATATTTTTTATAAAAAATGATATTTTTGAAAAATTATAACAAATGAAAGTTTTAACAACAATATATTAATAAAAAATTAAAATTAATACTTAAATAAATTTTTTTTTAAATGCCTAAATTAAACCCTTTAAATGCTTAGTTTTATTATTGTGTAAAAGTAGAAAAAGATTATCAAAAATGTCAAATTTTAAAAATTTTTTAAAAAATCTTTTTGTATTATTTTAATCACAAACTTTTAAAGGAGAAAGAATGCTTACACAAGAAGTTATAAAATTGCTTAGTGAGCAAATTAACAAAGAACTTTACGCTGCAAATTTATATTTAAGTATGAGTTCTTGGTGCTATGAAAATAGTTATGATGGTGCGGGTTTATTTTTATTTGACCATGCACAAGAAGAAAGTGAGCATGCAAGAAAGCTAATTACTTATTTAAATGAGACAGATTCTCATGTTGAAATAGGTCAAGTAGAAAAACCTGAACAAAGTTTTAAATCCTTGCTTGATGTTTTTGAAAAAACTTATGCACACGAACAATTTATCACAAAATCGATAAATACACTAGTTGAGCATATGTTAGCAAATAAAGATTATTCAACCTTTAATTTTTTACAATGGTATGTTAGCGAACAACACGAAGAAGAAGCCCTTTTTAGAGGCATAGTTGATAAGATTAAGCTTATAGGCGATCAAAGCCATGGTGTTTATTTGGCCGATCAATACATTAAAGATATAGCATTATCTAAAAAATAACATTCGCCCTTAGGGGCGATTTTTTTGGATTTGAAGTGACTTATTTTTCATTAGAATTTAGCATATTGATGATTGCATTTTTTGCAATTTATTGGTTTTTTAAAGAAAGCTATAAGATACAAAATGTACTTATTTTATGTTTTTCTTATTTAATTTATACACTGATAAATCCTTATTTTTCATTGATTTTATTTGTTTATACCTTTTTTATACATTATTTTGCACTTTTAATTTTTGTGCGTAGAAAACGGCATATTTTTGCTACTTGTCTAGCCTTTGTTATCTTAAATTTATGTGTTTTTAAATATTATCCAAGTATTAGAAGTAGTGCTGAAAGTATACTTGATATCTTTGGCTTAGAATTTATAAGTGTAGATGTTATTTTACCTATAGGCATTAGTTTTTATACCTTTAATTCAATTACCTATCTTGTAAATGTTTATAAGTATCATCGTATTGAAAAATTTATTGATTTAGCAACCTATCTATCTTTTTTCCCAACTCTCATAGCAGGTCCTATTATAAGGAGTCATTATTTTTTCGAACAAGCATATAAATTAAGGGAATTTAAACACGCAAATTTAATTATTATCTTGCTTGTTTTTGGTATAGTTAAAAAGGTATTAATAGCAAATTATTTAGAACTTTACGCAAAAGATATTTTAAACTCACCTGCAAGTTATAATTTTGTAGAACTTTTAAGTGCTATTTATGCTTATTCTGTGCAACTTTATTGCGATTTTAGTGGTTATGTGGATTTAGTTTGTGCTTTTGCTTTAATGCTTGGCTTTGTCTTGCCACCAAATTTTAATATGCCTTATTTAGCTAAGAATTTAAAGGATTTTTGGGTAAGGTGGCATATTTCTTTAACCACTTTTATAAAAGATTATATTTATATTCCCTTAGGTGGTAGTAGAAAAGGCAAGGCTAGAATGTATGTAAACATCTTTATAGCTTTTATACTTTCTGGAATTTGGCATGGAAATACCATAAATTTCTTTATTTGGGGGCTTTTGCATGGCGTTGGCGTTGCTTTAATGCACTTACTTGCAGAAAAAAAGGTTAATCTTAGTAAAATTCCAGCCCTTGGTCGTTTTTTAACCGTAAATTTTGTATGCTTTGCTTGGATTTTCTTTTATTATGCTGATGTCTTTGATGCCTTTGCTTATATTAGTGCTTGTTATGATAATTTTTTAATGAAACCAGAATATAAAGATATTTATATACTTGTAAGCTTTGTTGTACTTTTTATGATTTATCCTTTATTTGTGAATTTTAGAAAGTATTGTGTTAAAATTTTAGACCTTACTCCTTTTGTGCTAAAGCCTTTTATAATAGCCTTTATATTACTTTTAGTCTTTGCCTTTATGCCAAATGGAATTCCACAATTTATTTATGCAGGATTTTGACATATGAAAGTGCTTAGATTTTTTATTTTTATGATTAGCGTTTTCATACTTGTTGTAGCAGTTATGAATCAAAGCATTAGCTCTTATATAGAACAAAAATACCATATTTCATATTATCCTCAAAATGATATCTTAAAAGAGGCAAATGCCTTTAAGATGAAACTTGAACAAATTCGTGCAATTTTAAGCAATGAGCCCTTATTTTTTAGCGATGATTTAAATGAAAGCGTTATTTTAGATGAAAGTGATTTAAATAAAAGCATAGTACCTGAAAAGATTGATGAGAAAAAAGATGAAGAAAGCGAAGAAGAAAAAAAGGAAGAAAGCAAACAAATTAACCTTGCTGATTTAAATATAATAGACCCAAAAGAAGGCGAGGAATTCCTTTTAATAGGTGATTCTTTAATGCAAGGTGTATCTATAGCTTTAAGTAGGGATTTAAGGAATTTAGGCTTTAATGTTACTGATTTAAGTAGGCAAAATACAGGACTTGCCTATAAATCATATTTTAACTGGGCAGAAGCAACTAAAAAAGCTTTTTTAGCTAATAAAAATATAAAATATCTAGTTATCTTACTTGGGGCAAATGACCCCTGGGATATAAAAAGGGACGGCATATTTAGGCATTTTAATACACCTGATTGGTTAGAAATTTATACTGAAAGGGTTGATGAGATTATACAAATTGCAAAGAAAAACAAGGCAAGGGTGCTTTGGTTTGAGGTACCTCCTGTAAAAAGTGATGATTTTGAACGAAAAATGCAGGTTTTAAATAGAATTTATGGAGAAGAGGTACTAAAAAATAAAGAAATTTTTATAAACACTCGCCAAGCCTTTGCAATTAATAATAAATTTTCAAGCTATATAAAAGATAATGATAACAAAAGCGTAAAGATGCGAACAGATGATGGTGTACACTTTACGCCAGCTGGTGGCAGGCAAATGTCTAGTTTGCTTTTAAAGCACATCAAAAACAAGGAAGTTAATGAAGAGTAAAATCTTCTTTTTTTTACTTTGTTTTTCTTGTATATTAAAAGCAGACATTATAGATGAAATGCTTGCAAAAACTAGAAATTATAGTGCTTTAAAAAATTATACCTCAAGTACTAATTTACAAACTATTAAAAAAAAGCTTAAGGCTAATAAAGATATTTATATACGCGTTTTTGGCGATTCTCATATGGCAGCTGATTTTTTTCCAAGTGTGGTTAGAAATGTCCTTTTTAAGCCAAATTCCGTAGGTTTTGCCTTTCCTATGCAACCAAAATATCAACAACATTTAAATATAAAATACACTTCAAAAGACTTTGAGCTTTTTAATTCTAGGGTACTTGCACAGCAAAATAAAGACTATGCAATGGGTGGGATTATCGCAAGTGCTACAAAAAAGGGGGCTAAGATTACTTTGGATACAGACGAGCTTTTAGGTTCAAAAAATTATAAGGTAGGCTTTGTTTTTAAGGCATTAAATAATAAAAACGCCTTTACTATCAAGGATGCAAATAATAAAACTTACGAACTTAAGGCTAAAAAAGAAAATCAATGGTTTTATAAGGCCTTTGATTTAAAATTTCCCTTGCAAATTACGGCCCTACAAGCTAGGGCAGAACTTGGGGGCTATTTTATACTAAGAGATAAAAATAATAAGGTCTTAGATACCATTGCTGTAAATGGGGCAAAAAGTGATTTATGGCTACAATGGAATGAAAAAATTTTAAACTCAGAGTTAAAACTTTTTAAAAATGATTTAATCATACTAGCCTATGGTTCAAATGATGCATTATCAGGAAATTTTGATAAGGTAAAATATAAGGCTAATCTTAAAAAATTTATAAAACTTTTAAAAAAACACAATAAAAACGCTACTATTATGATAATCTCACCTCCTACAACTACTCAAAAAAAGGGTAAAACCTATGAATTAAGTCCTGATTTTAAACTAGTTAGAGAATTAAACTATGAAGTAGCAAAGGAAGAAAAGGCAATTTTATTTGATATGCATAAATTTATGCAAGATAGTGGAGGTAAAAATTTTTGGATAGAACAAAAGCTTTCCTTAAAAGACGTGCACTTAAGTACAAAGGGCTATGAATTAATGGCTAAAAAATTTGTTTATGATTTTGAAAAATTAATGCGTTTAAACTAGTATAAATTTAAACATTGCTTGTAAAAAATATTGAAATTTTGTTAAATTTATATTCTAATATACAAATTTTTGTTATTATTAGTCAAAATCAATTAAGGATACAAAATGTTATTAAGCGAACGTTCTCTTGCCCTAGGCGAGTCTTTAACCCTTGCAGTTACAGCACTTGCTAGCGAATTAAAGGCTAAGGGTGAAGATATTATAAGTTTTTCAGCAGGTGAGCCTGATTTTGATACACCTCAAATCATTAAAAATGCCGCTATAAAGGCTATTGAACAAGGTTGTAGTAAATATACAGTAGTTAGTGGAATGCCTCAAGTACTTGAAGCCGTGCAATATAAGCTAAAAAGGGACAATAAACTATCTTATGAAACTAGCGAGATTATTACAAATGTCGGGGCTAAGCATTCTTTGTTTGAGTGTATTGAGTGTTTAATTAATCATGGCGATGAAGTGATAATTCCAAGTCCTTATTGGGTTAGTTATCCTGAAATGGTAAAATTTGCAGGAGGTGTACCTGTTTTTATTGAAGGCAAGGAAGAAAATGGCTTTAAAATTACTGCCAGTGAGTTAAAACAAGCAATTACCCCAAAAACTAAAATTTTAATTTTAAACTCACCTTCTAACCCCGTAGGTTCAGTTTATAGCAAGGAAGAATTGCAAAACATAGCAAATGTTTTAAAGGATACTGATATTATCGTGTTAAGTGATGAAATGTATGAAAAGCTTGTTTATGATGATGTTAAATTTCAAGCCTTTGCAACACTTAGTGAGGATGCTTTGCAAAGAAGTGTTACTATAAATGGACTTAGCAAATGTGGGGCTATGCCTGGTTGGCGTTTTGGTTATTTGGCAAGTAAAAATAAGGATTTAATCAAGGCTATTAAAAAAATGCAAGGGCAAAGTACTTCAAATATTTGTTCAATAGTCCAACATGCAGCCATTCCTGCACTAAAAGGAGAGTGCGATAAGGACATTGAATACATGAGACAGGCATTTAAAAATCGTCGTAATGTAGCCCTTAAAATGTTAGAATCTGTGCCAAAAATTAGCGTTTATAAGCCTCAAGGTGCCTTTTATTTGTTTATAAATATTTCAAAGATTCAAAAAGATAGCGTTGAGTTTTGTCGCTTACTTTTAGAAAAGAAAAAGGTAGCTGTAGTACCTGGTATAGGCTTTGGAATGGATGGATATTTTAGACTTTCTTATGCTACAAGTGATGAGTTGATTAAACAAGGTATTCAAAGAATCAAAGAATTTATAATGGAATTTTAAAATCTTAATTTGGAGAATTTAAGCTTAGATATTTGCTATCTTTTTTAAGTTCTTCAAATTTATTTGCAAATTCTTGCCTTAAATTATCGTTTAATTCTTCTGCATTTTGTATAAATTCATTTATTAAATTTTCTAGGTTTTGAAAAAACTCAAATAACTCACTTTGCCAGATATTATCATTTTTCTTGCTTAAATTCATTGTTTGAATAAAGGTTAATTTTCTACTTAAATCCCCTAATTTTTCTAAGAATATATCCTTATCATCTTCATTTATTAATTTTAATTCTTCTTTTTCTATTTTAGTTCTTAAATCTATTATTTTTTCATCTATATAATCGCAAAATTTAGGATAGATATCAACTTTTATGGGGCTTGCAATTTCTTGTTCATCGGCTATTAATGCTACTTTTTTCACACCAAAATAAAGCACTAAAAAGGCTAGGGCACTGATTAATAAATAAAGGCTCATTTTTATTCCTTGTAAATTTTTTATACAAACCTTGTCTTAGACAAGGTTTGTAAGCTTAATTTAATGCTTTTTTAATGATTTTACTAAGACAATCATTAAAATTTGCAGGGTCACTAATGCCCATACCCTCGCTTAATTTTGCCATATTGAGCACTAAAATAGCAATATCACTTATAAAGGCTTCATTATTTTTAAGACCTGCGTAAATTGCGTGATTTGGGTTAAGTTCTAAGATAGGCTTTATATTTTGTTCTTGCCCCATTTGCTTTAAAATTTGTTGCATTGCAAAATCAGGTTGATTTTTATCATAAACAATACAGCTAGCACTTTCTTGAAGTCTAGTTGTAAGCCTTACATCCTCAACTTCATCCTTTAAAATTTCTTTAAATTTAGCCACAATCGTGCCAAATTCTTGTTTTTTCTCATCGCTTACTTCTTCATTACTTTCAAGTTGATTAATAGAACTAAATTTAAGCCCTTCAAATTCATTTAAACTAGGCATTATGATAGGGTCAATCTCATCATCAAGTAAGAGTACTTCTATATTTTTTTGTTTGTATTCTTCAAGAAGTGGAGAATTTTTTAACAAGGACTCGTTATTGCCCGTGATATAAAAAATTTCTTTTTGTCCTTCGCTAATATCGTTTTTATACTCACTAAGAGAACGCAAATTCTCGCTTTTTGTGCTTTTAAAAAGCATTAATTTTAATAAAAGTTCTTTATTATCCCCAAAGCCATAAAGCCCTTCTTTAAGCACTTTGCCAAAAATTTTAAAGAAAGTCGTATATTTTTCTAAGTCATTATTTTTCATCTTTTCAAGTTCGTTTAAAATCTTTTTAGTACTTGCTTCCTTTACTATTTTTAGAATTTGATTTTCTTGTAAAATTTCACGACTAACATTAAGTGGTAAGTCCTCAACGTCTACAATCCCACGTACAAAACGCAAATAAGTAGGTAAAAGTTCCTTATCGTCATCGCTTATAAAAACGCGTTTTACATAAAGTTTTAAGCCACTTTGATAATCTACCTTATAAAGGTCAAATGGGGCGTTTTGTGGTATGAAAAATAGGGTATTATACTCAACCTTACCCTCGCTTTTTGTATGTATATAAAGGGTTGGCTTGTTGCTATCGTGAAAATTTTGTTCGTAAAATCTTTCATAGTCTTCTGTTTTTAAGCTTGATTTTTGCATTCTCCATAAAGCACTTGCCTTGTTAATCTGGGCTATGACTTGTTCTGTTTTACCCTCGTCCTTTTCATCTTTTCCTGGTATATATTCTTCTTTTTGCATAAAAATAGGAAATTGAATGTGATTTGAATATTTTTCTATTATACTTTCAATTCTGTATTGATTTAAGAACTCATCATCTTTTAAATGCAAACTTATTTGAGTACCCTGCCCATCTTTTGTGCTTTCTTCTATCTCGTACCCACTTGCATCAGAAGTCCATAAATACGCCTTTTCATCAAGGGCTTTTTTGCTTAAAACATCTATTTTATCAGCCACCATAAAGGCAGAATAAAAACCTACGCCAAATTGACCAATGAGCTGAGAGTCCTTTTTTGCATCTCCACTTAATTTTTCTACAAAGCTTTTTGTGCCACTTTTTGCAATGGTACCAAGGTGATTTATCAAATCATCCCTATCCATACCTATACCATTATCGCTAATTATAAGTAATTTTTTATCTTTATCTAAACTAATATCAATGCGAGGGTTAAAGTCCATTTTTTTATATGCATCATCGCTTACACATAAAAAATTTAATTTATCCAAGGCATCGCTTGCATTTGATATTAATTCTCTTAAAAAAATTTCTTTATTTGAATATAAAGAATGTATCATAAGTTGTAGAAGTTGATTTACCTCTGTTTGAAACTGCATTATTTATCCTTTTGAAAATTTTTTTCTTATTTTAATAAAATTTGATTAATAAAAATTTATTATATTTGAAAGGTATTTTTGTAATGCAAATCTAAATTAGATTTGCA
>NZ_VJNV01000031.1 GCF_008633915.1 Campylobacter sp. LR291e | reverse complement strand
AAAATTAATAATTTGATTATTACCACCACCTGCGTAAGAATTTGCACCAATTGCATCTGCGTAATCAACTGAAATTTGAGCCTTACTTTCTCTTAAAGAAATAGAAGCTTGTGAGATAGTATCAGTAGCACCCATACCTATAGCACTAAGACCGGTACCTGATATAGATATATCGCGTCCATCGTTTTTAACCAGGCTTAAACGA
>NZ_VJNV01000030.1 GCF_008633915.1 Campylobacter sp. LR291e | reverse complement strand
AGTTTTATTTAATTTTTCTAATTTTTTATCTTTTTTTTTATGCCTTGCTTTTCTATGCTTTCTATAATATCATCCTGGCTTTTATCTAATTTTTGCAAGAAGTTAGATAATATTTTTTTTGTTTCGTTTGTAAATTCTTTATTTGTTTCGATTTTTTTTGATATTATATTTTTAAATTCACTTATTGAGCTTGACTTTTCAAGGGCCTTATTTAAATGATACCTTATTGCTGCACCTTGTATTTTTTCATTTAATTTTGGCATTAAAGGTACGTACGGGGCGTTTCTTACTAAAAAGGCAAAAAGCCCCTTTGTTACTTGCATTTTAGCCGCACCACTTATTGTTGTAGCAATGCTACTTCCTATTTTTTCAGTTGTAGCACTTTGTCTTAAAGCCTTTGCGATCAAGGCATCATTTTTAAATAAAGTATCAAAGCCCTGGGCCATTTTAATAAAATCTTTTGCATAATTGCTTGTAAAGGTATTTTCGCCTAAATTTTTAAGCTTTTTAAAAAATTCAGCACTATCAAAGACCTTTAAATCATTTTTTTCATAAAGACTTTGTTTAAAAAAGTGATTAAGTAAATTTAATTCTAGATCTGTTTTTTGAGAATTATTTAAATTTTTAGTTAATCTTTGATAATTGTTAATATCTACTTCGCCTTGGCCTTGTAAAAACTTTTCAAAGCTTTTCATGACATTATCATAACTTTTTTTAGTATTTCTTAGCCCTAAATCATCAACTATTTTTGTTATATCCTTCATATTTTTATAATCATTTAAAGCTGTTTCAAAAAGAGTTAAGGCATCCTTGTAAAGGCTTTTATTTTGCTTTAAAAGTTCGTTTGTAGCGTCGTTAATATCTTCTTTTATAAAATTAATAACCTTACTTTTAACAAAGTTTTGAAAGTTTTTATCGGCATTATCCTTAATCATAGAGTTAAGCTGTTTTCTAGCGTTATTTAATTGTGAAAAAGTGACCCCATCTTCATTATATACATTTTTTTCGACAAAATTTAAAAATCGCATACTATCTTCTGGTAATACGCCCATTTCATCAAGCTCTTTTCTAAAATTTTCATAAGAAAAATTACTTTTTTTAAGCACTTCTTCGCTTGCATTTTCACCCGCGTTAAATATTTCGCCCGTTTCTTTATCAATCCTTACCTTATAACCTTTATGATAAAGCTTTTCTAGCGTTTCATCAACTGCCTTATTATAACTTTGTTTTGTACCGCTTTCTAGGGTATCAAAAATTTTTTTAATATCAGTTTTTGCTAAATTTAGATTTTCTAAATTTTGACTGAGTTTTGAAGTAGTTTCATTAAGTATAGTTTTTAAGTTTTGATTAGCTATAGGACTTATATTTGCTGCTTCTGCTAAAAAAGCTATTAAAGAGCCATCCTCATCAGCCCTAACTCTTCTTATTAAATCCTTTTGAAAATCCTTTTGATTATTTAAAGTAAAAATTTCATAAGCATTTTTTGCACCCTTTGTTATAAAGCTATCCTCGCCAAATTTAGCCTCGATTTTTTTAAATTTACCTTCTTTACTTTGTGTATTTAATTCGCCCCCAAAACTTTCGCTAAATTCTTTTAAGGTCTGTGCTTGTTCTTCGCTCATATTTAAGGATTTATTTAAAAGCTTTTGTACTGCTTCTTTGTTGCCATTTAAACTTCTTCTTGCAAAGCCTAAAAAAGGACTATATTCACTTGCCTTTTGTGCCACCTTTGTTAAGGGCTTAAAAGCTTTAATTCCTGTTAAGGCAACGCCATCGCCTACTAAGCTTAAAACACCTTCTTCGATTCCATTATCTAAGATCTCTTTAAAGGTATTTTCACGACCTATTAAAAGATTATTATATATAGTATCTGCCATTCCACCCGCAAAGGCTCCTGCTGCACTTCCTGCAACCGCTCCTGCTACCTTTCCAACTGCCCCGCCTTTTCCCTTGCTAGCACCTTTAACAGCCCCAAGCAAAGAGCCACTTAAAGAAAATTTATTAGCCTCTAAAATATTAAAGGCATTATCAAAAAAACCCTCATTAATTTTAAAGGCGTTTTCGCCTTTAAAGGCATATATATTTCCGTCTTTATCAGTGCCTATATTATCAAAGCCTACCTCTAAAGCTAGATCATTTAAATCATTTAAATAATTATCATAAGCCTTTGTATCTATCTCGCCACTTATTAAGCTTTTAATGGCTGCTGAGGGGCTTTTATAATAGTGATTTTCATCAAGCCTAGTTTTAATTTTTTGTAAGTTTTTAGTTATCTCTTGACTATCATCAAAGGCCTTAAACTCTTCGAAATTTGTCTTATCACCTTCAAAAAATAAAGAATTTGCAAGGCTATTTAAAGCCCCTCTTTCTTGTGCTATTAATTCTTTTTCATTATCGCTTAAATCCTTAAAATCCTTGTTTTTAGCGTTTTGTAAAATTTTGATTTTTTCATATTGTAGTTTTCCTACCTCTTTATTATTTTCTCTATCATCAAAATTAAAAAAACTTCTTTCATCAAAATATTTTTTTGTTAAATAATCCTTTGTAGCCTCTTCTAAGTCTTCATACGCTACATTATTAAGGGCTGATTTTTGAGCATTTGCTTTTAAAAGGCTTTGTTCTTTTTTATAATCACTTGTTTGTAAAAAATCAAAGCCACTTACTAACTCATTATAAGTATTTTTAAGGATATTTTTTTCACTTTTTTCAACTTTCGGTATATAAGAATTATTATCTATATTTTCTAACATTTCATTATAAGATTTATCTAAATCATTATTTTTATTTTTAGTTATGCTTAATTTTTCATTTGAAACATTTATAAAATTTTCGCCTTGCTTATAATCTTTTGTATTAATATTTATTTCGTTATCATTTTGCTTAATCTTAGTTTCATTAAGCTTTAAAGGTTTTTCATTATCAATTAATAATTTAAAATTTTGATTATTTTTAATTGTTTCAAAAACAAAATCCTCTTCTTTAAAATCCTTATTTTTTTCTTGATTTTTTAAAGAGTTTTCTATATCTTGCCATTTAATATTAGTATTATTTTGCTTTAAAAAATCTATAATCTCTTTTTTAGAGGCCCCGTCCTTTGTAGCCTTTTCAAAATCAAAGCTAAATTCTGCCATTACTTGTCCTTTAATAGAATTTGCAAGGCTTTCGCCTTGCAATAACAAAGAATTGAACAAATGCAAAAAAAATATAACAAAATTAAGGCTTTAAAAAAAGGGTTAAAAAATCTTATTTTAACCCTTTTTTATAATTATTTTTTTTATAAAATGCTTTAAAAAAAGGTTTA
>NZ_VJNV01000002.1 GCF_008633915.1 Campylobacter sp. LR291e | reverse complement strand
CACCAGTATCTTAATTTTAGTAATTTTTCAATTTAAATTCTTCTTTCGCAATAAGTTTAAGGCTAATATTAGTCCCTTTTTTATCTACAAAGAAATTTCCTTTTAAATATGCTACTGTATGGCTAATTAATAATTCATTATCAGCTATTGGCACCTTATAAACATTTGGATATTCCTTGGTAGGACAAGTTTTTTTGAATTTATCATTGATTTTATTATATTTATCTATAAACTCTTACACCTTTTTATATTCGTCAATAAATAAACATAATTTTTATTATCTGTGTTTTCTTTATTGATATAAAAAGTTTCTTTATTGCTTAACATTTCGCAAACATATATAAGGAAAGTAAGGTGTTGTCTTTACAAGAAGCTATTTCTCCATATACAAAAAATATTACAATAGGCTTTTAATTTTTTACTTGTTCTAAGATATTTTGAACATATTTTTCTCTAAGTTTTTTAGTAAATTCTCCTATTTTACCATTGTTTATAAGCTTTTTATCAGCACTAATTACAGGCAGTATTAAAATAGTAGCAGCTGATATAAATACTTCATCTGCCTTATAAACTTCTCCTATACTAAAGGCCCTTTCATTTACATTTAAATTTAATTCTTTTGCAAATTTTAAGATATTTTTTCTACGAATTCCACTTAAAATTTCATTTGATATAGGTTTGACTATAAGGGTTTTATCTTTGATCATAAAGGCTGAGGAGCTAGACCCTTCATTCACTAAGCCATTTTCTACTAAAAAGGCCTCGTCTGCCTTTTGTTCTACTGCCATTTCCTTTGCATAACATTGACCAAGCAAAGATATGCTTTTAATATCTCTTCTTTTCCAACGCAAATCAGGAACACTTACAACGCTAATTCCTTTATCTTTCAAAGGATTATTTAAAATTTCACATTCAAAAACAAAGCACATAATAGTTGGTTTAATATTTTTTGCAAAAGCAAAGTCCCTAGATGAAACGCCCCTTGTAACTTGCAAATATATGCCACCTTCTTTAACATTATTTTTAATAATTAAATTTTGTAAAATATATTCAAATTCAAGCTTTTCATAAGGAAATTCTAGTTTTATTGATTTTAAAGAGCGAAAAAATCTTTCCCAAAAATCTTCTTTATCTACCATTTTACCATTAACAACAGGTACTACTTCATAAATTCCATCACCAAAAATAAATCCCCTGTCAAAAACGCTAATCTTAGCCTCTTCTTTTTTTAAAAACTCACCATTTAAAAAAACTATTTCTTTTTCACTCATCATAATTTATCCTTAATTAAAAAAATATGTTAAATTCACTAAATATTAAAACAAAAATTGTATAATTATACCTAGTTATTTTTAAATTAAGAGTAAGAAATGGCAAATAAATTCACACAATTTAGCTTAAATTTTATCTTTAAAATTTCAGAACAACCCGTGCTTTTAAAGGATTTATTAGAAGCTAATGCTTTATTTAATGAAGGTATGCTTGTAGATTATGCTAAGTTAAATTTTAAGCTTAAAATGCTTAATGCTTACATTTACTATGGAATTTTATGCTTTTTAATACTAGTGCCCCTACTTTTGATAACGCATTATTTATTTACTCGCTTGGATTTTCATATAAGTATTCTTAGTTCTATTTTGGTAACTGCGGTCGTTTTTATAGGCTTTGATATATTTAAGGTATATACTAGAAAAATTATGTCTAAGAATTTGATTTTAAAGGCATGGGCCAATCATTTTCCTTGTTTTGCTTATGAAAAATATTCAAGTATAGTTGAAGAAATTTATAAACAAGCCCTAAAAGATGAAGTTTCTAAAACAAATTTAGAAAAATACGTCTTAGAAAAAATAGTAGAAAATCACTCTAAATAATCTAAAATTTGATTCTTAAAACGCATATTTTCAAGTCTTCTTTTAAGTTCTTTATTTTCTTCATTTAAAACGCTTTCTTCATTTCTTAAAACGGCTATTTCACGGCTTAAATAATAAATATTATTTCTTATGTAAATTTGAGGTACAAATAAAAACAAAACAAAGCTTATGAACAAGGCCACAAAAAGCAATTGATTTAAATTTAAATTCGCATCTTCTTTAGTGGCATTTGAAAAGCCCTCAAGCAAGGTATTTTTAGCATTTTCGTTTTCTTCGCTATTTGAGATAATATTTTTTATATCTATTTTTTCTTCTTTTTTTTCAAAATTATTTTCTTTAATCTCTAAATCTTGTTTAATCTCTAAAGATTTAACTTCCCTTTTTTCTTCTAGCTTATCTTTTTGTTGTATAGTTTCTTTAATATTTTCTTTTTTTTCTTCCTTTTTATAATTATGTCTTTGTTTTAAAATTTTAGCAGTTTCTTCACTTTCTGTAATTGTAGTTGTTTTAGGCTCTTGGGTTGTAATTTTAGTATTTTGACTTACTAAATTTTGATTTTTATCTTTTTTACTATTTTTGCTAAAAACACCAAATAAATTGCGTCTCTTTTTATCGCTTTGTTTTTCTGTTTTATCCTTTTTCTTTTTAAATTGAGTAAAAATTTTATTTGTTAAGGACTGCCTTTCTTCAAGCTTTACATTGATTAAATCTTCTTTTAAATAAATATTTGACTTTTTTTCCCTATCTTCAAATTCTTCATCATCATCTAAATAATCATGCCTTGTTTTATGCCTATTTTTAAATCTACGTCTTAAAATATCATCACTAGAAAGTTCATTAAATTCATCATCTAACGGTTTTCCTTGCGATATAGCACGAGAATATTTAAGCATTTTTTCCCGTATATTTTGTTTTTCTTTTAAAAAATCATCTTCTAACATTCATTTTTTCCACTAAAATAAAAAACACGCATTTTAGCACAACTTGCACGAGAATTTTTTTCTATTTCTAACTTAGAAGCCCTAATAACCTTTTTATTCACAATATGCCCTAAGCTATGATTATTGCCACACTCGCATTTCACAGCTCGTAAATCACAAATGCAAGATTTTTCCCATTTTTTAAAAAAATTTTTTACAATCTTATCTTCTAAGGAATGAAAACAAATTATAGCCACAACACATTCTTTAAGCCTTGATTTTTCAAGCTTTAATAAAAATTCATTCAAGGCGTTAAGTTCATCATTTACTTCAATCCTTATAGCTTGAAATACTAAAATAGCTTGTGAAATATGTCTATTATTTTGCCTTTGAAAGCCTATAATCTCGCAAAGTTCTTTTGCACTTTTTATCTCTTTTATAACCCTAGCCTTGCAAATTTTTTCAGCTAAAAAAAATGCGTTATTTAGCTGGGCATATTCTTTAAAAATATTAGTAAGTTTTTCTTTGCTATAAGAATTTATCACTTCAAAGGCACTAAGTTTAGAATTTTTATCCATTCTCATATCTAAATAATCAGACCTTATGCTAAAACCTCTTTCATTTTTATCAAGCTGCAAGGATGAAACGCCTATATCTGCAAGAATTCCTCTTAATTTAGAACTATCAATTTTATCTAAAATTTCCCTAAAATCACAATGATAAAAAGTAATTCTATCCACAAATTCCTTTAAGTAATCCTTTGAAAAATTTAAGGCTATCTCGTCTTTATCACAAGCAATTAATTTAAGTTTAGAATGTGCTTTAAGTAAGGCATAGCTGTGTCCCCCATAACCCAAAGTACAATCTAAAAATAGCCCCTCGTTTACATTTTCAAAGCTTTGTTTTACTTCTTCAAGCAAAACAGGAATATGTAAAATTTGCAAATTTAATCCTAAAAATTTAAGTTTAAAAGCCTAATTATAACGAAAAAGTATTTAAATGCACAATTTTAAAGAAAATATTTAAAAAAATAACCTTAATTAAACTAAACTTAAACACTTATTAGCTAATATACGAAACTATAAATTTATAAATTTAGTCAAGGAAAACAATGCTTACTTGGATGCAACATCATAAAAAATACCTAGTTATTACTATTTGGGTTAGTGTTATAGCCTTTGTTGGTGCGGGTTTTGTAGGCTGGGGGGCTTATGATTTTAATCTAAATAGAAGCTCATCAGTTGCCATTGTAGGAAATGAAAAAATAAGTTTTAGCGAATTTAGCACTAGATACAATCAAATTTTTAATACTTATAATCAAATAAGCAATGGAAATTTAAGCGAAGAAAATGCCTTAGAAATGGGGCTTGATTTATTAGCACTTAGTTCTTTAGTAGAGGATAAACTTTTATTGAGCTTTGCTAAGGATTTAGGACTTAGTGCATTAGAAAGTGAAATTTTAAACGAACTTAAAAATTTGAGTGCATTTCAAGACCCACAAGGTAATTTTGATAAAAATCTTTACTATGAAATTTTAAAACGCAATCAAATCAGTGCAAAGGACTTTGAAGAAAGTCTTGCAAAGGGTATTACCATAGATAAATTAGCAAATATTTTTAAGATTGCAAATTCAGATGAAGAGCTTAAAATGCTAGCAGCTAGCTATTTTATGCAAGATTCTTTAAATATTGATGTTTTAACAAATAATAATCAAAATGTGGATATAAACGAAGAAGAGATTAAAAAACTTTGGAATGAACATAAAGAAGATTATAAAATGCCAAAAACTTATGAACTTTCTACTTTTTTTGTGACTGCTGATATGAAAGATTACAATGATGAAGAGCTTATAAAATTTTACAACGATGAAAATAATAAATTTAAGTATAAAGACTTTAATGGCAAAATTATGAGCTTTGAAAATGCAAAGGAAGACGTGATAAAAGATTATATTTTAGATAAAACAAGACCTTTAGCTAATGAAAAATTTCTAGCCTTAAAGGATAAAAAAATAGAATTTGAAAATAATATAAGCATTGATGAAAACGCTGTTTATTACCCTTTAGAACTTTTAGCAAAGGCAAAAAGTGATGATATACTAAGACCTGTTATTTGGAATAAAGATAACGATAATATAGGCTATTTAATCATAAAGCTAAATAAAAGCAATCCAGTTCGCATTAAAACTTATGAAGAAGCTAGAAGTGAGATTTTGCCTATTTATATAAGCCAAAGCATTAAAAATAAGCTTGAAGAAAGGGCTAAACAAAATTTAGCAACGTTCAAAGGGATAAATATAGGCTTTGTAACTAGAGATAGTACTAGGGATAATGAAAAGGTAAATTCTTTAAATGATGCAGAATTTGCTAGTTTATTAATGGGCGTTTTTAATAACGAACAAAATGCTTCTTATGTGGTTATAAATAACGATAAGGTAGCCCTTTATAGAATAAATAAACAAAAATTACAAGCACAAGATAATAAAATAGAACAATATCAAGCTATGTTAACTCAAGCCTTAGATAATTTAAAATCAAGTGAAATTAAAAATGAACTTATTGAAGAGCTTAAAAAAACATATCCGATAAAAATTTACTACAAAGGGAATCAATCTTGATGAATATATTAGGAATTGACTTAGGTTCGACACAAACTTGTGCCATTGTCGCTCAAAAAGACGAAGAAGGTTTAAAAATAATCGGTTTTGCAAAGGCAAAAACAAATGGAGTTAAAAAGGGTGCTATTACAAATATAGAACTTGCCTCCAAATCAATAGAAGAAGCCGTTAGAAACGCTGAAATGATGTCAGGTGTTCATTATGATAAAGTAATTATTTCAATATCTGGGGCATACACAAAAAGCGTTGATAGCGTGGGCGTGGTTAATATCCCAACTCAAGAAATTAGCATAAAGGCTATTCAAAGGGCAGTAACTACAGCAAAACACACAGCAAATTTACCAAGTGGTTATGAAATCGTGCATGTTTTGCCTTATAATTTTAAGGTAAATGATTTAGAACATGTTGAAGATCCTCTTGGAATGAGCGGCAATCGCTTAGAGGTATTAACTCACATAGTAATATCTCAAGAATCACATATTAAAAATCTTAAAAAAGCTGTAGAACTTGCGGATTTAAGGGTAGATAATATAGTCCTTTCAGGCTATGCTTCTGCTATTGCTTGTTTAGATGATAGCGAAAAAGAACTAGGTGTTGCACTTATTGATATGGGTGGGGCAATATGCGATATAGTAGTACACACTGGAAATTCTATAAGGCATAATGATTGTTTGCAAATTGGTTCTATTAACATAACACAAGATTTATCAATGGCACTACATACTCCACTTAAAGAAGCTGAAAAGATAAAATTAAAATATAAATCACTTTCTCAACAACCTAACGCCCTTATTCAAATTCCATCAATGGGCGATGAGAAAAAGGTAAATGAAGTATCCTTAGAAATTATTTCTAATGTTATTTATGCAAGAACAGAAGAAACTTTAATGATTTTAGCAAAAATTCTAAGTGATGATTGTTATACTGATGTTATAGGGGCTGGTGGAGTTGTATTAACTGGTGGTATGACGCAACTTGCCGGGCTTGATGAATTAGCCCCTACTATCTTTGGAAATAAATCTGTTCGCCTTGCAAGTGCTAGAAAAGATTTAGCTATGGGTTTTAGTGAAATTTTTGATAATCCTGAAAATACTTGTGCTATTGGTCTTTGTTTATATGGGGCTGGACACTTCACTCCTTATGAACTTGACTCTAATGAAATATTAAGATATAAGGGCGAGATTGAGAATTTTAACCATAAAATAAAGCAAGAAGTAATACCCAAAAAAGAAGAAATAGAGATAAAAACTGAAAATTTTGATGAAAATTTACAAGAAAATGATACAATAACGCTAAAAGATGAGTTAAACATTAAGGAAACGAAGATAAAAAAGCCTGGAATGTTTTCTAATATTTGGCATAAAATTATGAATCAATTTTAAGGAGTAGGGTTTATGAGCGAATTCTTAGTTGAAGAAGCACAACACGGCTTGGGTGTTAGTATTAAAATCATCGGTTGTGGTGGTGGTGGTGGAAATATGATAAATCATATGATAAAAATGGGTCTTAACGACCTAGATTTAATAGTCGCCAATACAGACGCACAAGACCTTGCTAGTTCATTAGCAAAAACAAAAATTCAATTAGGGGAAAAGAAAACTAGAGGACGTGGTGCTGGAATGGTGCCAGAAGTTGGTGCTGAAAGTGCTAGAGAAAATTTTGAAGAATTAAAGGCTTCATTAGCACAAAGTGATATAGTATTTATTGCCTCTGGACTTGGTGGTGGTACAGGTACAGGTGCCACACCTATAATCGCTCAAGCCGCAAAAGAAGTTGGTGCCCTAACCGTTTCAGTAGTAACAATGCCTTTTAAATTTGAAGGAAAACCTAGAACAAGATTAGCAGAAGTTGGTCTTGAAGAACTTAAAAAGGAAAGTGATTCTATTCTTGTGATTCAAAATGAAAAATTGCTTAGTTTAATCGATAAAAAAGCAAGTATGAAAGATTCTTTTAAAGTAGTTGATGATGTACTTACAAATGCAGTTCGTGGAATGGTTTCTATACTTTTAAATAATGGTGATATTAATGTTGACTTTGCCGATGTTAAAACAGTTATGAGCCATAGGGGCTTAGCTTTAATGGGTATAGGTAGTGCAAAAGGTGAAAATGCGGTAAATGAGGCTATTTCAAATGCTATTGAATCTCCTTTGCTTGATGGTATGGATATAAAGGGTGCAAAGGGCGTTATATTGCATTTTAAAACAAGTTCTAATTGTTCTTTCTTTGAAATTGCCCATGCAGCAGAAGGCGTACAAGAATTGGTTGATGAAAATGCTAAAATCATATTTGGAACTACTACTGATGATACTATGGAAGACAATGTGGAAGTAACCATTATAGCAACTGGCTTTGAAAATAGAGCTAGTCAAGCAAATATGGAAAAAGCTAGTGAAGAAAAACAAAATGCTAAAAATCCTTACATAAATATCAAAAAAGTTAGTGGTGGCTATGATGAGGAAATGATGTCTCAACTTGAAACACCGGCCTTTTTAAGAAGGCAAATGGACTAAATTTCAAGGTATTTTTACCTTGATTTTTTTTAACTTTCAAAACTCTCTAAAATTTATTTTTTAACCATAAAAAATCTAACAAATATAAAATTTTTTGCTATAATCTTCCTTTTTTTAAAATTGTGAGTAAAGATGAAAGATAATATAAATAAAGTTTTTTACAAGTCTAGTACTAAAATTCAAGAAGTAGAAAATAACTCCGTGCATTTAATCATAACCTCGCCTCCATATTTTAATATAAAAGATTATTCAAAAAATGGCTATCAAAATATAGCTCATTCTACTCGTTTAAAAAGCGATATAGGGGGGGGATGATAACTATAAAAAGTATCTAAATAATCTTAGTTTAGTATTTAAAGAATGCTTTAGGGTTTTAAAGCCAAATGGCAAACTTTGCATTAATATTCCATTAATGCCTATGCTTAAAAAAGATTTAAACACACACTACAACAGACATATTTTTGACTTACAAAGCGATATTCAACATCAAATTTTACACAAAACACAATTTTTTTTAATGGACCTTTACATTTGGAATAGGATAAATTCAAGTAAAAACTTATGTTTGGTTCTTATCCTTATCCTAGAAATTTTTACGCCCAAAACACAACAGAATTTATCACTATTTATGTAAAAGATAGATAAAATAAAGAAAAAATTCCTAACAATATAAAAGAAGTAAGTAAATTAAGTCAAAAAGAATGGCTTGAGTATACAAAACAAATTTGGAATATAACCATACCAAATAAAAATAACCCAGCCTTCGGAAAACACCCTGCTATTATGCCAAAGCAGATTGCTTATAGGCTTATTAAGCTTTATTCTTTTGTAGGAGATATAGTTTTAAACCCATTTGCTGGAAGTGGTACTACCTTAGTAGTTGCAAAATCTTTAAAAAGAAATTTTATAGGTTATGAACTTTATGAAAAATATAAAGAAGTAATAATGGATAAATTAAATGAAAAATAAAATTTATATAAAAGATGTTTTTGACTTTTTGCAATCATTGCAAGGTTATAGCATTGATTTAGCTATAATTGACCCACCTTATAGTTTAAAAAAAGCTCAATGGGATAGTTTTAAAAATGAGAATGAATTTTTAAAATTTACCTTTAAATGGCTTGATTTAATGCTAATAAAACTTAAAAAGAATGCTAATTTTATATCTTTAATACTCCTTATAATTGTGGCTTAATGCTTAATTATTTACAAAATAAAGCAAATTTTCAAAACTGGATAACTTGGTATAAAAAAGATGGATTTAATGCAAATAAAAGAAAATATAACAATAACCAAGAAAGCATTCTTTTTTATACAATGGATAAAAAAGAATATTATTTTGATAATGAAAGCATTAGGATAGCTTATGAATCTACGCAAAGAATAGAACATGTAAAAACTAAGGGGATATTAAAAAATGGCAAAAGATGGTTTCCAAATAATAATGGTAAATTATGCCCTGATGTATGGGAGATAAGTTCTCAAAGACATGTAGAAAAGATTAATGGCAAAACTCAAAAATTAAAACACCCAACACCAAAACCAAAACAAATGGTAAAAAGAATGATTAAAGCAAGTAGTAAAGAAGGTGACTTAATACTTGATTTATTTAGTGGCTCAGGTATCGTAAGTTTAACAGCCTTAGAGCTTAAAAGAAATTTTATAGGCTGTGAAATGAATAAAAAATATTTAAATACTAAATTAAAGGATTTTATATATGAGTGATTTAAACGATTTAAAAGAAAAATTAAATGACGTTTATCCAAATTTATCTTGTTGGGAATTTTTATGTGAAAGACTTAAAAGAGATGATTATCGTGGAACTCATAAATTTCAACATTATCGCTGGGATAAGGAATGTATCAAAATAATATTAAATGAACTAATAAAATATGGTTTACTTTATACCACTCAAGGTGATATTAAAGAAAACTACATATATAAAAAAGAAGAATATGCTTTTACCGAATTTCTAAAATGTAAATATAAAACTTAATAAAATAAATTATAGTATAACTGATATGGGAATGATAAAAATAATATTTGTAAATTTGCATAGAATGGGCTTTATTGAAAGATTTACTAAAAAATGAAAATTTGCGAACCAGATAAAAGGTATCGATATAGATATGTTCAAATAAGCGATAGTGGGATGGAATTTTTACAAGCTAAAAACGAACTTGATTAGCTAAAGTCTTTAGGCATAGCTTTAACAAATGTATTTGGCAACTTACATAGAAGATATTGTAGATATTATAAATTCTTTAAATCATGCTTATTTAGATGAATATGAATTTATGTTTTTCGTGTCTTTTTTAGGCAAAAATTATAATGGTAAAAATCTAACAAAAGATATGATTATAAATTACATAAATGAATTTAGAAATTTAAGGGCTAGAAAAAAGATTGCTATAGAACATATAGCTAATTACTGCAATCCTAAAAACTTCACAGGTGATAAAATCAATAAAAGAGATTTTCATAACTGGAACAATGGAACCCAAACTATTTTTGAAAATCTAAATATGCTTGGTGTTTTAGAATATGATAAAGAAAGAAAAAGTATTACTATAAGAAAAAAAATTTAATGGAGAAAAAATTAAATTTAAAAGAAGTCCTTTGGTAAAAAAAAGAATATTTTAAAAATCATAAAATTAATAAGAACGAACAGTTCGAACTTCACTACATAATCCCTTTTTATCTAATAAAAGATATTGCAATGTTAAAGGCCATTGATAATTGAAAAAATTTAATATACATAGATGCAAAGTCACATAAAACATTAAGTATAAACAAAAAAGGAAGACTTTGTATAAGACTTTCCCTTAAAGACAAAATGCCGTACTTGTCTTTCAGATTATAGTGTAGAATTAAAAGCTGATGAAAATATAAAATACGATACTTCACTACAAAAAACATTACTAGATTATAATAATAAACTTATATAAAATTATTAATTTTCTTCTTTTTCCCCTCTTTTTCTAGTAGCAAGTATCAAAGGAACGCCTTCAAGGCAAAAATGAGAGCGAAGCTTGTTTTGCAAATAACGTTTATAACTAAAATGCAAGGTCTTTGGGCGATTCATAATTAGGGCTATTTTTGGAGGGGCGATTTCATACTGGGTAGCATAATAAATTTTTACAAGTTTTCCTTTATCATGGGGTAAAGGGTGAGTTTTAGTAGCTTCTTGTATGATTTCATTAAGCTTTGAGGTTTGCATTTTTTGAATAAAATTTTCAAAGACATTTAATATTTTTTCAAAAATCACATGCACTCTTTTACCACTTAAAGCACTCACACTTATAATAGGGGCAAAGGCAAGAAATTTAAATCTATCAAGTCTTAATTCTTTACTTACCTTATCAAAATCAAAAGTACTTTTATCCCATTTATTAAGCACTATGATAACGCCTAAAAAATACTTTGAAATAAGCCCAGCAATACGTTCGTCAAGTTCGTTAAAGCCTTGTGATGCATCTAAAACAAGCAAGGCAATATGTGCATTTTCAAGCATTTTTTGTGTCCTATTAAGTCCAAATTTTTCAAGCCCTTCTATCTTACCACGTTTTCTAATACCAGCTGTATCGATAAATTCTATAGTTTTATTATTATAAATAATGCTTTCATTTACAGGGTCAATGGTAGTTCCTTCAATCTCACTTACCACACTTCTATTTTCCTTTACTAAAGCATTTAAAAGGCTTGATTTTCCAACATTAACACGGCCAACAATGGCTACTTTTATATGATTTTCATCTATATCTTTTTCATCTAAATTTTCTAAAAAATCTTCCAAACACTCATCATTATCAACGACCAAAGTTGCATCATCTAAGAATTTTTCAAGCCAGGTACAAAGTTCATCAATGCCTATATTATGACTAACAGAAAGGCTAAAAATTTCTTTTATTCCAAAATTTGCAAATTCCCAAGTCCTTTCTTCATCTTTTTTATTATCAACCTTATTTATAAGCAGTGCCATAGGCTTATTTAGCTTTTTTAAACTATAAAAAATTTTCCTATCTTCATCATCTGGCAATTTTTTTCCATCAACCATATAAAGTATAATATCGCTTTCATGTACCATTTTTAGTGTATTGGTTTGTACTTTTTTAAATAAAATATTGCTTTCATCAAGCCCTCCACTATCAATCAAAAAAGCAGACTTAGAACCTATTTGAATTTTGACCTTATTAATATCTCTTGTAGTGCCTGAAATTTCGCTTGTTATAGCAATTCTTTTTCTAAGCAAACGATTAAATAAGCTTGATTTACCTACATTTGGTTTACCTATGATTATAATATTTTTCATTTTTTATTCTCATTTAATTCTAAATTTAAATAATGCCCTGTATAGCTTTTTTTACGCTCCTTTATCAAATGTGCAACATTGCCTTGTGCTATAATCTTGCCACCCTTAACGCCACCTTCTGGCCCCATATCCACTATATAATCAGCATTTTTAATAACATCTAAATTATGTTCTATTACAAAAACAGAATTATTCATATCTACTAAATGTTGTAAAACTGCTATTAATTTATTAACATCTTCAAAATGCAAACCAGTGGTAGGTTCATCAAGTATATAAAGGGTTTTGCCCGTATCTGTTTTGCTAAGTTCTTTTGCAAGTTTTATGCGTTGAGCTTCTCCTCCACTTAAAGTTGTAGCATTTTGCCCAAGTGTAAGATAATCAAGCCCTACTTTTACAAGCGTATCAAGCTTTTGGCGAATTTTAGGCACGGCCTTAAAAAATTCATTTGCCTCTAAAATACTCATATGCAAAATATCAGCTATACTCTTACCCTTATATTTAATCTCCAAAGTAGCCTCGTTATATCTCTTACCCTTACAAGCATCACAAATCACCATTACATCGGGCAAAAAATGCATTTCTATTTTTATCTCACCATCCCCTTGACATTTTTCACAACGACCTCCTTTGACATTAAAGGAAAATCGCCCTATTTTATAGCCTTTCATTTTTGCCTCTTTTGTATTAGTAAAAAGATTTCTAATCTCATCCATAGCCCCAGTATAAGTAGCAGGATTTGAACGAGGCGTTTTTCCAATAGGACTTTGGTCTAAGTAAATTACCTTATCTAAATATTCTAAGCCCTCAATTTCTACCCCACCTACCTTTCTAACCTTTTTTGCGTGATTTAAGGCTTCTTGTGCAAAAGGAAGTAAGGTTTGAAGTATTAAAGAACTTTTACCCGAACCTGAAACACCAGTGATTGCAACCAAATTTTGTAAAGGAAATTTGGCATTTAAATTTTTAATATTATTAATATTTACATTTTTAAGCCCAAGCCATATTTTTTGTTTTCTATTTTGCTGTAAAGAAATTTGCTTAAGCCCTCTCATGTATAAAGCAGTTTCGCTATTACTTTTAAGCAAATCCTTATACACTCCACTAAAAACAACCTCTCCTCCAAATTTACCAGCTAAGGGGCCAATATCTACTATAAAATCAGCACTTTCAATGGTTTTTTTATCATGTTCTACTACTATTAAGGTATTGCCCTTTGCTTGTAAATTTTTAAGGGTTTTAATGAGTTTTGAAGTATCTCTTTCATGCAAACCTATGCTAGGTTCATCTAAAACATACATAACCCCACTTAAACCACTACCTATTTGACTAGCTATACGAATTCTTTGGGCTTCCCCACCACTAATCGTCCTTGCATCTCTACCTAAGCTTAAATAACCAAGACCCACATCAAATAAAAAATAAAGCCTTTCATTAATCTCATGTAAAATAGGACTTGCAATCATTTGTTCTTGTTCGCTTAAATGCGAAAAATTCTTTTCATTACTAAAAAAATTAACACAATCTTCTATACTCATATCTAAAATTTCACCAAGTCTTTTACCACTAACTTGCACGGCTAAACTTTCTAATTTTAAGCGATGTCCATTACAATCCTTACAAATTTTCTCACTCATAAAATCAGCCAAATCTCGCTCATCTTTAAGTATATTATAAGCAATCTTTACCACGCCCTCAAAGATTTTTTTAATCCTATGTTTTTTCCAAAAAAAGTTGATTTCCTTAGCATTGCCATATAAAACAAGCCTTTTTTCATCATCGCTTAACTCAGAATAAGGAATTTTAGTATTTATTGAATTTTGTTCGCAAAATGCAAGTAAGAATTTATAATAATAGCTCTTATTAAAGCCATACATTATCTTAACTGCTCCGCTTTCTAAGCTAAGATTTTCATTGATAATTTTTTTCATATCAAGGCTATATCTAATACCAAGCCCATCACAGCTCTCACAAGCACCTTTTAAGGAGTTAAAAGAAAAACTCAAAGGTTCAAGTGGATTAAAAGAAATTTTACAATCAAAACAAGCATAATGTTCGCTGTAATGTAAATTCGGGCTAAGATTAAACTCATCAGCGTTTAAAATTTCAAGTTCTAATTCTCCAAAACTCTCTTCTAAGCCTTTTTCAATATCACTAGCTAAGCGAGATAATAAATCGTCCTTAATCTCAAGCCTATCAATAACAAGTTTTATAGTATGTTTTTTAGTCTTTGCAAGTTCTATATCTTCATCCAATCTAACCATAACCCCATCAACTTGCACCCTAACATAGCCCTTGTGTCTTAAAGACTCAAATAAATCCACAAAGGTACCTTTTTTTTCTCTAATCAAAGGGGCGTAAATAATGATTTTAGCACCTAATGGCAATTTTAAAATTTCATTTACAATATCACTTGAACTCATACTTGAAATTTTTTTACCACAATTATGGCAATGCTGAATACCTATTCTTGCATATAAAAGTCTAAGATAATCATAAATTTCAGTAATAGTTCCAACTGTTGAGCGTGGATTTTTAGAAGTAGTTTTTTGATCAATTGCAATAGCTGGAGTAAGCCCTTCGATTTTGTCAACATCAGGCTTTCCTACCTTGTCTAAAAACTGCCTTGCATAAGCACTAAGGCTTTCAATATAACGTCTTTGCCCTTCTGCATAAAGGGTTGAAAAAGCTAGAGTTGACTTACCAGAGCCACTAAGACCTGTAAAAACTACAAGCTTATTTTTTGGAATTTCAAGGTCAATATTTTTAAGATTATTTTCTCTTGCACCGATAATTTTTATGATATCTTCCATTTTATGCCTTTTTTCAAGCTAAATTTCGATTTTAACACAAAATTTTAAATTATGATAATGCCAAGTTTTCTAAGCAATGAAAAGGTGGTCATAGAAATTGAAAGTACATATATACAAAGTAAAATTTTACGATGAGATGAAATTTTCATATTTTCTATGATTTTAATGCCTAAAAAAACGCCTATCATTGAGGCAATGCCTACTATTATGCCAGAATTTATAACAGAATAATCAATAACCCCTGATTTTACAAAAGAAAAGGTCCCAGCAAATGAAGCTGGTATAACAAAAAATAAAGAAACAGGAACTACCTTTTTGCTATTATATCCTAAAAAATAAGCCAAAATAGGCGTTATTAAAAGTCCTCCACCTATGCCAAAAGATATTGCAAAAATTCCCGTAAAAGCACCAGTACAAAGCAAAACAATATTTTTAGCAAGAACTGATATATTAGTTTGTTGAGGGTGCTCTTTTATACCAAAGGCATATTTTAAGAAAAATGCACAACTTACGCCTAAAAAAATAGAAGTTAAAGAAACATCGCTTAATAATCTTAAAAGCTGACCACTAAAAGCAGCCCCTACTAAACCTCCAAGCCCTACTATAAGACCATCTTTTAAATTTAAATTCTTTTTTTTATAATTTACATACGAACCAAAAATAGATGCAAAAATCATTTGTACTACTGAAATTCCAACGGCATGTTGAGAACTTTCACCAAGTAAAAGCATAAAGGGCACTATTATCATACCTCCACCTATGCCAAATAAACCAGAGGCTATGCCTGATATGATTCCAATTAAAAAATAAGGTATATCCATAATACTCATTTAAATTTCCTATCTTTTTTTTTAAAGTGTTAATTTTACCCCTAAAAACTAAACTTAAATTTAAAAATTTTGTATGTTAAAAGTTAATAAAAGATATTTAAGCCACAAAATGTGGCTTAAATTAATGAAGTTTTGACCAAACGCTACGTTTAAAGCCTATAGCAAAGATACTTAAAATCGCAAAGAAAATCATAATATAAATTCCTAAGCTTTCTCTTTCTTCTTTCTTGCTATCTCCTACTTTTTCAAGGTATGAAACAACTCTTAATTGTGTTTGTTCATTAAGCCCAACCCTTGGCATAGCAGTACCTGAAAGTAATTTTTGAGTATTGTTTATAAAATCATTTAAATACTGCGTTCCACGTGAGCGAATCATCATTGATAAATCAGGTGGTAAAGAACCCAAATAACCCTTTAAATCATCCTTACCTGATGGACTTATAAAATTATCATACTTCATATCATGACAACGTCCACAAGCCTCGATAAAGGCATGTTTATCTTTTTCAAATAAAAATTCCTTTTCAAAAAGTGCTACCTTTTGAGCCCCATCTTCAAGCTTAGCATATTTTGCCTCCAAAGTCTCTTTAATCTCGTTTTCTTGCTTTTGAGTTGACTTTATACTCATTTCTTTAAGATAAGCAATTAAATTTGCTATATTTTCGCTTACAACTTCTTCGCTATCGCCTGACATTTCGCTATTATAAGCACTCATAATAAAGGCATCGCCAAATTTATGATCAACCTTTAAAGCAAGACTAGGATTTAAAATCAAGGCAACTAAAAATTTCTCATCATAAATAATACCTGCTGTGCTTAAATCAGGTGGTATTACACCAAGGGCTGAGTCTGTAATATTTGCAGGAATATCATCAATACTTAAACCATGACATGCAAAACATTGATTTTCAAAAAATTCCTTACCCTTAGTAGAATCGCCCTTTGTAAAGTCTATTTTAGCAACACTAGCCCATAAGGCTTCTTGTTTTGCTAAATTTTCTTGTGCTTTTTGCAAAGCATTTGTGGCATTTTCTATATTTGTTTCGTTATTTTCAGCCTTAGCAAGTTCTAAAAGCTTTTCTTTATCGCTAACTATACCCTTTGCAAAATTAATATCTTCTTCTTCAAAATTAAAATTTGCAGGTGCAACATGAGGGCTTAAAACAGAATGTGCATAAGGTTCAACGCCCCAATATACAAGTGCAGTAAATATCACTACAACACAAAATATTTTTAATTCTCTCATTATTTAGCCCCTTTCTTTCTTTCCATGATCGTAATAACAGGCAAGGCAACTAACAATAATAATAAAAAGATTATAGAAGCATAAAAACCTACCCATGCATTAACACCTGTTGGAGGTAATTTTCCATACACAGTTAAGACTATCAAATCTATAAGCAATACCCAAAACCATATGAAAAATAAAGGTCTTTCATGGGCTGGTTTTACAACATCACTTCTATCAAGCCAAGGTAATAAAAAGAAAATAACTTGTGCTATTCCAAAGGCCGCCAATCCTATATCAAAGGCCTTAATGCCACCTATATCAAAGAAAAAGCCTCTTAATACTTCATAACTCCATAAAAAATACCATTCAGGGTAGATATGAGCTGGAGTTTTAAGTGCATTAGCTGGGTCAAAATTAATAGGATCCATTGCAAAGCCAAATTTAAAGCTTACTAAATAGAAAAAGAATATCATAAACAAGCAAATATACATAAAGTCTTTACTTAAAAAACCTGGCCAAAATGGAATTACTTTTGAATTTTTTGTATCACCTGATATAAATTTTTCAGCCTCTAATTCAAAGTCTAGTTCTTCGGCTATTTCGTTATTTACATGTGGAATTCTTAAAGCATAAAAGTGAAATGCTATAATCATAATAATTACTATAGGCAATAAACACACATGCAACATAAAAAATCTTGTAAGTGTTGGATCGCTTACTGCGTAATCTCCTCTAATCCAAACAACTAAAGCATCGCCTATAAATGGAATTCCACCAAAGAGATTAGTAATAACCTGTGCTGCCCAGTAGCTCATTTGTCCCCAAGGTAACATATATCCACTAAAGGCTTCTGCTGAAAAGATGACAAATAAAAGCATACCACTTATCCAAATCATCTCACGTCCTCTTTTATAAGAACCATAATAAATTCCAGTTAACATGTGAATATAAATAATCAAAAAGATAACAGAAGCTGCAACGCCGTGTATATGACGCCAAAGCCAACCATATTCAACTTCTTGCATAATGGTCTTATTTACACTATCAAAGGCAAGTGCAGTATCAGGCTTATAATACATTACCAATAAAAGCCCTGTGATAAAAAGCACTGTAAAAAGTGTAGTTAAGATAACTCCCATAGCCCATAAGAAATTTATTTGCTTTGGAATCCAGTATTTATTCATTAAAACATCTAATAATTTATGAACGGCAAGTCTTTGATCTAGCCAATCAACTATGCCATTAGCCTTTCTAATATGTGCCATTTTAAACCTCCGCTATCATTTGTTGATATTCAGGACCTTCTTCGCCTAAAACAAGCTTAGTTCCGTCTATTCTAAATGGAGGAATTTCAAGTGGGGTTGGTGGAGGACCAAAGGTATTAACTCCATTTACATCAAATTCGCCACCATGACAGGCACATTTAAATAAGCCATCACTCGGGACAAAGGCTGGAATACAACCAAGATGAGTACAAAGCCCTATTACAACCGTATAGGCTGCATTATCAACCATAACCTCTCTTTTTTCATTTTTTAGCATACTAGCATCTTTTTTCAAAATAAAAATAGGTTTTTTACGCCATTCTATAGTACGCAACTCGCCATCTTGCATACCGGATAAATCAACAGTGGTAAAACCTGCCGCCCTAACGCTAGGAAGTGGGTCCCAAGTTTTTTTCATAGCAACAAGTGACAAAACACCACCTACAGCTGCCACTGTTCCAAATGCAACGCCCATAAAACTGCGTCTACTTTCAGATACAACCATAAACTCGTCCTTTCAATTTTTACAAATTTATTAAGTTAGTAGTTTATCGAAAATAAAATAAATTTTATCTTTGCTTGAAAATTTTTGCAAGCTTAAAGTGAAATAATCTTTAAATTTGCTTTGTTTAAATAGTGTTTGTAAAATCGTAACATAATTTATTTTAGAAACACACAATGATAAAAATAAAAAATAATGATTTTATAATTAAGACCTTAAAAGAGTTAAATATTTGCAATAAACTTAATATTAATGGCTTTTGTGATTATGAGTGGCTGTTTATCCCAGAAATGGCTATATAGAAGAATTTTCATCATTAAATGGGCATATTTTATGCCAAATGGGCTTTATGTCTTATTCAAATGCCCTTATATCAAGGAGCGATTTAGAGATTGGGAGATGTTGTTCTATAGCTTGGGGCTTAAATTTTATTCGCACTCATCACCCTTTAATTTAATATCTACTTCTTCTTTTACCTATGGTAAGAACGCTTATATATTTAAATATAATAATCTTAAATATGGCAATAACGAGTTTAAAACCACTTCTCATAATGAATTTGTCCTACCACCAGCAAAAACCATTGTAAAAGATGATGTTTATCTTTGTACAAATCCTTGTTTAAAGCCCGGTATTACCTTAAATACGGGTTGCGTTGTAGCACAAAATTCCTTAGTTACAAAAGATGTTCCACATTATGCTGTGGTAGGTTCAAATCCTGCAAGGATATTAAAATATCGCTTTGATAAAAAGACCATACAAAGATTATTAAGGTTTAAATGGTGGTTATATAATTTTGTTGATTTTAAAAATATTAACTTAAAAACTGATATTAATGTTTATTTAGATGAAGTAAAAAAAGGATTGAAGATAAGCAAATACAAATTTTAAGCCTAAAAAAATACATTTTAAATATTTGCTTGAATTATCCAAAACAAAAAAATATACACTTCTTAATTTAAATAAAAAAAACCAATTGGAGCTATTACAAGGGTAACAAACATGCTTTCATATAAACTTGGTAAGTTAATGATACAAGAATCAAAAAGCTTAAAGGATTATATAAAACTTCCTTTTAAACTTTTAAATTATGCTAAAATCCATAAAAAAGAACAAGAATTTTATGAAATCTCCCTTAGCTTAAATCCTTCATTAAAACGTCTGTCGTTAGAAGAATATAGTGATCATGACAAGGCTTTAAGATACAAAGAACATTTAAGCTATAAGTTAGGATAAAGCTTAATCAAAGCTTATAATAATAAATGGGGGGGGGTTATTCAAATTTATCATCATAGATTTGCATAAAATCAAAAAGAAATTTTATAAAAAATAATTAGCTTTAAAAGGCTAAAATTCTCTAGCTTGTAAAAAGCTTTCCAAAAGTTCAATTTGCTTTTCAACACTTTTAATAGAACTTGAACCCTCACTTTGTTTTAAATTTAAGGATTTTTGAAAATTTAAAAGCTCTTGTGCGTCTTTATCAAAATTTGAATCAATGCTTGGTAAATCCTTAATCTCGCTTATATCAATACCCATTTTTTCAGCCTCGCCCACGACTTTTCCTACTATAAAATGGGCCTTTCTAAATGGGATATTCTTTACCCTTACTAAATAATCAGCCAAATCAGTAGCCAACAAATGCCCTTTTTTACAAGCATTTAGCATGTTTTCTTCATTAATGTTAATTTCTTTTAACATAGCATCTAAGATAATAAGGCATTGCTTAGTGCTCTTAACACTATCAAAAACTCCTTCTTTATCTTCTTGCATGTCTTTATTATAAGCTAATGGTAAGGCCTTCATAATGGTTAGTAAAGAGATTAAATTTCCATAAACGCGTCCAGTTTTACCTCGTATTAATTCACAAACATCAGGATTTTTCTTTTGAGGCATTATAGAACTGCCCGTTGAAAAGGCATCGCTTATTGTTATAAAATTAAATTCAGAACTAGAAAATAAGATAAGTTCTTCACAAAGCCTTGAAGTATGCGTAAAAATAACAGCTATATCATAAAGTAAATCAAGGGCAAAATCCCTATCGCTAACCCCGTCCATAGCATTTGCCATTATATCATTAAAGCCTAATATCTTAGCACTCATCATTCTATCGGTTTTATAACTAGTCCCCGCACAAGCACAGCTTCCAAGTGGCGAAAAATCAGTCATTTTATAGGAATTTTCAAGTCTTTTTATGTCCCTTAAAAACATAAAGGCATAGGCTAAAATATAAAAAGAAAAACTCACTGGCTGGGCGTGTTGTAAGTGTGTAAAGCTTGGCATAATAGTATTTTTGTGCCTTTTTGCATGGCTTAATATAGTTTTTATAAGATTTTGCAATAATGCACAAAGTTCTAAATGACTTTCCTTAACAAAAAGCTTAAAATCAGTAGCTACTTGGTCATTTCTACTTCTTGCAGTATGAAGTTTTCCACTTATTTCAGTACCGATTATCTGCCCCAAACGTTTTTCAATAGCCATATGAATATCTTCATCTTGTATATCAAAGATAAACTCATCATTTTCAAGCTCATTTTGAATTTGTTTTAAGCCTTTTTCCATAGCTAAAAACTCATCTTTATTTATAATATCACAACTTACAAGCATACTAGCATGGGCTAAAGAACCCTTAATATCTTGTTTAAAAAGTTCTTTATCTATATTTAAACTTGCGTTAAATTCTTGCAATAAATCACTACTGCTAGTACTAAAACGTCCAGACCACATTTCATTTTTCATAAATTTCCCTTAAATGCTAGGTCCAAATTTGCTATATTCTTTACCCTCTTTAACATCTTCATAACGTTTAAAATTTTCTACAAACATTTTTGCAAGTTTATCTCTAGTTTTAACAAATAAATCCTTATCTTCCCAAGTATTTATAGGATTTAAAAGCGTACTTTCAACGCCTTGTAAGGATTTTGGAATAGCTAGATTAAACACATCAAGGGTTTCAAAATCACAATTTTTAATACTTGAATCTAAAATAGCATTAATGCAAGCCCTAGTTGCCTTTATACTCATTCTTTTTCCTACTCCATAACTTCCACCACTCCAACCGGTATTTACTAAATAAACGCTAACCTGGTGTTTATCTATTTTTTCACCAAGTAAACGAGCATAAACAGTTGGATGCAAAGGCATAAAAGGCTCACCAAAACAAGCAGAAAAAGTGGCTTGAGGCTCAGTTATACCACGTTCAGTTCCTGCTACTTTAGCTGTATAACCACTTAAAAAATAATACATTGCTTGTTCTTTACTTAATTTACTAACAGGAGGCAAAACTCCAAAGGCATCAGCTGTTAAAAAAATTATATTTTTTGGGTGCCCTGCTTTTAAGCTTTTTTCATGATTTCCTATATGTTCTATAGGATAAGAAACGCGAGTATTTTCAGTCTTAGAATCATCGTTATAATCAACACTTTTATCAGCCTTTAAAACTACATTTTCTAATAAGGCATCTCTTCTAATAGCCCCATAAATTTCAGGTTCGTTATCTGGGTCTAAATTTATACATTTTGCATAACAACCACCCTCAAAATTAAACACGCCCTCATCATCCCAGCCATGTTCATCATCGCCTATTAATTTACGATTAGGGTCAGTTGAAAGTGTAGTTTTTCCAGTACCACTAAGCCCAAAAAATAAAGCAGTATCGCCACTTACCCCAACATTTGCAGAACAATGCATAGAAAGTTTATTTTCAAGAGGTAGCCAGTAATTCATCATAGAAAAAATACCCTTTTTCATCTCGCCACCATACCAAGTACCACCTATAACAGCGACATTTTCTTCTACATTAAAGATAACAAAAACCTCAGAATTTAAGCCATCCTTTTTAAAATCATCATTTACGCACTTGCAAGCATTATAAACGATAAAATCAGGCTCAAAATTGTGAAGTTCATGCTCACTAGGTCTAATAAACATATTTTTTACAAAATGTGCTTGCCAAGCTATCTCGGTTACAAAACGAACAGCTTTACGACTTTGAATAGAAGCACCACAATAAGCATCTTGTACATAAATATCTTTATTACTTAAAGCATTTTTTGCCTTTTTTAAAAGCCCATCAAAAAGTTCTTTTGAAATAGGCTGATTAATCTTGCCCCAAGCTATATATTTTTGCGAAGGGTCTTGCTTTACAAAGTATTTATCCTTAGGACTTCTACCCGTAAAAATTCCCGTATCAACGCTAAAAGTACCATTCTTAGTGCACTCTCCTTCGTTATTTTGCACCTCATGTTTGAAAAGCTCATCATAACTTAAATTGTGAAAAACTTTTTTAACATTACTTAAACCTAAATCATCAAATTTATTCATAATCAATCCTTGTTTTCTTCTTCATAAATTGCTACGATATCGCTATCACCAACGCTATCTCCTATGTTTACTTTTACAATCTTAATCACACCATCTCTTGGTGCATTTACTTCCATTTCCATTTTCATAGCCTCTAAAACCATAATAACTTGTCCAGTGCTTACCTTATCACCATTCTTAATATTTATCTTAAATACACTACCTGAATTTCCAGCGACAATAGCATTTTCACCAGCTTCTTCATGCTCATCTACCTTTTGGATATTTTTAACATTTACATCCTTATCAAAGCCCTCGCTTACTTCAACATGGTATTTATTACCATTAACTGAAACGGTGAATTTATTATCAAGGTGTTGGGCAACAGGTTTTGGCATAGTTGAAATTTTACGAACATTTACCTTTGCATCCCCTCTTAAATATGCAAGTCCCTTATCTTTACAAGCTGCTGCTATAAAGATATTTTCTTCATTTGGTTCTATTCCTTCTTCTTCTAAAAGCTTTCTTGTATAAGCTATACTCTTTGTTTCATCCTTATCGGCTAAATCAATGGCAAGCTCTGTGGTAGGTTCTAAATTTAACTGCTTAGCTGCTAGTTTAATAACTTCTTCATCAGGCTTAACAGGAGTTTTTCCAAAATAGCCAAGTACCATTTTTCCATAACCTTCAGCAATCTTTTGCCAAAGCCCAAACATTACATTATTAAAGGCTTGTTGAAAATAAAACTGACTAACAGGAGTTACACTTGTGCCAAAACCACCTTTTTCAACTACTTCACGCATAGCCTTAATAACTTGTGGAAATTTATCTAAAAGGTTATGGTCTCTCATCATTTGAGTATTTGCAGTTAAAGCCCCACCTGGCATAGGTGAAAAAGGTATCAATGGGCTTACTTGCACAGCCTCAGGTGGTACAAAATAATCTTTTATACAATCACAAAAAATCTCTTCATATTTTAAAATTTTTTCTTCATCTAAACCTAAGTCGTAATTTTTACCCTTTACGGCATGAAGCAAGGTTAAAATATCAGGTTGGCTTGTGCCCCCACTTACAGGACTTGCTGCTAAATCAATGCCATCAACCCCTGCTTCTAAGGCTGCTAAATAACAAGCCACGCTTACCCCTGCTGTTTCGTGTGTATGTAATCTTATGTGCATATTTTCAGGCAAATGTTTTCTTGCCATTTTTATAGTTTCATAAACCTTTTGAGGATTTGAAGTGCCACTTGCATCCTTAAAACAAACGCTAGTAAATGGAATTTGTGCATCTAAAATTTCTTTTAAAATTCTTTCATAAAATTCCACGTCGTGTGCCCCTTTACAATTTGGAGGTAAATCCATCAAAGTAACTACAACTTCGTGTTTTAAGCCGTGTTTTGTAATGCATTCTCCACTAAATTTTAGATTATTAACATCATTTAAAGCATCAAAATTTCTAATAGTAGTAGTGCTATGTTTTGCAAAAAGCTTAGCATGTAAGTCAACTAACTCTCTGCTTCCTGTATCAAGGGTAACTGTATTTACACCCCTTGCAAGTGTTTGCAAATTTGCATCAGGTCCTACAATATCTCTAAATTTATCCATCATTAAAAAGGCATCTTCATTTAGATAAAAATATAGGCTTTGAAATCTAGCTCCTCCACCAAATTCAAAGTGTCTTATCCCAGCTTCTTTGGCAGCTTGTACGGCTGGGAAAAAATCATCCATTAAAACTCTAGCCCCAAAAACGGATTGAAAGCCGTCTCTAAAGCTTGTATCCATCACATCTATATATTTTTTAGCCATAAATTAATCCTTGTACTTTAAATTCTTACAAAAATTTTACGATTATACTATAAATTCTATAAATTTTTCTAATAAAACACTTAAATTTAACTCTTTATCAAAACGGCTATCATAACAATAATAACAGCTAAAGGGGCTATAAATCTTAAAATAAAATACCAAAGTTCAAAGAAAAAATTAGACATAAATGGTCTAAAAAGTATCATAAGCCCTTCTTTTTTCATAACAAAGCCAACAAAGATAGAAACGCAAATTCCACCAAGTGGCATAATAAGTTCGCTTGATAGAAAATCCAAAATATCAAAAACATTTTTTCCAAAAAATTCTAAGCTATGATTTGTAACACTTAAAAAAGATAATATGCACAAAATTCCTAAAATATAAACTACCACGCCTATATAAAAAAGGGCTTTTTTTCTACTCATTTTAAAGCTATTTATCAAATAAAAAGCGAAAGGTTCTATCATTGATACAGCAGAAGTAATCCCTGCAAAAATTAAGGCTATAAAAAAAAGTGCTGCTATAATGTGACCTATGATTCCTAATTGAGAAAATAGTGTTGAAAGTGATATAAATACTAATCCTCCTCCACTTTGAGTAGGGTCTGCCCCAAATTCAAAGATAAAGGTAAAAACTACAAGTCCCATTAAAAGCCCTATTAAGACATTAATAAAAATAATGCTAAGGGTACTAAGTATGAAATTTGAACCCTCTGGCAAGCTTGCAGAATAAGTAATAATGGTCCCTACACCAAGAGAAAGGCTAAAAAAAGCAAGTCCTAAGGCTTGAACTATGGTATCAACGCTTATTTTTGAAAAATCAGGCACAAATAAAAAATTAAAGGCTTGTAAAAAGCCATCCTTGCTACAAGCATAAAAAAGAAGAAATAAAAGCAAGATAAAAAGGCTAGGCATCATCCATACATTTAGCCTTTCAATGCCGTTTTTTATACCCTTTGATACAACATAAAAAATAATAAAAAAAATTATAGTAAAACAAAGAATTTGACTTAAAAAATCCTGGCTTATAAAGCTTTCAAATTTAGCTATGCTACTTTGTAAATCTAAGGGTAAATTTCCACTTAAACTAAGATATAAATAACGAAGAATCCATGCTATAACCAAACTATAAAAGGATACTATAAAAATCGCCCCTATCATCATAAAACCAGCTATACCCCACGCATTTTTATGGCTTGGGGCAAGTGTTTTATAAGCATTAACTGGGTCTTTTTCACTTAACCTACCCATGCTAAGTTCTGCTAAAAAAATAACAAAACTGACGCAAAGTGTTAAAACTAAGTATAAAAGTATAAATGCAGAACCTCCATTTTGTCCTACAAGAGTAGGAAATTTCCAAGCATTACCAAGTCCTACAGCAGAACCTGCAACAGCTAAAATAAAGCCTATTTTAGAAAATTTTGCACTCAAATTTTAACTCCATAAAAAATTTGTTAATTAAAACAAAATTTTTCTTAATAAACAATATCAATTTAAATTTTTTAAGAATTTAAAAATGAGAATTTTAAGATTACTAAATCTTTTATAAAAAGCCATGAATTCGCTTTAAATCTTCACTTATAGCCTTTTTATTGCCGTGTCTATCAACGCTTACATAAATAACATTTGCTGAAGTTACTGCTAGACAAGAAGTACAACCCATATTATCAACCCTTTGGGCTGTTACTTCTACTTGAACTGTTATAGAGGTATTACCAGCCTTAATAATCTTTGCATAGCAAGAAATAATATCGCCTATATAGACAGGTTCTTTAAATACTACCTTATCCATAGAAATAGTTACTACCCTTTCAGGTGCTAACTCCCTTGCAGCAATTCCTCCTGCTAGGTCAATTTGAGATAAAATCCAGCCACCAAAAATATTACCAGCAGGATTTGTATCACTTGGCATAGCAACAATTTTTAATTTAGGCTCCCCCATATCTTTCATTTCTTTACTCCTTATTTTAAAAAATGAATTATAATTAAAAAAAGTAAAGGAGAATTATGAATAATTTTAAAAAACTTGCAAATTTAGCAAAAAAAAGAAAAGAAAAAATTAATGGCTTATACGAACTTTTAGATAGTAATGAAAAGAACGAGTTTATAGATAAGCTTTTAGATATTGCAAATTTAAAAAAGGAAAAAAGTAGTGTTTTAGCCATACTTCGTAGGGTGGTTGATTTAAAAGAAGAAAATTTGGTAAAAGAACTTGAAAAAAATGGAAAAAATGAAGAAGAGATTGCTCAAATAAAACATTTAATCTATAAAGAACTTGTGAATTTTTATGAAAATGAACACCAAAATTTAATAGATGATGCAAAGCAAGAAGGACTTTTAAATGATTTTTATCAAAATTTAATACAAGGCGTTCATAATATAGGAAAAATTATAAATGATTTTGAAAGTGCTTGGACTAAGCAAATCATTGAAACAAATAACAAATATCTAGTACAGGCTTTTAAAAATTTAGATGAGATCTTGCAATTTTTAAGACAAAATAAGCTTTATCAACTGACCCCACAAGGTGAAATTTGTGAAAGAAGTTATGGAGTGCTTATTAAAATAGGAAATTTATGGAAATTTGTACCTTACGCAAGGTATTTTGAAAATGAAATTTTAAGATTAGAATATGCCTTTGATATCATGCTTAAAAATCTTAATAAATATGCAAAAACAGATGATGAGTTAGCTTATATTGAATATTTTCAAAAACTTAAACTTGCCTTTTGTGAAAAAAATGATGAAAATATAATTAAAGCATGGCAAGATGCTGAATTTGCTTGGCTTAAAGTAAAATCACCCTTGCAAGTTGGTCACCCCTTAGAATATTATGAAGATAATTACACTCATGCAGTGGCGCTAGAATGGGATATTCGCCTTGAAGATGCAAACGATTTTGATGCTTTGAAATTTAGCGATAGTATAAAGGAAAGCTTTATAAGGGTATATGAAAATATAGGCATTAATGATACAAATTTAAAAGAAGAAGTTTTGCATAATATAAATAAGACTCAACTTTATATTTGTATGCCTTTAATTTACTATGGGGCTGAGCTTAAAGGCTTGTTTTCTGCACAAGTTGTACCAAATGATGAATTTGTAAGTGCAAATGGTGGAAAAAAGATTTTTGCATTTTTAAATTTTGTTTATGAAAATAGCAAAACTAAGCCCTTTATGAAACTTGCTAGTGAAATTTTTGATAAAGAATTTTTAAAATATGGACGAGATATTTTATTTTTTAATGAAAGACTTTGGAAAAAAATTTATGAAGTAAGCACTATAGGGCATGAATTTGGACACATTTTTTTTATAACACAAGATAGCGAAAAAGCTATGAATCAAAGTGGGGTATTTAAAAATATAGAAGAATACAAGGCTACAACTGGTGGGCTTGTAAATTTTTTCTATCATGAAGAAGATGAGCTTAAAATGCCAGTTTTTCATGAGTTAATTAAAAGGGCTATAAATTTAATCTCTTGGCAAAGAGTAGAAGAAGTTAAGCCTTATTACACAGAAGGATTAATCCATCTTAGTTTACTTTTTGAAAGCAAAACATTAAGCTTTAAAAATAAAATTTTAAATATAAAATTTGATAATGAAAGCTATGAAAGCTTTAAAATGCTTTGTATGAAAAATTACCATAATTTGGCAAAACATTATACCTTAAGGCTTGATGCTAGTGAATTTTTATCTCGTTTTTGTGTTTTAGAAGATGATATTTATCTACCCATAGAAGAAGAATGCAAAGAATTTGTTAAATTTTATTATAATTTATACGAAAAAATTGGTAATGAAATCGATGAAAGTAAAGAATTTGAATATTATAGGAGCAAAAATAACTAAAAATATTAATTTTTTTTTAAAAAATTTTATGTTTTGCTTGATATAAATTGAAAAATATGCTAGAATATGGCGTTTTTAATCAAAAAGAAGGAGCTTTTTATGACTAAAGCAGATTTTATCGCAAAAGTTGCTCAAACAGCTGGGCTAACAAAAAAAGATGCTACAACTGCTACAGATGCCGTTATCTCTACTATCACCGAGGTTTTAACTAAGGGTGATACCATTAGTTTCATTGGTTTTGGTACTTTTTCAACAGCTGAAAGAGCTGCAAGAGAAGCTAGAGTTCCAAGCACAGGAAGGACTATCAAAGTTCCTGCCACAAGAGTAGCTAAATTTAAAGTAGGTAAAAACCTAAAAGAAGCAGTTGCTAAAAAAGGCAAGAAAAAATAAGCTCGTGGCTAGATTTATTCTAGCCCATTCTGTCTTTATTCAATCTATTTCTTTAAAACCTATAAAATACATTTTTTCAAAGGATATATTATGAAAATATATAGCAAGGTTAGTGAGCTTATAGGCAATACACCTATAATAAGGCTTGAAAAATTTGGTGCAAATATTTTTGCAAAATGCGAATTTCTTAATCCTAGTCATTCTGTTAAAGATAGACCAGCTTATTCTATGATAAAAACAGCACTTGATGAGGGTAAAATTAATAAAGATAGCTTGATTATTGAAGCAACTAGTGGTAATATGGGTATAGCTTTATCAATGATTTGTGCAGATTTAGGACTTAAAATAATCATTACCATGCCTGAATCGATGAGTATAGAAAGAAGAAAAATTATGCAACTTTTTGGAGCTACACTTGAGTTAACTCCTGCAAGTCTTGGTATGAAAGGTGCTGTTGAAAAGGCTAATGAACTTTTAGCACAAAATAAAAACGCCTTTATCCCATCTCAATTTGCAAATTTAGCTAATAAAAATGCTCACAGACGCACAACTGCACAAGAAATATTAAATGATTTAGATGGACAAGTTGATATTTTTGTAGCAGGTGTTGGTACCGGTGGTACTATTAGTGGTGTTGGTGAAATTTTAAAAGAAAAAAATGCTGATATAAAAATAATAGCAGTTGAACCACAATCTTCTCCTCTTCTTAGCCAAGGAACAGCTGGAGGTCATAAAATTCAAGGTATAGGTGCAAATTTCGTCCCTGATATCTTAAATAGAAATGTTATAGATGAAATACTAACCGTTAGCAATGAAGATGCTATAAACACAGCAAAAGAACTTGCAAAAAGTGGTTTAATGGTAGGAATTTCAAGTGGTGCAAATGTATACGCAGCCACACTTTTAGCAAAAAAATATCCAGGCAAGAATATCGTTACTATGTTAAATGATACAGCCGAAAGATATCTTTCTACTGATTTATTTGCTTTTTAATTTTAAGGCTAGTTTTAACTAGCCTCACTCACAATTTTTTACAAATTTAAAAATTTATTTTAAAATTCCTTGACTGATAGTTAATCTAATGATATATAATTTGATAAATTCTTTAAAAAAGGAGAACTTATGAAATATATTTTAGATTCAGGACTTATTGCAAGTAAAGGCTATGCAATGCTTTCAAAGGATGCTAAATTTACACCCTTTGAATTTACTCGCCATAAAATCGGCGACAACGATATTTTAATCAAAATTTTATACGCTGGAATTTGTCATAGCGATATACATACAGCAAAAAGTGAATGGGGAGAGGCAAATTATCCTTGCGTTCCAGGGCATGAAATAGCAGGAGAGGTAGTAGCGGTTGGCAAAAATGTTAGCAAATTTAAGATTGGTGATTATGCTGGTGTGGGTTGTATGGTAAATAGTTGTAAAGAATGTGAAACTTGCAAAAACGACCAAGAACAATTTTGCGAAAAAACTATTTTTACATACAATAGCATTGATATTTTTAACGACAATAAAAACACCTATGGAGGCTATTCAAATAATATAGTAGTAAATGAACACTTTGCAGTAAGTGTCCCAAAAGATGCCCCACTAGAAAAGGTAGCACCCTTGCTTTGTGCAGGAATTACTACCTATTCTCCTTTAAAATTTTCAAAGATTAAAGAAGGTTGCAAGGTAGGGGTAGCTGGTTTTGGAGGTCTTGGAATGATGGCTGTAAAATATGCTGTAAAAATGGGTGCAAGTGTTAGTGTTTTTGCAAGAAATGATAATAAAAAAGATGATGCAAAAGCCCTTGGGGTTAGTAATCTATACACAAACCCTAATCAATGCAAAGAAAAATTTGACCTAATAATCTCAACCATTCCTACAAATTATAATCCTATTGATTATATTAATTTACTTAAATTTGGCGGAGAACTTTCTATAGTTGGACTTCCTCCATATGAAGTAAGCCCTAAAATTAACATAACTGATTTAGTATATAAGGCTGGAAAAAAAGTTTATGGTTCTATGATAGGTGGTATGAAAGAAACTCAAGAAATGCTTGATTTTTCTCTTAAACATAAAATTTATCCAGAAACTGAATTAATACAGCCAAATGAAATTGACAAAGCTTGGGAAAATTTACTTACAGGCAAGGCTAAATTTAGATATGTTATTGATATGAGTAAGCAAGATTAAAAATTTTTAACCCTTATCTATAAATTTAACAGATAAGGGTTTTGTATCAAAATTTACTCACATAATTATATTGTATGCAATTTTTAAGATTTTCATAAAAATATAAGCAAAAATATTTTAAAATCCTTGTATTTATAGATTTTTATTAAGGACAATTATGAAAGATTTGTTTTTATTTAGTTCTTTGCTTGATGCAAATCACACCTTTACTTACTTTTTTCACCTAGGTTTAGTTGCTCTAATTGCTGTTATTATTGCTAAATTTGCTACTCATTCTATGCAACTTATACCAAGAACTACTCAAAATTTAGGAGAAGCCTTTTTAGAGGGTATTTTATCAATGGGACGCGATACAATGGGCGATGAAAAGGGTGCTAGAAAATATCTTCCCCTGGTTGCTACTCTTGGAATGATTATATTTTTTAGCAATATTATAGGTATAATTCCTGGCTTTGAAGCCCCTAGTGCTAGTTTAAATTTAACCCTACCACTTGCCCTAATCGTATTTTGCTATTACCATTTTGAAGGTATTAGAACTCAAGGTTTTATGCCTTATTTTGCACATTTTATGGGTCCGGTTAAATTCCTAGCCCCTTTAATGTTTCCTATTGAAATCGTATCTCACCTTTCTCGCGTTATCTCACTTTCCTTTCGTTTGTTTGGTAATATAAAGGGTGATGATTTATTTTTAGCTGTTATTTTAGCACTTGTCCCTTACATAGCCCCACTTCCAGCCTATGTACTTTTAACCTTTATGGCATTTTTACAATCTTTCATTTTTATGATTTTAACCTATGTTTATTTAGCAGGTGCGACTGTCGTAGAGGAAGGTCATTGATATATCTTTTTGAATTTTTTAAGGGTGCTTCATTAGCTTTAATGCTTTTTGGAGCCCTATTTTTATTTTTTAAATTCAATTCTTTTTTTTATCTTTGCATGGGTATAACCCCTGGTCTTCTTCTAGCCTTAATCTTTACTCTCATTTTAGAAAATCACGAACTGAAAAATAAACTAAAACAAAATTAAAAATTTATATTAAATTTATTGAAAACACTTGACAAAAAAATAAAAAATGTTAAAATTAGTTTTTTATTATCAAAAAAGGTATATAAATGATAAAAGCTATCCCTGAATGGAGCAAACAAGAATACTTAATGCTTTCCTTGCCACATGAAAAAACGGATTGGAAGCCTTATTTAAATGAAATTTTAAAAGCCTATGAAAATTTTATAAACCATGTGAGTAAGTTTCAAAAAGTTTTATTAATAGCCCCGAGTGAAAAGGATTTTAAGCCATTTAAACATATGCAAAATATAGAATTTTTTATTTGCGATACAAATGATACTTGGATTAGAGATTATGGTCCTATTGAAATTTTAGATAACAATGTTATAAAGGTGCTTAATTTTAAATTTAATGCTTGGGGTAATAAATTTAAAAGTGAACTTGATAATGCCTTAAATTCAAAACTTTTCAAGGATAAATTTAAGGAAAATATTAAAGATATTGATTTTATCCTTGAAGGAGGCAGTGTTGATTTTAATGGACAAGGTGTTTTACTTACTACAAAAGATTGTTTATTAAATTCAAATAGAAATTCTCATTTAAATCAAAAAGAAATAGAAACTCATTTAAAAGAATTTTTCGGGCTTTCACGCATTATTTGGCTTGAAAATGGCTTTATACAAGGCGATGATACAGACCATCACATAGATACACTAGCTCGTTTTATAGATGAAAATACCATAGCTTACTCAATTTGTGAGAATGAAAAAGATATACATTTTAAGCCCTTAAAAGCTATGGAACATGAACTTTTAAAAACAGGTTTTAATTTAGTAAAATTACCCCTACCCTCGCCTATTTTTTATGATAATAAAAGACTTGGGGCAAGTTATGCAAATTTTGTTTTTATAAATAATGCCTTGATTGTACCTTTTTATAATGATAAAAATGATTTAATCGTTAAGGAAAATTTAGAAAAAGTGATAAAAAATAGACAAATAATAGGAGTTGATGCAAGGGTATTTTTAAGACAAAATGGGTCCTTACATTGTGCTTGTAATAATCTTTTTAAAGGACAAAAATGAACTTAGCTAAAAAAGCTACCATTATAGCTAGTATTTGTGCCCTTATTTTAACCTTGATTAAATTTGGCGTAGGACTTGCGAGTGGTTCGGTTGCTGTGCTTTCTAGTGCTATTGATTCTATGATGGATTTTGCTATTTCAGCCTTTAATTTTTTAACACTTAAAAAAAGCTCGCAATCTCCAAATTCAAAATATAATTTTGGTTTTAGTAAAATAGAAGCACTTATGGGGCTGTTAGAGGGCGTTTTTATAGTATGTATAGGCATTTTTATCTTTTATGAAAGCATATATAAAATTTATCACAAAGAAGAAATTATTAATTTATCGCTTAGTATTTATGTAATGCTTATATCATTAATCATAACATTTTTGCTTATATTTTTTTTAACTTTGGTAGCAAAAAAAACAAAAAGTCTTGTTATAGAAAGCGATTGTTTGCATTATAAAAGTGATTTTTTAACGAATTTAAGTACGCTTATAGCATTATTTTTAATATACTTTACAAATTTTTATATCATTGATTCAATTTTTGGCATTATTATTAGCTTATATACAATTTTTAGTGCCTTTAAAATCATTAAAAAAGCATTAGCCTTTTTAATGGACGTAGCCTTAGAAGATGAGAAAATTCAAGCTATTTATAAGCTTATTGAAGATAATAAATCAATAATTTCTTTTCACGATTTTAAAACTAGAAAAACACCTGATATAAATTATCTTAGCGTTCATTTGGTTTTTTGTCCTATAATTTCCCTATTAGAAGCCCATAAAATTTCAGATACGTTTGAAGAGTGTATTCGTAAGATTTTTACAAATGAAAAATGGGATATTCAAATTCACCTTGACCCATATGATGACCAAGAAGCAGAAAGGAAAAGAAAGTGAAAATAGCCTTAATACAACAAAAATTTCACCAAAACAAAAAACTTACCATTGAAAAAACTTGCGAATTTATAGAACAAGCCGTTAAAGATAAGGCAGAACTTATTTGCCTTGGCGAGTTACACCAAAGCGAGTATTTTTGTCAAAGTCAAAATGTGGATTTTTTCGACCTTGCAAATGATTATAAAAAGGATATTGAATTTTGGGCAAGTGTAGCAAAAAAACATAAGATTGTTTTAATTACTTCATTGTTTGAAAAAAGAAGTGCTGGACTTTATCATAATAGTGCCTTTGTCTTTGAAAAAAATGGAAATATAGCTGGAAAATATAGAAAAATGCATATTCCTGATGACCCAAATTTTTGTGAAAAATTTTATTTTACTCCAGGAGACCTTGGTTTTGAGCCTATAAATACAAGTCTTGGGAGGCTTGGGGTGTTAATTTGTTGGGACCAATGGTACCCAGAAGCAGCTAGAATAATGGCTTTAAAGGGTGCTGAAATTTTAATTTACCCTACTGCTATTGGTTGGTTTGATGATGATAGCAAAGAAGAAAAACAAAGGCAACTTGAAGCTTGGATTGGGGTTCAAAGAGGACATGCTATTGCTAATTGCTTACCTGTGGTAGCTGTTAATAGAGTGGGCTTTGAAAAAGATAAAAGTGGAGTTAGTAAGGGTATAAGATTTTGGGGTTCTTCTTTTGCCTTTGGGGCTGGTGGAGAAGAATTATTCAAAGCAGATTCTAAAAATGAATGCGTTAAGGTAATAGAAATTGATAAAAATAAATGTGAAAATATGCGTAGGTGGTGGCCATTTTTACGAGATAGAAGAATTGAATTTTATAATGATTTAACAAAAAGATTTATAGATTAACAAGGCAATATTAATTCTTGCCTTGTGTTTAAAATCAAAGTTCTAAAAGCTTTTTAAGTATGTCATCTTCAATTTGGGCATACCTATCTTGCTTAGCCTTTTCAATAGCGTTAAAGGTGTAGTTATCAATCGCACTATCAAGGTCTAAGTCCTCATTTACCAAAGTACTTTTATCGCTACTACTTTCTTCTTCTTCATTTTTTAAAGAATTTAAAAGTGCTTGAAATTCATCAGCATTACTTTCTTCTTCTTTAATCTTAGTGCTAGTACTAAACAACGAACTTACAAGAGTACTATCATCTACTTGCATTTTTTCTCCTTTTTAAAGATTTTCAAAAATACAAGCAAAAAGCATTCCATTTTTTAAAAGTTAATTTTTATATATCTTATCATTTTATAATTTTATTCTTTTTTTTAATACATTTTAATCTTAAAGCCCTATTTTATAGTTTAAATTTTATATTTAAAATGAAAAATTTTTAAGAATTATTTTATAAAAAAAATATTATACTTTCTCAAAAATATTGATAATAAATATTATTAAGGATTTTTATAAATGAAAATTGCACACAAAATTATATTTTTATTTTTACTTTTTTTTGCAAATTTAGCCCTTGCTAGAGTTGAAAATTTCATAGATGAGGCAAATGATATAAAAGATATTCTTAAACAAAGCGTTGAATTTTATAAGGGTGGCGATTGGGCTAAGGCCAAAAAACTTAGCGAAGATGCTTATTTTCAAAGATTTGAAAATTTAGAAGGTGCCATAGGTAGAAACATAGGTAAAAAAGCTATAGTAATGGAAAGAAAATTTGTAAATTTGCGTCGTTTATATAAGGATAACGCCCCTATAGTTCAAATAAACGCCCTAGTTGAAAGTCTTTGTTATGATTTAGATGAAGTAGCCCCTATTTTACAAAAGGGCTTTCGTTTAAAGGCTGAGGCTAGTGATACAAATTACGATAAGGTTGCAGCAGAGATTTCTTCTATTAAGGAAAATAAAAAAAGAGAGGCCGAGGCTGAATTAATGATAGCTCAAATGATGGGAATTAGCGTAGAAGAACTTAGAAAACAAGAAAATTCAAACAATCAAGTATCGCAAAATATAGATAATACAAACGACTCTGTACAAGCTGATTTACAAGCTGCAGCTGCTATGGATATGAGATTACAATTTATACTTGATAATATCTCTACAAAATTTAGCCAAGCAGCAAGTGCCTTTCATGCAAATAATATAGAAGAAAGTAAGAAATTTTTAAATGATGCTTTGTTTAATGATTATAGAAACACTAAGATAGAAGTACTTATTAATAGCTTTGTTGGGGCAAAAAGTGATCAAAAAATTCAACAAGGCATTAGAAAAATTATATCTAGAATGAATGAAAATAATATAGATGAAAAAGAATTTAGAGATAATCTTTCAAGTATTGAAGAAGAATTATTTGATGCCTTTGTAAAACTTCCTGAAAACGAGCTTAGCACCTTAAAACTAGTAGGCTTTAAAGATACAAACGCTGGTAAGGATTATACAAAGGTTGCAAATGATATAAAAATAGCCTTAGATAAAATTTTACAAGATTATGATGGCTTTAGCGTTTCTATTATAGATGATTTGCAAAATGTCTATTTAGATATCTTTGAGGCTAGTGGCATGGAAAGTAAAATCGGGGCAGTTGATAGTAATTTAAAATTTAAGATAGAAGCCTTTTTTTCAAAAGGCGTTGCTTTGATTAGGGCAAATGTTGATAAAAACGAACTTAGTGCTTGTTTTGATGAATTAAACTCAGCCATTTCATCAAGCATAGATTTAATACAAGAATCAAGCCCTTATTCTCTTTTCATTTGGTCCTTAGTTATCATTTTAAGAGAGGGTTTAGAGGCCTTAATAATAGTGGTTGCTATAGTTTCTTATCTTATTCAAAGTGGCAATAAAAATCGCTTAAATATAGCTTATTCTGCCCTATTTACAGGGGTAATTTTAAGTTTTATAACGGCCTTTATCGTAGCTTGGATATTTAAGGAAAATGCAGGACAAAAAAGAGAATTAATAGAAGGCGTTACCATGCTAATAGCCGTCGCCTTACTATTTTATGTAGGCTTTTGGCTACTTTCAAATGCAAATAATAAAAAATGGGTTAAATTTATTAAAGACCAAACCATAGAGGCTATTTCAAATAATTCGGCTAAAACACTTTGGTTTACGGTATTTTTAGCAGTTTATAGGGAAGGGGCCGAAACGGTTCTTTTTTATCAAGCATTATTAATAGATTCAAAAACTAGTACAGATTACACAGCCGTATTTGTAGGGCTTGGAGTGGGTATTGTCATTTTAGTGGCACTTTATTTTCTATTGAAGGCAGGGGCTATTCGTATCCCTGTAAAACAATTTTTCTATGTTGTTTCATATATTATTTTTTATATGGTTTTCATCTTCACAGGCAAAGGTATCGCCGAGCTTATCGAAGGTAAAGTGATAATACCAACATTAACACCATTTAAATTTGAACCTATAACAACATTTGGTATTTATCCTTATTATGAAACACTAATACCTCAAATTTTGGTTTTAATTTTGCTAGTTTCTGGCATTTTAATAACACATAAAATCTCAAAAAAAGGAGCAATAAAATGAAAAAATTATTTGTAGCTGCTGGTATGGCAGCGATTATGGGAATGGGAGCCTTTGCTGGTGAAGTGCCAATTGGTGACCCTATTGAGTTAAACGGCATGGAAATTGCCGCTGTTTATTTACAACCGATTGATATGGAACCTCGTGGTATAGATTTAGCAGCATCATTAGCTGATATTCACTTAGAAGCTGATATTCACGCTATTAAAAACAATCCAAATGGTTTTGCAGAAGGCTTTTGGATGCCTTATTTAACCATTGCTTATGAGCTTAAAAATCTTGACACAGGCAAAGTAAAAAGAGGAACCTTAATGCCTATGGTTGCTGATGATGGTCCTCACTATGGTGCAAATATAGCTATGGAAAAAGATAAGAGTGGTGGTTTTGGCGTAGGCAATTATCAATTAACCTATTTTATAACAAATCCAGAAAAACAAGGTTTTGGTCGTCATGTTGATGAAGAAACAGGTGTTGGTAAATGGTTTGAACCTTTCAAGGTAGAATATAAATTCAAATATACAGGCACTCCAAAATAATAATACTTGGCTTTATGCCAAGTATTATAAATTTAATTTTTATTTATTTTTATTTTTAAAAAATTTAACACTGTATTTTTGTTTTAAATAACTAAAAAATAATACTTCATAACCTATTTTTAAAGACTTTTAAATACAATTTTAAGCTATTTTTTAAAAAATTTGATTTATCATTTTATTCGTAATTTATTAATAATAACACAAATTCACCTAAGGAGAAAAACGTGGATAAAAAGTTAAATTACACTTTTTATTTTAAGCTTTTAACACCTATAGTACTAGGATTTCTTTTGTATGGAATTTCTCAGTTAAATGGTGGTTGGGGACTTAGTTCTAATGCTTGGCTTTATGCATCTATTTTCTTTGCATTGATTGTAGGCTTGATTTTAGAACCTATACCATCAGCCCTAATTGGTGTTATAGCAATTACAGTTGCAGCCTTATTTAAGGTAGGACCTGTTGGAAGTGGTGCTGAAAATGCTGCTATAAAACCTGCTGTTGCCGTTAACTGGGCAATAAGTGGTTTTTCAAATTCAGTTGTTTGGCTTATCTTTATAGCCTTTACCATAGGTATTGGGGTTAACAAAACTGGCCTTGGTAAAAGATTAGCCTTAGCAATCGTTGCAAAGCTTGGAAATTCTACCCTTGGTCTTGGTTATGCTATAGCTATAATTGATGGCATTTTAGCCCCATTTATACCAAGTAATGCAGCTAGAAGTGGTGGCACAGTTTATCCTATAGTTTCGGCTATTTCTACAATGTTTGATAGTACGCCTGATAAAAATCCACACAAAATAGGTTCTTATCTTATTTGGATAGGTGTTGCTACATGTTGTGTTTCAAGTTCTATATTTTTAACAGGACAAGCCCCTAACCCATTGGCCCTTTCACTTCTTCAAAAACAAGGAGTACAAGTAGTTGACTGGACTGGTTGGTTAATAGCCTTTGCCCCTGTTGGTGTAATTTTATTTTTAATCACGCCTTTACTTTGCTATATCATTTATCCACCTGAAATCAAAGGTTCAAGCGAGGTTGTAGCATGGGCAAATCAAGAAAGGGCAAAACTAGGTAAGATTAGCAAAGGCGAAATTTTTATGGTTTTAATTTGTTTAATCGGCCTTATCCTTTGGGTTGGTGGAAGTATCTTTGCTATAAATGCAACTACTACAGCCTTTGTCGTTATAGTTTTAATGTTTGCTACAAAGGTAATTGATTGGCAAGATTTTCTATCAAATAAACCTGCTTGGAATACATTAATGTGGTTTGGAACTCTTGTTGCTATGGCTGCTGGTCTTAAAAATGTTGGTTATTTAGATTGGGCTGGAAATATCTTAAAACAATACTTGGTTAATCTTGATACCTTCTGGGCTATGATAATCTTACTTTTAAGCTTTAGTATTTTTAGATATTGCTTTGCATCAGGTACTGCCTTTGTTACTGCTATGATTGCTATTTTTGCAACTATTGCACACGCCGTACCAAATTTAAATGTAGTTGAAACAATGCTTATTTTATGTTTGCCTATGGGTTTTATGGGTATTATCACTCCATATGGTACGGGTTGTTCTCCACTTTGGTATGGAAGCCACTATATAAAAGGTCCTACATTCTTTAAACTCGGGGCTATTTTTGCGATAATCTTTATGGCAATTTATATAGTAGTTGGAATTCCTTGGATTAAATATATCCTACCTTCTTTAACCTTGCATTAATTTACTAGCCTTTAAAGGCTAGTATTTTTTAAATTTTTAATTATAAAACACTTTACAAAAAAAGGTAATTTACGACAAATAATTTAGAAAAAATACAAAATACTTTAAAACAATTGAAATGATTTTAGAACTTTGTGATAAAGATATTTACAAAGCCTTAAACGATGAGATAAAAACTCAACCAGCTGTTGTTATGCATTTAATAGTATGCTATGAAAATATAGAAAAAAATATTTTTGTTTTTATAAATACAATTTTAGATAAGCAAAATTTACAAGCCTTAATAGCTTTAAAGATTATTAGAAATACAGCTATTAACGACTATAAAAACTTAAATTTTAAAACGATACACAATTATCTACCAAAAATTAAAGATAATATAAAAAAATATTTAGATAAACAAAGCATTAAAAAACGCAAAAAATAATTTTATTTTTTTTTAAATTCCTTATAAATCTTAAAAATATCATAAAGAAAGAATTTTACTAATCCCCCCCCCAATAGCGTTTACTTGAAGTTATTAGACCAAAGCCAAGTTTATAAGAAAGATGATTTTTATAATGCAAGGCTTCTTTATAATCGCTATAACTTTCAATGCCAGGCAAGATGAATTTTGGGTGTATGTTGATTAAATTATTATAAAAAGTACTTTGCCTTTTATTTTTAATTGCAATTTTTAAAAGCTTAAATGGCAAGGCAATTACCCCACTAAATGATTTAGAATTACTTATCAAACAAGCCCCTAATTTATAAGAAAGCATATTTTTTACCCTAAAAACTGCTCCTCTATACTCATTTTTTAAAGGAGAAGTTAAAGAAAAGCGATTTTTATCCATATTTAAATAAAGTTTTTCGTACACAAAATCAAATTTTTCTCTTATATCCTTTAAATTTAATAATTTATTATCTAGTTCTTTTGGATCTAAAAATTCATTCTCGTTAAAATCAAAATTATTATCCACACTAAATTCATATTTTTTACTAGTTTCATCGTCCCAATCTTGATCGCAGAAATTTTTCCAAAATATATTTTGTTTAAGCTCCTTACAAGGTACACCGGCATTTATGGTATTTGAATAATAAGTCTTATTTGATAATACACTACAAGCTCCAATCACAGCACCCGTTGCCACAAAGACACCCTTTAAAAAAGCACAATCTTGACCAACCCATACATTATCACCTATAAAAATGCTTTTAGTATGATTTATTCTTTTATTAGTTTTTTTATCATAGATTAAATGTGGATCAGAGGTCCTAAACCAAATATTTATAGAAAAAAGATTAAAATTGCCTATTATTACATTTGTTTTTGCTGAAATAATAAAAATTCTGCCTTGTCCATGTGGATTAAAATAATTATGATGCCCTATATAGCAAAGACTATCTTGCCACATAACTATAACATTTTTTTTCAAAAAAGAATTTCCCATAAAAAATATATTATTTTGTTTTAAGCAAATAGTACAATTTTCTAATTTTGCATTTTCATCTAAGAAAACTATATTGCCACTTCCACTAAATTCAAACTTAGAATTAATTAATATCTCATCTAAATTTTTATATAAAGCATAATATATAATGTTATTTTTATCATCCTTATAACTTTGCATTTGTTTCAAAATAATATCTCCTCATTTAAGGTAGGATTTTGCTTTGGAAAGGGCGATTTTGAAGTATAATACTCAGTTTTTCCATTAAAAGTACCCATTCTAACGCCTTTTGGGGTGCTAAAATGCCTTTTTGCATTTGGAAATTTCTTTAAATAAGTGCTTAAAAATTCTCTAAAAACAGGGGCTGAAGTTCTTGCCCCACCTTCAGTGTAACGCATAGGCTTATTATCATCATTGCCATACCAAATCAATGCTTCAATCTCAGGCGTTATCCCACAAAACCAAGCATCCACGCTTTTATTTGTAGTACCTGTCTTACCTGCTATTTCAATGCCACCTACCCTAGCATTGCGACCAGTACCATTTTCTACGACATTTCTCATCATATCAAGTACTAAAAAGGCTTGTTCTTCCTCGCTTGCCTTATAGGAATTTGTGTTATATTCTAAGATAGTTTTTCCATTTTGATCTATAACATTTTTAATAATATTAGGTTGTACTATCTTGCCATAATTTCCAAACATAGTATAAAATTTAGAAAATTCCAAAGGCGAAATTCCAAAACTTCCAAGTACTATTGACAAATCAGCAGGCACATTTTCAAAGCCCATATTTACAAGCTTAGAATGCACCACATCTATACCTATATCAAGGGCTAAATTTATAGTAGCTAAATTCCTTGAACTAGTTAGAGCTTGTTTTAAGGTTATAAATCCACCCACATCTTTTCCATAATTTTTTGGAATCCAGTCCTTATTATCACCTGCTCCACCTTCAAAAATACGAGAAATATCAGCCACCTCGCTCATGGTAGAATAACCCAAATCCACAGCTATTTGATATAAAAAAGGCTTAAAAGAACTACCAGGCTGCCTTGTGCTTTGCGTAGCCCTATTGTAATTGCTTTTTTCATAATCTACCCCACCAACAAGTGCTAAAACCTCTCCATTTTGATGATTTACAACAACCATTGCCCCGTTAAGTGTGCTTAAATTTGCATCCTTATCCCTTTTTACTATCTCATCATAACCAAAGCGAAGTGCATTTTGAGCCATTTCTTGCACATCTAAATCAATATTTAAATGAATTTGATAACCCCCACTTTTTAAATCTTGCAATTTTGGACTAAGTTCTTTAATCACCTCATCAACCACGTAAGGTGCAGTATTTTGAGTAAGTGTATCGTTAAAAACTATAGGAATTTCACTTATTGAATTTTCATACTCACTTTTTGAAATCCAGCCTAGATTATACATTCTTTGTACTACATTATTTGCACGAGATATTGAAAGTTCTAAATGTTTTGTAGGGTCATAACTACTAGGGGCCTTTGGTAAGCCCACTAAAATAGCTATTTCTTTAAGGCTTAACTCATTTAAATCCTTGCGAAAATATCCAAGGGCTGCTGTTTTAACACCATAATAACCATGTCCAAAAAATATATAATTTAAATATCTTTCTAAAATTTCTTCCTTGTTAAGTGTAAATTCCATTTTATACGCTAGTAATGCTTCTTTAAGCTTTCTATTTATAGTTTTTTCAGGCGTTAATTCTGTATTTTTAATAAATTGTTGAGTTAGAGTTGATGCCCCTTCCATAGTACGCCCCCCACTTTTTACAATCTTTATAAGGGCTCTAAAAATCGCATCTATATTAACTCCATTGTGTTCAAAAAATGAAGTATCCTCAATAGCTAACAAGGCCTCAATTAAACGAGATGGCAAGTCTTCATATTTTACATAAAAGCGGTGTTCTTCATCAAAGATATTTGCTACTAACTTCCCATTTTTATCAAAAATTTGAGTAGAAAGAGAAGGTTTGTATTCTTTAAAGGTATAACCATCTGTATCAATGCTTGTAAATAAATAAGTCCCAAATCCTACAACTGCTATTACGCAAAGTAAGATAAAACTTAAAAAATAGGTTAAAATTCTCATTCATTGCCTTTTAATTCATTTTCTATAAAACTTAAACTTTGTTCTAAGGCCTCGTTTATCTTAGAAAAATCTTTTCCACCAGCCGTGGCAAAATCATCTTTGCCACCACCATTTCCACCAAGTATAACAGCAGCAAATTTTACTAATTGACCAGCCTTGATAGTAGCATTTTTAACCCCTGCTGCAAGTTTTATTTTTTCATCGCTTTCTTGGATAAGCAAAATAACTGCCTTTTCAAATTTATTTTTAAAATCATCTATCATGGCCTTTATATCACCACTTTTGACATTTTGAACACATACATTTATATCTTTAATTTTTTTAACCGAAAAGCTATTTTCACCCATATTTTTAAGCTCATTTTTAAGCTTTAAATTCTCATTTTTAAGGCGGTTAAAGGCACTTTGTATATCATTTGTTTTTAACTCTTCTTTTAAACAATTTAACTCATTCATAAAATTTTTTACATACGAAAGTGCTGCCTTGCTAACAACTGCTTCAATGCGTCTAACCCCAGCACTCACCCCACTTTCTTTTACTATGTAAAAACTGCCAATTTGGGCTGTATTTTTTATATGGGTTCCCCCGCAAAGTTCCTTACTTTCACCTAGGGTTAAAACCCTAACTACACCTTGATATTTTTCATTAAACAAAGCAATCGCCCCACTTTTTTTAGCCTCTTCAAGTGGCATATTTTCTAAGATTGCCTCGCTGGAATTTACAATCATATCATTTACTAAATTTTCTATTTTTTCAAGTTCTTCTTTGCTAAGTGCTTTTGCGTGTGTAAAATCAAATCTTAATTTATTAAATTCCACTAAAGAACCAGCCTGGCTAATATGAGAACCTAAAATTTTTCTAAGTGCAAAATGTAGCAAATGAGTGGCTGAGTGATGCCTTGCAATTTGTTCTCTTTTATCTTTATCTATAATAGCTTGTACGCTTTGCCCTATTTTAAAATCACTAACAGCTTTTATCTTGCTTAAATTTAACCCAAAAAATTTTTGAGTATCTAAAACCTTACTTTCATTAATAAAACCACTATCAAAAACCTGACCTCCACTTGTTGCATAAAATGGAGTGTAATCAAGCATTACCCAGCCAAATTCTCCTTTTTTAAGATTAGATACTTCTTTAAAATTTTCATCTAAAAGGGCTAAAATTTTACTATTACTTTCAAAGTTATCATAACCTATAAAAGAATTTTCTTTAAATTTTTCAAGCAAGGCTTTAAAGTCGCCATTTACTGCCTTATCCCCACTTCCTTTCCAAGAGGCCTTAGCACGATTTTTTTGTTCATTCATTAAAAAGTCAAATTTTTCCTCATCAACTTTAAGATTTTTTTCCCTTAACATATCAGCAGTTAAATCCAAAGGAAAGCCGTAAGTATCGTATAATTTAAAGGCGACCTCGCCACTAAAAATATCCTTTGTCTTTTTTAATTCTTCATTAAAAATTTCAATGCCATTATCAATAGTGCTTAAAAATCTTTCTTCTTCAAGCTTTATTTGTTCTTTTACAAAGTCCTTTTTTTCATTTAAATAAGTATAGTGAGAACCCATAAGCTCACAAACTACTTTAACTAATTTATACATAAAGGGTTCTTTTAAGCCAAGCAAATAACCATGCCTTAACGCTCTTCTTAAAATTCTACGCAAAACATAGCCTCTTCCTTCTTTATCAAAGCTTATGCCTTGTGCTAGTAAAAATACGCTAGACCTGATATGATCAGCTATTACTCTAAAACTTGCCCCACTTTCATAAAAATATTTTGCCTTGCAAATGTTAGAAAGTTCGTTAATTATAGGCATAAATAAAGATGAATCAAAATTGCTAAATTTACCTTCTTTTATAGCTACAACCCTTTCAAGTCCCATGCCTGTATCTATGCTAGGTTTAGGGAGTTTGCTAAGATTGCCGTTTTTATCTTTTTCATATTGCATAAAGACTAAATTCCAAATTTCTAAAAAGCGGTCGCCATCTCCTCCCATGTAATCTTCACTAGAGTGAAAATGTTCTTCACCTTGGTCATAAAAAATTTCACTACAAGGCCCACAAGGTCCTATATCTCCCATTTGCCAAAAATTATCCTTATCCCCAAAGCGATAAATTCTACGCTCATCTATGTGTTTTTTCCATAACTCAAAGGCTTCATCATCTGTATTATGGATGCTTACATAAAGTTTATCTTTGTTAAAACCTAAATTCTTGGTTACAAATTCCCAAGCTAAAAAAATGGCCTCTTCTTTAAAATAATCCCCAAAACTAAAATTCCCAAGCATTTCAAAAAAGGTATGATGCCTAGCTGTATAGCCTACATTATCAAGATCATTATGCTTTCCACCTGCTCTTATACAAGTTTGACAGCTAGTTTTTCTAGGTGGATTAGGACATGGTAATTCTCCTGTAAAAATGCTTTTAAAAGGCACCATTCCTGCATTTGTAAATAATAAACTTGCATCATCTGGGACTAGATTACTTGAAGACGTAATCTCGTGGTCCTTTGATTTAAAAAAATTTAAAAACTCAGCTCTAATATCCATATATTTTTCCTAAAAAGTTCTAAAAAATTATAAAGGAGTATAATACCAAAATTACTTTAATTTAAGTAAAAATGAATTAAAATTTTTATGTTAAATTATCGTTTAAATAGCTAAAAATAAGGAAAAATATGAGACTTGTTTTATTTTTAAATATGGGTGGGGCTACGAATTTACAAGATTGTGAAGTTTTTTTAAAAAATATGTTTAATGACCCCTATATTTTAGGCATTAAAAATAAATTTTTAAGAAGTATTGTAGCCTTTTTTATAACCAAGGCTAGATTAAAGCCTATGCAAGAAAATTATAAACAAATAGGGGGTAAATCTCCATTAAATAGACTTACTCAGCAACTTTGCGAAAAATTAAATAAAATAGATAGTGATTTTACCTTTGATTTTATAAATTTATATGTAAAACCCTTTGCCGAGGATATTTTAAGCAAGTATCATTTTAATGAAAATGATGAGATTATTCTTTTTCCTTTATATCCTCACCATTCTCAAACCACAGTTACTACCTCTTTGCAAGTTTTAAAAAATGAAATTTCAAGTCTAAATATAAAGGCAAAAATCAAAGAACTTGATATTTTTTATAAAAATCCTACCTATAATGAGATGATTGTTTCTCATATATTAAAAGAAAAGGCTAAATTTGATTGCAAAAGTATTATTTTTTCAGCCCATTCCCTGCCTCTTTCTATTATTAAAAAGGGTGATTTATACGAAAGGCATGTAAATGAGCATTTTAATATATTAAAAAATGCTTTAAAAGATGAATTTGATGAGTTTATTCTTTCTTATCAATCTCGCCTTGGGCCTGTAAAATGGCTTGGTCCAAATACTGCTGATATATTAGCAAATTTAAAAAATGAGGCCTTGATTTACCCTATTTCTTTTTGTATAGATTGTTCTGAAAGTATCTTTGAACTAGATATTGAATATAGAAAAATTGCTACAAAGGATTATAAAGTAATTGCTTGTCCAAATGATAGCAAGGAATTTATTAATTTTATACTTTCTTATTTATAAAGTATTTAAAATTCATTTTTTTTATAAAGCGTACAAATTTAAAAAATATTAATCATTTCTTCTTAAAATAGATTTTTTAAAATGATATTTTATATTTTTACTCCTATTAAAATCAAAAATTTTCATTATTTCAAAAAAATTAAGCTTTAAATAAAGAAAAAAGTTAATAAAATACTAATGAATTTTTTTATCAATTTATATAAGTTATTGATAAAATTTAAAAAGGAGCAAAAATGAAACGCGTTATTTATACATTGCTTAGTTTGGGTCTTTATTGTGAGCTTTTACATGCAAATCCTACAACTCCACAAGGTGATGGCATAAAGCCTAGAACCTTAAAGAATTATGTAGAACAAGAAAAAGATTTTTACAACTACATTAAGAAAAATCACCTTGTTTTAAATATAAAAAGAGGGTAGGTTGGTTGGCAAAATAGCCATTAGCGATAGACAAGAAGAATTTGTTGATTTTGGAGACGATAAGGATTATGCAAATGAGAATAATCAAGAAATTGTTTATGTAACCTATCGTTTAGGTTTTGAATCTATTTTAGATTATCCTAATAAATTCGTAGGACCTAATAAATGTGGAGAATGCCACCCTGCACAATATGCTACTTGAAAAGAAGTAGGCACTCAAAAATGCTTCATTTTCCACACGAGATTGAAGAAATTGATGGGACACAAAAAGAAAAATGTATGGAGCTGAGTCTAATATTTTGCCAGAAGGAATTTATCCAGATGATGTTTATATTATCATAGATACACCTAGGCAAAACATAGCTTTTTAGATAAATAACTAGTTATCATGTAGAAGAAGGAAATTTAAGCTCTTTGACTGGTAAATTAGTGATCTGCATAAATCAATTTTCAAGGCTTTGGGCTAAGAACATAACCCCTGAGATTGCTAAGCAAATCGCTTCTTTTTCTCCTGGTTTTCCAACTACTATAGAAGAATTTGACATACAAGGTACGCCTGGTTCAAATAGATAGGGTACAAATTCTTATGGTTTTACAAATAGATAAATTAATGTTTCAACCTGCAAGTTCGCATTGTGAAACCTGTCATAGCTTTAAATTTGACTTTCAAAACAAGACCGAATTTTTCAATACTTTAGGTAATATTAAAGAACTTAGAAAACATACAATTAGCAAGGGTGTATACTGTGAGGACGGGGCAAGTGCTCACCTTTTAGGAGCTGAATCTTTACTACCTTGTAGTTGAAAATTTTTATAATCAGAGTGATATTTTCTAAAATCATCACCATTCATTACTATGACATTACCCTCTAACTCATTTTTAACTATTTTTATTAAATTTGACTTACCAGCACCAGGTTGACCACCAAGTACAAAACCCTTAGGATTGCTTACAACACTATGTTTATTTGCAAGAATATCGTTAAAAACTTCATCAATTTGTTCTTGAGATAAATTAATTTTATCAATCCACATAAAGATTTTATATTATTAATAGTTGTAACATAATAATTAAAATCTAGTTTTTCACAAGAAGTTATATATAATTCTTCTCTTATATTTTTTAAAGTTTCTTTATATCGCTTATTTGTTTCGTTAGTATTTTTTATTAAAGCAATAGCACCACCTACAAACATCCTTTTCGATTAAAGTAGCCATTTTTATCCTTTCTTTTTTATTTTTGTAATTATAGTTTTATATCATTAATAAACGCATTTAAAGGCTTATTCTAGCCAAAAACTAGCCTCAACATCGCCATTGCCTAATGTTTCTTTAAGATTATTTACTTCATCTATATGACCTATTTTTGTATAATCCCAAGAATTTGAACCATAAAATATTACGATTTGATTATCATTATAAAGGACGATATCACCTATCTTTGTTGTTATATGAGTGTTGCTAGTAGGCAAATTTCTACCAAGCGACCCAACCTTTTCAAAACCAGCATAATCACACATTTTGATCACAACAGGGGCTTTTTTCATCATTTGAGTAAAGGCATTAACTGCCTCGTTTTGTTCTAAAGTAGCACTAAAAATCTTATCATTAAGCTTAACTTTCATTGTTGAAATCTCCTTTTCATTAGCATTAACCATAACACAAAAAAATAAAGCTATTAAAATTAATTTTTTCATTTTTAAGCTTTATTAATTTTCATTTTTTTCATTTTTTGCCCTAAGTGCTAATTCCTTAACGCCCTTAAAATCAGTTTTACCAGAACCAAGTACAGGGATACTTTCAACCTTAAAATAAAAAGTTGGCTTTAAAATAGCTGGTAAATTTGCACTTCTAATAGTATCGCAAATCCCTTTAAAATGCTCATCCTCGCATTCAATTAATAAAACTATACTTTCTCCTTTTTTCTCATCTTCTAAGCTAGTAGCACAAAATTTAACTATATCAGTATTAAAAATTTTAGCTAACTCTTCTTCTAAATGCGTTAGAGAAATCATTTCTCCACCGATTTTTGCAAAGCGAGAATACCTATCTACAATATATAAAAAGCCATCTTCGTCCAAACGCCCCTTATCACAAGTATTATACCAACGAATTCCATCAATCTCTTTTATAAAATCATCCGTTTTTTCTTTATTATTTAAATACCCAACCATTACTTGATGACCACCTATTAAAATAAGTCCATCTTTATTTGCACTTAAACTTTCATAGGTTTCAGGTTCAACTATCCTAATAGCAGTTCCAGGTAGTGCCATTCCTACGCTTTTTTCCTTACTTGCTCTGTGTAAAATCCAAAAATCAGGGTCAAATTTATTTGGCAAATTTACACTTGCAACAGGCGTTGTTTCAGTAGCCCCATAGCCTTCTAATATACTTTTTTTAAATTTCATTTCAAAGGCAGTTCTTATCTCATCTTTTAGCTTTTCAGCCCCACTTACTATGATTCTTAAACTTTCAAACATTATGCTTTCAAGCTTTTTATTCCTTGCATAAATTCCAAGAAAGGTTGAAGTTGCACACATTATGCTAATTTTATTTTTTACAACAGCCTTTGCAATAGCCATTGAATCAGTAGGGTCAGGCAGGGTTACACTTCTAATATTTTCAAGCAGTGGTAAAAAGGTAGTAACGGTTAAGCCAAAGGCGTGAAATGGTGGCAAGGATGATAAAATCACATCATTATTTTTTATGCCAAAGACATCTGAAATTTGGGCAATATTGCTTAAAATATTGCGATTATTTAACATTACCCCCTTAGGAGTTCCCTCACTTCCACTACTAAATAAAATCGCAGCTATTGAAAGATTATTTTTTGAAGGAGAAAAAATCATTTTCAATAAAAAACTAGGCAATATACTAACAAGGCCTAAATACATTAAAACCTTACCTTTTTGCCTTTTAAAATCTTCAAAAATATCTTCCATATAAACTAAATTAACACCATCTTCAAAATTTAAAGTTATATTTTTATCTTGTAATTTTTCTAAAAAAAGCCTAGAAGTATAAATTTGAGAGATATTTGCATCTTTTATAGCCAAATTTAGGGTATTTGAAGTAAAATTTAAATTTACAACTACCTTATTTGCAAGTAAAACAGAAAGATTTAAAAGCGTACTAGCAAAACTAGCAGGAAGTAAAATTCCAACGCATTCTTCTTTCGGGGCATAACTTCCTCTTTTTAAAACTATATTAAATTTTTGAGTATTTTTTTTGATTAAATTTGATAGCATTAAAGAAAGACCTAACATTTTTCTATAAGTTATTGCCTTAGCTATAGGGTCAATTAGTGCGATTTTTGAAAGATTTTTCTTAGCACTATTTATCCAAGCCCTAGCGATTGTATGCATGGCCTCGCATTGAGATTTCCACGCCATAAAAGAAAGTTCAAAAACCTTAGCCTTTACTATGTCTTTTTTTGTATGTATTGGCAAACTATTACCAAAGGCTATAGCTATATTTCTTTTACTTAAAGTTTTATTGCTAACTGAAAATTCCTCATCCTTTCTTGAAAAACTACTTCCCCAAAGCCCTCTTATATAAAATGGTAAAATGAAGCCATCCTTTTCTTCTAAATTCTCACAAACATGCTCAAATCCACTTTTAAACTCATTAAGCTGACCATGGCGAGAAATAACCCCTTCTGGAAACAAACAAACTAAGTGCCCTTGTTTAATGTGAAAGGCAATAAGCCTAAAACTTTCCTTTGAGCCAGTATTTGAAATAGGAATAACGCCAAATTTATCTAAGAAAATTTTAATATACCACTTAGAATAAAGGCTTCTTTCCATTACAAAATAAACTCTTCTAGGAATTGCCATTTGAATAATGGCCCAGTCTATAAAAGATATGTGATTGCCTAAAAGCAGTGCCCCGCCCTTTTGTGGTATATTTTCAAAGCCTTCAACTAAAAGCCTATATCTTTGAAAAAAGGCTATATTAACTAAAATTCTAACCAAAGAAAAGGGTAGTTTAAACACTACATAAATGGTCCCAAATAAGCATAAAAGGCTAATTAAATAAAAAAGATGCAAGGCAGATAGATTAAAATAAGAAAACAAAAGCCCAACGCCAAGTAGTAAAATCATAGCTAGATTTTGCATAAAATTATTTGCTGCTAGAATTTTGCCTAGTTCGTTTTCCTTTGCGTAAAATTGTATTAAAGCATTAAGTGGTACTATAAAAAATGCCCCACAAACTCCAAAGATAAAAAATATACAAGAATAAATATAAAAGCTTGAAAAATAAGGCATTAAAAAGCTCATTATTAAAACGCCAAGTGCCCCAAGTGGAATAAGACCGAGTTCTATATAATTTTTAGAAAATCTACCGGCAATTATAGAACCAACTATTACACCAAGTCCAGCAAAGGCCATTGAAATTTGCACAAAAAAGGTATTTTCTTCTAATAAAACATTTTTTGTAAAAACAGGAAAGCTAACAAGATAAAGTTGAGAAACAGAAGAAAACATAGCAATACCTATAACACAAAGCCAAATAACTTTATCCTTAAAAATAAGCTTGATATTGCTAATAAAAAGCTTTGCCTTTATATAATCTTTTTTATTAAAACTTAATTCTTTATTTACTTGCCTTAATTTTGGTAGTTTAAAGGTAAGTAAGAATTCGCAAAGTGCAAAAAAGATAAGCACAAAACCAAGGGGGGCGATATCTGTTAAAATAGTATCTGCTTGAATAGAATTTATATCATAAAAATACTCAAACCCCAAAGAAAACAAAGCCATTCCTAGTAAAATAGCAACTATACTTGTAGCATTTAAACTACCATTTCCCATGGCTAAAAGCTTATTTCCTACTAATTCTTTTATAAAGCCATATTTTGCAGGCGAGTAAATTGCTGATTGAATTCCCATTAAAAAGGTAAGAAAAAAGGCAAACCAAAAGGCACCAAGATAATAACTTACACATATTAAAATGGTTAAAAATACAGAAAAAAGGGCTGAAAATTTCATTATTAAATTTTTAGGAAATTTATCGGCTAAAAATCCGGATGGCGATAAAACCAAAATAAAAGGAAGTAAGATTAAGGCATTTACTATGCTTGTTAAAAAAAGTTGAGTACTTCCTTCATAGCTTTTATAAATGGTATTTTGAATGATAATTTTATGTCCCAAATCCACAAAGGCATTTAAAAAAGCCACACTTAAAAAGGGTAAAATTCCACGAATTTTCAAAAAAACTTCTTCTTTCATTATTTATCCTAAAAAAATATAAAATGATTTTAGCAAAATATAATAAATTTTTCTTAACTTAGCCCTGCATTGTGAAATTCCTCAGGGTGATTTATAGCATAATTAAATTTGTCCCAATCAATTTGTCTTTCCCAAATAGCAACAATCAAAGCAGCCACGCTATTACCACACAAATTTCCAACAGCCCTCATCTCAGACATAAACTTATCAACGCCCAACAAAACAGATATTGCAGCCACTGGCAAGACCTCAGCAAGCATTGCCCCTGCCCCGTTATTTGCTTCTGGAATTTGCATAGTACCAAGTGCAGCAAGGGTACTACCAAGTACTATAAAGCCTGAACCTGTAACGCCAACAGCTCCCTTTGAGGCCACCATTAAAACAAGGATTATTGAAATTTCATGCGTTAAGGATAAATTCACATTAAAGGCCTGTGCTAGAAAGATTAAACTCATTGACAAATAAATATTAGTACAATCTAAATTAAAACTATACCCGGTAGGTAAAACAAGCCCCACCGTGGCCTTTGAAATTCCAGCCTTTTCAAGCTTTCTCATTAAAGGGGCTAGGGCTGACTCACTTGAACTTGTAGCAAAGACTATTAAAACTTCCCTTGATATAAAATACATAAATTTAAAGATATTTACCCTTACAAAATAGCAAATCGCCCCGGCTACCCCAAAGATAAAAATCAAACAAGATATAAGCATTACAAATAATAAATATCCTAAATTCACCAAAGAACTAAGCCCATATTTTGCCACTAAAAAGGCCATGGCACTAAAGGCAGCAATGGGCGAAAAATACATTATAATTTGTAAAATTTTAAAAACAAAACTTTGTAAAATTTCAAAGAATTTTTGAATATATGCCTTTTCATCGGGCTTTAATAAAGAAATAATAATAGCACTTAAAAGAGCAAGTACCAAAACTTGCAAGGTTTTACCTTCAGAAAATGGGCTTATTAATCCTTGGGGAATGGCCTCTTTTAAGATATTGATAATCTCGGTACTTGCACTAATTTCTCTCGTTTGAGTTGTAAATTGTATAACTGAGCTTGCATCTACTAAATTTGCATCTAAATTCATGCCTGTGCCAGGTTTCATAACATTTGCCATAAAAATACCAATGGCAAGGGCTATAGTACTTACTACTTCAAAATAAATTAAAGCCTTAACCCCTATACTACCTACTTTTTTAAGGCTTTCAAGGCTTATAATTCCAAGTATTATAGTAATAAAAATAATAGGGCCTATTAAAATTTTCAAAGCCTTAATAAAATAATCCATCCCAGGCTTACAAGCAATGGCTATTTCTTTATCAATTAGCCCTAAAACAATACCTGCTATTATGCCAAATATCACCCAAAAAGCTAGACTTTTATATAAAGTTTTAATTTTCTTTTCCTTTGAAAAATTTAAATTTATACATTAAATCTAAAATGTATAATATCGCCATCTTTAACTATATAATCTTTTCCTTCAAGGCGAAGTTTTCCTGCTTCTTTTGCCCCACTTTCTCCACCAAATTTTATAAAATCATCATAGCTAATAACTTCTGCTTTGATAAAACCTTTTTCAAAATCATTATGTATAACGCTTGCTGCCTTTGGTGCTTTAAAGCCATTTTTTATAGTCCAAGAACGAACCTCAATCTCCCCAGCAGTAAAATAACTAATAAGCCCTAGCTTAGAAAAAGCATTTTTTATGATTTGTTCAAGACCACTTTCATTAGCCCCCAAAGACTCTAAAAGCTCATGGCTTTCTTCCTTGCTAAGTACTACTAATTCTTCTTCTAACTTAGCACAAAGTTTTATAACCTCGTTTCCTTCTTTGCTAGCATATTCTTTAAGCTTTTTTACATATTCATTATCCTTACTAATGCTTTCTTCGTCGACATTTGCACCATAAATTACATTTTTTGCCGAAAGCAATCTTAATTCTTTATTTAAACTTTTAAAAATTTCACTTTCTTTTTCTTCAAAGCAATTAGCACTAAGTCCTTTATTTAAATGCGTTAAAAGCAAATTTGCAAGTTCTAAACTTTCCTTAGCACCCTTTATATTTGCCTTTACTTCTTTGTTTAATTTTTCTATTTTTTTACTAAGTTGTTCAATATCTGCTAAAATGAGTTCTGTAATAATGATTTCAATATCTCTAATAGGGTCAGTTTCTCCTTCAACATGGGTAATATTTGAATCATCAAAACAGCGAACAATATGTAAGATTAACTCCGTTTCTCTTATATTAGATAAAAATTTATTACCCAAACCCTCGCCCTTACTAGCACCCTTGACAAGCCCTGCAATATCTACAAATTCTATTAAAGAATGTAAAATTTTTTCAGGTTTTACAATCTTAGCTAGTTCAAAAAGCCTAGAATCAGGTACCTCAACCATGGCCTTATTAGGTTCAATGGTACAAAATGGATAATTTGCACTTTGTGCATTTTGAGCCCTTGTTAATGCGTTAAAGGTAGTAGATTTACCAACATTTGGCAAACCTACTATACCAACGGCTAAACTCATTTTTTAGCCCTTAGTAAAGACATTAAAAAAGCAACGCACATTCTAACTCCAGCCCCTCCAGCTCCAAAGCTTGTATAACCCCAAGCCTTTTCAGTATAAGCAGGACCTGCTATATCAAGGTGTAGCCATTTATCTTTATATTCTTTGCGTATGAATTTATCTAAAAATAAACCGGCTGTAATAGCCCCACCATAACGACTTGAAGCAGTGTTACTAACATCGGCAATTTTTGATTTTATAAGTTCTTTTAAATAAGGATTAAAATGTAAAATAGTAGTAAATTCCCCACTTCTTTTTGAGCTTTGATAAAAGGCATTTTGAAGTTCTTCGTTATTGCCTAAAATTCCACTTGTGTACTCTCCAAGCCCTACTACACAAGCACCAGTTAGAGTAGCCATGTCTATTAATAAATCAGGCTTTAAATCTTGCGCATAAGATAGACAATCAGCTAAAACTAAACGACCTTCAGCATCTGTATTTCTTACTTCTATGCTTACGCCTTCCCTTGATATTAAAACATCATCGGGCTTATAAGCATTTCCTGCTATCATATTTTCAGTTACACCTAAAATAGCATGTACTTCAAGTTCTAAATTTAACTCACAAACTGCCTTTATAATACCCATAGCAGCTGCTGCGCCACTTTTATCAGCCTTCATTGTAAGCATATAATCACTTGGCTTTAAGCTAAGTCCACCACTATCATATGTTAAGCCCTTACCCACAAAAACTACGCGTTGTTTAGCCTTTGTGTGTTTATAACTTAAATGAATGAGTCTTGGAGGGTGAATGGAGGCCTTGTTTACAGCTAAAAAGGCGTTCATTTTTTCCTTTTCTAAGAATTTTTCATCATACACCTTACAAGTAATATTTTTATGAGTTTTAGCTAAATTCTTAGCATCTTCTGCCATTTTTAAAGGGGTGTAAATTTCAGGGACCTCGTTAACTATATCCTTTACAAAATTTGTAGCATTTGCTAAAATAACTCCTCTTTCAATACCTATCTTTCCTTTATTTAAATCAACTTCTTTTTTATTTATCTCATCATTGGCAATAAAAACATTTACAAGGCTTGAAGGTGTTTTTTCACTTTTATATTTATCAAAATCATAATTTGCAAATAAAATTCCCTCAGCCATACTAGCAAAGCTTTGACCAGTACAACCACTGATTATACAAGGGGCTTTAACGCTTTTAATATTTAGTTTACAAATGGCTTTTATAGCATTAAAAAAAGCTAGTCTTATGTCTTCGTGTTCAAGGCTTTTTAATTCTACAAAGACCTTTTTTAAATTCATATCAAAGCAAACACCCTCGCCCTTATAATTAGCTAATTTAAAAAAATTCTTATAAGCACTAAATGGCTTTAAATTTTTTTCTTGTACAAAATTTATCTCAAAATCAGCCTTGATTTTGTCAAGTTTTGCATTTTTAAATTCAATGTTCATTTTTCTTCCTTTTTTCTTTAAGTATGGCTTTTTCCAATTGTTTAAAGCCAAAGATTATAGTACATAAAAATACTATCACAATCACAGCTGCCAAATACCAATGCGAACTAGCCCATTTTAAAGCATCTAAAATTTGTTTTCCAAAAAACCAAGCTAAAAGTATGGTAATAGCAGCCCACACCCAAGCAGAAAATAAATTTATAATGGCAAATTTCTTAGCACTATATCTAGTGATGCCTATACTCATAGGAATTACGGTTCTAAAACCATACATATAACGTTGGGCAAAGATTATTGGCCAGCCAAAACGTTGTAAAAGTAAATGTGCAATGGCAAATTTGCGTCTTTGAGTTTTAAGCTTTTTTTGTATGAATTTTTTATTGTATCTTCCTATATAAAAATAAATTTGGTCCCCCACAAAGCCACCAAGTCCGGCTACAAAAACGGCTATAAAAGTATTTAATTTATCATCATGTGCTGCAAGTCCTGCAAAGATTAAGCCAAGTTCTCCTTCTAAAATGCTCCAAAAAAATAAAATCACATAACCCCAGTTTTCAACATGCTCGTTCCAAATTCTAACCAAACTCTCTTCTAAAGAAAAATCCTTGCCAAAGAAAAAATATAAAAAAGCAATTAAAATTATTAATATTAAAAGTATAAGGATTTTTTTCAAAACTACTCCTTTAAAGTTCTAAAACGCTATAAACTTTTGTATATTCTGAAAGCTTTTTAAGCCCATCAAATTCGCTTAAATGCATTAAAAAACAAGCCCCTATACAATCTCCACCTGCTTTTTTTATAAGATTGTAACCTGCAATTGCAGTACCTCCTGTAGCTAGCACATCATCAATTAATAAAACCTTTGGATTTTTCATACCACGAAAGGCATCTTGGTGAATTTGAAGTGTTTCTTGTCCATATTCTAAGGTATACTCGCAAGAAAATTTTAAAAAGGGTAGTTTATTTGGCTTTCTAACTGGAACAAAAGGGATGCTAAGCTTAGCACTCAAAGCTGCTGCTAAAACAAAACCCCTACTTTCAACGCCTACTATAAAATCAATCCTTTTTTTTTCATAGTAATCTTTTAAATGTTCAAGTAAAAACATAAAGGCATCTTTATCATTTAAAAGCGTGGTAATATCGCGAAACTGCACACCTTCAATGGGAAAATTTGACACAACTCTAATGCTACTGAGTAAATATTGTTTTCCATTTTTATTAAGTTTTTTCATAATAGGGCCTCTATCTTAGCTTCTAGTTCTTTGATTCTTTGTCTTAACTTATCATTTTCTAAGCGATATTGTGAATTCCTTGTTCTTAAAGAGGTTAAATCCGCTTTGATTTTGTTAAGTTCTTCAGTTAAAATATCTATATTTCCTAAACTTCTTTGAAGTTGAACTTGTAGTTTTCTAATGATAATTTCAGTATCATCAAGATTATTTTTAATAAAATCTTTTGAGAATTTTTCTTTATTAAGCAAGGTTTTATAATAAAACAACATTACGACAAGATAAATTGTCGCACACACAAGCACTGTTAAAATGAGCCAATTTGCCACGGGATGATTCATTTATTTACCTCGATTTTTTGAATTCTTTGTATATGTCGTCCATTTTCAAAGGGTGTATTTATAAAATTTGTAATAATATCAATAGCTAAACTAATGCCTATTAATCTACCTCCAAGGGCCAGTACATTAGCATCATTATGCTTTCTTGCTAATCTTGCACTTAAACTTTCACTACATAAAGCACATCTTATATTTTCATGTCTATTTGCAGCTATTGAAACGCCTATTCCAGAGCCACAAATTATAATGCCAAAACTTGTCTCATCTATATTTTTAGCTAGTAAATGAGCAAAATCAGGATAATCACAACTTTCTTTATTATTAGTTCCAAGGTCTTTAAAATTTAAATTTTCATCCTTTAAAAATGTGCAAATTTGGGTCTTTAAGTCAAATCCAGCATGGTCACTTGCTATGTAAATTTTATCTTTTAACATGTCTTATCCAAAAAATTTATCTTAGAACTTTGGAATTTTAACACAATAAAGTATAAAAATAGCTATTTTCTTTTAAAAAACTTGCAAAAATAAACTTTATTTTATTTTATGTGATAAAATACACATTTTTATAAAACTTTAAATTTCTTTGAAAGAAAACACAATGAAAATTATCTTAATAGGTTCATCAACTGGTGGTCCAAACCAACTTAAATTTTTGTTAAAGGACATTGATATAGGCAATACATGCGTAATTATAGCACAACATATGAAGCCTGATTTTATCCCTTCTTTTGTTAATCAATTTGACAAAGATGCCTTAAATGAAGTAGCCTTGCTTAATGATAAGGAAATTTTAGAAAATAGAATTTATATTTGTCAAACAAATACTATTTTAAGTGGTTCTTTAACATTAAGTGCTAGTTTTAGCGATACTAAAACAAATTTTAAGCCAAATATTAATTTGCTTTTTAATTCAGCAGTTCATTATGCAAGTGCTCATAAATTCCTTGCGATTTTATTGACAGGAATGGGAGATGACGGGGCTCATGGCTTACTTAATCTTTACAATGCCAAGGTTAAATGCCTTTGTGAAAATGAAGCAGATTGCGTTGTTTATGGTATGCCAAAAAGGGCAAAGGATTTAAATCCTAAACTTATGCCTATGAGTTTAAAAGAATTAAAAAGAGAAATTTTACATTTTGTAGAAAGCGAGTAATATGGATAAAATTATTTTTAATGATAGAGATTTAAATGAATTTATTAAGATTGTTAATGATATAAGTGGCATTGATTTAAATGACAAAAGAAATATTATAGCTTTAAAGCTAGATAAATTTGTAAATGAATTAGGTGTAAGAAGTGTTGATGAATTTTTAAGTGGACTTAGGGTAAATAAAAATTTAAAACAAAAAACAATTGATTTTGTAACCATTAGCGAAACCTATTTTTTAAGGGAATTAACCCAGTTAAAAGAAATCATAAAATACGCAAAAAGCCTTGAAAAAAGTGTAAATATTTTAAGTGCACCATGTGCAAGTGGTGAAGAGGTTTACTCCTTAGCCATACTAGCAGCTCAAATTTTATTTAAAGACTTACACATTGTAGGCATAGATATAAACACAGAAGTAATTAACGAGGCCAAACTTGCCTTATATCAAGGGAGAACCTTACAAAGATTAAGCGAAAGTGAAAAAAGACGTTTTTTTACAGAAGAAAAAAATGAGGAATTTCGCATTAAAAAAAATGAGCTTTGTACTTGCCATTTTAAACTTTGCAATGTCTTTAATAGCCATTTTGAAAAGCTTGGAAAATTTGACATTATACTTTCTAGGAATATGATTATTTATTTTGATAATATATCAAGAATGAAGCTTTTAGAAAAATTTCACAAGCTTTTAACTGATAGAGGTAGACTTTATGTGGGCAATGCTGATTTGATTCCAGAAAGTGATTATTTTAAAAAGGTTTTTTCTATAAAGGGTAGCTACTATGAAAAAATTACCTTTTAAAAGCAAAATTTAATTTTTCTTTTACTAGAATTTGGCGATTTTATTTTTAAGGTTTTAAATGCGTGGTTATAGAATTTTTTCAGGTACAGCAAATGTTGAATTTTCAAAACAAATAGCAAAATATCTTTCACTTCCTTTAAGTGATGCCGGGATTAAACGATTTAGCGATGGAGAAATAAGCGTTCAAATCGATGAAAGCGTTAGAGGAAAGGATGTTTTTATAATACAAAGTACCTGTGCCCCTGCAAATGATAATTTAATGGAACTTTTAATATTAACTGATGCATTTAGACGCTCAAGTGCAAATTCAATCACTGCAATAGTGCCCTATTTTGGCTATGCAAGACAAGATAGAAAGGCAAATCCTAGAGTGCCTATTACTGCAAAATTAGTAGCAAATTTAATAGAATCTGCTGGTATTGATAGAATAGTTACTATAGACTTACACGCCGGGCAAATTCAAGGCTTTTTTGACATTCCTGTTGATAATCTTTATGGGAGTATAATTTTTAATGATTATATAAAATCAAAGCATTTTGATAATGCCATTATAGGAAGCCCTGATATAGGTGGAGTTGCAAGAGCTAGGAGCGTAGCAAAGAATTTAGGGCTTGATATTGCCATAATTGATAAAAGAAGAGAAAGGGCAAATGAAAGCGAGGTTATGAATATAATAGGGGACGTTGTAGATAAGGATGTTATCTTAGTAGATGATATAATTGATACTGCTGGTACCATTGTAAAAGCTGCACAGGCTTTGAAAAACAAGGGTGCAAAATCTGTTATGGCGTGTTGTACCCATGCTGTTTTAAGTGGAGAAGCCTACGATAGAATATCAAGGGGCATTATCGATGAAATAGTAGTAACTGATACCATTCCTTTAAAAAATAAACTACCAAATATAAAGGTGTTAAGCGTAGCTCCTATATTTGCCGAGGTTATACGAAGAATTTATCATAATGAAAGCGTGAATTCTTTATTTATTTAATTGTAAATTTTTATACTTAAAACCTAACTTTTAATAAAACTTTGTTAAAATTAAGATTAAAAAATCAAGGCTAAATTTATGGATAAAATCGCAATTATCGGTGCTGGAAAATGGGGACTTGCCTTAAAAAATGCAATTAATGAAAATTATTCTTGTGTAATTACTTCATATTCTAAAAAAAATATAAAGGACTTTGTTAGTATTGAAGAGGCCTTAAAGGCCGAGTTTTTAATATTTGTACTAAGTACTCAAGGAATTTTACCCTGGCTAAAAGAACATTTTAAAAATAAAAATCAAAAAATTTTACTTGCCTCAAAGGGCATTGATATAAGTACTAATTCTTTCCTAGATGAGATATTTTTAAAATTTGTAGATAAAGAAAATTTTTGCGTTTTAAGTGGTCCTTCTTTTGCAAGCGAGGTTATGCAAAAACTTCCTTGTGGCCTTGTTATAAGTGGTGAAAATTTAGAACTTTGTAAAAAATTTGCTAGTTTTTTCCCAAGCTATATAAAAACCTATATTGATAGCGACATAAAGGGAGCTGAAATATGTGGGGCGTATAAAAATGTATTAGCCATTGCTAGTGGAATAAGTGATGGCCTAAATCTTGGCAATAACGCTAGGGCTTCTTTGATATCAAGAGGTCTTATAGAAATGCATAGATTTGGTAAATTCTTTGGAGCTAAAGAAGAAACTTTTTTAGGATTAAGTGGGGCCGGAGATTTATTTTTAACTGCAACTAGTACGCTTTCAAGGAATTATCGCTGTGGTTTAATGCTTAGTAAAGGATTAAGCAAGGATGAGATTATCAAAGAATTAAAAGAAGTAATAGAAGGAATCCCAACTGCTTATGGTTTGCAAGAATTAGCTAAAAAAAATGATATTTATACGCCTATTGTAAATGAAGTAGTTGCTGTTTTAAATGGTAAAAATGTAAAGGACGCTCTAAGTACTTTGCTAAAGGATAAAAAATGATTATAAAAAATGCAAAAATTTATGGAAAAAAAGAACAAGACCTTGAAATTTCAAATGGACTTATAAGTACAATAGCCCCTGCAAATTCCTTAAAAGGTGAAAGTTTTGATGCTAGTGGCTTAACTTTAATCCCTTCTTTTATAGACTTAAATATCAATCTTAAAAATAATAAATTTAGCCTTGAAAATTTAGAACTTTTAGAAAATGAATGCTTAAAGAGTGGAATTTCAAGCATAGTTTTAAGAGATGAAATGTATTTTGATGAAGAAAGTTTTGCCTTGTTTTTACAAAATTTAAGGCAAAAAAAGATAGAAATTTTTGCAAGTATTAAGGTTTTAAATAAAGAAAATGAATTTAGAAATTTAGCCACTCTTATAAATAAAGGTGCCTTTGGAATCGAACTTCAAAGTAGTTTTAATGCAAATATTTTAAGAATGGCTGCACAATATGCCTTTATGAAAAATGTCCCTATTTTCGCCCAATGCTTAAATATGGATTTTGATGATAATGGGGTTATGAATGAGTGTGAAAAAAGCTTTGAGTTAGGTCTTGTTGGCATTAGCGAGGTGGCTGAAACAAGCGAGGTAGCCAAGATAAAAGAAATTGCTAAATTTTATAAGGCAAGGGTGATTTTTGATATTATTACCCTTAAAGATTCTTTAAATTTGTTAGAAAACGAACTTGTAATGACTAGTATACACCATTTAATTAAAGATGATAGTGCGTGTGATGACTTTAATACCTCTTCAAAGATACTACCTCCACTTCGCTCAAAAGCCGATTCAAAGGCTCTAAAAAATGCTCTAAAAAATGGCAAAATCAGCTTTTTAAGCTCTTTACATTCTCCTAAATCCATAAGCTTAAAGGATTTATCCTTTGATGAGGCAGCCTTTGGAATTCATAGTGTGTGCGAATTTATAAGCCTTTGTTATACCTTTTTGATTAAAAATAATAATTTTAGCTGGGAAGAACTTTGTAAAATCACAAGCCTTAACCCTGCCCTACTTCTTGGTTTAAATAGTGGAAAAATAGAAGTTGGCAAGGTAGCAAATTTAGTACTTTTTGATGAAAATAAAAAATTAACTTTAAATTCAAGCAGTTTATATGCAAAAGATAAAATTTTTGGAGAGGTGAGGGCTCATTTTATAAATGGCAAAAAGGTATTTTAATGCCTAAAAAACAACTCTCATTAAGACAGCTTAGCATTCCTATTTTTTGGGATATGTTATCTAAAATTTTATCCTTAATCATAAATACAGCTATGGTTTCTCATTACTCAAATTTCTTAGTCGGGGCAATGGGGGCTGGAAATCAAATAACAGATTTATTTTTTACAATCTTTAATTTTTTAAGCATAGGTTGTAGCGTAGTAATCGCACAAGCAATAGGGGCAAAGGATAAACAAATAGCAAGAAAGGTGATTCATCAAAGCCTTTTTTTAAATGCCTTACTTGGCTTTACTTGTGCCTTTTTTATAGTGTGGCAGGGTGAAATTTTGTTAAAACTTATGCAAATTCCAAATGAGCTTATGAAAGATAGTACTATTTATTTGCATATGCTTGGAATTTGTTTGTTTTTTGACGCTATAGCCATTGTTTTAGCAGCCATTGTAAGAGTTTACAATCTTGCTTACTGGGTTATGTGCGTTGGCTTTTTAATGGATATAGTAATTGTTATTGGCAATTTTTTCGTACTTCACTATACAAATTTAGAACTCTTTGGGGTTGGCCTAGCAAACATAGCAGGGCGAATTGTGGTAGTAAGTTTACTACTTTTAATACTTATTTTTAAACTTAAAATTTATCTTAAATTTAAAGAAATGATAGCCTTTGAAAAAGAAATTCTTAAAAAAATCTTTAATATAGGTGGCTTTTCAGCTGGTGAAAATCTTATATGGATAGTCCAATACACCATAGCTTTTAGCTTTGTAGCAAGTTTAGGAAAAGAAAATTTAAGCGTTCAAACTATATATTTTCAAATTTCTATGCTTATAATGTTAATAGGTCAAGCAATTAGCATAGCAAATGAGATAATAATAGGAAAATTAGTAGGGGCAAGATACAATGAGATAGCTTATAAACATACCTGGATGGCCTTGTATTTAAGCTTGTTAGCAAGTGGAGTTGTGGCTGTGCTTAATTTTGCTTTACAAGATTTTACTATGGATTTATTAAAACTTGATGAGACTTTACGAAAGATTATGATACCACTTTTTGCACTCTCAATCTTTTTAGAATTATCAAGGACCTTTAATATCATAATGGTAAATGCCCTAAGGGCAAGCGGGGATGCAAAATTTCCATTTTTTAGTGGCTTAATCTTTATGATAGGAGTTTCATTGCCACTTGGCTTTTTCTTATGCTTTAATATGAATCTTGGAATTTTAGGCATTTGGATAGGTTTTTGTGCTGATGAATTTTTTAGAGGACTTGCAAATTCTTATCGTTGGAAAAGTAAAAAATGGCAAGGAAAGGTTCTTGTATAAATGCTAGAAAGTTTTTTTTATGAAGGGCGAGTGTTTTACTATAAAATCAAGCCTATTAAGTATTTGCATTTGAAATTTAACGAGGGCTTTTTTTATCTAAGTATCCCTAAAAAAACCTCTCAAAAATTAGTTTATAATTTTTTAGATAAAAATAAAACTTGGCTTGAAAATGTAGAAAAAAATTATAAAAAGGATGAAAATTTTTATTTTTTAAATAAGTGCTATGAATTAAATTTTAACCCTTCTTTTAAAAAAACTTTTTTTAATAAAACTTGCATAAATAGCCCATCTAAAAGGCATTTAAACGCATTTTTAAAAATGAATGCAAGACTTATTTTTTCTTTTTATCTTAAAAAATATGCTAGATTGACTAATTTAAACTACACGCATTTAAGCATTAAAACAATGAAAACTCGCTGGGGTTCTTGTAATCACAAAAAAGGCTATATAAATTTAAATATTAAGCTTATGCAAAAGAGCCTAAAATGTATAGAATATGTTATTTTACACGAATTAACCCATATTAAATTTCCAAATCACAGCAAAGAATTTTATGCCTTTATAGAAAATTTTATGCCAGAATACAGACAAATTGAAAAGGAATTTTAAAAATTATCTAGGCTAAATTTCATGGCCTTTTTTATAACGCTACCATGGCTTTCATTTTCAAAGATATGCAAATTTATTGTGCACTTACTATCTTGCCTTAATTTTGTGGCTAAATCATTAATATTTATTTTTGAATCTTTTAAAGAATGCGTGTTTTTTTCTAAGCTACCCTTTGCTAAAAAGATATTTGGACAATTTAAAAGACTTAATTTTGTGGGTAAAAAAGCACTTTCTCCCCACCAAAGCGATGGGCTAATTATAAAATAATGAGTAAATAAAGAACTTTCTTTAAGTAAGGTATTTAAGGCAAATAAGCCTCCAAAAGAATGACCAAAAAATCCTTGGTAATTTTCATTTATAGCAAAATTATCTTTAATATAAGGCATTAAAAATTCTTTTAAAAAGACTAAAAATTCCTTATCTCCTCCACCAACTTCGCTGCCACTTATTTTTGGCGTATAATCTTTCATTCTTTTTTGTTTATGAAAGGCTAAATTTTTACCATATCCTATGCCTACTAAGATTAAATCATCGTTTTTATCGTATAAATTTAAAAAACTTGGAAAAAAGGCATCTGCGTCTGTAAAATACAATACCTTATAATTTTTTGCCTCTTTTTTAGTCTTAGCAATATAAATTTCATAATCTTGCCCATGATGACTTAATTTTACAGGTGCTAAAATATCAAAATTCAAAAAAGCATTTTTAGAAAGTTCTTCTATAACTTGCTTTGGTTTTGCATTTAAAAAAGTAAAAAGAAGTATTAAACAAAAGCAAATTTTATACATTTTTCTCCTTAAAAAAGTTGATTATAGCAAAATTTATTACAATATTAAAATATTAGCTTTTTTATTATAAAATATGTTTTTTATAAGGAAAGTCTTTGAATTTTGTATTAAATTTTAGCTTGATTTTTGATTTTATCGTTATTTGCTTAGCCTTTTACTTTCTTTATACTCGCATTTTTTTTATAAGCCTTGGACTTTTAATAGCAAAAAGTACCTATCTTTACACGAGCATTTATCAAGCACATTTAATTAATTTTACTTTCTTGCCACTTTTATTTGGACTTTTATGCCTTAGCAAAGAAAATAAAATCATATTTTGCAAAGAAAATTTAATAAATTTTTTATGCTTGATTGTCTTTATGTTTATTAGCATTTTTCTAAGCAAGAATACCAATTTTTTAAGTGAAATTTCAAAGGTAAAAATCATAAATTTAAGCATTTTTACCCCACTTAGCGAATTTGGTTTTATTATCTTTTCAATAATGGCTTTTTTAGTTCTTGCAAGATGTATTAAAAGTATGCAGTATTATTTATTACTAGCCTATATTTTAGCCTTTGTTCAATTTTTATATACAAGATTAAGCCTTTGTTCGTACTTTGAATTTGCAAGTTTTGTCTTTTTTGTGTATTTGATTTTTAAGCTATATAAGGCCTTTTTTTATGATGAAATGACAAAATTACCCAATCAAAAAATGCTAAGATACTACCTAAAAAATAAAGAAAATTTTGTAATTGCCCTACTTCATTTTAATGAATTTGATTATGTACAAACTGCTTACAAAAGGCTTATTTTGAGGCAACTTGGCAAGGTATTAAGAAAATTTAAGACAAAAATTTTTGTAAGTGATGATGATTTTGTATTAGTTTTTGAAAATCAAAACAAGGCCTTAAAACACTTAGCTTTTTTAGAATCCTTACTTAGAAATAAAGAGTTTAGCATAGAAGATGAAAAATTTAAGCTAGATTTTAAAATAGTTTGGAGCAATAACACAAAGGAATTAACACAAAGTTTAAAAGACTTAAAGCAACGACTTTAAGTCTTTGTAAAAATTATTTTTCGTTAGCTTCAACCTCTATACTAAGGCTTACTTCGCTACCTAAAGTACTAGCATCTTTTGCAAGATTAAACTCATCTTTATTAATCTTACCATTTAGGGTAAAGCCTACTTTTTCTTTGCCATCTTTTCCCTTAGCAACACCACCAATCTCAGTATCTAAGCTAATATCCTTCGAAACACCTATCATGGTTAAGGTCCCTGTCATCTTACCCTTTTCATTGCTAATTTTTTCATATTTTTTCATAACAAATTTAATTTCTGGATGAGATTTTTCTTTGAAAAAATCATCTTGTAATAAGTGCTTATCCCTTGAAGTATTTTCTGTATTAATAGAATTTACCTTAATATTTGCTTCAAGTTTTGAAAAGGTAAAATTCGCTGAGTCAAAATCAATAACTGCAGAATAATCCTTAAAATTTCCCTTTACATTACTAATACCAAGGTGTTTAATCTTAAAACCAACATCAGTATGAGTTTTATCTAGGCTATATTCCTTTGCTAAAAGCGAAGTACTAAGCAAACTAACCGCTACAAGCGAACTAAGTAAAATTTTTTTCATTTTTTCTCCTTAATTTGAAAATTATATGTAATTTTAACCTTGCAATATAAATTATAAATTAACAAAAATTATTTTTTAAGCCTTTTGTGCAAAAATGATACAAAATCATTAAAATCAGCCAAATTTAAAGACTTAATCTCTCTTTGCTGCTTTCCCCACATACATTCTGGGAAAAAAGCATCATCTTTAAAGCGAGCCATTACATGAAAATGAACCCTTGGTACATAGTTTGCAAAGGATGCTATATTGATTTTATCAGGTTTATAAAATTCTAGCATTGCTTTTTCTGCTTTTAAAACAAGCTTAAAAAGCTTTTTTTGGACCTTTTTTGGACAATGGCTAAGTTCTTTATATTCTTTCTTTGTAAAAATTTTAAGCCATGGAATTTGAGACTCTTCTTTTTCTATGTAGAAAAAATTATTTTCATAAATCATCTTTTATCCTTTGTTAAAAATTTGACATATTTTACAAAAAATTGTATAAATTTTTAAGCAAAGTTAAAGTAAAATGATTAAAAATCAAAGAAAAGGAGAAAAAATGCAAATTAATTCAAATCTTTATAATACCTTTTCTTTTTACAATTCACAAAATTTAGAAGATACAAATTCTACAAACCAAGAAGACACCACGCAAATAAACGGCGTTGAGTTAAATGATAGCGAGTTAAGGCAGGTTAAAGAACTGCAACAAATAGATAGAGAAGTAAGAGCACACGAAGCAGCACATCAAGCAGCTGGTGGAGGGCTTACTGGTAGTGCAAATTATAGCTATGAAAAGGGACCTGATAATCAAATGTATGCGGTGGCTGGTGAGGTACCTATTAGTATGAAAAAAGGTGGAACACCTGAACAAACTATAGTAAATGCTAGAAAAATTTATGCTGCTGCCATGGCACCGGCTGACCCTAGTCCACAAGATTATAGGGTGGCAAATGATGCCTTAAAAATGGAAAGTGAGGCAAGGGTTCAAAAAAATGAAGAACAAAAGGCCGAACTTGAGGAAAAAAAGGATACACAAAATTCAAACGAAGAAGAAGGCTTTGAAGTAGATACACCCGAAAAAATAAACACTTCAACGACTTCAAGCTATACTATTTCAAATTTAGCAAAAAATAATTATGTATTTAGTGCTTATACACAAAACAAAGAAATAGGCTCAAATTTAAATATAGCGTCTTAGTTTATTGTTTGTTTTTTGCAAATTTTTTTATTTATATACTTCTAGATTTTATATTACTTACAATTTTTATAATATTTTTTAACTATACGCTCAATCTCGTCTTGATATTCTTTTGAATTATTATATATATCAAGGCATTGCATAGAATATGTATTTTTCATATTTACTGACAATCTTAATTTCCAAATAAATTTTTTAAACTTATTTTTATCGTTATTTAACCATTCTTTATTATTTAAACCTATTTTAGTTTCAAAATGTTTAATTAAAAAATAATTGTTAATTTGATATATATCATCTGATAACAATGGATAATAATTACTTTTAATAAGTTTTAAGCAATATTCAAAACCTCTTTTTTTTAAAGCTATAACTCGTTGTTCATATGCATATGGTTATTTATACTCTTCTAACACATTCATAGTTTCAATAGCTATTGCAAAAGAAAAAGTGTAAAAAATTAATAAAATAATTTTCATAATATACCTTATTTAAGTATCTAAAAATCAATTTTTTTAGTATAATAAATATATGTATTAGTATATATATGTTGTAAAACCAAATTTAAATTATAAAGTTCTTTTTCAAAATAATCGCCTTTTATACAATATTCTAAACCAATTTTTTTGGAAAGTTTTACCTTTTTCTCATATGGATATTACTCTCTATCTACCTTGTATATAAATCCCATTTTTATAGCTATTTTATTATATTCATCAAATTTTTATGTGTTGTTAATATCATTTGCATTAACAACTAAAAATACACAAAGCAATAAAAATTTTTTCATATTTAATCTTTTAATTCCCAAAAATCAAGTTTAACATCACCTATATTACCAAGATAATAATTGTTAGCCATTTTATTTTCCACATCTACAAAATCCGTTTGATTCCACAAAGTTGTATGAGAAAAATATTGTTTTATATCATAATTTTTAATTAAAACACCTTTATTGTCACTATACCTTATTGTCTTTGTAGTTTATATAATATTTCCTGTCTATCGTCATTATTTAATTTTTCACTAATTTCTAGTTTTTCCCATTTATCATATAATTTAATTATAATTTTTTGCAAATTTTTTTTCGTGATAAAAGAAATTTATTATACTTTTTTCAAAGAGATTAAAAGCTATATTTTTATTTGCACAAAAGCTAGTTGCACTAAATTTTTAACATTTCTTTTAAGCTGATCTCATTTATTATTTTACTATCAAATTTTATAACTAAATATTTTGTATTTTTATAAATATCAACTATGCCTAAAATTTGATTATTTAAATTTAACTTAGTATCTAAGGATAAATAAAGATTTTTAAACTCGCTTGGATTTTTTAAAAAACAAAGCAAAATAAGCCAAATGATAGAAAAAAAGGCTAGTATGATACATAAAATATCAAAATTATTAAAAAATAGCCCTCCTAAAAGTCCGCCTATAAAACTTCCACAATAACCAAAAGAATTAAAAATGCCTAAGGCAACCCCCTTTTCATTAACCTTACAAAATTTAGAAGCACAGCTTTGCATAATAGGTTCGTGTAAGTTAAAACCTATAAAAAATATAACAACAGCAACGATAAAAACACCATTTGCTATGCTTAAACTAAAATTTGCCAATAAACACACAACAAAAAGTACATAGCTTAATATAAAAAATAAAACGCCAAGTATTAAAATTTGCTTACTAAGCCCTCTTTTTTCACCTAAACTTCCAGCCAAGCCCATAGCAAAAAAACCTGCAAGCATTGCTAAGATATAAACCTTATAAAGTTCATCTTCTTTAAAGATACCAAAACCCTTAACCAAAACTATAGGAATACTTAAAAAAGCTAAACTCATAAGCATTTTTTGCATAAAATTTGTTAAATTCATTAGGGCTAAATTTTTATCTTTAAAAAGGTGCAAAAGTGGCGTTTTTTCATTGTGGTGGATGATTTTTGTTTCCTTTGGTAAAAAAGCAAAAAGCAAGATTATACATAAAAAGCTTAATATTGCACTTAAATCAAAAAGGCTTGAAAGTCCAAATTTAGCACTCATTATAGGAGCTATAAGCATGGAGGTAGCAAAGGAAATTCCTATAAACGAGCCCATTATAGCCATTGCCTTACCTCTTTTTTCTTCTGGTACAAAATCACTTATCATAGCAGTAGCCACAGCCCCAATCGCTCCACTTCCTTGAAGTAAGCGTCCAAAAATCATCATATAAATATCACTTGCAAAAGAACATACCAAAGAACCTATTATAAATATTAAAAGCCCAAAAAGCATAGTTTTTTTACGCCCTATTTTATCGCTTAACATACCAAAGGGAGTTTGTAAAAGCATTTGAGTAAGAGCATAAATTCCAACAAGCATACCGATTAAAAAATCATTTGCCCCCTTTAAATTTAAAGCATATAAACTAAGCACAGGCAAAACTATAAAAAGCCCAAAAAATCTAGTAGCTACTATAAAAGATAAGATGAAAATATTTTTTAACATTTTTTGTCCTATTTAAAAAATATAAGTTTACTATTAAATGCTTTAACTCATTATTAAGATTTAAAGTCTTTTTAGCTAAGATTAGATTTAAAATTTCATAGGAGAGACAATGAAGATTATTTTAGCAACCAATAATGCACACAAATTTGCAGAATTAAAAGAACTTTTAAAGTCTTATAAATGCTATTCTTTAAACGAACTTTCAGGGCAATTTAATATAGAAGAAAATGGTACTTCTTTTAAGGAAAATGCCTTAATAAAATCAAGGGCAATTTTTAATCTATTAACCCCTAAAGACAAAGAAAAATTTGTCGTTTTAAGTGATGATAGTGGGCTTTGTGTTGATATTTTGCATGGAAGACCTGGAATTTTTTCAAGCCGTTTTTCTGGTGTAAAAGATGATAAGGCTAATAAGGAAAAACTTGCCTTAGAACTCGAAACCTTAGGGCTTAGTGAAAGTAAGGCGTATTTTTGTTGTGCTATAGCCATTAGTTCTAAATTTGGAGATTTTTCAACTCATGGCTTTCTTTATGGTAAAATAATCACTCAGCAAAAGGGTAAAAATGGCTTTGGTTATGATAGTATGTTTATACCTGATAATTACGATAAAACCCTAGCCCAGCTAAGTGAAAATGAAAAAAATCAAATTTCACACAGAAGTCGTGCTATAAAGGTTGCAAAGCCTATACTTAAAAAATTAAAAAGGAATATGTAATGACTACATTTATAAAATATATGCTTATAGTAATAGTGCTTTTTGTTGTAGTAACAGCCTTTAGTATGTATTTTGATTAATATCTTTTTGGCTTTGTAAGGGTTGATAAAAAGCTTGGAAGTAAAAATAAACTTCCACTTAATAACAAAAACATTACAAAAATAGTCAAAATTCCAAAATAAATAGTAGGTATAAAATTGCTAGTTAGCATAACGCTAAAGCCTAAGATGATGCTTATGCTTGTATAATACAGGGCTGAGCCCACTGCTAGATGTGTTGTTCTAATTGAGTATTTAATACCCTTGTGTTTTATTTCTTCTTTAAAGCGATAAATATAATGCAAGGCATCATCAACGCCTATTCCAATGGCAATAGCTGCTATTGTTATACTCATTATATCAAGAGGAATTTCAAAAATTCCCATTAAGGCAAAAACTATACTTAAAGGTATAACATTTACTAAGATTGCAATAAGGGCTAATTTTAAATTTCTAAAAATAAGCACGAAAAGCACAAAAATAGCTAAAATCACAAAGGAAAGCGTATTAAACTGCGACGCAAAAAGGCTTTGTAGCATGTTATTATATAAAAGCATAATGCCTGTTAATTGAAATTTAACCCCATCATCCTTTAAAAGTTCTTTTAACTCATCATTTAAGCTTAATAAAAATTCATTTCTTCTAAGCTTAGTATCTGAGTCAACTATTCTCATTACAAAGCGAAGTTCGTTATTTTCAATACTAACATAAGAAGATAATAATTCTTGCTTAAACTCACCTGGCAAATTCTCATTTAAAAAAGCTAAGGCAAAATCATCTAACTCCTTGCCATCATTTACTTTTTTACCAAGTTCCAAAAGGCTATTTAAGCTTAAAATTGAACCTACAAATTCTTTATTCGCTAAGAATTCATGCACCTTTTTTGCAATACGCGTTTTTTTAGCATTGAAAAAATAAGTATCCTGCTTTGCTAGTTCATTAAATTCGCTTTCAAAGTCTAAATTTTCATTATTTAAATCTTCTTTTTTCTCTTCTTCAAAATTAATCACTACTTCTAAGGGAATGGTACCACCTAAATTTCTATCAATGACTAATAAGCCTTTTTTTATATCACTGCCATCCTTAAAATAATTCACAAACGAATTTTCTACCTTTAAAGAACTAATACCCCAAAGTGCAATAAATACGCCAATAATAGCTAGTAGAAAAATCATTTTTCTATATTTTAAACTAGCATTTGCACAAAAATTTAAAAAATTTGCGTTAAAATCTTTGTATCTGTAAATTCTAATATTAAATAAAACAAGCATACTTGCTAAAAAAAGATAACTTAAAATAAGTGAAAAAGCAATGCCTATACTCATCATAATACCAAGTTGAATAATAGGCTGGATATTAGAAAAAATCAAAGATAAAAAGCCAATAATTGTAGTAAATATAGCAAAAAAACTAGGCTTTGCCTTTGCTAATAAGGTTTGAAGTACTACGCGTTTTAATTTTGCGTTTGGGTACTTACTAGAAGTTTGTACAAAATGCGTTATTAAATGCACTATAACACTTAGTGTAATGATTAAAACAAGGGCTACATAATTTGAAGAAATAACCGTGATTTGAAAATCAAATAATGCAAAAAGTCCACTTGCACTGCTTAAAGATATAAAGCAAATAAATAATGGCAGTATTATAAAATAAAAAGAACGGAAAAAGTACCATAAGGCAAAACCTAGCAAGAATATTAAAGACAATCCATAAAGTGCTAAATCACTTTTTATGTAAGCAATCATATCATCAGCTATCATATTTATGCCACCTAAATAAAGCGTGTGACCTTTATTTTCATAACTTTTAACTAGTTCTTTAATACTTATAAGGGTTTGTTTGTCAAGTTCTCTTTGTTTATCTTGATGCTTTTTAATTGCCAGTCTTAACTTTGCCTTTTCATTTTCATTTGTAGTACTATCCCTTGTTTCAATCAAATTTGCGTAGGTTAAATCAGGTTCTAAATAAATAATTAAACCCAAAAATTTAGAATCCTTTGAGATTAAATTTAATCTATAAAAAGGACTATTTAAAATTTCATCCTTAGCCTTTTTGAAATTTATATTTTCATCCCTTATAGTAGGAATATGCTTTAAAAGTTCTTTTAAATCATTTTCATTTGTGCTTTGCAACAGGGGTGCATTTATGATACTTAAAACCTTTTTAACTTGAAAAATTTCTTCTAAGCTTTTATGCAAGGATTCAAGCTCGTTTAAACTTTGCGTTGAAAATGGATTTTCATCACTTGGCTTAAAGGCTAACATTAAAAAATTATCACTTTTATAATGCTTTGAAAGTTCCCTAAATACCTTTAAATCCTTATCATCTTCTAAAAGTAAACTCTCAGCACTTGCATCAACGCTTAATTTGAAGGCAAAAAAGCTTAAAAAAAGACAGAGTGCTAAGGTCGCAAAAAAGGTTATTTTTGCGTTATTTATTAGAATTTTAAGGATACGAGCTAACATTTTATTCTATGATAATCGTATTTAATTTATTTAACAAGGCATTAAAATTTTCATTTTCTAAGATATCTCCAAATTGCGAACGATAGGTTTGAACTATGCTAATACCTAAAACATCAAAATCATAAATTAACCAATCATTATTTTCCTTATAAAATTTAAAAACTACATTCTTTTCTTCTCCATCAATCACCATAGCACTAGTTAAAAAATATCTCTTTTCATTTTTTAACTCGCCTTTTTTAACCTTTAAAGTCTGGTCCTTATAAAGACTAAGTTTATCAGTAAAACTTTTTTTAAGACTTTCTTCAAAAGCCTTATTATAGGTTTCTTGCTGGACCGAGTCTAAATTTTTATAATATTTTGAAAGACTAAGTCTAGCCATTAATTTATAATCAATAATATCATCAAATATTGCAAATATTGTACTTGCAGCCTGTTTTTTGTCCCCTTGAGTTTGTTTTAAAATTTGCAAACTTTTATCTATATTTGTTTGCATAACACTTTCTATATTATTAAGTTCTAGGCCAAAAAGTACCAAACTAAGACTTAAAAATAATAGTATTTTTTTCATTTTTTCTCCTTTATTTGCTAAGCTCTATACGACTTTGTTCGTAAGCATCGCGTAAAAATGGGTATAAATTTGGCGTATTATAATAAATTTCATCAATTTCATCTGTTCTAAATGACAACTCATTACCATAACCATAAACACTAATCCCCCATCTCAACCAAACATCATCTAAATAAGCAGTTGGCGATAGATACCAATCAAAGGGCAAGGCTATTAAATCCCTTAAATTGCTAGGTCCTAAAATAGGCAAAACTATATGAAAACCACTTTTTATCCCCCAACTTGCAAAGGCTGTTCCTATGTCGCCTGGGTGTTTTGGAATTTTCATATCAGTAGCTGAGTCAAAAATTCCACCAAGTCCTAAAATAGTATTTGCTAAAAAACGTTTTATTTCATCACTTGCCTTGTCAAATTTAAATTGCAGGGTTTGACTGATTATTCTTAAAGGCCCTAAAAGATTACTAAAAAAATTTCTAACCCCTGTTCTAATAGGCTTTGGTGCAACATATTCATAGCCTTTTAAAACGGGGCGAAAAGCATAAGTATAAAGGGCTACATTAAAGCTAGTCATCATTTTATTATATCCTACTAAGGGGTCGTTTATCTCGTATTGTTCAAATTCTTCTTCAAATTCATCAAATTCATTTTCACTTATGATTGTGTTATTTTCTATAATTGCTTCCTTAGTAGAACAAGCACATAATAATAAAGCAAAACTACATAAAAAAGCTATATAAATTTTTTTCAAAACTACCCTTTTAAAAATTTAAAACTAAACATTATAATAATTTTTGATTAATAAAGCATAGTATAAAAAAGTGTGTAGCTATAAAACTACACACAATGTTAAAATACAAGGAATGTATAACGAAAGGAAAGTAGCCATTTATGTTTAAACAGCAAAATCATTATATACTAACTTTTTTAAAATAATATTAAATTATATAATTTTAAGCCAAATATCACAAAAAATATGACATTTAAAATAATTTATTTTTATAATCAATAATTTTTATTATTTAATATTATTTTTATTTTTAAGTGATATAATTTTTCAATCAATAATTTTTATTATTTAGGAGAAAAAATGAGAACATTAACAAATGATTTTGGTAATATAGTTGCGGATAATCAAAATTCGTTAAGTGCTGGCAATAAGGGTCCTTTATTGTTGCAAGATTATATTTTGCTTGAAAAACTTGCACATCAAAACAGAGAAAGAATTCCTGAAAGAACAGTTCATGCTAAGGGAAGTGGTGCTTATGGTGAGATAAAAATCACAAAGGATATTTCAGCCTATACTAAGGCTAAAATTTTTCAAAAAGATGAAGTTACACCTTTATTTATACGTTTTTCAACCGTGGCTGGAGAAGCAGGTGCGGCTGATGGAGAAAGAGATGTTAGAGGTTTTGCTATTAAATTTTACACAAAAGAAGGAAACTGGGACCTTGTAGGTAACAATACCCCTACTTTTTTCATAAGAGATGCTTATAAATTCCCTGATTTTATACATTCTCAAAAAAGAGACCCAAGAACTCATTTGCGTTCAAGTAATGCAGCTTGGGATTTTTGGACACTTTGCCCTGAAAGCTTACACCAGGTTACTATTTTAATGAGCGATAGAGGTATCCCTGCAAGTTATCGCCATATGCACGGCTTTGGTTCACATACTTACAGCTTTATAAATGCTAAAAATGAAAGATTTTGGGTGAAATTTCACTTTAAAACTCAACAAGGCATTAAAAATTTAACTAATGAAGAAGCAGCTAAGATAGTAGCAAAGGATAGAGAAAGTCATCAAAGAGATTTAGTAGAAGCTATTGAAAGGGGTGATTTTCCAAAATGGAAGGTACAAATTCAAATTTTAGGCGAAAATGAAACTGATAAACTTGGTTTTAATCCTTTTGATTTAACTAAAACTTGGCCTCACAGCATAGTACCTTTAATAGATATCGGTGAAATGGTGCTTAATAAAAATGTAAAAAATTATTTCAACGAGGTAGAACAAGCAGCATTTAGTCCTAGCAATATAGTAAATGGTATAGGTTTTAGCCCTGATAAAATGCTTCAAGCTAGAATTTTTAGCTATCCAGATGCCCAAAGATACAGAATAGGAACAAATTATCACCTACTCCCTGTAAATCGCCCAAGGGTTGAAATAAATACCTATAATGTAGCAGGTGCTATGAATTTTGATGAATATAAAAATTGTGGTGCTTATTATGAGCCAAATAGTTTTGCTGAAAGTCCAAAAGAAGATAAAAAGTACCTTGAACCTGATTTAAATATAGGCGATAAGGCACAAAGATATGCCCCTTTGGATGATGATTTTTATACACAACCAAGGGCGTTATATAACATCATGGACGAAGCCCAAAAGAAAGCATTATTTAGCAATATAGCTGATTCTATGCAAGGCGTTGATGGAGTGATTATAGATAGGGCTTTAAGGCATTTTGAAAAAATTGACCCAAGCTATGCAAAGGGCGTTAAAGACGCACTTTCAAAATAATTTTTTGCCACTTTTTTAGTGGCAAAATTAAAAAGGAGTAAAGATGATTTTAAGCGTTCAAGAAGAACAAAGGTTTAGTCAGCTTTGTGCAATGGCCTTTGATTACGCAAGAAACGATGATAGTAGAAATTTAAAAATAATGCTAGATGCTGGTTTGAATATAAATTTAAAAACTCATAAAGGCGATACACTTTTAATGTTAGCAGCCTATAATAATGCTTTAAATGTAGCTAAAATGCTTTTACAAATGGGTGCTAATGTGGATGAAAAAAATGATAGAGGACAAACTCCCTTAGCTGGTGTGTGCTTTAAAGGGCATTTAGATATGGTAAAACTGCTTGTTGAATATGGGGCAAATATCGATGAAAACAATGGCTTAGGTATGACGCCCTTTTCTTTTGCTATTATGTTTGGGCGAAAAGAAGTAGCTAATTATTTAATCAAACATTCTAAAAAAAGCTTTTTAAAAACTTGTTCCTTAAAATTCTTAAAACTTATAAAAAGTGCAAAATAGCTTTGCACTTTTTACTCCACCGTGACACTCTTTGCAAGATTTCTAGGCATATCTACATCGTTTCCTAGGCGAATTGAAATTTCCATAGCTAGAAGTTGTATTATTATCATCATTTCAAAGAATTCACACATTTGATGACTTTGTTCATTTATCTTTATAAAATCATCGCTTAAATCAAATTCTATAGGAGAAATTGTTAAAAGCGTTGAATCGCGTGCCACTAGTTCCTGGGCATTTGAACGAGTTTTATCGTATAAACAATGCTCAGGCATTAAAACTATAGTATAAAGTTTTGAATCTACTAAGGCTATAGGTCCATGTTTCATTTCACCGGCTGGATAGCCTTCTGCATGTAAATACGAAAGTTCTTTAAGCTTTAACGCCCCTTCTAAAGCTAATGGATAAAAAATATCTCTTCCTATGTAAAAAAAGCCATGTCCATCAAGATATCTTTTACTAAGGCGATGAATTTTTTCGTGCAATTCTTGCTTTACTACAACGCAATTTGGCGTATGCAAAAGGGCATTAATTTCATTTTCTACCTTATAATCCTTTTTTTGTGCTATATAAATTGCTAACATCCAAAGGGTTAAAATTTGTGTAGCAAAGGCCTTTGTAGAAGCAACCCCCTTTTCAATACCAGCCCTTGTAAGCAAGGATAAATCAGCTAATCTTACTATACTTGAATTATCCACATTGCAAATTGCAAGGGTAAAAGCATTTGCCTTTTTTGCGATCTTTAAGGCCTCTAAGGTATCAGCTGTTTCTCCACTTTGAGAAATTACTACAAAAAGGCTATTTTGTTTTATTAAAGGCTCTCTATAGCGAAATTCACTTGCTATTTCAACCCTTGCCTTTATCTTAGCTATTCTTTCAAATAAATACATGCTAGTTAAGGCTGCATGATAGCTTGTCCCACAAGCACAAAGCGTAATCTCATCAAATTTGCTTAAATCCTTGTTTAAAAGCTCATCAAATATAACCTTCCCCCCATCAATTCTTCCCATTAAAACCTCGCTTAAAACGCGACTTTGTTCATAAATTTCTTTTTCCATAAAAAAGCGAAAGCCATCTTTTTGAGCGTATAATTTATTAGAATGAAGCTTAGAAAAGCTTATACTTTTTTCTTTGTCATTTTCAAAAAGTACTATTTTTTTATTATCTACATAACCATAACTTAAATCTTCTAAATAACAAACTTCCTCGCAAAGTCCTATCAAAGCTGCATCGCCAGAGGCAAAAAATCTTTCATCTTCTTTTTTACCTATTATCAAAGGGGCAGCATTTTTTGCAAAAAATATTTTTTCCTTATCTTTTTTAGTAATTAACAAAATAGCAAAAGCCCCTTTTAACTCTTTAACGCATTTTGTAAATGCTTTAAATGCGTCCTTTTCTTCCCTTGCATAATATTCAAAGAGTTGTACGACAATCTCAGTATCTGTTTGACTTAAAAAACTAATGCCTTTATTTTCTAGTTTTTCTTTTAATTCTTTATAATTTTCTATAATACCATTATGTATAATACAAGAATATTGCCCAAGGTGAGGGTGGGCATTTATCTCAGTAGGTTTTCCATGCGTAGCCCATCTTGTATGCCCTATTGCAAGTCCAAAGCCATCGCTTGTGAAATTTTTACATTTATTTGCCAAATTTTCAAGCTTTCCAACAGCCTTAAAAAAACTTAAATCATCATCTTTTAAAACGGCCATTCCAGCACTATCATAACCTCTGTATTCAAGTTCTTTAAGCCCATTTAAAATCACTTCTTTTTTTTCATTTTTGCCTATGTAACCTACGATTCCGCACATTTTCACTCACTTATTAAAGAATTTATTAGCTCATTTGCATTATTTAGCAAGGCCTCATTTTTTTGAAAAATAAAGGTATTTCTAGTCCTTTGTCGTATAGTTTGTATCTTTGCCGCACAAAGAATTAAATTAAATTTATTAAAATTACTCATTAAAAACGCCACTAAACCCTGCTGGTCCTTAGCATTTAAATTTAATTTTGCATAAATTTTTGAATAATTTAAGTCAAATTTTAATTCATCTTTTTTAATCAATGGTTTTTTAATTTTTCTTTTATGAAAATTTGCTAAATTTGAATTTAAAAGCTGTGCTAATTTATTTCTTTGTTCTATGCTGATGACATCATCATACTCAAATTTTAGATAAATTTTATCATCATATAACTCAAAGAAATTCATAAAAATAAGATTTAAATTTGATAAGGCAAGTAAGATTACTTCAAAATTAAAACCCTTACTTGCAACAACTTGCAAATTTAAGTTAAGTTCATTACTAAACCAAAATTTTAACTCATTTTCTTTGGCTATTTTTGCTATATTTACTATGTCTTCAAAGCTATTTTTAATGATAAATAAATTTGATTTTATATGTAAAATTTTATCTTGCAAATACTCACCTGCATCAAGAAAGAATTTCGTTCTTTTTAGTGTTAATTCTTTTTTGACTCGCCTTGTAGTTTCATCTAGTAAATTTTCATCCTCAAAGCCTTGTTTAGCGTTTTCAAACAATCTTGTTAAGCCCTTAAAAAAAAAGATATGCTTATTTAAAACCCTTGCTTTAAGCTTTGTGAGTGAATTTAAAAGTTCTAAACTTTTTTGATTTTCAAGTCTTGAAAGTAGATTACAAATTATCAAAGGATTAAAAATATCTTCTTTTTCTACCATATTTTTAAGGGCATTATAATTTTTTAAAAGCTTTAAACCAAGTTCTAAATTCTCACTTTTTACATTAAATTTCATTACATAATTTCTAAAAATACTGGCTAGAGAAACTTCATTTTCATAACTAATTGCACTCATTAAAATAACAAGTTTTATAATAAATTTTTCTTCATCTTTTAAAGAGATAAAAATTCCCTCATCGCTTTGTTCAAAGGCTTGTAAAGTAAGCAAAGCCTGTATATCAAAGCTATATTCTTCTTCTTCATCTATTAAAAATCTTGCATTCATAAAGGGCTTAAAAAGTTCTTTTAAAAAACCCGTATCAAGTAGTAATTTAACTATATCAAAACTATGTTTTTTATATAAAATTTGTTTAAACATTGACATAGCCTTTTGCATATCTTTTTTATGAAAAACTAAATTTTTAAGATTAAATACAAAATTTATATCAAAGCTTTGTTCTTTATCTTCAAGCAAGACTAAATAATTTAAGGCATCAATAAAACTTTTATAATCACTATTTAAATTATTATTTTGTATTTTAAAGGCCAAAAAAGCAGAATAAAGTGCCACCGTGTGCATACTTTGCAAGGCCTTTTGTACTAAAATTTCACTTGCCTTTAAATTCTTTTTATCCTTTTTATACATTAGCTGGGCTATTTCTTGTATATTATTTAATAAAAAAATATTTTCATCTTTATTTGCTTGTAAATTCATAGCCGATTTTAAAGACATTAAAAAATCACTTGCCAAACGAAGCTCACTTAAATCCTTTTCATCTATGAAATTTAAGGCATAATTTTTTGGCGAATTTTTAAATAAGGTTAATAAATCATCCAAATTTCTTTGAGTATTTAAGCCACCAAAATCCTTTTTTATATCAAATTCTTGCTTTAAAAAAGGCAGGGCATCTAAACTAAGCTTATTTAACAACTCACTTGCAAAATGTTCTTTTTCTTCTTTTAAGGCATTTTCAAAACATTCTTTAATATCCTTAAATAAAGGCTTACAACCGCATATAAAACGTGTTTGAATGATATTTTGTTTAAGTTCATTTTTAGCTATATTTTTTAAGCCATCAAGTTCTATTATGACATAATCAATTTGTAAATGTATATCATTTAAAACCACTATTAAGGCCTTAATGATTGATTTTATATGATAGGCCTCAACATCCTTGTATATGAAAAGCAATGGCAAAACCTCATTTGCACAAAGGCTAAATTTAGCATATTGTTTATTTGCTATTATGCAAAGAGGGATTTTATCATTTGGTGGTAAAAAGCTTTCAAAGCAGTTTATTAGCACTATATCAAGGGCTTTTTTTATAAAATTATCCATTTCTTTACAATGATGCAAGGCAAAAGAACCTTGTTTTAAAAAATGCTTAAAATACTGGGCTTTATAAAGTTTAAGCTCCATTTTTAACTTTTCAATACTTTCAATCAAAACATAACCTTTATAAAATTTAAAAATTTATTTTAGCGAATTTATCTTTGAAATTGACTTTTTTATAAACTTTTTTTTATATAAGAAAGCTTATAATAAATCTTCACATTTTAACACGGAAAAATACATGAAAAGCTTACTAAATACCCTTGAAAAAGGCGAGAGAATCAAAGATGAGGATGTAAATAAACTTTGGGACTTAGACCTTTTTGAACTAGCTAAATTTGCCCACGAAAAAAGAAAGGCCTTACACGGAAAAAAGGTTTATTTTAATATAAATCGCCACATAAATCCTACAAATATTTGTGCTGATACTTGTAAATTCTGTGCTTTTTCAGCACATCGTAAAAATCCAAATCCTTATAAAATGGATTATGGAGAGATTATGAGTATAGTTGATGAAACGGTTAAAAGAGGTACAAAAGAAATTCATATAGTTTCAGCACACAACAAAGATAGTTCTTGGCAATGGTATTTAGAAATTTTTAAAATGATTAAAGAAAAGTATCCAAATTTACACATTAAAGCAATGACTGCCGCTGAGATTGATTTTTTAAAACGTCGCTTTGATATGTCTTATGAAGAAGTTATTGACAAAATGCTAGAATATGGTGTTGATTCAATGCCTGGTGGGGGTGCTGAAATTTTTGATGAAGAAATTCGTAAAAAAATTTGTCATGGTAAGGTAAGTAGCGATAACTGGCTTAAAATACACGAACTTTGGCATAATAAAAATAAAAAAAGTAATTCTACTATGCTTTTTGGACACATTGAAGAAAAAAAACACAGAAGCGACCATTTATTAAGACTTAGAAAATTGCAAGATAAAACAAATGGTTTTAATGCCTTTATACCTCTTGTTTGGCAAAGTAATAACAATTTTTTAAAGGCAAATAAAATTATGGATAGCGAAGAAATTCTAAAAACTATAGCAATTTCTAGACTAGTGCTTGATAATATAAAAAATATCAAGGCTTACTGGGCTACTATGGGCTTAAATTTGGCTATGGTAGCACAAGAATTTGGAGCAAATGACCTAGATGGCACTATAGAAAAAGAAAGCATTCAAAGTGCAGGTGGAGCAAAGAGTGCTAATGGGGCTAGTTTAGACCTATTTTTAGAACTTATTAAAACTTCAAATTTAATCCCTGTTGAAAGAGATAGCCTTTATAACGAGTTGAAGGTTTATTGATAAATGGATTTTTTCAAGTTAAAAGAAAATCAAAGCGATGTAAAAACTGAAATTATCGCCGGTATTACCACTTTTTTAACCATGCTTTATATAATCCCTGTTAATGCAAATATTATGAGTAGTGCAGGAATGCCCTTTGATGCATTAATATGTGCTACTGCTTTAATAACTGCCCTTGCTTGTATCTTTAACGCCTTTTACGCAAATACCCCTATTGCTATGAGTGTTGGAATGGGTATGAATGCTTATTTTGCCTTTTCTGTGTGCTTAGCCTTAAATGTACCTTGGCAAAGTGCGTTGGGAGCTGTATTTGTTTCTGGTTTTATCTTTTTACTTTTAGCTTTAACTAAATTTAGACTTTGGATTATTAAAAGTATTCCTATTGATTTAAGATATGCAATTTGTGCTGGGATTGGTACCTTTATAGCCTTTTTAGGACTGCAACAAATGGGTATTGTGGTAAAAAATGATGCAGTTTTAGTAGGGCTTGGAGATTTTAAAGATAGCGGGGTTTTATTTGGCATTTTTAGCCTTATTTTAATACTTTTTTTTAGAAGTTTAAATTTAAAGGGTGCTTTTATAATAGCTATTTTTAGTGCTTCTATTATAGCTTGGGTCTTTAATATAAATAATGCTAGCTTGCCTAGTGAAATTTTTTCCTTGCCAAATTTTAGTAAAAATGGTGGGCTTGGTGAAATTTTTCTAGCCCTTGATATAAAATCAGTTTTAAATTTAGCCTTTTTGCCTATCATTTTAACCTTTTTTATAACCCAGCTTTTTGATAGTATAGGCACTATTACAAGCGTTGGGGCAAGGGGTGGAATTTTTGAAAGTAAAAATGGCGAAAAAAAGCTTTCAAAAACACTTTTAAGCGACGCAACAGCTTCAACTTGTGGAGCATTAATGGGGACCTCAACGGTGACTGCTTTTATAGAAAGTTCAACGGGGGTTGAAAGTGGGGCTAGGACTGGTTTAAGCATATTTGTAGTTGGATTTTGCTTTTTATTAAGCCTTTTTTTCTTGCCTCTTTTTAAGGCTATTCCTGCAAATGCTATTTATCCTGTTTTAGTAGTGGTTGGAATTTTAATGTTTGATGAAGTTAAACACATAAATTTTAAGGATTCAAGTATTAGCGTATCTGCCTTTTTTACTATAATTATGATGCCTTTAACTTACTCAATTACTACAGGTTTTGCCTTTGGTTTTATGGGCTATTTGATAATGAAAATTTTAAAAAGAGAATTTAAAGACTTAAATGCTGGTATTTTAATCATTAGCTTGATTTGTCTAGCAGTTTTTATCTTACAATTTTTTAATTAGGAAAAATATGAAATTTTATAGCTTTAATGAATTTAAAAAGGATGTTAAAACACTTGCAAAGGATATTAAAAAATTTAATCCTCAAGCCTTGGTAGCTGTTGCAAGAGGGGGTATGAGTTTAGCACATTCCTTAGCTGTTATTTTAAATAACCGCTCTTTATTTTGCATAAATTCAATCCACTATGATGATACAAATAAACTAGATAATATAAAAATCTTTAATATCCCTGATTTAAGTGGCTTTGAAAGGGTTTTAGTAATCGATGATATAGTAGATAGTGGAGAAAGTTTAGTAGCAATTAATAATATATTAAAAGAAAAATACCCCTTAATAGAATTTAAAATAGCCACTATTTTTTACAAAAAAGCAGCTATCATTAAGCCTGATTTTAAGGTCAAAAAAACAAAGGAATGGATAGATTTTTTCTGGGATATAAGGGCATAAATTTAAAAAAACGGAAATTTTTTAAAATAGATTAAAGATTTTACAATTATAATTAAGCTTTCACAATTAAAGGATATTTATGCGAAAATCTATAAAAATGGCTAAACAAGAATGGAATTTTGAAAAAACTTGTAATTTATATGAAAAATACTATCAAAAAGATGAAAATTTAATACTTGAATATATAAATTTTTTAGCAAATACAGGCAAAATTATAGAACTTAAAGAACTAGTTTTAAGGCTTAGCAAAGAACACATTCAAGCATTAATTGACAAAAAATATATAGGTTTTGAAGAAGCTAAAAATATATTAAATTTTCTAACAACACTTGAAAAAATTGAAAATGATAAATTGCAAAATAACATAGAATCAAATATATATTATCTTACCCTAACAAAACAATTTAGCCCATTAAATGAGCTTTTAAAGCTTGATTTATGTTATGGGGGGGGTCTTAAGACCTTGGTTTTAAATTTTGCAATAAATGAACTAATAAAGGCAAAATGCTTAGATGAAATGATTTTTAAAAAAATCATTATTATGTATGCAAATACCAAGCTTGAAACCTTGACAAAGCAATATTTTTTAACAAAGCTTTTATTATATTTTTATAATCAAAAAAACTTAGCATTTTTAGACCATAATTTTTCTCGCTTACTTAATTTATTATTCGTAGAAATAGCCCAAAACAATACAAATGATATAGAACTTCCTTTTATAAAAATCATATATGAAAATTTAAGGCAAAATTATCCTAGTTTAAACGAACTTTATTTACAAAAACAAAAACTTTATGCTAATTTAGAACAAAAACCCTTAAATTCGCCGTTAAAAATAGCTGTATTAATATCAGGGCAAATTAGAGGAAATTATGAAGAGATTTTTAAGGAATTTAATAAGACTTTCATTGATAACTTAAATGCTGATGCATTTGTTTGTACTTGGGATAAGCATTATGAATATCCTGGGCTTTGCCATGCTAGGCATTCTCATATGAGTTGGGTAGGTAGAATATGCACGGGTTTTGTTTATCCAAAGGACATTGAAAAAACTTCTTTTTTAATTAACAATATGCCAAATACTTATAAAAAATTAGATACTACAAGTATGCCATTAAAAACAAATAAAAACATATTTAAAACAATACAAAATATAAAAGATATCTTAATATTAAATGAAGAAGAAATTTTTGAAAAAGAAATTAAAGGATATAAAAACTCAAATGTAAAAACACAATTAAATATATACAAAATGCTTTATTGCTGGAAAGAAGGCTTAAATCAAATTTTAAATTATGAAAAAGAAAATAATATAACATACAATTTTATTATAAGATTAAGACCTGATATAGTGGTGACAAAAATTCCAAAAACACAAAGTCTTTTAAGGTTAAAAGAAAATGAACTTTATACATCCTGTTTTAATGGCATGGTAGGTGATAATTTTTTCTTTGGACAAAGAAAGACTATGGTAAAAACATTGAGCTTATATGATGATATTAAAAAAACAAAAAGTTTAGCCTATATCAAAGAAATTCCAAATATTGATTCAATTCATTTTATTTTGTATAGGCATATAGCAATTTGTGATATTTTCCTTAAATATTCGACCCTTCCAACAAATTGGACCATATGTTTAAAAAATATCAAAAAACCAGACATTAGCAAAGAAGTATTGCAAGATTTTTTAAATGCAAATGAAAATCTTAAAAATCGTAAGGATATTTGGGATTTTTTTGAGCTAGCCTTTAACGCAAAAGTTCCTTTTGATAAGTTTTATAACCCAAAGTTTTATAACCCAAATTTACATACTACAAAGGGAGCTGTTTTAAGGGTTAAAAATCAACTCTCCTATAAGCTTGGCAAAGCTATAATAGATAATTCTCATTCTTTAATGGGATTTATAAGGATGCCTTATGTATTAAGCTATATTGCTGATATACATAAAAAATCAAAACTTAAACATTTAACACCCATTGAAAAATATGAAGACTATGAAGAGAGCTTAAAATGTAAAGAACATTTAAGTTATAAATTAGGTCAAGCCTTAATAAAGGCAAATAAAAATAAATTTAAGGGTGGTTATATAAAATTCCTATTTGAAGTAAGAAACATTTTAAAAAAACATAAAGAAAGACTATGAAAAATTTATTAATTGATTTAGACAATACCCTAACCATAGATGAAAAAGAGGTTTCATACGAAAATAAAAGAGTAAATTTAAAACTTGCAAATAAGCTTGTAGAATATAAAAAAATGGGCTTTAAGATTATCATTTTTACAAGTAGAAATATGAAAAGTTTTAATGGTAATATTAAAAAGATAAGAGAAAGCACCCTGCCATTAATCATTGAATGGCTTGAAAAAAATAATATTATTTATGATGAGATAATAGTTGGAAAGCCTTGGTGTGGCGAAGAGGGCTTTTATGTGGATGATAAGGCTATAAGACCTAGTGAGTTTGAAAATTTAAATTATGATGAAATTTGTAAGCTTTTAGATATAAAAAAGGATAAAAATTGATATTAATTACTTCCGCAAAATATTCTTCTTCTGATTTTAATTTAGAATTTGGACGAACCGTTCCTTCATTTTTACCACTTGGCAATAAAAGGCTTTATGAGTATCAAGCAAGGCTTTTAGCCAAATTTAATATGCCTATTTATCTTTCTTTGCCCTCAAATTTTAAAATTTCTCCTTATGATAAAGAAAAATTAAAAGAATTAAATATAAATTTAATCTTTGCAAATGAAAATTTAAGTCTTGGAGAAAGTATAGTTTATTGTATAAATTTATTTTATAATTTAAATGAAAATTTACTTATCTTGCATGGTGATACCTTTTTTCAAAACCTTGATTGTCCTGTAAATTCCATTCAAGTAGCCCGGCCAAAGGATAATTATGAATGGACTTTTTTAGATGATGAATTTAGCGTTATAGATAAAAATTATGATAAAAATTTAGCAATATGTGGGGCATTTTTTGTTCAATTTCCAAGGGTACTTGTTAAAGAAATAGTAAAAAATGAATATAATTTTATAAAGGGCTTAAAAACTTATTCTAAACAATATCCCTTTAAACTTATGCAAAATGATACCTGGCTTGATTTTGGTTTGATTACTAGTTATTTTCATTCTAAAAAAATCATTAGTTCTAGTAGAAGTTTTAACTCAATACACATTGAAAATAACTACCTAGAAAAAAGTTCAAAATGGCTTGAAAAAATAAGGGCTGAAAGTGCGTGGTTTAAGAATTTACCAAAGGAATTATTAATATACACGCCTCGCTTTTTAAAAGGAGGTGATAAGTATTTTTTAGAATATTTATATAATAATACCTTAGCTGAAATTTTTGTATTCGGAAAATTACCGAGCTTTGTTTATAAACAAATTTTTATGTCTTTAAAAACCTTTTTAAACACTCTTCATTCTTATAAAAGTGAAAAAAAGATTAATTTTAACTACAAAGAAAAAACTTTACAAAGATTAAACACCTTTGCCAAGAATAATAATTTTAATCTAAATGAAAGCTTAATTATAAATGGTAAAAAATATGATAGTGTTTTAACTTTGATTGATAAATTAAACAAATTTTTAAACACAAAGCAAGATATAAGCTTGATACATGGAGATTTTTGCTTTTCGAATATAATGTATGATTTTAGAAGCAATTTAATAAAAACCTATGACCCAAGAGGCATGGATTTTGATTTAAATATCACAAGTTATGGAGATAAAAACTACGATTTAGCAAAACTAGCCCATAGCGTTTTAGGGCTTTATGATTTTATAATAGCTGGTTTTTATGAGTGTAGTTTTGATAATTTTAAAATTAATTTTTCTATACAAGTTGATGAAGATTTACAAGATATCCAAGAAAATTTTAAAGAAATATTTAATATAAATGAAGAAATACTAGCCATTATGATACATTTATTTTTATCAATGTTACCTCTTCATAGTGATAGCAAAGAAAGGCAGTTTGCCTTTTTAGCCAATGCCTTTTTATTGTATGAGCGTTTTTTAAAGGATGATAAATGACCATTATTTTTCCTATGGCAGGGCTTAGTAGTCGTTTTTTAAAGTTTGGTTATAAGTTACCAAAATATCAACTTTTAATAGATGATAAAAGCGTTTTTTCACATGTAATTGAAGGCTTTAAGGCTTATTTTGGGATAGCTAGGTTTTTATTTATTTATAGAGATATTAATGAGAGTGAAAAATTTATAAAAAAAGAATGTAAAAAGCTAGGACTTTTAAACTATGGTTTAGTAAAACTTAAAAAAACTACCAAAGGACAAGCTCACACCGTAGCCCTTGGCATAAAAAAAGCAAAGATTAAGGGTCAAATTTTAATCTTTAATATAGATACCTTTCGCCCAAATTTTACCCTGCCTGATTTTAATTTATCAAAAATTGATGGCTATTTAGAAGTTTTTTGTGCTAGTGGGGAACATTGGAGTTTTATTTTACCAGGTGATGAAAGCTCAAATAAAGTAGCCAAAACTACAGAAAAGGAAAGAATTTCAAATTATTGTAGTAGTGGGCTTTATTATTTTAAAAAGGCTAGTGATTTTTTAAGTGTTTTTAAGCAAATGTATAAAGATAAAGAAACTACAAAGAATGAATTTTACATAGCCCCTATGTATAATAAACTCATTGAAAAGGGAAAAGATATAAGATATTTTAAAATAAATTTAGATGAGATTATATTTTGTGGAACCCCTGATGAGTATGAAAAATTAAAAGATAAATATGAATAAAATATGTTTTTTAATGCCTATACCCACCCCATATTTTAAAAAAGATGGCGAATTTATAGTCTCATTTTTAAAATATAATTTAGATAAACAAGCTGATTTAGCCTTTGTATTTTCAAGCTATGAACAAGCAGATAGTTTTAAGAAATTTGATTGTAATGCAAAATATATTAGCATTATATTTGGCTTTGATATAGAACATAAAAGTGCTGTTGCAATTTCTAAAAAGATGCTGAAAGCTTGATTATAAAAAATATAAATTTATTAAAAATGTGTGAAAACTTTTTTAAGGAAAAAATTTTATATGGTAATAAAACTAATATATGGAATCACAAAATAAGCTCACATTGTGTAAAATACTTCATTAAACATAAAAACTACGCAAATATAAACCTTAGGCTTTACATGTGATTTCATAACCTATTTATTTACAAAACTTCTCATTTAAAACATTTTTTTAAGTTAACAAAAATCGATGAAAATTTAACTAAACTTACTTGGTATGATTTTGAACACTTAATATATGCTTATTATTTGATTTTATATAAAAATTTCAAGCTTGTTGATTTAGGTTTGATAAGTTTTTGGGGTGCCTTTGAAACTGCTCAATTTTTTGTAGTAGATAATTATTATTTAACTTATAAGCCTTATCATGGACATATAGCAACTTATAAATATTTTAATTGTGAAAATATATTTATGTTAATTCAACTTGACAGACTTGCAAAATATGAGGCAAAAAATTTAATGGGGCTGTGCGAAGAATTAAAAGTAGGTTAAGCTATAAACTAGGCTTTGCAATGGTGCATAATAATATTTTTATCCTACCTTTTAAACTCATAAAAATATATTTACAACATAAACAAATAGATAAAAAATATCAAGCAAATATAAAAATAAATCCTAAACTTACCTTGCCAAAATTACAAGATTATAGCGATTATCAAGAAGGTTTAAAGCTTAGAAAACACTTATCCTATTTGCTTGATGATGTCTTTTTAAAAGCTTGCAAACGCAAATGGGGGCTTATCAAATTTATCCTTATCGATGTGCCTAAGATAAGAAAAAAATTTAAGCAAAATAAATTCTAAACATTCTTAAATAAGGCTTCTAAATTTTTCATGGCCTCTTCGTTATTTTTTGTTTGATTGGCTTTAATCTCTACAAGCTCGATTTCATAGCCACTTAACATAGATGCTAGTCTTATATTTATACCATTTTTACCTATGGCCTTGCTTTTTTGTTCCGTGTTTAAGCTAACTATTGCCTTATTATCTTCAATCTTTACCGAAGATACAATGGCAGGGGCTAGTGCCCTTGCTATTAAAATTTCTTTTTCATTTGAAAATTCAATACAATCTATATTTTCATTATGAAGTTCTTTGCTAACTGCATTTATCCTAACGCCTTTAACACCAACAGCAGCACCAACCGGGTCAATACTAGCACTATTTGCTAAAAGGGCTATTTTTGCCCTTTCTCCTGGAATTCTAGCACTTGCTACAATGCTTACCATTTTATCTTTAATCTCAGGCACCTCAGCTTCTAAAAGTGCTTCTAAAAATTTTGGACTAGTACGGCTTAATTCTATCTTAATTCCCTTATCAATATAAACAAATCTAATAACAGCCTTAACCACATCTCCTACCTTAAATTTTTCACCCTTTATGCGATTTTTGCGAGGTAAATAAGCCCTTAATTCATCAATTTCTATATAGGTATTTTCTTCACTATCAACGCGTATAACATCGCCAAAAACCATTTCGCCAATACGACTTTTATATTTATCATAAATAGTTTGTTCTAAAAGCCTTTGAATGTGATATTCTAATTCTTTATGCAAGGTATTTACAGCAGTTCTTCCTAAATTTTCCAAAGAACACTCATAGGTAAGCTCGTCCCCTATCTCAACATCACCAGCTTCTTTTTTAGCCTTACTTAAACCGATAAAACTTTCAGGATTATTTACAATCCTTTCATCATCATCAGCAACAATTGTGATTTTTTGATACAAATTTAAATTCTTTTTATCAACAAAAAAATCATATTCTTGCCCGTAAATGCGTTTTGCAGTGTTTATTAAGGCTATTATTACCTTTTCTTTAACACTTTGTAAGTCTAAATTTTTTTCATTGGCAATAGACTCGATGATATCTGTGGTTTTTTCCATATTTTGATACCTTTTTGGGAAATTTTCAAAAGAAGATTCAAATTATACCTTTAATAAGTTTAATTAAAAGTAAAATTTGCTAAAATCACAAATTTAAAAGAAGTCAAGGATATGATATGGAGTTAAAAATAGCAAGAAATTTAATCAATGAAAAGCCTAAAACTATAAGCTTAGAAAAGATTGAAGAAGCAGTAGAAAAAGAAGGACAAAAGTTTTTTTATTTTGATAGGGACAATACACATAAGCAATTAATTGCCCTTGTCGAACATTTTAGCAAAAAAGGATTGAGCGTATATCATAGAATTGTAAAGTATGGGCTTGATGCAAATGATTATATGTATGAGGTACATATTCTTTGAGTTCTAAAAAGCTATTTATTCAAACCTTAGGTTGTGCTATGAATGTTAGAGATAGCGAACATATCATAGCTGAGTTAACGCAAAAAGAAAATTATAGCTTAACCCAAGATATCAAAGAGGCTGACTTAATACTTATAAACACTTGTTCGGTTAGAGAAAAGCCGGTACATAAACTATTTTCAGAGGTAGGTAGCTTTGAAAAGGTGAAAAAAAAGGACGCAAAAATCGGTGTTTGTGGTTGTACGGCCTCGCATTTGGGTGCTGAAATTTTTAAAAAAGCCCCTTATGTTGACTTTGTACTTGGGGCAAGAAATATTTCTAAGATTACAAAGGCAGTTAAAACGCCTAAATTTTTGGGCGTTGATATAAATTATGATGAAAGCGAATTTGCCTTTGCTGATTTTAGAAATAGTCCTTATAAAAGCTACATAAATATATCCATAGGTTGTGATAAACACTGCACTTATTGCATAGTTCCTCATACTAGAGGAGATGAAATTTCAATCCCTTATGAAATAATCTTAAAAGAGGCACAAAAAGCTACCAAGAATGGTGCTAAAGAAATTTTTTTGTTAGGGCAAAATGTAAATAATTACGGAAAACACTTTGCAAATACTCATAAAAAAATGGATTTTTCGGATTTACTTAATAGTTTAAGTGAAATTGAAGAATTAAAAAGAATAAGATTTACAAGCCCTCACCCCTTACACATGGATGATAAATTTTTACATACCTTCAGTACAAATGATAAAATTTGTAAAAGTATGCACATGCCATTGCAAAGTGGTTCAAACTCTATATTAAAGGCCATGAAAAGAGGCTATACAAGGGAATGGTACTTAGATAGGGCATTAAAACTTCGTTCAATGTGCCCAAAAGTTAGTATTTCAACAGATATTATAGTAGCCTTTCCTGGTGAAAATGATGATGATTTTATGAAAACCCTAGATATTTTAGAAAAGATTCGTTTTGAACAAATTTTTTCTTTTAAGTACTCAAAAAGACCACTAACAAAGGCTGCTTTAATGACTAATCAAATTCCTGAAAACATAGCCTCTCAAAGATTAAGTTTTTTGCAAAATAGACATACTCAAATTTTAGATGAGATAGTAGCTACTAAGAAAAATAAAGAATTTGAAGTGCTTTTTGAAGAGATAAAAGATGAAAATATAATAGGACGAACGGATAATAATTTTTTAGTTCAAGTACATAAAAATACTGAATTTTTAGGACAGATAAAAAGAGTTAAAATAAATCAAGCAGGGCGTATGGTTTTTTATGGTCAAATCATTTAAAGAAACCTTGCTTTCGCTAGTTATAGTATTTTTTCAATGGTTAATTTTTTTAACTTGCATTAAAAGTTATAGGGGTGAAAAAATAGATGAAAAGCCATGTGTTATTTTATTTTGGCATGGGCGACTTGCCCTTATGCCCTTTGCATTTAGGCATTTTAGAATAAAAGATAAAAAGGCTTATGTGATGATTTCTCACCATAAAGATGGACAAAGGATAGCCAATATTATAAAATTTTATGATTTAAATAGCGTTAGGGGTAGCACTTTTAAGGGAGCAAAACAAGCTATCAAAGAATCTTTTAAAATTTTAGATGAAAAAAACGACCTTGTAATAACTCCTGATGGACCAAGGGGTCCTTTTCATAGCATATCAGATGGGGCCGTCTTGATTGCACTTAAAAAAAATGTTAAAATAAGGCTTTTAAATTATGAGTCAAGTAATTTTTGGCAGTTTAAAAGTTGGGATAAAATGATATTACCAAAGCCTTTTAGTAGGATTGTTTATCGTTTAAGTGAGCCCTTGGATATTTCTGGGCTTGAAAAAGAACAAGCAAAGCAGTTGATACAAAAAGAATTTAAAAAAATTTATCAACTTGATAGTTTTAAGGAATAAAATGTTATCTTTTATTAGACAATTTTTACCTCAACTTTTTGTAGCAGTTATTCTTGATGATGAAAAATTTACTATTAAAGCCATACAACTTCGTTCAAATAATATCCTTACTAGTGAAGAAAAAAGCTTTGATAAAGAAGATAAATTCCTAGAACACCTTAAACTTTTAAGCAAGAGATTTCATTTTCATTATACTGGTTTATTGCTAGATAGCAAAGAACAAGGCTTAGCAATGACTCTTGATGAAAAGGAATTTGAAAAACTTGGCGTTGGAAAGATTAGCATTAAAACTATGCCTTTGAATAATGCCTTTATTTATACTGCTACTGAACATATTGATTATTTTGATAGTTTTTTTGAAAAAAGTGGAGAGCTTGACTTTATCTTTTCGCCTTTGGCACTTTTGTATTATTGTGTTAGAAGAAGTGATATTGACCCGGGAAAAACAATATTATATGTATTTAAACATAAAAAAATAATGTCCTTACTCATTTGCAAGGATAGAAAAATTTTAATAGGAAAATACCATTTTATAGAAGATGAGGCCGGTTTAGAAATGGTTGATGAAGATGGTGATTTAGGGACAATACTTGATGATATTGATTTAAGTGGGCTTGATGATGAAAAAATCGAAGATAAAAAAGAAGAAAAAAAAGATATTGATTTAAATTTGGATAATTTTGACGAGACCTTAGATGATAAGTTAGCACAACTTGACCAACTTGATGATGTTTTAAATGAAGATGATACCAATGTAAAAGTGGATTTTGGCGATGAGAAAATAGAAATTGACGAGCTTAATCAATTTAGTAACGATATGGAATTTTGCCGTAATATCATTAAAAATTTAGAAGAATTTTATAAGGATGAAAGATATCAAGGAAGCTTTATAGATAAGCTTTTAATCTTTGCAAGTGAGCCTATTTTGCAAGGTGCACTTGATTTTTTAGAAGGTGAAATTTTTGTAAGTCCAAGTGTAAAAGAGATAAATACCTATGATTTGCTTTTAGAGCTTATGCAAAAGGAACTTAAATGACTTATAGTTTTACAAAAGCTAAAAATAAACCACTTTTAACCTCTTTTGGTAAGATATGGTTTTTCTTATTTAGCCTTAGTATACTTTTTATTTTTGCCATTTATATGCTTTATGTCATTAGAATAGGACTTGCACACAATGGAATTTACAATAAAGAACAAGAAACCATTCACACAAAAGAAGAGATTAAAAAGGCACAAAGCTTATACGAGCTTTTAGTAGAACAAAATTTAATAGCTAATAAATACAACGAACATAATGAGATAATGAAAAATAGCCTTAAAAATCTTTTTGATATGGTTATAAGAACTGATTCTATAAAGCTTGATAGCTTTGATTGGGAGCAAAATACCCTAACTTTAAGTGGAGTAAGCCCTACAAAAGAAATGTTTTCCTTGCTTTTAGAAACGCCTTTAAGAAGTGTGTTTGATGAAACTTACACTAGTTATTATAAGCTAACAAATGGCTGGTATCGCTTTGTTAGCATTAATAAAAAGCAAATACTTGAAGAGGATTAAATGAAAGAATTATTAAACGATAAAAGCCTTGATGATATAAATACACTTAAATTAATCATTTGTATTTTAAGCTTTATAACCGTGTGCTTTGCCTTGATTTTATTTTTATTACTGCCTACCCTTAAAAATTTCAAAGAATTAAATATATTAGAAAATTCCCACCTTGCCACCTTGCAAGAAGAACAAGCCAATTTGCAATTTAATCAAGAAAGAATCAATGATTTAAAAGAAGCAAATGCCCATAGCTTTTCGCAATTTGAACAAAAATTTAACCCTGTGCATTTTAGAGAATTCTTAGAAAAATATTTTCAAAATGTAGTTATGAAAGAGCTTGAAAATACAAACGAACTTTATTTAACAAATAATATAAGCATTGATGCAAGTATGGATAAACCACAAAATTTATACGATTTTTTAGATAATTTAAAAAATTTTGAAAGTCTAGTTAAGATAAGCCCACCTCTTATTATGAAAGCTCAAAAAACTACAACTAGCATACATTTTAATGCAAAGGTTTACTCAGCCATAAAATAAATTAAAAAAACTTTTCTAAGCTTTAATAATACATTTT